>CAVVVW010000027.1:0-134150 GCA_963751775.1 uncultured beta proteobacterium
AGCCCCAGGGCGCCAGACCGGCCAACACCAGCCATCCGCGCCGGGCGATCACCAGTCTTCCTTCACGGCAGCCACCGCGTCCTGCGAGGCCGCAGCGCGCGCACTGACCGCGGCCGTGGCGCTGCCTGCCAGCAGCACGGCTGCGGCCAGTGCGGCCAAGCGACCCCAGGGCAGAGAGCAACTCCATGGTCCAGTGAAAGCTCTGCGGGTTGACGACGTGCACGAGCACCACGGCCACCGCCAGGCCAAGTGCCAGGCCGGCCAGCGCGCCGGCAGCGGTCCAGGCCGCGCCTTCGCCGGCCACCACGCCGACGATCTGCGCGCGCGTCAGGCCCAGGTGCACCAGCAGGCCGAACTCGCGCCGCCGCGCCAGCACCTGGGCCGAGAAGCTGGCGGCGATGCCGGCCAGGCCGATGGCGATGGCAACCGCCTGCAGGTAGTAGGTGACGGCGAAGCTGCGGTCGAAGATCGCCAGCGACAGCGTGCGCAAGCGTGTCGTGGCCGAGAAGTCGAGCAGCGACGGTTCGCCGGCAAGTTGGCGCAACGCAGCCTGCACGTCGTCGATGCGGGCGCCGGGCGCAAGCCACAAGGCGAGGTCGTTGCCGCGCGTGTCGCCGCTCAGGCGCTGATAGGTGAGGCTGTCGATGGCGATGGCACCGAACTGGCGGGCGTAGTCGCGCCACACGCCAAGCACCTGCACCTTGACCGGGGCGGCGGCGAGCGGCAGCGCCAGCGTGCTGCCTGGCTCGGCGCCGTACAGTGCAGCCGTCGCTTCGCTGACGTAGACGCCTGGCAGCGTGCCAGAGGGCGGCAACGGTGGCGCCAGCAGCGGCAGCTGGCGCGCCGGATCGGGCAGTGGCCGCGCGATCAATGCCACTGCGGGCCGTGCGGCATCGAGCAACAGCGCGCGCGTGCGCGCGACCTCGACGCGGGCCACGCCGGGCAGCGCGGCCACGGCGGCGGCAAAGCCCGGCGGCAGGAAGGCCTGGTCGCTGGCCGCGCTGCTGGCCGCCGTGCGAACGTACAGGTCGGCCGGCAGGACCTGATCGAGCCAGCGCGAAACACCGTCGCGAAAACTCGCCACCATCACGGTCAGTGCGACCGCGAGTGCCAGGCTGGCAACCACGCCGGCCACGGCGACGGTCGCCGCGTCGCGTTCATACCGCGCGCGCTGCAATGCCAGCAGCAGCAGCGGCGACGACGGCGGCCCCGAGCGCGACAACAACGCATCGATCAGCGCCGGCACGCAACCAATGCCGCCGATCAGCAGCAGCGCCACCGAGGCATAGGCGGCGATCGGCAAACCCGCGATCGGTGGCACCAGCGCAAGCACGGCGCCCGCGGCCAACCACAGCGGTCCGCGCCACCACGGCCCAGCGCTGTGGTGAGCGCCGCCAAGCCCCTTCAACGCCTGCGCTGGGGACAAGCGGGCGGCGTTGCGCGCCGGCAGCCAGCCGCCAACCATCGCGGCCGCGGTACCCAGCGCCGCGAAAGCGATGGCGCCGGGCCAGGAGAATGCCAGCGCCGGTGCGAGGCCGGGAAAGTAGCCGCCGCCAAGGTCGCCGGCCAACCAGCGCAGAGCGGCCTGCGCCAGCACCGTGCCGGCCGCGACGCCGATCGCGCTGCCCGCGACACCGAGCAGCGCGCATTCGACCAGCACCAGCTTGCCGCGTTCCTTGGCGGCCAGGCCGAGCACGCCGAGCAGCGCCAGCCCCGGCGTGCGTTGGGCCACGGCCAGGGCCTGCACAGAAAAGACCAGGAAGGCACCGACGAACAGCGCGACCAGCGCCAGTGCCGTGAGGTTGACGCGGTAGGCGCGCGAGACGTTGGCCGTGCGCTCGGCGGCATCGTCGGGCACGGCGATGGCCCAGCCCGCGGGCAAGCTTGTTGCCAATGAATCGGTGCGCGTGCCGGCAACCAATCGCAGGTCGATGCGCGTCAATCGAGCAATCAAAGCCGAAATGCACTTGCGCACCGGCGATGTCGGTTACGGCCAGCGCCGCGCCGCCGGCCGCGACATGGCCGGCGACGCGCAGCGACACCGTCGCCAGGCCATGCTGCACGCGCAGCGTGTCGCCTGACTGAGGCCCAGCCGTTGCGCCGCCGCGGCATTGAGGAATACCGCATCGGGATCGATGCCGGCCAGGCGATCGCTGCCCTCGGCCGGGCGCGGCAACAGCGCGGGAGCCACGGCGGTAATCGACGAGGGCATCGATACCGATAACCTTGAGCGCGACGCGCTGGCCGTCGCGGGCCAGGGCGTAGCTGTCGAACTCGACGACCGGGCTGGCCACGGCGACCTCGCTGCGCAGGGCCAACGCATCGGCCAATGCGTCATCGCAACCGTCGCGCCGGCCGCAGACGAGCGCCACATCGGGCTCACCACTGGCGGCGCGAACGGCGGCCGAGAATTCGGCCAGCGCCGATTGGTTGATCAGGTGCACCGAGAACGCCAGCGCCACGCCGAGCGCCACCGCCAGCAATGCCAGTGCCTGGCGCAGTGGGTGGGCCCGCCACTCGGGCAGCGTCAAGCGCGCGCAGCAGGGCCCAGGTGTTCATGCCGCTTCGATGCCGTGCGCCGACAGCCGCAGCACGCGATCGGCCCGCGCGGCGGCGGCCGTCGAGTGCGTGACCAGCACGCAAGCGGCGCCCTCGGCGCGCACTTGCGCGGCCAGCAGCTCGATCACGCGTGCAGCGGTATCGGGGTCGAGGTTGCCGGTGGGCTCGTCGGCCAGCACCAGCGGCGGCCGGTGCACCAGCGCGCGCGCGATCGCCACACGCTGCAACTGACCGCCCGACAATGTGCGCGGCTGCCTGGACTCGAATCCGGCCAGCCCCACGGCAGCGAGCATCCGGCCCACGCGCGGGGCGTCGGGGTGGCCGAGCAGCAGCAACGGCAGTGCGACGTTCTGCGCCACGCTCAGGTGCGGCAGCATGTGAAAGGCCTGGAAAACGAAGCCGACGTTGGCGCGACGCCAATGCGTCAGCGCCGTGTCACCCAGTGTCTGCAGGGCGCGTCCGGCCAGTTCGACGCGGCCGGCGCTCGGTGCATCGAGTCCGGCCAGCGTGTTGAGCAGAGTCGATTTGCCGACCCCGGATTCGCCGAGGATGGCCACGATCTCGCCCGGCGCGACGTCGAACGTCACCTGCTCGAACACCGGCACGCCGCCATAATGCTTGGCGAGTCCCTCGACGCGCAGCAAGGCCGGGATCATTGCGGCCGCCAGCGCGCCACCGCGGCTGCCACTTGCGACCCGGCATCGCTGTCGTCACAGGCCACGACCGTGCGCTGCATGCCGCGCAGCCAGGTCAACTGGCGCTTGGCGAGCTGGCGCGTCGCGGCAATGCCGCGCTCGCGCACCGCGGCGGTCAGGGCGTCGCCGGTCAGGCCCTCGTCGAGAGCCGCCCAGGCCTGCCGGTAGCCGACGCAGCGCATCGACGGCAAGTCCGCATGCAGGTCGCGGCGCGAACGCAAGGCGCGCACCTCGTCGAGCAGGCCTCGCTCGAGCATGCCGGCAAAGCGCTGCGCGATGCGCTCGTGCAGCCAGGCTCGCGACCGCGGTTCCAGCGCGATCAGCGCGGCCGGTTGCGCCGCGCGCGGCGCGGTATGAAAACTCGTCAGCGTGCGCCCGGTGGCGCGAAAGACCTCGAGCGCCCGCCCGATGCGCTGTGCGTCGGTGGGCGGCAGGCGGGCGGCGCTGGCCGGGTCGACGCGCGCGAGCTCGGCATGCAGTGCCGGCCAGCCGCGCGCAAAGGCCTCGGCCTGCAGCGCGGTGCGTAGGGCCGGGTCGGCGGCGGGCAGGGCATCCAGGCCATCGTTCAGGATCTTGAAGTACAGCATCGTGCCGCCGACCAGTAGCGGCAGCCGGCCACGGCGGTTGATGTCGTCGATCAGGCGTGTCGCGTCGGCCGCGAACTGCGCGGCCGAGTAGGCTTGGCTCGGGTCGATGATGTCGATCAGGTGATGCGGCAGCGCGGCGCGCTCCGCGGCACTGGGCTTGGCGGTGCCGATGTCCATGCCACGGTAGACCAGCGCCGAATCGACGCTGACGATCTCCAACGGCAGCCGTTCGGCCAAGGCCATCGCGATCGCGCTCTTGCCGCTGGCGGTTGGCCCGGCCAGGCCGATCCACGGTGCCAGCTTCATCAGGCGTGCGTCGGCACGCCATGGCGCTGGACCAGCGTCCACGCGACGACAGCCGTCATCGTGCCCCAGAACGCCACCCCCAGCGCCATCGGACGCAGCGTGCCGTCCATCGCCTGGCCCAGCCAGAGGCCGATCACGAAGGCGACCAATGCGAGCAGGCACCCGGCCAGAGCGGAGGCGACGCCGGCCATCTGCGGGAACGGGCCGACGGCACCCGTCTGGCCGCATGGTTGGTGGATGCCGTGACCGAACGCAAACAGGCACTGCGCGCCAAGCACCAGCGGCACGCTGGCGAGCGCCGGCAGCAGTGCACACCCCAGCATGCCCAGCGCGCCAGCCAGCGAGAAAACCGCCCCGCGTCGCACCGCACCGAGCAGGCCCGAACGCAGCAGCCAGCGGCGACAGAAGAAGGTGCCGGCCAGATACGCCATCGAACCCAAGCCCATGGCCAGGCCGTATTGCGCCGGCGTCAACCCGAGCACGTCGATGTACGTGAACGACGAGGCGGCGAGTATCGTGAACAGGCCACCGTAGGTCGCCGTGACCAGCAGCGCCCAGGCGCGGAACGTCGGATGCGACAGCACCTGCACCGTGTTGCCGGCCAGCGTAGGCCCATGCAGCGCGCGCGGATTGCGCTGCGCCAGCGTCTCGGGCAGCGCACGCCAGACGAAGACCAGCACGATGAGCGAGAAGCAGGCCACCGTGACCAAGGTGCTGCGCCAGCCCAGGGTCATCGCCAGCACGCCGCCGACGAGCGGCGAGCCGACGGCCAGCAGGCCCAGCCCCGAAAGTCCCAAGGACATCACCCGTGCGCCCTGCTGCGGTTCGTACAAGTCGCGCACCATGGCCCGGGCGCAGACCACCGCGGCGGCCATCGTCGCGCCCTGAGCAATCCGCCAGAAGATCAGCCAGCCGATGCGCGACGCCAGCGCTGCGCCGATGCCTGCCAACACCAGCAGCACCAGGCTGCCCAGCAGCACCGGCCGGCGGCCGAAGCGGTCGGCAACCGGGCCCCAGACCAGTTGCGAAAGCCCGAAGGCCAGGATCAGCGCCGACATGGTCAACTGCGCCGCACTCATCGGGGCGGCGAGTTCGCGCGCCAACAGCGGCAGGGCCGGCAGGTAGAGGTCGGTCAGCACCGGCTGCAGGCCGAGCAGCAGCGCCAGTGCGGTGGCCGCCGTGTGTGGCGCCAACGCAGCAGACCTCGCGGCAGAGGCCGGCATTGCGCCTCGGGTTGCAAATTCCGTCATGCGACGAGCGTACCAGCCGCTTGCATCTCTTCACGTTCCAGGCCGCCGGCACGTTACGATCGGCGACCGAAAATCTGGAGCCCCAGCCATGACGACCCGAACCAAACGCACCCTGGCCACCATTCTGGCAATGAGCCTGTCATTCGCCGGTCTGGTGCAGGCCGCACCGGTCACGACCACTGCACCGGCGCTGATCGGCACCGAGCAGGCCGCCGCCGCTTTGCCTGGCCGCGCGTTGCTCGAGCAAACGCTGGCCCGCGCTGACGTGATGGCCGGCCTGCAGGCCCGCGGCGTCAGCGTCGAGGCCGCCCGCGCCCGCGTGGCCGCCTTGACCGACGCCGAAGCTGCTCAAGTGGCGGCGCAAATCGACCAGGCGCCTGCCGCCGGTAGCGACGTGCTCGGCGTGCTGCTGACCATCTTCGTGGTCCTGTTGATCACCGACATCCTGGGCTTCACCAAGGTCTTCCCGTTCACGCGCACTATCAAGTGACGTTTTCGAGCCCGCTGGGCTCGTGTTCCCCGTGGCGAGCTCAGGCCGCTCGGGAGCGGCCCGGCGCGGCGTGAAATGACGACCCCCAGCTCGCTTCGCTCGCGTCCCCCGTGGGGAGTTCAGGCCGCTCGGGAGCGGCCCGGCGCGGCCTGAGGTCACGCGTGCAGACATCGCGCCGGGCGTTGTTGGTCAGCGGCGCTGCCACGTGCGTGTCAGGCTGTGCGGTGTTTGACGATCCGCCGCAAACGGCGGCGCTCGCGGCGGCTGCGCCTGCCGGGCTGCCGCCGCGCACGGAACTGCGCGAGGTACCGTTCTTCCCGCAAACCCCGTATCACTGCGGGCCGGCGGCGCTGGCCACCGCGCTGGTGCACGTCGGCCTGGCGGCGACGCCCGATTCCCTGGCCGACGCGGTGTTCCTGCCCGCGCGCGAGGGCGCATTGCAGGTCGAGATGCTCGCCGCGGCGCGGCGCTTCGGCGCGTTGGCCGTGCCGTTGTCGCCGCAACTCGGCGCTTTGTTCGCCGATATCGCGGCGGGTCACGCCGTCGTCGTGCTGCAGAACCTGGGCCTGTCATGGTTCACGCGCTGGCACTATGCCGTGCTCGTCGGCTACGACCTCGCCGCGCGCGAGGTGCTGCTGCGCAGCGGTACCACCGAGCGCGAGGTGATGGGATTCACCCTGTTCGAGCGCACCTGGGCCCGCGGCGCACATTGGGCCTTTGTCGCCTTGCCGCCTGGTCAGCTGCCGGTCAGTGCCGGCGAGGTCGATGCCGTGCAGGCGGCGATCGCCTTCGAGCGCGTGGCGCCGCCGGCGCAGGCGCTGCTGGTCTACGACAGCCTGGTCGCGCGCTGGCCGGCCAACCTGTTGGCGGGGCTGGGCCAGGGCAATGCACGGTTTGCCGCTGGCGACCCGGCCGGCGCCGCCGCGGCCTTCGAGCGGGTGGCACAGTTGCACGACAGCGCTGCGGCCTGGCACAACCTGGCGGTGATGCGGCTGCGGCTGGGCCAGCGCGAACAGGCCCTGGTGGCCGCAGAACACGCCAGGGCCCGTGCGCGCGACGCCGAACCGGCCTGGCGTGAGGCCGCCGAAGCGCTCTGGCGCCAACTACCGGCGCCGCAGTGATGCAGGCGGCGTGCGAAGGCCGCGCCGCAACATGTGTGCTTAGGCGAAGGACTCGTCGCTGCGCAGGTAGCGCCACTGCCCGGGCGGCAGCTTGCCGAGCACGACGCTGCCGATGCGCACGCGCTTCAGGCCCAGCACTTCGAGCCCGACCAACTCGCACATGCGACGGATCTGGCGTTTCCTGCCTTCGCGCAGCACGAAGCGCAACTGGTCTTCGTTGGCCCAGCTGACCTTGGCCGGCCGCAAGGCCTGGCCGTCGAGTTCGAGGCCGAATTCGAGGCGGGCGATGTCGTCCGCCGGCACCGGACCCGGCTCGATACGGCGCACGCGAACCAGGTACTCCTTCTCGACGCGCGAGTCCTCGCCGATCAGCGCCTTGGCAATGCGTCCGTCCTGCGTCAGCACCAGCAGGCCGACCGAGTCGATGTCGAGCCGGCCCGGCCGGCGCCAGGTGGCGCAGGTGGCCGGCGTGAAAGCTGATGCCGCGGTCTTCGGGCCAGCGGTTCTCGGGCTTCACCAACACGACCGCCGGTTCGTGGCCGTCTTCGGCCTGGCCGCTGACGTAGCCGATCGGCTTGTTGAGCAGGATCGTTACCCGCTGCGCCTGCTCGGTACGGGCGCGCGCATCGATGTCGATGCGCGCTTCGGGGCCGATGCGCTGGCCGAGCACCGCCAGCTTGCCATCCACACGCACCCAGCCCGCGGCGATCCAGTCGTCGGCTTCGCGGCGCGAGGCCATGCCGCGTGCCGTCATGTACTTCGACAGCCGATCGCCTTCGCGGATCGGTGCTGCCGTGCTGCGTTCCGGTTCACGCCGGGCCGGCGCCGCTGGCCGTGGTAAAGCGTCGCCGCGCGGCGGCGGCGGACGGCGCGGCGGCACCCGGCCCTGCCCAGGGCGTGTCTCGGTCCGCGCGGGCGGGCGCGGCGCAGGCTTGGGCGTCGACCTGTGGCGGCGCGCGGCGCTCCGCTGCCGGCTCGACCGGCCGCGCGCCGCGTGGCATGTCACGCGGCGGTGGCAAGCCGCCGCGAGCGTTCGTCTCGGGCTGTCGCGTGCCGATTCGGCTTTGCGCGCGCAGCGCGTTCGGCCTGCGCCTGGGCCAGCGTGACCTGCTTGCGCGGCGCTGCGACGCCGCGCAGGGGGCCACGCGGCTCGCCGCGCGTGCGCGTCGAGGCCGGTTTGTCCTTCTTCAGTTTGAGGGTGGTCATATTCAGTTCATGAGGCCAACGCCGAACAACTCGGCGACGGCGTGGCGATAGGCATCGTGGCCCACCGCGTTGGTGTCGTGGTGCGTGCCGCCCTCGACGAGCAGGAAGCGCTTTGGCGCATGCGCGCGCTCGTACAGCGCACGACCCAGCGTCGGCTGGATCAGCTGGTCCTGGCTGCCGTGCACGACCAGCAGCGGCGCCTTGATGCGCTCGACCTGCGAGCCGGCATCGAAGCGCTGCGTGATCAGCGGAGCGACCGGCAACCAACCCCACTTCGTGGTCCGCACGACATCGGCCATCGAGGTGAAGCTGCCTTCGACGATCACGCCGGCGGCGTCGTCGACCCCGCCCGCCACGCTGACCGCGATGGCGGCCCCCAGCGAGTGGCCGAACAGGTAGCGCCTGGCCTGGGGGTGCTGCGCGGCCAGCCAATGCCAGGCTGCGAGCGCGTCTTCGTGCGCGCTGGCCTCGGACGGCAGGGCGGCAGTGCTCTGGCCAAAGCCGCGGTAGTCGATACCGAGGACCGAAAATCCCAGGTCATGCATGCGGCGCATGCGCTGCGCGCTGGACCGCACGTCCCAGCGTGCGCCGTGAAGGTAAAGCAGCACGGGCGCGTCGGCGTACGGCTGCGCCAGCCACAAGGCGTGCAGCTTGACCGGCTCGGTGGCGTCGACGGGCGTGTAGGTGATCCAGACATCGCTCATGCCCTCGGCGGCGGCATGGCGGCACCGGCCCAGGTGCGATTGCTGGGCTGGAAGATCCACTCGCGTTGTTTCTCGTCGAGCGTGGCGCAGCCGGCCAGCGCCAGCAGCACGAGCGCCAGCGCGGCCAAGGCGAGGCGCAGGCGGTAACGATCGGGGCAGGGCGGTGGTCATGGGGCGCGATGCTGGCACAGGCGGGTAGTCAGAGCTTGTGAGTCGACAACAGCAAACTGGTTTCCGTGCTGGCGATGCCATCGATCAGGCGGATGCGGCTCAGCACGCGGTCGAAGGCTTCCAGGTTTTCGGCGCGCAACTCGGCCACGATGTCCCAGCGCCCGTTGGTCGAGTGCAAGGCTTCGACTGCCGGATCACCGCGCAGCGTGCGCAGTACGGCTTCGCCACGATTGCCTTCGACGGCGATGGTCGTCAGCGCGCGAATGCGGTGCTCTTCGGCTTGCGGCTTCAGGCGCACGGTATAGCCGGCGATGGTGCCTGCCGCTTCGAGCTTGGCCAGCCTGTTCTGCACCGTGCCGCGCGCCACCTTCAGTTGCTTGGCCAGTGTGGCGACAGGCGCGCGCGCGTTGGCGCGAAGCAGGGCAATCAGCTGGTGGTCGGTGTCGTCCATGGTCAAGATGCAATTACTAGATGACATTATGTCCAAATTAGATGGCGATTTGGTCAGGATGCTGTCTTTTCTTTGGCTCCAAGGCTCCGGACAATCAACGTGAACGATTCTTGGAGACGAACCCGTGGTTGACTACATCGGCGTTGCCGACATCCAGCGCTTGGTCCATGCGCTGGGCGTGGGGCGCTTCATCGAGGACACTGGCCGGCGAGATCGAAGCCGACTACCGGCGCTGGGCCGACTTCGAAAAGTCAGCCCGCGTGGCCAGCCATTCCACCTCCGGCGTGATCGAACTGATGCCGACCAGCGATGGTCGCTTCTACTCGTTCAAGTACGTCAACGGCCACCCGAAGAACACGGCCGCCGGTTTGCTGACCGTCACCGCGTTCGGCGTGCTCGCCGATGTCGCAACCGGCTACCCGCTGCTGCTGTCGGAACTGACCGTGACCACCGCGCTGCGCACCGCGGCGATGTCGGCCTTGGCGGCCAGGCACCTCGCGCGACCCGACAGTCGCGTGATGGCGCTGATCGGCAATGGCGCGCAAAGCGAGTTCCAGGCCATCGCATTCCACCGCATGCTGGGCATCCGCGAGTTGCGCCTGTATGACATCGACGGCCAGGCGACGGCCAAGCTCGTGCGCAACCTGCGTGCGCTGCCCGATCTCGCCGACTTGGCCATCGTCTGCTGCGCCAGCACGGCCGACGCCGTGCGTGGTGCCGACATCGTGACCACGGTGACGGCCGACAAGCGCAACGCAGTGATCATCGAACCGGCAATGGTCAGGCCGGGCATGCACCTGAACGCGGTTGGTGGCGATTGCCCGGGCAAGACCGAATTGCACGCCGACATCCTGGCCCGCGCCGATGCGCGCGTCATCGTCGAATACGAGCCGCAATCGCGCATCGAGGGCGAGATCCAGCAATGTGGTGCCGAATTCCCGGTCATCGAATTTGCCAGCATCGTCTGCGGCGACCGGCCGGGCCGCCTCGATGCGGGCGACGTGACGATCTTCGATTCAGTCGGGTTTGCGCTCGAGGACTACTCGGCCCTGCGCTTTCTGCACCGCTTGATTGCCGAACAGCGTGGCGCACGCACGCAGATCGACCTGGTGCCGTGCCTGGCCGACCCGAAGAACCTGTTTGGCGGCACACTGGGCAACGGGCGCTCGGCTCTGCGCCGCGTGGCCTGACACGTACGTCACGCCGCACGCCGACGCGGCGCGGCTTACCGTCCGCGCAGGAACAATGCGTCGAGTTCCTTCAGCGTGACCTGGCGCCATGTCGGGCGGCCGTGATTGCACTGGTCGCTGCGCTCGGTGGCTTCCATGTCGCGCAACAGCGCGTTCATCTCGTCGACGCTGAGGCGTCGGTTCGCGCGCACTGCAGCGTGGCATGCCATCGTCGACAACAACTCGTCGCGCGCGCGTTCGACAACGCGGCTGGCCTCGTGCTGTGCCAGGTCGGCGAGCACCGCGCGCGTCAGCGCGACGGGATCGGCGTCGGCTAGCGCGGCCGGGCGCGAACGCACCACCAGCGTGGTGGCGGCCAGTGCCGACACGTCCAGACCCAACGCCATGAGGGTTGGCGCCTGTTCCTCGGCGGTCGCCACCTCGGCCAACGTGGCCGCAAAGCTGGCCGGGATCAACAGCGGTTGCGCTTCCAGGCTTGCCGCACCGAGCTGGCGCTTGAGTCGCTCGTAGACGATGCGTTCGTGGGCGGCGTGCATGTCGACGATCACCAGCCCCTGCGAATTTTCCGCCAGGATGTAGGCGCCGGCGATTTGCGCCACGGCATGGCCCAGCGGCCAGTCCTGGTCCGAAGTCGATGCCGACGCTGCGCCAGCGGGCATCGCGTAGTGCGGTGGTGCGGCTTCACGCACATACAGGGTCGCGGCGTGCTGCAGCGCCAAGCCGCTTTGCCGTGGCGCAGCGGCGGGCCACGGCGCAGGCGTCAGGGCCGTCGTCTCGGTGTCGATCGCGGCCGCTGGCGCCAGCGCGGCGGCGGACCGCGGTTGTGCCAATGCGTTCTCGACCGCATGGCGCACCGCCTGGTGCACCTCGCGCGCATCGCGAAAGCGGACTTCGATCTTGGTCGGGTGCACGTTGACGTCGACGCGCTGAGGGTCGACATCGATGAACAGCACGTACACCGGTTGACGCGCGCCATGCAGCACGTCTTCGAACGCGCTGCGCACGCCGTGAGCGACGCCGCGGTCGCGCACGCAGCGGCCATTGACGTAGGTGTATTGCTGGTCGGCACGGGCCCGCGCCGCATCCGGCACGCCCACGCGGCCATGCAGTCGCAGCGGCCCAGCCTGGGTCTGCAGCGCCACGCTGGCGGCCATGAACTCGGTGCCCATCACGTCGGCCAGGCGCGCACCCTTGTCGGCGGTCGCGCGCCACTGTGCCACCAGGCGTCCTTCATGCCAGACCGCGAAGCCGACGTCCGGCCGCGCCAGCGCGTGGCGGCGTACGGCGTCGACGCAATGCGCCAGTTCGGTCGCGTCCGTCTTCAGGAACTTGCGCCGCGCCGGCGTCGCGAAGAACAGCTCGCGCACGTCGACACTGGTGCCGATCGCGCGCGCCGTGGGCGAAAGCTCGCCGCTCCTGGCATCCAGACGCGTGGCGTGCGCGGCATCGGCAGTCCGACTCACGAGCGACATCTCCGACACCGATGCGATCGCCGCCAGTGCCTCGCCGCGAAAGCCCATCGTCGCCACGCCTTCGAGTTCGGCCAGACTGGCGATCTTGCTCGTGGCGTGGCGTCGCAGCGCCAATGCCAGTTCGTCGCACGGGATGCCCAGCCCATCGTCTTCGACGACGATCTGGCGCACGCCGCCAGCCATCAGCTTCACCGCGATCTGCGTGGCGCCCGCATCGAGCGCATTGTCGAGGAGCTCGCGCACCACCGAAGCAGGCCGTTCGACCACCTCGCCGGCGGCAATCTGGCTCACCAGTTCGTCGGGCAGGTCGCGGATCGGGCGCCGCATCGCTGGCGCCAGCAGCTTGCTGGATGGCTGACATGGTCGGATTGTCGCAGCCGGGCAGCTGCAACGGTGGCGACCCGGATAATGCTCTTTCATGGCCGAGACCCTTCAACTCCTGCTCGACTTCGTCCTGCATGTCGACGTGCACCTGCAGACGTTCGTGCAGACCTACGGGGTGTGGGTCTACGCATTGCTGTTCGTGATCATCTTCGTCGAGACGGGCGTCGTGGTGATGCCGTTTCTGCCCGGCGACTCGCTGCTGTTCGTGGTCGGTACCTTGTGCGGCGTCGGGCTGATGAATCTGCCGTCGTCGATGGCTTTGCTCATCGCCGCGGCGGTGCTCGGCAATCAGACCAACTACAGCATCGGTCGATTCTTCGGGCCGCGGGTCTTCAAGTGGGAGCAGAGCCGCTACTTCAACAAGCGGGCATTCGAGCAGGCGCATGCGTTCTACGAACGCTACGGCGGTATCACGCTGGTGCTCGCGCGATTCATGCCGTTCGTGCGCACCTTCGCGCCGTTCGTGGCCGGCGTGGCGTCGATGACGCGGCGCCGCTTCACCTTGTTCGACGTCAGCGGCGGCACGCTGTGGGTGGTCAGTCTCGTCGGCGCCGGCTACCTGTTCGGCAACATTCCCGTCGTGCGCCACAACCTGGACAAGATCATCTGGGCGATGATCCTGATTCCCGGCGTGATCGCGATCCTCGGCGCGTGGCGGTCGCGCCGGGGCAATCGAGCGTCAGCCGCCGCTGCCGACGGCCTGCGCTAGCGCAACGTATTCGGCCACCGGCACCTCCTCGGCGCGGCGTTGCAGGTCGAAAGCGCCACCGAAGCGGCGCTACTTCGAGCCAGCGACCGAGCGTGTGGCGCAGCAGCTTGCGGCGCTGCGAGAACGCGATCCGTACCAGTGTCTTCCAGCAAGCCCGCATCGAGTGCCGCGGGCACGGGCCAGGGCAGCATGCGTACTACGGCCGAAATCACGCGCGGCGGTGGCTCGAAGGCTTCGGGCGGAACTTCGAACAGGGCCTCGATGTGGTAGCGCCACTGCAACATCACGGTCAGGCGGCCGTAATCCTTGCTCGCCGGGTCGGCGGCCATGCGCGCCACGACTTCCTTCTGCAGCATGAAGTGCTGATCCTGCACGCCGGCCGCGGCGGGCAGCAGGTGGAACAGGATCGGCGTCGAGATGTTGTACGGCAGGTTGCCGACCAGACGCAGCTTCTGGCCGCGCAGGGTTGCCATTGCGGCGAAGTCGAGCGTCAGCACGTCGGCCTCGATCACATCGAGTGCGGCATTGCGGCGCAGCCGGGCCGCGAGGTCGCGATCGAGTTCGACGACCGTCAAGCGTTGGCAACGTTCGACGAGTGGCAGCGTCAGTGCGCCCAGGCCGGGGCCGATTTCGACCAACGCCTGACCGGCCTGCGGCCCGATGGCCGAGACAATCTCGTCGATGACGCCGCCATCGGCGAGGAAGTGCTGACCGAAGCGCTTGCGCGGCCGATGCGTCAAGCAGGGCTCACAGCGGCGCTTCGCGGAACTCGACGTAGGCGCGGTCGCGCACCTCACGGACCCATTCGGCGTAGGCGGTCTCGAATTTGCGCTCGCGCAGTGCGGTGCGCGCCTGATCGCGCAACTGCTTGACATCCAGCGCGACACTGCGCCGTTCGAGCACCTGAATCAGGTGGATGCCGAAGCGCGACACCACCGGCGCCGAGATGCCACCAGGCGGCAGGGCGCTCATCGCCTGTTCGAATTCGGGCACGAACTGACCCGGCGTGGCCCAGCCAAGGTCGCCACCCGTCGGACGCGCTGCCATCGAGCGAGTGCTCACGCGCAAGGTCTTCGAATCGACGCTGGCCGGACTCGATCTGGCGCTTGAAATCGAGGAGCCGCGCCTGCACCGCCTGGGCGCTCAACTGCGGCTGAGGGCCGCAGCAGGATGTGGCGGGCGCGGGTTTGCGTGATACGAAACGCATTGCTGTCGCTGCGCTCGATCAACTTGAGGACGTGAAAGCCGGCGCCGGTGCGCAGCAGCGCGGGCGCCACATCGCCGTTGGCCAGCGGACGTACGACTTCGAGGAATACGTCAGGCAGGCGGTCGGCTGGCTTCATGCCGATCTCGCCGCCCTTGTCCTTGTTGGTGTCCTCCGAAATCTCCTTGGCGACGGCGGCAAAGGCCTCACCAGCGCGGACGCGCGCCAGTGCAGATTCGGCCCGCGCGCGCCGATCGGCCGTCACGGCCTCGCTGGCGTTCTCGGCCACGGTGACGAGTATCTGGGCGATGTTGTACTGCACTTCGCCCGCGACCGCGCCGCGCTGCTTCTCGATGAACTCGTCGATCTCGCTGTCGGTGATGCGGATGCGTTGTGCGACCTCGCGCTCGCGCACCCGCTCGATCAACATCTGGTCGCGCATATTGGCGCGAAATCGCGCCAGGTCCAGCCCTTCGCGGGCCAGCTGCGCACGCAGCTGGGCCATCGTCATCTGGTTCTGCGTCGCGATGTTGGCGACCGTGCGGTCGAGTTCGGCATCATCGATGCGCATGCCGCTGTCGCGGGCAAAGCTGAGCATGGCGCGGTCTTCGATCAACGATTCGAGCACCTGGCGACGCAGCTCGGGCTCGTCGGGCAGGCGTTGTCTGTTGCGTTGCGCTTCTTCGCGTGCACGGCTCAACCGCTGGTTGAGCTCGTAGGCCGTGACCAGCTCCTGATTCACGACCGCGGCAATGTAGTCTCCTGGCCGCAATGGGATGGTGGGCGTGACGGCAGCATTGGCGGTGGTCGGCTGGGCCTGCGCGGGCAACAGGGCGCAGCAGCCCACCACAGCTGCAATCTTCAGGACAGTCTTCATCGGTGGATCGGACTCATTGGGTGTATTCGCGCAGCGGCGCGTCGGTGTGGTCATCGCGCAGCAGCCTGTAGCCTGGGATATTGTCCTTCAAGACTTGCAGTGGGTTTGTTCCCAGCCGCGACAAGCCCACCAGCTCGAGCTGAAGCAGCAGTCGCGTCGTGGCTTCGGTGCGGCCGGTGGATACCCGTTCGGCGACGATGCGGCCGATCCAGCACCCGGCGTCGTACTCGAATCCGGCCAGCGAGTCCGTGATGCGGCTGTCCCTGACCGAGTAGTTGACACGGCCGACGCTGTACAGCGCGCCGCGGCACCCCGAGTTGCTGCCCGACGGTCCACCGTAGACCGGCCACTGCCAGCCCAGGTCGACGTATTCGCTGGCGCCGCGCACGAGCCGGTAGCTGGCTGCCAGCGTGCGCATCGGTCCCGGCGTGTAGCTGGTGCGGAGTACCGAACGCGTGGCTCGCCTGACTTCGGGGCTGAACTGAAACGCCGCTTCGACGGATCCGAGATCCGACAGTCGTGCCGACCCGTCGAGAAGCACGTCGGAAAATCGCTGCGTCAGTGGCACACCGTCCGGCGTGATCTGCTGGTCACGCAACAGGTAGCGCTGTGCCAGACCCAGTCGCAGTACCTCTGCTCCGCTCACCGTATCCAGCCAACGGCTGGTCACGCCGGCGGTGACTTGGTGGCCGTCGGACACGCGGTCAACGCCTGTAAACGCGTTGTCGCTGAACACCGAAACGGTATTGAAGTCCTTTGGCGCGGTGTCGAACAGCGGCAGCATCGCCTGTTGGCGCAGCGGCGTATTCACGTACAGCAGTCGCGGCTCGAGCGTCTGCCGCAGTCCGCGACCGAACCACAAGGCGTCCCGCTCGAAGATCAGGCCCGAATCGATGCTGAAGGTCGGAATCGCGCGCGAGACGCTCGTGCGCCCGTCGCTCATTGCCGTGTCGGTGATGTAACTTGCCAGATTCAGCGCCAATCGCGGCGTCAGCCATGCGCCGGGGGTGCGCCAACTCTGGCTGACGCTGGCCAGCGCGTGCACACGCCAGCCGTCGGGACGCGGTGGCCCGGCGTCGTTGTGGACCAGCGCGAAGCGGTTGACTTCGGTTTCGAAGTCGGCGTTGATGCTGCTCGCCCACTGCGAGTAGCGCCCGGCGCCACGCCAGCCGAATTGCGCCACACGGTTGTATGGCGCGCGGATCAGCGCCAGCGGATCAGCGTCTTGCAGCACCTGCCAATCCAGGGTGCGGGCATACGTGGTGGACTGCAGGCCGGCGCTGGTCCAGTCGCGTTCGAGGCTGGCGCTCAGAGGCAGCAGGCGCGGCGTCACGGAGCGCAACAGGCTCGGGAAGTCCTTCCAGTAGCTGTCGTCCGATGCACGCTGGCCTTCGTGGCCCCAGCGCCAGGCGTCGCCGCTGCCGTTGCCCCATGCACGTCCCTGCTGCTGCCATTGCAACGCATAGCGCGAGGCACCGTATACGCGATCATTGGGTAGCGCATGCAATTGCAGCTCACCGTGGTGCTGCGGCTCGAGGTAGCGAAACTCGCTGCCCAGGCCCAGGCCACGGCGCGTGTAGACCACCGGCGTCAGCGTCGCGTCGCGTTGCGGCGCAATATTCCAGTAGTAGGGCACCGCCAACTCGAGGCCGCTCTTGGTGTCGAGGTTGAGTGACGGTGGCAGCCAGCCCGACTTGCGCGCATCGGTCAGCGGAAAACTCAGCTCCGGCATGGCCAGGATCGGGACACCCAGAAAGTGCAGCACGGCACCGTCGGCAATCCCTTCGTTGGCCTCGAAGTCGAGCTTGACGCGGTCGGTGGTCAACAACCAAGCCGGTGTGCCACTGCCGTCGACGTTGCAACTGGTGTAGGTCGCGCTGGTCAACTGGACACGGTCGCTGTCGACGAAGTCGATGCGCTCAGCGTGGCCGCCGGCGCCGGTGCGGGCAAAGAAGTACTCGGGCTGCAGGACATAGCCCGTAAATCGTTGCAGCGTGAGGTTCAGCTCGGGTCCCGAGAAGCGGTCACCGCCCGCTGTGACGATCTGCACGTTGCCACGTGCGCGCACGCGGTCTTCGGCGTTGTCGTAGCTGAGGTGGTCAGTGCGGATCGTGACATTGGCGCGACGGAGCTCCACATGCCCTTCGGCCACGGTTTCCAGGTCGGGTCGGCCGCGCACTGCGTCGGCCTGTAGCGTCACCACAGGATGGGCGGCGTCTGCCGCGCTGGCCGCCTGCGCCACGGTCGCCACCGTTCCCTGTGCCCTGGCGCTGGCATGCGCAATGAGCAGTACGGCGGCCAGCGCCAGGGTGTGGAGATGGGGCATGAAGCGTCGCGCGACAGCGCGGCAGGCACGGTTTGTAGAATGAAAATTATCCATGACAGGGTGTGCCAGCCCGGCCACCACACACAAAGCGCCAACGTGACGACGAGCCAGCCCAAGCCATTGCACGGCGATCGCATTGCCGAAGCGCGCGTGATGTGGGTCGATTCCGAACGACAAGCGGCCTTCGAACGCTGGCTGTCACCGCTGGCCGTCGTGCGTGGCCTGGACCTTGCCACGCTGCGCCCGGCTTCGGCCGACGCCAGCTTTCGACGCTATCTGCGCCTCGACGCGGCAAGCGGCGGCAGCCTTATCGTGATGGACGCACCGCCGCCACAGGAGGACGTGCGGCCATTCGTGCACGTCGCTTCGCTGATCGAGGCCGCCGGCCTGCACGGCCCCACGGTATTGGCCGCCGAAACTGAACTTGGCTTCGTCCTGCTCACCGACCTGGGCACCACGCTTTATCTCGATGCCCTGCAGGGGGCGACGCCGGCGCAGGCCAATGCCTTGATGCGCGACGCGATTCGCGCGCTCGTGCAGTGGCAATTGCATGTACCGTCCGGCGCGCTCCCGCCTTACAGCCGAGCCGTGCTGCAGCGCGACCTCGACCTGTTTCCCGCCTGGTGCGTGCAGCGCGAGTTCGGTCTCACCTGGACCGCTGGCGAGCAGGACGCCTGGCATCGGGTGTGCGACGCACTGCTGGCCAGCGCACTGGGGCAGCCGCAAGTCGCCGTACATCGCGACTGGATGCCGCGCAATCTGATGGTCGCCGATCCCAACCCGGCCATCCTCGACTTCCAGGATGCGGTATGCGGCCCGATTGCCTATGACATGGCTTCGCTGTTGCGCGATGCCTTCATCTCCTGGGACGAAGAGCGCGAGATCGACTGGGCGGCGCGCTACTGGCAGGCCGCGCGCCGCGGCACGCTGCCCGTCGCCGACGACTTCGGCGAATTCTGGCGCCAGCTCGAATGGATCGGACTGCAGCGGCATTTGAAGGTGCTGGGCATCTTCTGCCGCCTGAAGCATCGCGACGGCAAGGCGAAGTACAGTGCCGACCTGCCACGCTTCTTCGCCTATGCGACGAAGGTCGCCAGTCGCTACCGCGAGTTGCAGCCGTTGCTGGCGCTGCTCGAGCCAATGTCGGGGATGAAGCCCGTGCTGGGCTATTCCATGCGTTGACTATGCGATGCGCCGCTCGCTCGTCGCATCGAACAGGTGCGCATCGCCGGGGTGCCATGCCAGCTGCACGACGTCGCCGCTGCGTTGGCCCAGGCGGCCCGGGGCACGCGCGAGCAGGTGGCCGAGGGCGGTGTCGATCAGCGCGTAGGTTTCCGGCCCGGTCGGCTCGATCATGATGACCTTGCCGCAATATGCCGTGGTCCGCGAGCGTGACGTTTTCGGGGCGCAGGCCGTAGAGCAGCGACGTGCTGGCCCCAAGGCTGGCGCACTGGGTGTCGTTCAACGGCAACTCAATGCCGCCAGCGCACAGGCCATCGCCGCTGCGCTCGCAGGCGAACAGGTTCATCGACGGCGAGCCGATGAACTCGGCGACGAACTTGGTGGCGGGACGCTCGTAGATTACCTGCGGCGTGTCGAGCTGCTCGATGCGGCCGGCGCGCATCACGGCGATGCGGTCGCCGAGCGTCATGGCCTCGACCTGGTCATGCGTGACGTAGATCGTGGTCGTGTGCGTGCGCTGGTGCAGCAGCTTGATCTCGGCGCGCATCTCGACGCGCAGCTTGGCGTCCAGGTTGGACAGCGGTTCGTCGAACAGGAACAGCTTGGGGTCGCGGGCCAGCGCACGGCCCATCGCGACGCGTTGGCGCTGGCCGCCGGACAGCGCGCCGGGCTTGCGCTCCAGCAGGTGCTCGATCTGCAGCATCTTGGCGACGCGCTGCACCGCGGCGTCGCGCTCGGCCTTCGGTATCTTGCGCATTTCGAGCGCAAAGGCGATGTTGCCGGCGACACTCATGTTCGGATACAGCGCGTAGCTCTGGAACACCATCGCGATATCGCGGTCCTTGCTCGGCACGTTCGTCACGTCGCGGCCACCGATGTGGATGCTGCCGGCGGTGGGCGTGTCCAGCCCGGCCACCATGTTCAGCAGCGTCGACTTGCCACAGCCCGAGGAGCCGACCAGGATCACGAATTCGCCGGCTGCGACCTCGAGGTTGATGTCGTCGAGGATCACGATGTTCTTGCCGTACACCCTGCGGATGTCGCGGATCGAGACAGCTGCCATCGCTTCTAGCCTTTCACCGCGCCGGCCGTCAGCCCGCGCACGAAGTACTTGCCGGCCACCACGTAGACGAACAGCGTCGGCAGCGCAGCGATCATCGCGGCGGCCATGTCGACGTTGTATTCCTTGACCGAGCTCGATGTATTCGCAAGATTGTTCAGCCCGACCGTGATCGGCTTGCTGTCGGCGCCCGAGAACACCACGCCGTACAGGAAGTCGTTCCAGATGTTGGTGAACTGCCAGATCAGCGTCACGACCAGGATCGGCGTCGACAGCGGCAGCACGATGCGCGTGAAGATGCGCCAGAACCCGGCGCCGTCGAGCATTGCGGCCTTGACCAGTTCGTCGGGCAGGCCGACGTAGTAATTGCGGAAGAACAACGTGGTGCTCGGGATGCCGGCGATCACATGGACCAGGATCAGGCCCCAGATCGAGCTGGCGATGCCGAGCCAGCCGAGTACCTGGCTCATCGGCAGCAGCACGACCTGCATCGGCATGAAGACGCCGAACAACAGCATCGCGAACAGGGTCTCGCTGCCGGGGAAGCGCCACTTGGCGAGCACGTAGCCGTTGAGCGAGCCGATGGTGGTGGAAACCGCCACCGCCGGCAGCACCATCAGGATCGAGTTGACGAAGAACGGCCTCAGGCCGCCGCAGTCGATGCCGGTGCAGGCGCTGCTCCAGGCCTTGGCCCACGAGGCAAGGTTCGGGTTGCTGGGCAGCGACAGCAGGTTGCCTTCGCGCACCTGCTGCATGTCCTTCAGCGAGGTGACGACCATCACGTAAAGGGGGGTCAGGAACCAGGCCGCGAACAGCAGCAGCGCCGCCCACAGCAGCAGTCGATGGGTGGCGAGCCGCTTCACTTCTTCACCCGCAACTCGGAGTAGAGGTAAGGCACGACGATGGCGGCGACCAGGGCCAGCATCACCGTGGCGCTGGCGGCACCGAGGCCGATCTGGCCGCGCGAAAACGCCATCGCGTACATGAAGGTCGCCGGCAGATCGGTCGCGAAAGCCAGGGCCGCCGGCAGTGAGCGCCATCACCAGGTCGAAGCTCTTGATGGCCAGATGCGAGACCACCATCAGCGTCGAGAAGAACACCGGCCGCAGGCTCGGAATCAGGATGCGCCAGTAGATGCGCGGCAGGCTCGCGCCATCGACCTGTGCGGCCTTGACGATGCTGTCGTCGATGCCGCGCAGGCCGGCCAGGAACAGTGCCATCACGAAACCGGCGCTTTGCCAGACGCCGGCGATCGCGATGCAGTAGATCGCCTTGTCGGGGTCGACCAGCCAGTCGAACGTGAAGCTCTCGAAGCCCCACTGTCGCACCAGGTGCTCGATGCCCAGGCCGGGGTTGAGGATCCACTTCCACGCCGTGCCGGTGACGATGAAGCTCAGCGCCATCGGATACAGGTAGATCGTTCGCAGCACGCCTTCGGCGCGGATCTTCTGGTCGAGCAGGATGGCCAGCAGCAGGCCGATGGCCATCGCGCCGCCGACGAACAGGGTGCCGAAGACGGCCATGTTCGACAGCGCGACGCGAAAGCGCTCGCTGTCGTACAGGTTGACGTATTGCTGGAAGCCGGCGAATTCGTAGTTCGGCAACAGCCGCGACGCCGACAGCGACAGGTAACCGTTCCAGGCGATCAGGCCATAGATGAACAGCAGCGCCAGCACGAAGCTGGGCGCCACGACCAGCTTCGGCAGCCACGAAGCGCGCACCGTCGCGCCCTGGGCTACTTCGTCTTCGCCGCGGCCGCCAGCTTGGCCATCGCGTCCTTGGCGCTCATCTTGTCGGCATTCCAGAACTGGCTGACCACGTCCTTGATCGCGCCTTCGGCTGCCGACGGCACGGCCATGCCGTGGGCAATGCTGGGCACCAGGGTGCCGCTCTTGGCGTCGGCGACGAAGTCCTTGGCCGACAGCTTGGCGCAATCGTCGAACTTGTCCATCTTCATGCCCAGGCGCACCGGAATCGAACCCTTGTTGAGGTTGAACACTTCCTGGAACTCGGTGCCCATGATCGCGGCAGCCAGGTCGTTCTGCGCCTTCACGTTGGCTTCGTTCTTCAACTTGAACATCGCAAACGAATCGACGTTGAACGTGAACGCCGCGGCGGTGCCCGGCGCGGCCACGCACGCAAAGTCCTTGCCGGGTACCTTGCCGGCGGCAATGAACTCGCCCTTGGCCCAGTCGCCCATCAGCTGCATGCCGGCCTCGCCCTTGATGACCATCGCGGTGGCCAGGTTCCAGTCGCGGCCGTTGGCGTTCTTGTCGGTGTAGTCCTTGATGCGCTTGAAGGTCGTCAGCACCTTCTCCATCGTCGGGCTCGACAGCGAAGCCGGATCGAGTTGCACCAGCGCCTTCTTGTAGAACTCGGCGCCACCGACGCCCAGCGCGACGCTCTCGAAGGTGGTGAAGTCCTGCCAGTTCTGGCCGCCATGCGCGACCGGAATCACACCGGCCTTCTTCAGGGCCTCGGCCGCGACGAAGAACTCGTCCCAGGTCGTCGGCAGCTTGGCGCCGGCCTTGCTGAACGCGGCCGGGCTGGCCCACAGCCAGTTGACGCGGTGCACGTTGACCGGCACCGCGATGTAATGGCCCCCACTTTTCATAATGTCGGAGACGGCCTTGGGCAGCAGTTCGTCCCATTTCTCGGCCTTGGCCACGCCGTCCATGTTGGCCAGCACGCCTTCGCTGGCCCATTCCTGCAGCGACGGGCCCTTGATCTGCGCCGCCGCCGGCGCGTTGCCCGAGACGACGCGCGACTTCAGCACCGTCATCGCGGCGTCACCGCCGCCGCCCGCCACGGCAAAGTCCTTCCAGGTGTGGCCCTTGGCCTGCATCGACGCCTTCAGCGCCGCCGCGGCCTTGGCCTCGCCGCCGCTGGTCCACCAGTGCAGGACTTCGAGTTCCCCGGCGCGCGCCGGGGAGCATGCCAAGGCCACCGCGGCAGCAACGAGACCGAGTGAAGTGGAAAGAATTCGTTGCATGGCAGGACTCCAGATGCGCCGGCTGTCGGCCCAGTCACTGTGCCGGTGCGCGGCCTTGCACGCAATCTAGCGTTTCCCCGCGGGGACGGGACTCAACACTCGACGATATTCACCGCCAGGCCGCCGCGCGCCGTTTCCTTGTACTTGGTCTGCATGTCGGCGCCGGTTTCGCGCATGGTCTTGATGACCTGGTCGAGCGAGACATGGTGTGTGCCATCGCCTCTGAGCGCCATGCGCGCCGCGTTGATGGCCTTGACCGAGGCAATGGCGTTGCGTTCGATGCACGGGATCTGAACCAGTCCGCCGACCGGGTCGCAGGTCAGCCCCAGGTGGTGCTCCATGCCGATCTCGGCGGCATTCTCGACCTGCTCGGTGCTGCCGCCGGTCACGGCGCACAGTGCACCGGCGGCCATCGAACAGGCCACGCCGACCTCGCCCTGGCAGCCGACCTCGGCGCCGCTGATGCTGGCGTTTTCCTTGTACAGGATGCCGATCGCCGCGGCGGTGAGCAGGAAGTCGATCACGCCCTGATCGTTGCTGCCGTGGACGAAACGCGTGTAGTAGTGCAGGACGGCGGGAATGATGCCGGCCGCGCCGTTGGTGGGCGCCGTCACGACGCGGCCGCCGGCGGCGTTTTCCTCGTTGACGGCGAGCGCATACAGGTTGACCCAGTCCATCACCTGCAACGGGTCGCGCAGCGCTGCCTCGGGGTTGGCCGTCAGGTCGCGATACAACGGTGCGGCGCGCCGTCGCACCTTGAAGCCACCGGGCAGCACGCCGTCGGTCCTGCAGCCGCGTGCCACGCAGTCCTGCATCACGGCCCAGATGCGCAGCAGGCCGGCGTCGATGTCGGCGTCGCTGCGCCAGTGGTGTTCGTTTTCGCGCATCAACTTCGCGATCGACAAGCCGGTGTCGATGCTCAGCCGCAACAAGTCGTCGCCGCTGTGGAACGGGTGCGCGAGCACGGTGGTGTCGGGGGCGATCACCTTCTGCCTGGAGCCGTCGGCGGCGACCTCGTCGCTGACGACGAAGCCGCCGCCGACCGAGTAGTAGCAGCGGTTGGCGAGTTCGCGGCCGGCCGCATCGAAGGCGATGAAGCGCATGCCGTTGGCGTGGAACGGCAGCGTTTCGCGGCGGTGGAAGATCAGATCAGCGGCTTCGTCGAAGGCGACCTCGTGGCCGCCATGCAGGCGCAGGCGGCGCGCTTTGCGCATGGCGTCGAGCAGCGCCGGGATGGCCTCGATGTCGACACTGTCGGGCTCATGCCCGGCCAGCCCGAGCAGCACCGCCTTGTCGCTGCCGTGGCCCTTGCCGGTGGCGCCGAGCGAGCCGTACAACTGCGACTGCACGCGCGCCGTGGCGGTCAGACGACCGTCGTGCTCCAGGCGCAGCGTGAACAGCCGCGCCGCGCGCATCGGCCCCACGGTGTGCGAACTGCTCGGGCCGATGCCGATCTTGAACAGATCGAAGACCGAGACCGCCATCAGGCACGTTCTCGGGCCAGCGCCGGGCCGCCCCAAGCGGCCCGAGCTCCCAAGGGCCACGCAGGGGCCCATCGAGGGCCCTGGGGGCGCGGGCGAAGCGAGCTTGGGGCCGTCATGTCAGGCGTAGGCCGACAGGGGCGGGCAGCTGCAGAACAGGTTGCGATCGCCGTAGACGTTGTCGACCCGGCCCACCGGCACCCAGTACTTGTTGCGTCGCGACCCGGGCGTCGGGAAGGCAGCCTGCTCGCGACTGTAGGCATGCGGCCAGTCGCTCGCGAGCAGCGCCTGCGCCGTGTGCGGCGCGTTCTTCAGCGGGTTGTCTTCGCGCGGCCACTGGCCCGACTCGACCTTGCGGATCTCGTCGCGGATCGCGATCATCGCGTCGCAGAAGCGGTCGAGTTCGACCAGCGGTTCGCTCTCGGTCGGTTCGACCATCAGCGTGCCGGGCACCGGGAAGCTCAGCGTCGGGGCATGGAAGCCGTAGTCGATCAAGCGCTTGGCGACGTCTTCGGCGCTGACGCCCGAGCTTTCCTTCAACGGCCGCAGGTCGAGGATGCATTCGTGCGCCACGCCGCCGCCCTTGATGCCGGCGACCTGGCTGCTGTAGTGAATCTCATAGTGATCGGCCAGGCGCGCGGCCACGTAGTTGGCCGCCAGGATCGCGACCTCGGTCGCCGCCGTCAGGCCCTCGGCACCCATCATGCGCACGTACATCCAGCTGATCGGCAACACCGCGGCATTGCCGAGCGGGGCGGCCGAGACGGCGCCGACGGGTGACTGCACGCCGGTAGCGGTGGCATGCCCGGGCAGGAAGGGCACCAGATCCTGGGCCACGCAGACCGGGCCGACGCCGGGCCCGCCGCCGCCGTGCGGGATGCAGAAGGTCTTGTGCAGGTTCAGGTGGCTGACATCGCCACCGAACTCGCCCGGCGCGGCCACGCCGACCAGCGCGTTCAGGTTGGCGCCGTCGACGTAGACGCGCGCGCCGTGCCGGTGCACCAGCGTGCACAACTCCTTCACCTGCGGATCGAACACGCCGTAGGTCGAGGGGTAGGTGATCATGATCGCGGCCAGGTTCGCGCTGTGCAGCTCGCACTTGGCGGCCAGGTCGACCATGTCCACGTTGCCGAGTTCATTGCACTTGACCACCACCACGCTCATGCCGGCCATGTGCGCACTGGCCGGGTTGGTGCCATGCGCCGACTCGGGAATCAGGCAGACGTTGCGGTGGCCCTGGTTGCGCGAGGCGTGCCAGGCGCGGATGGCGAGCAGCCCGGCGTACTCGCCCTGCGAGCCGGCATTGGGCTGCAGGCTGATGCCGGCATAGCCCGTGGCCTGCGCCAACCAGGCGCACAACTGCTCGTTCAGCAGCGCATAGCCGGCGAGCTGATCGGCCGGGGCGAACGGGTGGATGTGGGCGAATTCGGGCCAGGTGATCGGGATCATCTCGCTGGTCGCGTTCAACTTCATCGTGCACGAGCCGAGCGGGATCATCGAGCGGTCCAGCGCCAGGTCCTTGTCCGAGAGCTGGCGGATGTAGCGCAGCATCTCGGTTTCGCTGTGGTGGGTGTTGAACACCGGGTGCGTGAGGAAGGCCGTGGTTCGCCGCAGCGCCAGCGGGATCAGCGGCTCGATGCCCTTGGCGTGGCCGGCAAGCGACGGCAACTTGGCGCCTTCGGGTGCGAACCAGGACCACAGCGCGGCGATGTCGTCGCGCGTCGTCGTCTCGTCGAGTGCGATGCCCAGGTGCGTGGGCGAGATGCGGCGCAGGTTGGCGCCGGCGGCGACAGCGCGCGCGGCAATGGCGTCGCTGCGCGCGCCGGTTTCGACGGTCAGCGTGTCGAAGGCATAGGGGTTCGTCAGCTTCAGGCCCATCGCCTTGCAGGCCCTGCGCCAGGATCGCCGTGTAGCTGGCCACGCGCCGGGCGATGCGCTGCAGGCCTTGCGGGCCGTGATAGACGGCGTACATGCTGGCGATGACGGCGAGCAGCACCTGTGCGGTACAGATGTTCGATGTCGCCTTCTCGCGCCGGATGTGCTGCTCGCGCGTCTGCAGCGCCAGTCGGTAGGCCGGGGCGCCGTCGGCGTCGATGCTGACGCCGACCAGTCGGCCGGGCATCGAGCGCTTGAAGGCGTCGCGGCAGGCGAGGTAGGCCGCATGCGGGCCGCCGGCGCCCATCGGCACGCCGAAGCGCTGCGAGTTGCCGACCACGATGTCGGCATCGAACTCGCCGGGGGGCACCAGCAGCGTCAACGCCAGCAGGTCGGCCGCAACGATGAAGGCCGCGCCCTTGGCATGCGCCTGATCGACGTACGGCTTCAGGTCGTGGACCATGCCGTCGCTGGACGGGTACTGGGCCAGGACGGCGAAGTAATCGTGCTCCTGCATCAGCTTCGGAGCAAAGCCGACCACGACCTTCAGGCCCAGCGGCGCGGCACGCGTGCGCACCACTTCGATCGTCTGCGGATGGCAATCGCCGGCGACGATGAGGGTGTCGGACTTGGCCTTCACGCTGCGCTTGGCCAGCGTCATCGCCTCGGCCGCGGCGGTGGCTTCGTCGAGCATCGACGCGTTGGCGATGGCCATGCCGGTCAAGTCGCAGACCATGGTCTGGAAGTTCACCAGCGCTTCCATGCGGCCCTGCGAGATCTCTGCCTGGTAGGGCGTGTACGCCGTGTACCAGGCCGGGTTCTCGAGGATGTTGCGCTGGATGACGCCCGGCGTGAGCGTGCCGTGGTAGCCCTGGCCGATGAAGCTCTTCAGCACCCGGTTCTTTGCCGCCACGGCGCTCAGTTCGGCCAGCGCCCGGGCTTCGCCGGCCGGCGCCGGCAATGCCATCGGCTGGCTGCGTGCGATCGATCGCGGCACCACGGCTTCGATCAGCGCGCGGCGCGTGAAGTTGGGCAGTTGAGCGCCGATCACCGACAGCATGTGCTGTTCATCGTCGGGCGACGGGCCGATGTGGCGGGACTGGAACTCGCCGGCGCTTTCGAGTGCGTCGAGCGGCTGGGTGGCGGACATCAACATGGAGCGACCTTCGGGGCGGGGAAGTGGATCAGAGCGTCTTGAGCAGCGCGTCGTAGCCCGGCGGGTCGAGCAACTGGTCGAACTGCTCCATGTGCGTGACATGGACCTTGAAGAACCAGCCGTTGCCCATCGGGTCGCTGTTGGCCAGCGCCGGGTCGGCGCGCAGGCTTTCGTTGACTTCGACCACCTCGCCCTCGACCGGCATGTAGATGTCGGCCGCGGCCTTGACCGATTCGACGACGCCGACCGCGTCGCCCTTCTTGTAGGTCTGGCCGACCGTGGGCAACTCGACGAAGACCACGTCGCCGAGCGCGTCCTGCGCATGCAGCGTGATGCCGACGACGGCGGCTTCGTGGTCTTCGATGTTGATCCACTCGTGGTCGGGGGTAAACATGGTCGTCATCGGTGTTCTCCTCGTTGGGTCGGGGTGATGTGAGTTGTCTAGCGTACGTAGCCGGGTGGCACGAAGGGCAGGGCGGTCACACGCATCGGCAGGCGCTTGCCGCGAACCTCGGCGTAGACCTCGTGGTTGATGATGGCGTGATTGGCGGCCAGGTAGGCCATGGCGATCGGCTTGGTTGACGGTGGGCGCCAGCGTGCCGCTCGTCACATGGCCCAGCTTGTGCCCATGCGCATCGACCAGCACCGCGCCCTCGCGCACGGGAATGCGCTCCAGGCCTTGCAGACCCACGCGCTTGATCTGCACGCCGGTGCTCAGCTGACCGGCAATCTTGTCCGCGCCCGGGTAATGGCCGGCGCGCGCGCCGCCGGGCCGCCGCACCTTCTGGATCGCCCAGGTCAGGCCGGCTTCGACCGGCGTGGTCTGTTCGTTGATGTCGTGGCCATACAGGCACAGGCCGGCCTCCAGGCGCAGCGTGTCGCGCGCGCCGAGCCCGGCGGGCTTGACCTCGGGTTGCGCCAGCAGGGCCCTGGCCAGCGCCACCGCGGCCTCGTCCGGCACCGAGATCTCGAAGCCGTCTTCGCCGGTGTAGCCGCTGCGCGTGACGAAACACTCGGCGCCGGCCAGCGAGAACGTGTCACCGGTCATGAAGGTGAGCTTCGAGACGCCGTCGGCCAGCCGCGCCAGTGCCTTGACCGCCTTCTGCCCCTGCAGCGCCAGCAGCGCGCGCTCGGGCATCGGCACCACCTGGCAGCGGTGGCCGAGGTGCGTGACCAGGTGCTTGGTGTCGGCGGCCTTGCAGGCGGCATTGACGACGACGAACAAGTCGTCCTTGCGCCGCGCGATCATCAGGTCGTCGAGGATGCCACCGGCCGCGTTGGTGAACAGGGCGTAGCGCTGCTTGCCCACCGGCAGGTCGATCACGTCGACCGGTACCAGCGATTCGAGCGCCGTCGCCGCGTCGCTGCCGACCAGCCGCAACTGGCCCATGTGCGAGACGTCGAACAGTGCCGCCGATTCACGGCACTGCCGGTGCTCCGCAATGATGCCGCCGGGATAGTTGACCGGCATCGCATAGCCGGCGAACGGCACCATCTTGGCACCCAGTTCGAGGTGCAGGTCGTGCAACGGCGTGCGCAAGAGGTCAGCGGACATGACGGATTCTCCCGAGGGCTGCGGCGTCGCCACACTGTAAGTGCAGTGGCGATCAGTAGGCCCTCGCTGTCCGCTTTACCTGAGAGATTGGCGGCGTCGCCCTTCGAGCGATCGGCCGCTTGCCCCTTCGGTGGGCTGCCAGTCAGCGCAGCCTCTCTCCAGTGAGGTCACGCCTGCCATTCGGCAGGCGTTTGCCAGTCCTTTTGCCTGAGCGTTAGACCGCGGCTTGCTGCACCGCGGCTTCGCCTTCGGCGGCCCGCTGACCCTTGCAAAGATCGGCGGACTCTCTCCTGGCGGGCGGCAGTGTAGCAGCGCGTGCCGGCGGGACTTCGCACTGGCGGTGCCCCGGCGTGATCGGCGACAAGGCGCTGTGCGCGACGTTCACATCCCGGCGTAATTCGGGCCGCCGCCGCCCTCGGGCGTGACCCAGACGATGTTCTGCGTCGGATCCTTGATGTCGCAGGTCTTGCAGTGCACGCAGTTCTGTGCATTGATCTGCAGGCGGTCGCCGCCGTCGTCGGTCTTCACGAACTCGTAGACGCCCGCCGGGCAGTAGCGGCCCTCGGGGCCGGCGTACTTGGCCAGATTGACCGCCACCGGGACGTTGGCGTCGATCAACGTCAGGTGCGACGGCTGGTTCTCCTCGTGGTTGGTGTTGCTGATGAAGACCGACGACAGGCGGTCGAACGTGATCACGCCGTCGGGCTTGGGGTAGTCGATCTGCGCGCATTCGGCCGCGGGCTTCAGGCGCACGTGGTCGGGCAGGTCGCGGTGCAGCGTCCAGGGTGGGCTCTTGATGCCGAGCCTGGGCAGCAACCAATGTTCGATCGCGGTCATCAAGGCGCCGACCAGGCTGCCCCACTTGAACCACTGCTTGAAGTTGCGCGCGGCGTTCAACTCGGCCCACAGCCAACTGGCGCGGAAGGCTTCCGGGTAGGTCGAGAGTTCGTCGTGGCGGCGGTCCTGCTTGACGACAGCTTCGTACAGGGCCTCGGCACACAACATGCCGGATTTCATCGCCGCATGGCTGCCTTTGATGCGCGCGGCGTTGAGCGTTCCGGCATCGCAGCCGATCAGCGCGCCGCCGGGGAACACCAGCTTGGGCAGGCTCAGCAGGCCGCCGGCAGTGATGGCGCGTGCGCCGTAGCCGATGCGCTTGCCGCCCTCGATGTGCGCGCGAATCGACGGGTGCGTCTTCCAGCGCTGCATTTCCTCGAACGGCGACAACCATGGATTGCGGTAGTCCAGGCCGGTGACCAGGCCCAGCGTGACGCGGTTGCCCTCCAGGTGGTAGAGGAAGCCGCCGCCATAGGTGCGGCTGTCCATCGGCCAACCCGCGGTGTGCACGACCAGGCCCGGCCGGGCCTTGGCGGGGTCGATCTCCCACAACTCCTTGATGCCGAGCGCGTAGCTCTGCGGGTCGCGGCCGCCGTCGAGCCGGTAGCGCGCAATGACCTGCTTGCCCAGGTGGCCACGGGCGCCTTCGGCGAACACCGTGTAGCGGCCGTGCAGTTCCATGCCGAGTTGGAAGCCCTCGTGCGGCTGCGCCGTCCTTGCCGATGCCGACGTTGCCGGTGGCCACGCCCTTGACGCTGCCATCGGTGCCGAACAGCACCTCGGCCGCGGCGAAGCCCGGAAAGATCTCGACCCCCAGCGCCTCGGCCTGTTCCGCAAGCCACTTGGTCACTGCGCCGAGGCTGACGATGTAGTTGCCGCCGTTGTGCAGGCAGTCGGGGACGAGGAAACCGGGCGTGCGCCAGGCCTTGTGTTTGCCCAGCCAGAGCACCTCGTCGGCCTCGACGCGCTGATTGAGCGGCGCGCCACGCGCGCGCCAGTCGATGAACAGTTCGGCCATCGCGCGCGGGTCCATCACCGCACCCGACAGCGTGTGGGCGCCGGGCTCGGATCCCTTTTCCAGCACGACGACCGAAATCTCCTTGCCTTCGAACGCGGCCAGCTGCTTCAGCCGGATCGCGCAGGCCAGGCCCGCGGGCCCCGCGCCGACGATGACCGCGTCATATTCCATGGCTTCACGCGGTCCGTACTGGGCGAGGATTTCCTGTGGTGTCATGGCAGCCTGGGGCAGTCGACGAACGCGACGATTCTATGGGCGCGTGATATCGTGAAGCGCACAGCCGCCGCGCACCATGGCGCAAGCTGCGGATGGCATCGAAGGGGAATTGGATGGCTTACCAGATCGATCTCGCTGGCCGCGTGGCACTGATTACAGGCGCCTCCAGCGGCCTGGGCGCGCAGTTCGCCAGGACGCTGGCGGCGGCCGGTGCCGGCGTGGTCCTGGCCGCGCGCCGCATCGAGCGGCTGAAGACCTTGCGCGCCGAGATCGAGGCCAACGACGGCGACGCCCATGTCGTCGGCATGGACGTGACCGACATCGACAGCATCCGCGCGGCCATCGCGCATGCCGAGACCGAGATGGGCACCATCGACATCCTGGTCAACAACTCGGGTGTGGGCAGCACGCAAAGGCTCACCGAAGTCACGCCCGAGGACTACGACCATGTGATGAACACCAACGCCCGCGGCGCGTTCTTCGTGGCCCAGGAAGTCGCCAAGCGCATGATCGCGCGCAGCAAGGGCGCGGCGCCGGGCACCTTCACGGGCGGGCGCATCGTCAACATCGGTTCGGTGGCCGGCCTGCGCGCGTTCGGCCAGATCGGCGTCTACGCGATGAGCAAGGCGGCCGTGATCCACATGACCAAGGCGATGGCGCTGGAGTGGGGCCGTTACGGCATCAACGTCAACGCCCTGTGCCCGGGCTACATCGACACCGAGATCAACCACCACCACTGGCAGACCGAAGCCGGCCAGAAGCTGGTGCAGATGCTGCCGAGGAAGCGCGTCGGCAAGCCGCAGGATCTGGACGCGGCGCTGGTGATGTTGTGCGCCAACGAGAGTCACTTCGTGAACGGGGCGGTGATCGCTGCCGACGACGGCTTCGGAGTCTGAGCAATTGCGTACCCTGACCCCGCTCGAAGCCCGCGTGCTCGGCGTGCTGGTGGAAAAGCAGCACACCGTTCCCGACACCTACCCGCTGTCGCTGAACTCGCTGGTGGCCGGCTGCAACCAGAAGACGGCGCGGGTGCCGGTCATCGAGGCCAGCGATGCCGAGGTGCTGACCGCGGTCGACGGCCTGAAGGGCCTGAGCCTGGTGTTCGAAGGCAGCAGCAGCCGTGTGATCAAGTTCGAGCACAACACCGGCCGCGTGCTCGGCGTGCCGTCGCAATCGGTGGCGTTGCTCGCGGTGCTGATGCTGCGCGGGCCGCAGACCGCGGCCGAGTTGCGACTCAACTGCGAGCGGCTGCACCGCTTTGCCGACATCTCGTCGGTCGAAGGCTTTCTCGACGAACTGGCGGCCCGGGAGCCGGCGCGGGTGGTCAAGCTGCCGCGCGCGGCCGGCGAACGCGAGGCGCGCTGGGCGCACCTGCTGTGCGGCGAGGTGGCGCTGCCGGCCGCGGCGCTGGCCACCGACGCAGCCGGTGGGCGTCAGCGCCGGCGAACTCGCGGCGCTCAAGGCCGAGCAGACGCGTCTGGCCGATGAAGTCAGCGAACTGCGCACATTGGTTCAGCGCCTGGCGCGCGAACTGGGCGTCGACGGGCCCTGAATCGAACCGAGGAGTCGACAAGCCATGCGCTTCGAACTGCCCGACCGAGAAGAAGCTGACCTACGAGATGGTGATCCCCATCCGCTGGGGTGACATGGACGCGATGGGCCATGCCAACAACACGCTCTACTTCCGCTACATGGAGATCATTCGGCTGGAGTGGCTGTTCAAGATCGGCGCGCCGCCCGACCCGGCCGGATTCGGTTTCGTGATCGTCAACGCCTTCTGCAGCTTCATCCGCCAGCTCGAATATCCCGGCGACGTGCTGGCCAGGCATTTCGTGGCCAACCCCGGGCGCTCGAGCTTCGACACCTACATCACGCTCGAGCGCACCGACCAGCCCGGCGTGATCTATGCGGAGGGCGGCGCCGTCATGGTCTGGACCGATTTCCGGACGCAGAAGTCGGCGCCGCTGCCGGACTGGCTGCGAGCGCTGGTGGCCTGAGCGGCGTGGTCAGCGCGTCGAATTGCGGTACATGAACGCGACGGCGGCGCCCAGCACCAGCAGCAATATGCCGTCGAAGGCGATCTGCTTGGCCACTTGCAGGCCCGGCATCGGCTGCACGGCGTAGTAGATCAGGTAGGTCGGCACGATGGTCAGCAGCGCCACCGCCACGCCGTAGCGCAGGCCCTGTCCCAGCCAGGGCTTGCCGGCCTCCTGGCCGCGGGCATAGATCCAGGCGAACGCGCCCGCCAGCAGCACATGCGCCAGCAGCATCCACGGGAAGTACTGCTGCGAATCGGCTTCGCTGCGGAACAACTGCGGCACTTTCATGTAGTCGTCGTGCAGCAGCACGCCATGCACGACGAAGCTGCCGGCCATCCAGAGCACGAACAGCACGATCCAGGCGATCACGAAGGTCTTGTTCATCACGGGCCTTTCGACGCCGCGCACAGGGCACGGGCGGGCGCACGATAGCCGCGCGCGGCCGGCCACGGCAAGCCGGCGCGTGCCGTGGTTTGCCCTTAGCGCGCGGCGGTTTCGGCGTCGAACGCCTGCGCCACTGCCGCGCCGAGCTCGATCACGGCCAACGCGTAGTAGCTCGACCAGTTGTAGCGCGTGACGGCGTAGAAGTTGCTCGTGCCGGCGACGTAGCTCGGCGCTGCGTCGCCGTTCTGCAGCTCGACCAAGGCCAGCAGGCCGTCGTGCGCCTGCGCCTCGGGCCGGCAGCTCGGCGCCGTGTTCGGCGAACTGCGCGGGACGGAAGGTCGGCACGATGTCGGGCACCAGCATGATGGCGCGGTCGACCACCGCAACCGGGGCCGCAACGCTGTAGTGCGTCGGCAGGTCGCGCTGCCAGCCGGCGGCGGCCAGGTAGTACGCGACACTGCCGATGACGTCGGCGGCGCTGTCGTTGCCGATCAGGTCGATGCGGCCATCGCCGTCGAAATCGACGCCGAGGCGGTTGATGCTGCCGGGCATGAATTGCGGCAGCCCGATGGCGCCAGCATACGATCCCATCACCGTCTGTCGGGTCGCGCTCTTCGCGCCGGCACCACAGCAGCAACTCTTCGAGTTGTTCGCGAAAGAAGGGCGAGCGGTCGGTGCGCCCGGCGGGGAAGTCGAAGCTCAGCGTGGCCAGCGCATCGAGCGTGCGAAAGCGGCCCATCGTGCGGCCGTAGAAGGTCTCGACGCCGACGATGCCGACGACGATCTCCGGTGGCACGCCCCAGCGCTCCTGGGCTTGCTCGAGCCAGCCCTGATTGGCGCGCCAGAAGGCCACGCCGGCGGCGATGCGCTTGCGCTCGACAAAGCGTGCGCGGTAGGCGGCCCAGTTCTTGGCCGTGCCCGCGGGCGGCGGCATGATCAATTGCGCGACTTCGGGCAGCGTGGCGTGCCTGCGCCAGTTGCTCGCGGACCCAGGCCGCATCGAGGTCGGGGTGGCGCTCGGCGATTTCGTCGGCCAGACGCATCGCGTCGGCGCGCTGGCCGTAGGTCGCGGCCGGCGCCGCGGTGCGCTGCGCGTGATGCGCGTGTTTGTGCGTTGCCGCGGCCGGCTTCGCCGCGGCGTGCGGTGGGTCGGCCGCGCAGGCGGCGACCATCGACACGCAGGCCAGGCCGCCCGCAGCGACCCTGCGCATGCACCGAAGACTCGAACTCATCGCCGAATTATCGTGGCCGTGTGGCGCTCGCCGCGGCGGCAGCGAAGCGACGCCACCACGCCGGGTCGGGCCGCGAATGCGCGCTGCGGCCGTAGCGCAGCAGGTCGAGCGCATCGAGTTCGGCGGCCACGGCCTGGCCGGCGGCACCGAGCTGCGCGCGCGCACGCTGGGCCAGCGTGCGTGGCGCATCGTGGGCTGCGCAGTCGATGCCGAGCGCGGCCAGCCGCCGCTCGATGCGCGAACGCAGGCGCTGCCACGGGTCGCGACGATGCCGGTCCCACCAGGCCCAGGCCGCGCCGGCGACGCTCGCTGCGCTGAGCAGGCCGGCCAACAGATAGGCCAGGTCCTCCCAGGTCGGGGTGCGCACGCCCAGTTTTTGCAGCAGGTCGAACTGCTGCAGCCGCGAGTAGTTCAGCACCCATTGGTTCCAGCGGTTGTTGACCTGCTCCCACATCGCTGCGCAATTCGGCCATGAGGGCCGGACTGACCGCATCGATGGCGCCGGCCACGACACCGGGCTGCGGGCGCAGCGCGCGACTGGCGACCACCCGTTCGCGGCGCCACCGCAGCGGTGGGGTCGACGCGGACCCAGCCGCGGCCTGCCAGCCAGACCTCGGCCCAGGCATGGGCGTGGCTGTTGCGCACGACGAGGTAGCCGTCCTGCAGATCGGGATCGGCGCCCTGGTAGCCGGTGACCAGCCGCGCCGGCACGTCGAGTGCGCGCATCACGACCACGAAGGCGGTCGAGAAGTGTTCGCAGAAGCCCTGCTTGCGGTCGAGCCAGAACTCATCGATGGCAAAGCGTCCCTCTTCGTCTTCGCCATAGCTGCCCGGCGTCAGCGTGTAGGTGAAGCCGCGGCGGATGGTGAGCAGCACGGCGTCGACCAGTTGCTGCGGCGTGGCGCCGGCATAGCGCGGCTCGCTGCGCAGCGCCTGGGCCCAGGCCAGCGTGCGCGGGTTGTAGCCGACGGGCAACTCGGTGTACTCGCGCAGCCACGGCTCGTCGCTCGACGGGCCATGCTGGTAGTCGAGGTAGGCGCGCGCAGTCAGGCGCAGCCGCTCGGTGACCGGTCGGGCGGTCGCCCATTGCAGGTCGGAACGCAGGAAGGCACGCTGGCCGTCGATGTGCGGCGCATCGGCGTCATCAGCGGGCGTGGCCTCGAGCATCGGCAATACCGGCAGGCGATTGGGCTCGAGCGTCATCTCGTAGTCCAGCGCCGGGCCGCGCACTCGAAGCTGGGCGCCGCGCCGCGCCGCGCCGGGAAGTCACCGGATCGAGCCGGTTCCACTCGACGCCGTCGAAGCGCGCCAGCACCGGGCCGCGCCAGTACAGCGCGCGCGGCGCCGGCCTGGCGCCGGCCGTGAAAGCGCACGCGAAAGGCGACGCTGTCGTCGATCGCCAGATCGGCGATGCCGCCCATGCGCAGGCTGCCCGACAGCCCGGTCTTGGCCAGCGGGTCCTGCGGCACCGTCCACAGCGGCGCCATGCGCGGAAAGAGCATGAACAGCACGACCATGATCGGCGCGCCGAGCAAGGCGGCCTTGGCCGCCAGCGCGCCGGCCCGCATCAGCGGCGGCCGGCCGACCGGCATGTGCGCCAGCACGAGTGCGGTCAGCAGGCCCCACACCGAGACCAGCATCATGCCGGCGACCAGCATCGATTGCGAGTACAGGAAGTTCGTCAGCACGATGAAGAAGCCGAGGAAGAACACCACCAGCGCGTCGCGGCGGGCGCGCAACTCGAGCGTCTTCAGCACCATCAGCAGCACCAGCATGGTGATGCCGGCGTCCTTGCCGAGCAGCGTGCGGTGGCTCCACCAGGTCAGCGCCATCGCCAGCACCAGCACCGTGATCAAGGTCCAGCGTCCCGGCAAGGCCGCGTTGGTGATTGCCAGCTGCGCGCGCCACAGGATCACGACGACCGTCAGCAGTGGACACCACGGCGGCAGGTGGCCGAAATGCGGCGCCAGCGTCCAGCCGATGACGGCGAGCAGGAACAGCACGTCGCGCGAGTCGCGCGGCAGGTGCGACCAGCCCGGGCCAGCGCGGCCGCCAGGGTGTGTGGGTCGGCTGTCGCGCTCATGACCACAGGGCCAATGCGTCCAGGCTGCGCCGCTGCTGGGCGTTGCCGCAGCCCGGCGCGATCTCGACGCCGGGCAGGCGCAGGCCATGCGCAACGCCGGCCGCCTCGGCCGCGAGCACCCAGGACGCCAGGCGCGCCAGCCGCGGCTCGGTGCCGGCGATCTGCGTCAGTTGCCAGTCGAGCCACAACTCCTGCTGCATGGCGCTGCTGGCATCGCGGCTGACCAGCTCGCCGGTGCGCGCGGCCTTCTTCCAGACCACGTGCTTCAAGGCATCGCCGCGGCGGTAGGCGCGCACGCCTTCGAACTCGCCGTTCTCGCTCGGCTTGCGCTGCGCCGTTTCACCGGCCGCCGCCGGCGCGGCCGGCAGCGGCGCGACCGGCTGCTCGGGCGCCGGCCAGGCGAGCACGCGGGCGATGGGGCGCCACACCGTCCAGGCGCGAAAGAGCCCGAACGGGTAACGCGTCTCGACGTGCAGGGTCGGCACCTCGTGCAGGCCGCGGCGCGGCGGCACGAATGCCAGGTGCGCGCTGGCCTGGCCGCCGGCGGGCACGTCGACGAACACGTCGTGGCCGCGATCGCCGGCGTCCTCGAAGCCCAGGCCGACGCCATATTGCAGGCGCGTCGGGCTGCTCAGCACGACTTCGAGCGGCAAGGGCGCGCCGGCAAAGCCGGGCTGTGGCGGCTTGAGATGCAGCGTCAGGCCGCGCAGCGTGTTGTGCGTCAGGTGCATCGACACGAAGCCCGCGCCGGCCAGCAGAAAGGTCAGCACATAACCCAGGTTCAACTGGTAGTTGATGGCGGCCAGCAGCATGACCACCAATACCGCCGCGAAGACGAAGCCCGCTCGCGTGGGCACGATGTAGATGTTGCGCTGGGTCAGCGTCCAGGTGTCGGTGCGCGGGTGGCGGGCCTGCCACCACGTGCGCAAGCGTCGGCGCGTCGCCCCGATCACAGCACCGCCACCGCCTTGACCATCGCCAGCACCTGTTCGGCCGCGCCACGGCCGGCGCCGGGCACGGGCTTGCAGGCGGTGCGCGGCGGTCTGCACCAGCACGGCCTGGATGTCGTCGGGGGCGACATGGTCGCGGCGATCCATCAGGGCGTGCGCCTTGGCGGCGCGCAGCACCGCAATGCCGGCGCGCGGCGACAGGCCTTCGACGAACCACTGGCCGCTGCGCGTGGCCGCGATCAATGCCTGCAGGTAGTCGAGCAGCGCCTCGCCGGCATGCACGCGCCAGCACCGCCTGCTGCGCGGCTTGCAGCTCGGCCGGCGTCATCACCGGCCGCAGGCCGTCGATGACGGCGCGCCGGTCGGCGCCGGCGAGCAGGGCGCGTTCGCTGGCGCGGTCCGGATAGCCCAGCGTGATGCACATCAGGAAGCGGTCGAGCTGGCTCTCGGGCAGCGGGTAGGTTCCGAGCTGGTCGGTCGGGTTCTGGGTGGCGATGACGAAGAACGGCTTGGGCAGCGGGCGGGTCTCGTTCTCGACCGTGACCTGCTGCTCCTCCATCGCCTCGAGCAAGGCGCTCTGCGTCTTCGGCCCGGTGCGGTTGATCTCGTCGGCCAGCAGCACCTGGGCGAACACCGGCCCGGCATGGAACACGAACTGCTCCTTGCTGCGTTCGTAGACGCTGACGCCGACCAGGTCGCTGGGCATCATGTCGGCGGTGAATTGCACGCGCCGAAAGTCCAGCCCGAGCGAGACCGACAGCGCATGCGCCAGCGTGGTCTTGCCCACGCCGGGCACGTCCTGGATCAGCAGATGGCCGCCGGCCAGCAGGCAGGCGATGCAGTCCTCGATCTGCGGCCGTTTGCCGACGATGACCGTGCTAATCTGGTCTGCCAGACGCGCCAGTTGCTGCGTCAGCGCAAGGTGGTTGTTCGCCATGCGCGGCACCATAACCGAACTTTTCGCCCGCCATGACCACCGCCTTCTACAGCCACGCCGATTGCCGTGCACATGACATGGGTCGCGGCCATCCGGAGTGTCCGGAGCGCCTGGACGCCATCCACGACCACCTGCTCGCCACCGGGCTGGCCGTCGCACTCGAACTGCGCGAGGCGCCGCTGGCCACGCTGGAGCAGATCGGACGCGCGCACAGCATGGGTTTCGTCAACGAGCTGCAGGCAGCCATCGAGCCGCTGGCCGCCAGCGGCGAGCATGTCGCCCTCGACCCGGACACCAGCGCCGGCCCGGGCACCTGGGGCGCGATGCTGCGCGGCGCGGGTGCGGCCGTGGCCGCCACCGACGCCGTGATCGACGGCCAGATCGCCAACGCCTTTTGCGCCGTGCGCCCGCCCGGCCACCACGCCACCCGCGGGCAGGCGATGGGGTTCTGCTTCTTCAACAACGTCGCCGTGGCGGCGCGCCACGCCCTGGACGTGCGCGGCCTGGAGCGGGTGGCGATCGTCGATTTCGACGTGCACCACGGCAACGGCACCGAAGACATCATTGCCGGCGACGAGCGGGTTCTGATGGTCAGCATCTTCCAGCACCCGCTGTATCCCTACAGCGGCACGGTGCCCCTGGGTACGAACATGGTCAACGTGCCGATCGCGCCGTATTCGCGCGGCGACGTGGTGCGGGCGGCGATCGAAGCAGATGTGGCTGCCGCGGCTGGAGGAGTTCAAGCCGCAGATGCTGTTCGTCTCGGCCGGTTTCGACGCCCACCGCGAAGACGAACTCGGCCAACTGGGCCTGGTCGAGGCCGACTACGGCTGGATCACCAGGCGTCTGGTCGAGGTGGCCGAGCGCCACGCGCAAGGCCGGATCGTCTCGTGCCTGGAGGGCGGCTACAACCTCAGCGCGCTGGCGCGCAGTGTGGCGGCCCACCTGCGCGTGCTGGCCGGCGTGGCGGCCTGACGGTGGGCACCCCGCTGTCAGCGCCGGCCGATCTGGACGCCTGGCTGGCCGCGCTGACGCGGCCCAGCGTGCTCATCGAGCTGGCAATCCTGGCCGCCTGCCTGGCCTCGGCCTGGCTGATGGTGCGCGTGGCGCGGCCGGCGCCCGACCCAGGGCAGCAACCGACCAGCATCTGGTTCGGCCGGCGTGTCGTCGACGGCGTACTGTTCCCCGTGCTGGCGCTGGTGTTCGTCCTGGCTGCGCGCGCGCTGATGGCGTCGTCGCTGGCCCACGGAGCACCGATCGCATTGCTGCATCTGGCGGTGCCGATTCTTGGCTTCGCTGGTCGTGATCCGCATTGCCGTGCGCGTGCTGCGCGCGACCTTCCCCACGTCGCAGCCGGTGCGCATCCTCGAGCGCACGCTGTCGTGGCTGATCTGGGGCGCACTGGTCCTTTGGCTGAGTGGCCTGTTGCCGCTGATCCTGGGCGAACTGGAGGCCATCCACTGGACGATGGGCGGCGCCAGCGTCACCTTGCGCAGCCTGATCGAGGGCGGGTTGTCGGCGGTGGCGGTGATGGTGGTGGCGCTGTGGATATCGGCGGCGATCGAGATGCGCCTGCTGGCCGGGGCCACCGACAACCTGTCGGTGCGCAAGATCGCCGCCAACACCACCCGTGCGTTGTTGCTGCTGGTGGGCGTGCTGCTGGCACTGTCGGCGGCCGGCATCCCGCTCGGTGCCTTGAGCGTGCTCGGCGGCGCGATCGGCGTCGGCCTGGGTTTTGGCCTGCAAAGGCTGGTCGCCAACTATGTCAGCGGCTTCGTCATCCTGGCCGAGCACAGCCTGCGCATCGGCGACATCGTCAAGATCGACAACTTCGAGGGCCGCATCACCGACATCAAGACGCGCTACACCGTGATTCGCGCCTTGAACGGCCGCGAATCGATCGTGCCCAACGAGTTGCTGCTCACGCAGCGGGTGGAGAACTCTTCGCTCGCCGACCCGCAGGTGTCGATCACGACCACGCTGCAGGTGGCCTACGGCACCGACCTCGAAGCGCTGATGCCGCAACTGGTCGACGCGGTCAAGGCCGTGCCGCGCGTGCTGTCGGTTCCGGCGCCGGGGGTGATGCTGGACGCCTTCGCGGCCGACGGACTGAACCTGAACGTCGCGTTCTGGATTGCCGACCCCGAGAACGGCCAGGGCAACGTCAAGAGCGACGTCAACCTCGCCATTCTGCGCACCGTCAATGCGCTGGGCGTGAGCATTCCGTTCCCGCAGCGGGTGATGCACGCCGCGCCGCAGGCCTGAGGGCAGGTGCGCTGCGGGGCGAAGAACGTCAGTCGCCCTGCCGAGCAGCGGAATCGCGCCCTCGCTGGCCGGCGCCGATCAGCCCGACCTTGCTGTAGACGCCGAGCTTTGCGCGCGTGTCGGCGATATCGAGGTCGCGCATCGTGAGCTGGCCGATGCGGTCGGCGGGCGTGAACGCGCCGGCGCCTTTTTCCATCGTCAGCCGCTCGGGGTGGTAGGTCAGGTTCGGACTCGACGTGTCCATGATCGAGTAGTCGTTGCCGCGGCGCAGCTCGAGCGTGACTTCGCCAGTCACGGCGCGCGCCACCCAGCGCTGCGCCGTCTCGCGCAGCATCAGGCATTGCGGGTCGAACCAGCGGCCCTGGTACAGCAGGCGACCCAAGCGGCGACCGTTGTTGCGGTACTGCTCGATCGTGTCCTCGTTGTGGATGCCGGTGACCAGCCGCTCATAGGCGATGTGCAGCAGCGCCATGCCCGGCGCTTCGTAGATGCCGCGGCTCTTGGCTTCGATGATGCGGTTCTCGATCTGATCGCACATGCCCAGGCCGTGGCGGCCGCCGATGCGGTTGGCCTCCTCGAACAACGCCACCGCGTCGGCGAACGTGCGGCCGTTCAAGGCCACCGGCTGGCCGTCGTCGAAGCGCACGCTGACCGTCTCGGCCTTCACGGTCACGTCGTCGCGCCAGAAGGCCACGCCCATGATCGGCGTGACGATGTGCATGCCGCTGCTCAGGAACTCGAGGTGCTTGGCCTCGTGCGTGGCGCCGAGCATGTTGGAGTCGGTCGAGTAGGCCTTCTCGGTGCTCATCTTGTAGTCGAAGCCGTGGGCGACGAGGTACTCGCTCATCTCGGTGCGGCCGCCGAGCTCGTCGATGAAACGCTGGTCGAGCCAGGGCTTGTAGATGCGCAGCGCGGGGTTGGCCAGCAGGCCGTAGCGGTAGAAGCGCTCGATGTCGTTGCCCTTGTAGGTGCTGCCGTCGCCCCAGATGTTGACGCCGTCTTCGCGCATGGCCACGACGAGCGAGGTGCCGGTGACGGCGCGGCCGAGCGGCGTGGTATTGAAGTAGGTGGCGCCGCCGGTGCTGATGTGGAAGGCGCCGCACTGGATCGCGGCGATGCCCTCGGCGACGAGCTGCGCACGGCAGTCGATCAGGCGTGCAATGTCGGCGCCGTAGGCCTTGGCCTTGCGCGGGATGTCGTCGTAGTCGGCCTCGTCGGGCTGGCCGAGGTGGGCGGTGTAGGCGCAAGGGATGGCGCCCTTGGCGCGCATCCAGTGCACCGCAGCACTGGTGTCGAGTCCGCCGGAGAAGGCGATGCCGACGCGTTCGCCGACGGGCAGGGATTGCAGGATGTGGGCGGACATGGGGGCTTTGCGACTCAGGCGGCGACGACCGGGATCTTGCCGATTTTGGCCGACCATTCCTTGGGTCCGGTGTCGTGCACGCTGGTGCCCGTGGCGTCCACTGCCACGGTGACTGGCATGTCCTTGACATCGAACTCGTAGATCGCTTCCATGCCCAGGTCGGCGAAGCCGACGACCCTGCGACGTCTTGATGGCCTTGGCCACCAGGTAGGCGGCGCCGCCGACGGCCATCAGGTAGGCGCTCTTGTGCTTGCGGATGGCCTCGATCGCGACGGGCCCACGCTCGGCCTTGCCGATCATCGAGATCAGGCCGGTCTGGGCCAGCATCATCTCGGTGAACTTGTCCATGCGCGTGGCGGTGGTCGGACCGGCCGGACCGACGACTTCGCCGGCCACCGGGTCGACCGGGCCGACGTAGTAGATGACGCGGTTGGTGAAGTCCACCGGCAGCTTCTCGCCCTTGGCCAGCATGTCCTGGATGCGCTTGTGCGCGGCATCGCGGCCGGTCAGCATCTTGCCGTTGAGCAGCAGGGTGTCGCCCGGCAACCAGCTCGCCACTTCGGCCTTGGTCAGCGTGTCGAGGTTGACGCGCTTGCTCTTCTTCACGTCGGGTTGCCAGTGCACCGCGGGCCACAGGTCCAGGCTCGGCGGCGTGAGATACGCGGGGCCCGAGCCGTCGAGCACGACATGCGCGTGGCGCGTGGCGGCACAGTTCGGGATCATCGCCACCGGCAGGCTGGCGGCGTGGGTCGGGTAGGTCGCGATCTTGACGTCGAGCACGGTGGTCAGGCCGCCCAGTCCCTGCGCACCGATGCCCAGCGCGTTGACCTTGCCGTACAGCTCGATGCGCAGTTCCTCGGTCTTGTTCGCCGGGCCGCGGGCCAGCAATTCGTGCATGTCGATCGGATCCATCAGTGCCTGCTTGGCCATCAACATGGCCTTTTCGGCCGTGCCGCCGACGCCGATGCCGAGCATGCCCGGCGGACACCAACCCGCGCCCATCGTCGGCACGGTCTTCAGCACCCAGTCGACGACGCTGTCGCTCGGGTTGAGCATCGCGAACTTGGCCTTGTTCTCGCTGCCACCGCCCTTGGCCGCCACGGTGATCCCGAGCTTCGAGCCCGGCACCAGCCGCGCATGGATCACGGCCGGCGTGTTGTCCTTGGTGTTCTTGCGCGTGAACAGCGGATCGGCGAGGACCGAGCCGCGCAGCGTGTTGTCGGGCTGGAGGTAGGCGCGGCTGACACCTTCGTTGATGGCCTCGTCCAGCGAGCCGCCACCGAAGCCCTCCCAGCGCAAGTCCATGCCGACATCGAGGAAGACGTTGACGATGCCGGTGTCCTGGCACATCGGGCGATGGCCCTCGGCGCTCATGCGCGAGTTGGTCAGGATTTGCGCGATCGCGTCCTTCGCCGCCGGGCTTTGCTCGCGTTCGTAGGCGCGCGCCAGGTGGGCGATGAAGTCGGCCGGGTGGTAGTAGCTGATGTATTGCAGCGCGGCGGCAACGGTTTCGACGAGGTCGGCGCGGCGGATGGCGGTATTGGCGGGCATGGCAGGTGAGGGCATGGGATGGCAGACTGCGATTGTGCCGCTCTCCGTCGACGCTGGTCATGTCGGGCATCGCTGATCTAGAATTGCAGCCACACGAAACATTCAAGGGCGAGAAAGGCATGTCGGTTATGACACCGCGAACTCGGACCACCGCTTGCCACGGTGTAGCCGCACGCGCTCGTCTATCCACTGAGTCCTCTTTGCCTGTGAAAAGCGCGGTCCTGTACCGCGCTTTTTCTTTTCCAGAAGGTGTTGCCATGATTTCGATCCGATTGCCTGACGGTTCCAAGCGTGAATTTGCGCAACCGGTGACCGTGGCCGAAGTCGCCGCGTCGATCGGTGCCGGCCTGGCCAAGGCGGCGCTGGCGGGGCGCGTCGACGGCAAGCTGGTCGATACCAGCCACCGCATCGACGCCGACGCCACGTTGGCGATCGTCACCGACAAGGACGCCGATGGGCTGGACCTGATCCGTCACTCGACGGCGCACTTGCTGGCCTATGCCGTGAAGACGCTGTTCCCCGAAGCCCAGGTCACGATCGGGCCGACGGTCGAGCATGGCTTTTATTACGACTTCGCCTACAAGCGCCCGTTCACGCCGGAGGACCTGGCCGCGATCGAAGCCAAGATGGTCGAACTGGCCAGGAAGGACGAAAAGGTCGAACGCCGCGTCCTGCCGCGCGACCAGGCCGTGGCGCACTTCAAGGCCCAGGGCGAGCATTACAAGGCCGAAATCATTGCCGGCATCCCGGCGGATCAGGAGGTGTCGCTGTACCGGGAGGGTGCATTCGAAGACCTGTGCCGCGGGCCCCACGTGCCCAGCACGGGCAGGCTGAAGCACTTCAAGCTGATGAAGGTGGCCGGCGCCTACTGGCGCGGCGACCAGGCCAACGAGCAGTTGCAGCGCATCTACGGCACGGCCTGGGCGACGAAGGAAGAGCTGCAGCAGTACCTGACGATGCTCGAAGAGGCCGAGAAGCGCGACCACCGCAAGCTCGGCCGCGAACTCGACCTGTTCCACCTCGACGAGCACTCGCCCGGCACGGTGTTCTGGCACGCCAAGGGCTGGACGGTGTGGCAGCAGGTCGAGCAGTACATGCGCGCGCGTGTACCGCGACAACGGCTACCAGGAGGTCAAGGGCCCGCAGATCCTCGACCGCTCGCTGTGGGAGCTGACGGGCCACTGGGACAAGTACCGCGAAAACATGTTCACGACCGAGTCGGAAAAGCGCGACTACGCCCTGAAGCCGATGAACTGCCCTGGCCACATCCTGATCTTCAAGCAGGGCATCAAGAGCTATCGTGACCTGCCGCTGCGCTACGGTGAGTTCGGCCAATGCCACCGTAACGAGCCGACGGGCGGGTTGCACGGCATCATGCGCGTGCGCGCTTTCACGCAGGACGACGGCCACATCTTCTGCACCGAGGACATGATCCTCGACGAGTGCGTGGCCTACACCGCGCTGCTGCGCCGTGTCTACGCCGACTTCGGCTTTACCGAGATCATCTACAAGGTCGCGACGCGGCCGGAGCAACGTATCGGCGCCGACGCGGTCTGGGACAAGGCCGAGCATGCCTTGATGGAATCGCTGCGCCGTTCGGGCTGCGAATTCGTGATTTCGCCGGGCGACGGCGCCTTCTACGGCCCGAAGATCGAGTACACGCTCAAGGACGCGCTGGGCAGGCCCTGGCAGTGCGGCACGATGCAGGTCGATTTCTCGATGGCCGAGCGGCTGTGCGGCCGAGTACGTGACCGAGTCGGGCGAACGCAAGCCGCCCGGTGATGCTGCACCGGGCCATCGTCGGCAGCCTGGAGCGCTTCATCGGCATCCTGATCGAGCAGCATGCCGGCGCATTGCCGGCATGGCTGGCGCCGGTGCAGGTGGTCGTGGCCTGCATCACCGAGGGCCAGGCCGGCTACGCCGGCGAGGTCGTGAAAACGCTTCAAAAACAAGGAGTTAGAGTACAGGCGGATTTGCGGAATGAGAAAATCACGTATAAAATCCGCGAGCATTCAATGCAAAAGGTTCCGTTCATCCTGGTCGTTGGCGACAAGGAGAAGGCGAGCGGGGCTGTTGCAGTGCGCGCCCGGGGCAACCTGGATCTCGGCGTGATGCCCCTCGACAACTTCGCCCAGAAGCTCGCGGCAGACATCAAGGCCAAGATCTAGCGGAACCCTCTGGCGCGCGTTTCATTTTGACCGGTCGTGCCGCCTTCACGCCCGCAAGAAGGTAAACACCATCGCTACTTTCCTTGACCGCCGCACGCCCAATGCCGAGCGCAAGCACCGACTGAACCGAGAAATCATGGCGCCTGAAGTGCGCCTGAACGGCCCCGAAAACGAGCCCCTGGGCGTCGTCAGCCTCGCGGAAGCGCTGCGAATGGCAACCGAGCTCGATGTCGATCTGGTCGAGATTTCAGCCACCGCGGTGCCACCGGTGTGCCGGTTGATGGATTACGGCAAGTTCAAGTACCAGGAGCAGAAGAAGGCGGCCGAGGCAAAGAGCAAGCAGAAGGTCATCGAGATCAAGGAAGTGAAGTTCCGGCCCGGCACCGATGAAGGTGACTACGCGATCAAGATGCGCAACCTGCGCCGGTTCATCGCCGAAGACGGCGACAAGGGTAAGGTGACCTTGCGCTACCGCGGCCGCGAGATCACGCACCAGGACATCGGCATGCGGTTGTTGGAGCGAATTCGCGACGAGTTGGCCGATGTGTCGGTGGTCGAGAACATGCCCAAGCTGGAAGGTCGCCAGATGATCATGGTGCTGGCGCCAAAGAGGAAGTAATTGAATTGAAGGATTCGCGGCCCGGTCTGGTCACCGGGGCTGTTGAAGAGAAGCCGTTGCAGGCCAACCAAGTACCGCCGACCGCGGTCGCCTGCAGGGGTCACAAAGAAGGAGCAGTGAAATGCCCAAGATGAAGACCAAGAGCAGCGCAAAGAAGCGCTTTCGCGTTCGCCCGGGGGGTACCGTCAAGCGCGGTCAGGCGTTCAAGCGCCACATCCTCACCAAGAAGTCCACGAAGAACAAGCGCCACCTGCGTGGCGCGACCAACGTGCACGAGACCAATATGGGCGGCATCGCGCAGATGTTGCCTTTTGCCGGCCTCTGACCCACTGCTGAAGGAGAAGAAACATGCCTCGCGTCAAACGTGGTGTCACCGCCCGCGCCCGTCACAAGAAGGTGCTGGCCCTGGCCAAGGGTTTCCGCGGCCGCCGCAAGAACGTCTTTCGCATCGCCAAAGAAGCGGTGATGAAGGCTGGGCAATATGCCTACCGCGACCGCCGGACCAAGAAACGAGTCTTCCGCCAGCTCTGGATTGCGCGCATCAACGCGGCAAGCCGTGAGTTGGGTGTGAGCTACAGCAAGTTCATGGCCGGACTGAAGAAGGCCCAGATCGGCATCGACCGCAAGGTGCTGGCTGACATGGCCGTCAACGACCCGGCTGCATTTGGCAGCATCGTTGCCAAGGTGAAGGCCCAGTTGGCTTGATAGCGCGCACCGCGCGAGCGGTGAGCTTCGAGCATCGAAGGCCGTCACCTGGGTGGCGGCTTTTTTTTGATCCGACCCTCAATGAGCGATCTCGATTCCCTGGTGCGCGCTGCCGAGAACGACTTCGGCGCCGCACTGACGCCTGCCGAACTGGAGAACGCGAAGGCGCGCTTTCTCGGCAAGGCCGGCAGCGTGACCGAGCTGATGAAGGCGCTCGGCGCGTTACCGGCCGAGCAGAAGAAGGCGCGTGGGGCACAGATCAATGCCGCCAAGCAGCGCATCGAATCAGCGCTCGGCGCCCGCCGGCAGGCCCTGGCCGATCTCGAACTCGAGGCGCAACTCAAGGCCGAAGCGCTCGACGTGACCTTGCCGGGCCGTCACCGTGGCATGGGCGGCCTGCACCCGGTGTCGCGCACGATGGAGCGTATCGAGGCCATCTTCGGCTCGATGGGCTTCGATGTCGCCGACGGCCCGGAAATCGAAACCGACTGGATGAGCTTCACGGCACTCAACAACCCGGAGAACCATCCGGCGCGGTCGATGCAGGACACCTTCTACGTCGACATGAAGGATGCCGAAGGCCACTGGCTGAATCTGCGCCCGCACACCAGCCCGATGCAGGTCCGTTACGCCCGGGCCCATGCTCGGCCAAGTCACGCAGGCTGGACCCGATGCCCGATATCCGCGTCATCGCGCCGGGGCGCACCTACCGCGTCGACAGCGACGCCACGCATTCGCCGATGTTCCACCAGGTGCGAGGGCCTGTGGATCGGCGAAAACGTCAGCTTCAAGGACCTGAAGATCGGTGTTCACTCGACTTTATCCGCCGCTTCTTCGAGAGCGACGAACTCGAACTGCGTTTCAGGCCCAGCTTCTTCCCGTTCACCGAGCCGTCGCGCCGAGATCGACATCATGTTCGCCAGTGGTCCGCTGAAGGGGCGTTGGCTGGAGATTGCCGGGCTCTGGCCAGGTGCACCCGCAGCGTGGTTCGCAACTTTGGCCTCGACCCGGAACGCTATATCGGCTTTGCCTTCGGCATCGGGCATCGACCGTCTGGCGATGCAGCGCTACGGCGTGAACGACCTGCGCCTGTTCTTCGACGGCGACCTGCGCTTTCTGTCGCAGTTCAGGTAAGAGGCAACGATGCAATTTCCTGAAAGCTGGTTGCGCGAGTTCTGCGACCCGCCACTGTCGACGCAACAACTGGCCGAGCTGTTGACGATGTCGGGCCTGGAGGTCGAAGATGTTCGACCTGTAGCGCCGCCGTTCTCGCGCGTGGTCGTCGCTGAAATCGTCGAAGCCGTGCCGCACCCGAACGCCGACAAGCTGCGGGTGTGCCGGGTCGAGGCCGGTGAGCACTCCACGCAGGGGCCTTTGCAGATCGTCTGCGGGGCGCCGAACGCGCGGGTCGGCCTGCGTGTGCCGTTGGCACTGGTGGGTGCCGAGCTGCCGCCGGGCGCGGATGGCAAGCCGTTCCGGATCGCGGTCGGGAAACTGCGCGGTGTCGAAAGCTTCGGCATGTTGTGCTCGGCGCGTGAATTGAAGTTGTCGGATGACCATGGCGGTCTGCTCGAACTCGCGCACGATGCAGCGCTCGGTGCCGATGTGCGTCAGGTACTTGGCCTCGACGATCACCTCTTCACGCTCAAGCTCACACCCAACCTCGCCCATGCACTGTCCGTGTATGGCATTGCCCGCGAAGTCGCTGCGCTGACCGGCGCGGCGCTGAAGTCGCCCGCGATCCCTGCGGCGGTGGTGACGCACGATGCCATCCTGGCGGTGCGCGTCGAGGCCAAGGACCTCTGTGGCCGCTTCTCGGGGCGCATCGTGCGCGGCGTGAACCCGCGCGCCAGGACACCGGCCTGGATGGTCGAGCGCCTGGCCCGCTGCGGCCAGCGCTCGGTGACGGCGCTGGTCGACATCTCGAACTATGTGATGTTCGAATATGGCCGGCCGTCGCACATCTTCGATCTCGACAAGATCCATGACGAACTCGTGGTGCGCTGGGCGCGACAGGGTGAGCAACTGACACTGCTCAACGGCAACACCGTGGAACTCGACGAGACCGTCGGCGTGATCGCCGATGCGCATGCTGTCGAGTCGCTGGCCGGCATCATGGGCGGCGACGCGACGGCGGTCGGCGACGCCACGAAGAACGTCTACGTCGAGGCCGCGTTCTGGTGGCCCGAGGCCATCCAGGGCCGTTCCAGGCGCTTCAACTTCACGACCGACGCCGGCCATCGCTTCGAGCGCGGCGTCGATCCGGCGGGCACCGTCGAGCACATCGAGCGCATCACGCAGTTGATCATCGACATCTGCGGCGGTCAGGCCGGGCCGGTCGACGATCAGCAGGTGTCGATGCCGACGCGGGCGCCGGTCACGCTGCGCGTGGCGCGCGCGGCCAAGGTCATCGGCATGGCCGTCACGCAGGCGCAATGCGTCGATGTCATGCGCCGACTCGGGTTCGAGACGCGCGAAGGTCCCGGTACCGTCACCATCGTGCCGCCGTCCTGGCGCTTTGACCTGACGATCGAAGAAGACCTGATCGAAGAGGTAATCCGCGTTCTCGGCTTCCATCTGCTGCCGGCGACACCGCCGTTGGCGGCTGTGACGGCGCGCGCGGTGCCCGAGGCCCGTCGCAGTGTGCATGCGATTCGCCATGCGCTGGCCGCGCTCGACTACCAGGAAACGATCAACTTCAGCTTCGTCGAAGCCCGATGGGAGCACGAGCTGGCGGGTAATGCCGACCCGATCGCCGTCATCAACCCCATCGCTGCGCCGTTGGCGGTGATGCGTTCGAGCTTGATCGGAAGCCTGCTTGCCGTACTGCGCTACAACCTCGCCCGGCGGGCGTCGCGTGTGCGTGTGTTCGAGGTCGGACGGACCTTCCGGCGCGACCCGCGCGTGACCGAGGGTGAAGTTCGGGTGGCCGGCGTCGACCAACCGATGCGGGTTGCGGGCCTGGCCTTCGGCCGCAGCGACACCGTCCAGTGGGGCAGCGCCGAGCGCGGCGTTGACTTCTTCGATGTCAAGGGTGATGTCGAGGCGCTGCTGGCGCCCAGGCGCGCGCGTTTCGTCGCTGCCGCGCACCCGGCGCTGCACCCGGGCCGCAGTGCGCGTGTCGAAGTCGACGGCGAGCCCATCGGCTGGTGCGGCGAGTTGCACCCGCGCTGGCGCCAGGCCTACGATCTGCCGCGGGCACCGCTGCTGTTTGAACTCGACCTGGCCGCATTGCAGCAGCGCGCGGTGCCGATGGCGACAGCCGTTCCCAAGTTCCAGGCGTCCATCCGCGATCTGGCGCTCGTGCTGCCCGACAGCGTCAGCCACGACACGCTGATCGCTGCCGCGCTGGCCGACGGCGCCGGTTTGATTCGCGCGGCCCATCTGTTCGATCTGTACAAGCCCGGCCAGGCCGTGGCCGGCATCGCCGCCGACGAACGAAGCCTGGCCATACGCCTCGAATTGCGCGACGACGAAGCGACGCTGACCGAGGAGCGCATCGAAGCCGCGGTGGCCGATGTGATGCGGCGCCTGCAATCGCAGCTCGGCGCCCGCCTGCGCACATGAAGGCCCCAGCAATGAGCAGCATGCCCCCCGAGCCACCTCTGCAGCGCGTCCTGATGCCGTCGCTGGAGACGCCGACGCTGACCAAGGCCGAACTGGCCGAATTGCTGTTCGAGCGGCTGGGACTGAACAAGCGCGAGTCCAAGGACATGGTCGAGGCCTTCTTCGACATCGTCCATGCCGCCCTGGTGACCGGAACCGACGTCAAGCTGTCGGGCTTTGGCAACTTCAACATCCGGCGCAAGGCGCCGCGGCCGGGACGCAACCCCCGGACCGGGGAGGCGATCCCGATCAAGGCCCGGAACGTGGTCACTTTTCACGCCAGCCACAAATTGAAGGGCCTGGTTCAGGGCGACATCGCCGCTGACGACGAGTTCGAGTAAAGTCTGAACTTTCCCAATGAAAGCTGTTGATTTCAATGGAGAAAGTGCTTCCGGCCATTCCTGCAAAGCGCTATTTCACCATCGGTGAAGTGAGCGATTTGTGCGCTGTGAAGCCGTATGTGCTGCGCTATTGGGAACAGGAGTTCACGCAGCTCAAGCCGATGAAGCGGCGCGGCAACCGACGCTACTACCAGCACCACGAAGTGCTGCTCATTCGCCGAATCCGCGACCTGCTGTATGAACAGGGCTTCACCATCAGCGGTGCGCGCAATCGGCTTGCAGACAGCGTTGCGACGGCCGCGAGCCGGGGCCCGATTGACTCCGATCGCGATGCGGACTCAACCGCGCCGGAGAGCGAAGGCGAGGACGCCGCCTCAGCGCCGCGCGGGATTGCACCGGACGCGGCCCAGCCGATCACCGCAGGCGACATTCGCGGCGAGCTGATCGCCATCCGCGCGCTGCTCGCGCCCTGAGGCGCGAATCGCTACAGCTATACTCTGCCGCAACGTCGGGGTGTAGCGCAGCCTGGTAGCGCACTTGCATGGGGTGCAAGGGGTCGCGAGTTCGAATCCCGCCACCCCGACCAATCGTCGATCACAGGGCCAGCCGGATTCTCGGCTGGCCCTTTGTCATTGCCCCGTCAGGCCGGGTGCGTGCCCAGGCCGCCGATGACGACGTGACAGGCAACGCCGCCGCTGGTGATCTCGCGCCACTGAACCTCGCCGCCGAGTTGCTTGACGCGCTTGCGCACGCCGCCCAGGCCCAGCCCATGCGACCAGGCATCGGGATTGCGCCCAACGCCGTTGTCGGTGACCGACAAGGTCAATGCCCCCCGCTCGAGGCTGGCATCGACGTCGACACGGGTCGCTCGGGCATGGGCAATCGCATTGCTCACCAGTTCGCGCAAGATGCGCGTCAACGCCGACCATTGCACGACGCTCAACTCGATGTCGATGTCGTAGGCGAAGGCCCAGCCGAAATCACAATCGGCCGCAGCCAGGCGTTGCGCGATGTCGGCTTTCCACTCGACCACGGCGTGCGACAGACGGTGATCGGCTGCAGCCAGGCCGCGGGTCAGCGTCTTCAAGTCCTTCAGCGTGTGGCGCAGGTAATCTTCCATCTCGCGCGTCGGCGCCTGGTAGATCAAGGTCAGCAGGCGCGCGCCGATGTCGTCGTGCAGGTCCTGCGCAATGCGCAGCCGCTCTTCGCTGCGACCGTGCTCGACGGCTGCATCGAAGGCCACGGCGCGGCTGAGTTGCTCGACCATGCGATCGGCCAGCCGCGCATCGTTGGCGCTGAATATTCGCCGGCCGCGCTGCGCGAAATGCAGCTCGATGACGCCGGCCTCGCTTGCGGCGCTGAGTCTTGGCACCGGCACCAGCAGACTGGCGCCGTTGCCGACGACGCGGGCGCGGTCCATGTGGTGTTCCGACTGCTTGAGTTCGAGCGGCTCGAAGACATCACGCAGCAGACGCATCAGTTGGTCGCCGACGCTTTGCGGCCTGACCTGGACTTCGCGTGCCACCCGGTAAAGTCGCTCGAACATGCGCTCGGCCGTGACGCTTTCGCGCGCCAGCATCTGGTCGATCAACCATTGGCGCAGGCCGACGTAGGCACCGAGTGCGATGAACAGCGCCAGCGTGAGCGAGGCGAAACTGCCGGGCGCGAACACGGCGACGAACATGAGATCCAGCGCGGCGGCCACCGCGCTCACGCCTGCCAACAGCGAAAGCTCGCGCATCAATTGCTGCGTGCGGGCCAGGAACGGCAGCATCAGCAGCATCGAGGCGATGAACACCAACCATGCCGCCGCTCCGATCGCCGCCGCCTGGCTGTTGCCGACTGGCTGCATGTCGACCGTGGCGAGCGATACCGTCAACACGACCAGCGTCGTGACGGTCAGCAGGCAGAATCGCCACAGCGCCGCCGCCAGCGGATGCGGCTGCACGCGCTGCACCCATGCCGAGCTGGGCCACGGCGAGCACGCCGCAGCCGATCATCGCCGCCTGCGTCCACCACCATGCGTTGGCCAGCCACTGGGTCGCCACGGCCGCAGCCAAGCCCGCCAGCGCGAGCCAGACCAGCGCCGCGCGCGCGCCGATGCCGGGCAGGCGGCGCGGGTGCACGCCCGTGGCGTGCACCAGTGCCGCGGCGGTCGCGAGGTCGAACGCAGAGCGCAGGTCGCTGTCCAGGCGCATGAAGCCGGCGGGCATGCCCAGCGCAGGAATCGACTCGACGCCCAGGAACAGCAGGTTGCCCGCCTGCGCCAGCGCCATGACGGCGTAAAGGCCGTTGGCCAACTCGGGGCGGGCCACCAGAACGGCAATCGCCACCATGTACAGCAACAGGGCAAATGCGGCAGCCGGCCAGAACACCGCGCCCAGGCCGCCGCTGCCATGCGGGCGGGCGTCGAAGGCAAGCAAGCGGTCGTCGTCGAGCATCAGTTGCAATGACCCGCCGGCCAGTGCATGGCCCAGAGCGTCGTGTTGGGCGGCATGGCTTTGCCGATCGGCGTCCGTCGTCAGCCAGCGTGCCGAGCGTTGCAGCAGCAGTGCATCGATGGCAGTCACGTGCCCGCTGGCGTCGACCAGGCCGCGCACGCCGTGCGCTGCCTGTGCCGCACCCGCCAGCTGTAACGTGCCTCCGTCATTGGCTTGCAGCGCGGCCGACGACGCCGGCACCGCGGCCAGTGCACGGACCAGTAGAACGAGGGCCAGGCAGCCGATCAGCGCGGCGCCTACCAGGACGCGCACCCGCCAACCGATCCAGCGTGCACGTTGCCGTCGCTGTCCGAAATCGCGTCTCTGCGGCTTGTCGTCAGTCAGCAAGCGCGTGCCACCGTCGTCGCTTGCCGCACGCAACGCGTCGGCAGCGGGTGGCGGGGCAGGCATCGCGCATCCAGGCCGTTGCGCGCCTGACGGCTCACACCAGCCCTTGTTTGCTGGCCAGCACCGCGGCCTCGGCGCGGCTGGAAACGTTGAGCTTCTTGTAGATCGACTTGATGTGGTCGTTGACGGTGAACCACTTGATGCCCATCAGGCTGGCGATTTCCTTGATCGTGAAGCCCTTGCTCAGGAAGGTCAGGACCTCACTCTCGCGCGGCGTCAGGTGTTCATGCGCGAACGGCTTGTCCAGCAGCGCAACCGGCCTGCTTGCCGACGGGGCGCCGGGCGCCGCGGTGAAGCCTGACTCGGTGAATCCGGCGCCGATGTCGTGGCCGTCGGTGCTGCCGTTGCGAAAGTGCGTGAGCAGGCGGCGTGCGATGGCCGGCGAAAGTGGCGGTTGGCCGCGCACGATCTTCTGCAGCTCTTCGACCAAGACCTCGAAGCGGTCTTCCTTGAGCAGGTAGCCGTCGGCACCGCGTTGCAATGCCGGGAACAGGTGGTCGTCGTCGGAATACAGCGTGGTGACGATCTTCATGGCCGGGTAATGCGCCAGCTCGGTCAGCAGGTCCATGCCGTCGCCATCCGGCAATTCGAGGTCGACCAGCACCAGTTTGAACGGATCTGCGCCGTGCATCCCGCTGGCGCCGCCGGCCATCGCGATCTGCTTGCGCGCGTTGCCAAGGTCTCCCGCTTCGGCAATCGCGAGGGCGTCGCTGAAGCTCTCACGCACGACCCGGCACAAGAACCCGCGCGCCACCGGGTTGTCCTCCAGGATCAGAACCTTGACGGTCATTGTTGTCTCCCCATCGTTCGGCCACGACACCGCATCGACAAAGGCTCGGCGCATCGTAGCGCATCACGGCGCGACGCACGGGAGCGCGCAAAGCGCGCCTCAGTTCACCATCAGCAGCTTGCCGCAGACCTGGCGCGAATCCATGCGGGCGTAAGCGGCGGCCAAGGCACTCATCGGCAGGCGAGTGTCGATCGCCGGCTTGACCCGGCCTTCGGCGTACCACGCAAACAGCTCGGCCAGGCCATGCCGAAACGCCTTGGGCTCGCGTCGAACGAAATCGCCCCAGAACACACCGACGACGCTGGCACCCTTGAGCAGCGGCAGGTTCCATGACAGTGCCGGGATCGGGCCGGCGGCGAAGCCGATCACCAGGTAGCGACCGCGCCAGGCGATGGCCCTGAACGCCGCCTCGGCCAGACTCGCCGCCGACCGGGTCGTAGACCACGTCGGGGCCCTTGCCATCGGTCGCCGCCTTGAGTGCATCGCGCAGGTTGTCGCGGCCCAGGTCGATGGCCACATCGGCACCGAGTTCGCGGCAGAAGTTGCGCTTGTGTTCGTTCGATGCGGCCGCGATCACGCGCGCGCCGGCCGCCTTGGCGATCTGCACCGCCGCGCTGCCCACGCCGCCGGCGGCGCCGAGTACCAGCACCGTCTCGCCGGCCCGCAGTGCCGCGCGGTCGATCAGCGCGTGGTGCGAGGTGCCGTAGGTGAAAGCGAAGGCGGCCGCATCGTCGAGGTCGAAACCGGGCGGTAGCGGCATGACCAGGGCCGCATCGACGCAGGCATGCGTCGCAAAGCCGCCGCTGACACCGATGGCGGCCACGCGGTCGCCGACCTTGCAGGTGCCGCACGCCTTCGCCGAGGGCTTGGACGCGGCCCGAAAACTCGCAGCCGGGCACGAACGGCAGCGGCGGCTTGACCTGGTACTTGTTCTGCACCGTCAGCAGGTCGGGAAAGTTCAGGCTCGCGGCGTGAATTTCGATGCCCACCTGTCCCGCTGCCGGCACGGGCGTGGGCAGCTCGGTCCAGCGCAGCGCCTGCACGCCGACCGGGTTGTCGCAAAGCCAAGCATGCATCGTCTCGCTCCCAGGCAATCTCAGGTCGCGAATGATAGACACCGCGCGCTGCCTACAATCACCGCATGCGCATTCTCATTGCCAACGACGATGGTTACCTCGCACCCGGGCTGGCGGCGCTGGTGCGCGCGATGCAGGGGCTGGGCCAGATCGACGTCATCGCACCCGAGCAGAACGCCAGCGGTACGTCCAACGCCTTGACGCTGAACCGGCCGCTGACCGTGCACCGCGCAAGCAACGGTTTTCGCTATATCACCGGCACGCCGTCCGACAGCGTGCACGTGGCCCTCACCGGACTGCTGCCCGAGCGGCCCGACCTGGTGCTGTCGGGCATCAACAACGGCGCCAACATGGGCGACGACACGCTGTACTCGGGCACGGTGGCCGCGGCGATGGAGGGCTTCCTGTTCGGCATCCCGGCGATTGCGTTCTCGCAGGTCGAGAAGGGCTGGGGCGAACTCGACGCGGCGGCGCAGGTCGCCCGCTCCGTCGTCGAGCAGGTCCTGGCATTGCCGCGCGCCGCACGGCCATGGCTGCTCAACGTGAATATCCCGAACCGCGCCGATGCCCTGGCCCTGCCGCGGCGCATCACCCGCCTGGGCCGGCGCCATGCCAGCGAACCAGTGATACAGCAGACCAGCCCGCGTGGCGAAACGATCTACTGGATCGGGCCGGCCGGCGATGCACGCGAGGCCGGCGAGGGCACCGACTTTCACGCCGTCGCGAGTGGCTGTCGTCTCGATCACGCCGCTGCAGGTCGACCTCACCGACCATGCCGAGTTGGCGGGCTGGCGTGATGCGCTGAAGCTGCCGGGCGGGCCGTGAGCGTGCGACCGCGCCGGTTTCCGCTGGCACTCGATCGCGTCGGCGGCGCAACGGGTGCGCCGGCCGGGCAGGGGCCGACCGGGAGCGCGCCCGCGCGGCGCCAGGGTGCGGCCACGGCCGTGTCGATCGGACTCGGGCTGGATTCGCAGGCCGTGCGCGCGCGCATGGTGCAGCGCTTGCGTGCAGAGGGCGTGCGGTGCGAGCCGGTGCTGGCGGCCATGGGCCAGGTGCCGCGCCACGATTTCGTCGATGCCGCCCTGGCCGCGCAAGGCTACGAGGACACGGCATTGCCGATCGGGCATGGCCAGACCATCTCCAAGCCGTCGGTGGTCGCGCGCATGCTGGGCTTGCTGTTCGAGGCACGCGGTGCGGCCCACGGCGCATCGCTGGGCCGCGTGCTCGAGATCGGCACCGGCTGCGGCTACCAGGCGGCGCTGCTGTCGCTGCTGGCCCAGCAGGTGATCTCGATCGAGCGCCTGCGCCCGCTGTTCGAACGGGCACGTGGGCATCTCGCGCCTCTGCGCAGGGACAACCTGCGCCTCGTCTACGGTGACGGCCGCGCCGGCCATGCACCCAACGCGCCCTACGACGCCATCATCAGCGCCGCCGGTGGCGACGACGTGCCCGAGGCCTGGCTCGAACAGATGGCCGTCGGCGGGCGCCTGATTGCACCCATGCGCAGCCGTGCGCACGCCGGCCAGGAACTCTTGGTGGTCGACCGCAGCGCGCAGGGCTGGTCGCGCCAACGCTACGAGGCCGTGCACTTCGTGCCGTTAAGATCGGGCACTGCATGAAGATGAAGCCATCCAAAGCCACCGCCGCAGTGCATACGCGGGCCTCCGGGCTGATCGCCGTCCTCGTGGTCGTGCTCGCTGGCTGCGCATCACAGCCGAACCGGGCGCCGGTCGAAGACCGCGGTACGCGCGCCGGCGCCGCCGGTGCCAGTTCAGCGGCAACTTTGCCCGCCACGGCGACGGTAAGTACGACGGTCAAGTGCGATGGATGCGGCCAAGCCGGTGCCTGGTATCGAGAACGCCGGCAAGGCAGGTTTCTACAGTGTCAAGCCGGGCGACACGATGATCCGCATTGGGCTGGAGACTGGCCAGAACTGGCGAGACATTGCGCGCTGGAACAACATCGAGAGCCCGTATCCGCTCGAGGTCGGACAAGTGCTGCGTGTCACGGCGCCAGGCACCGACGCCGCGGCAACGACGACCCGACCGGTGCCTCCGACCAAAGTCGAAGCGCGGCCGCTGGACGCAAGCGGCAGGCCAGTCGTCGCGTCTGCGGCAGCTTCCGGCACCGCGGCTGCGAGCACGGCATCGATGCCGGCTGCGGCACCGGCGCCTGCGGCGTCGGTGGCGGCGCGCGAAGACAGCGACGACGAACTGACCTGGGGCTTGGCCGACGGCGTCACCTGTCAGCACGTATTACGACGAAGTGCGGAGCAAGGGCCTGGTGTTTGCCGGCAAGGCCGGCGACCCCGTTCTGGCCGCAGCGGATGGCCGCGTCGTCTACGCCGGCTCGGGCCTGCGTGGCTACGGCAATCTGGTGATCGTCAAGCACAACAATACGTACCTCACCGCTTACGCGCACAACCAGACCTTGCTGGTCAAGGAAGATCAGGTGGTGCGCCGCGGCCAGAAGATCGCAGAGATGGGTTCGAGCGACGCAGACCGGGTGCAACTGCACTTCGAACTGCGCAAGCTCGGCAAGCCCGTCGATCCGGCGCGGTTGCTGCCGCCGCGATAGTACGGGGCATCGGGCCATGGCCGGTCGTGTGCCGTCGTCGTTGCAGTCACCCGAGCTGCTCGCTGCGGCCTGGAACGGCACCGACCCCAGCGCCGCGCCCCCTGTCACGGACGAGGGGACGGGCGCTGGGCTCGACGTCGCGGCCGCGGACGCGGACGCGTCCAATACCCTGCAGACTTACCTGCGCGAGATCCGCCGTGCGCCCCTGTTCACGCCGGAGCAGGAGTTCGCCACCGCGCAGCGCGCCCGGGCCGGTGACTTTGCGGCGCGCCAGCGCTTGATCGAGCACAACCTGCGCCTGGTCGTCAGCATCGCGAAGAACTACCTTGGCCGCGGCATGTCGATGAGCGACCTGATCGAGGAGGGCAACCTCGGTCTGATGCATGCCACCAGCAAGTTCGAGCCCGAACGGGGTTTTCGCTTCTCGACCTATGCTTCCTGGTGGATCCGCCAGAGCATCGAGCGCGCGATCGTGCACCAGGCCCGCCTGGTGCGCTTGCCGGTGCACGTGGTGCGTGAACTCAACCTGGTGCTCAAGGCGCGGCGTGCCCTCGAAGGTGCGCGCAGCCGCGGCGTGGCGCCTGACGATCGCCCGGTGAGCGTCGATCAGATCGCGACGGCGCTGGACCGACCGCGCGACGAGGTGGCCGACCTGCTGCGCTTCGCCGAGATGCCGACCTCGCTGGATGCACCGCGCGACGCGGCGCGCGACGGTGAGTCGAACGGCGAATCGTTGCTCGACGGCGTGGCCGACGAGGCCGCCGTCGACCCGATGGGCCACGCGCTGCATCGCGAGGTCGAGTCATTGCTCGATAGCGAATTGGCGGCGCTCAATCACCGCGAGCGTGAAGTGCTGACGGGGCGCTACGGATTGCACGATCACGAGTCGGAAACGCTCGAGGCGCTGGCCGAACGCATGGGTCTGACGCGCGAACGCATCCGCCAGATCCAACACGAGGCCCTGCTCAAGCTCAAGCGTCATTTGGTGCGTCACGGTGTCGACCGCGACGCGGTCTTCTGACGCAAGGTGGCGCGAGGGGCCCGGATAATCCGGGCCCATGACGGCAGACAATGAGTGGCTGAAGGTCGAGTCCCTCGACCTCGAGGGGCAGGGCGTGGCGCACGATGGCCAGGGCAAGGTGGTCTTCATCGAAGGCGCACTGCCCGGCGAAACGGTGCAGGTGCAGGTCAATCGGCGCAAGAACCAATGGGAACAGGCCACCCTGACCGCGTTGCAGCGTGAGAGCTCGCAGCGCGTGCGCCCGGCGTGCCCGCACTTCGGCCTGCACGCGGGTGCCTGCGGCGGCTGCAAGATGCAGCACCTGCACCCGGCAGCGCAAGTCGCCGTCAAACAGCGCGCGCTCGAAGACAACCTGTGGCATCTGGGCAAGGTACGACCCGAAGTCGTGTTGCGGCCGATCGAAGGCCCGGCCTGGGGTTACCGCGACCGCGCGCGATTGTCGGTGCGCCATGTCGTGAAGAAGGGCACCGTGCTGGTCGGGTTCCATGAACGCAAGTCGAGCTTCATTGCCGACATGCACAGCTGCGCGGTGTTGCCGCCGCGGGTGAGCACGTTGCTGCTGCCGCTGCGCTCGCTCGTGATGGCGATGCAGGCGCGCGACCGGTTGCCGCAGATCGAGGTGGCCGCCGGCGACCAGGTGCTGGCGTTGGTGCTGCGCCATCTCGAACCGCTCAGCGACGCAGACCTGCAACGACTGCGCGAATTTGGCGTCGCGCACGATGTGCAGTGGTGGCTGCAGCCCAAGGGGCCCGAGACCGTGCAGCGCCTGGACGAGGGCGGCGAAGGCTTGGCCTACACGCTGCCCGAATTCGGCCTCACGATGCCGTTCAAGCCGACCGACTTCACGCAGGTCAATCCACACATCAACAACATCCTCGTTGGCCGCGCGCTGCGCCTGCTTGGCGCGGCAGCGCATGAACGGGTGATCGACTGGTTTTGCGGGCTGGGCAACTTCAGTTTGCCGCTGGCGACGCAGGCGCGCGAGGTGCTGGGCATCGAGGGCAGCGAGACCTTGGTACAGCGCGCGGCCGCAAACGCCGAGCGTCATGGCCTGGGCAACAAGACCCGTTTCGAGGTGCGCAATCTCTTCGAGTTGACTGCCGCCCAGCTGGTCGCCGACGGCAGCGCGCAGGGGTGGCTGATCGATCCACCGCGCGAGGGCGCGTTTGCGCTGGCCAAGGCGGTGGCCGAACTGCACGCCGAGCCGGGACTTGCGCCGCAATGGGCGCCGCCGCGGCGCATCGTCTACGTCAGCTGCAACCCGGCAACGCTGGCACGCGACGCCGCCTTGCTGGTGCACCAGGCCGGCTACCGCTGCACCGCAGCCGGGGTGGTGAACATGTTCCCGCACACGGCGCACATCGAGAGCATGGCGGTCTTCGAGCGGGTGTAGTGCAAGAAAAGAGAAGGGGCCCAAAGGGCCCCGCTAGCCGTCTGGAGCGAAGCGGTCTACTCGCGTTCGCCGCCGAAGATGCCGAGCAGCGCCAACATGCTCTGGAACACGTTGTAGATGTCCAGGTAGATCGCCAGCGTGGCACTGATGTAGTTGGTTTCGCCGCCGTCGATCACGCGCTTCAGGTCGTAGAGCATGAAGGCCGAGAACAGGCCGATGGCAATCACCGCCACCGTGATCATCAGCGCACTCGACTGCACGAAGATGTTGATCACGCCAGCAATCAACAACATGATCGCGCCGACGAACAGGAACTTGCCCATGTTGGACAAGTCGCGCTTGATCACACTGGCCAGGCTGGCCATGGCGAAGAACACCGCCGCCGTGCCGCCAAACGCAATCATGATCAGCGTCGAGCCATTGCTGAAGCCGAGAATCGCGGCCAGCAGGCGCGACAGCATCAGGCCCATGAAGAACGTGAAACCGAGCAGCAGGGCGACGCCCGTGCTCGAGTTCTTGAACTTCTCGATGGCGAAGATCAAACCGAAGGCTCCGGCAAAGAAGATGATCGTGCTGAGACCCATGCCCATTTTGGCCATCACGCCGGTGGTCACACCGACCCACGCCCCGAGCACGGTGGGAACCAGCGACAATGCCAGCAGCCAGTACGTGTTGCGCAGGACGCGATTACGCTCATCGCTGAGCGAAGCGGAACCGACTTGGCCAAGGTAGGCGGGTTGCAGTTGTTCGTTCATCGTCACAGACCTCCAGTGATGTGAATGATGCGGGCTGTGACCCGCGTGGTGCATTCTAGTTCCCCACCCAGGGGCCCGCAAAGCCCTGTCACGGATGAAGCGATGGCGCTGAACAGCAAACCCTTTCTCGGTATCGACGATGCGCGCCGCATGGCCGCGGCCGCCGAGGCCGAAGCGCAGCGGCACGGCTGGGCCGTGTCGATCGCCGTCGTCGACGATGGTGGTCATCTGCTGTGGTTGCAGCGGCTCGACGGTGCCGCGCCGATTTCGGCGCAGATCGCGCCGGCCAAGGCGTGCACAGCGGCGCTGGGCCGGCGCGAGAGCCGGATCTACGAAGAATTGATCAACGGACCGCGTACGGCATTCCTCAGTGCGCCGGGCTTGCATGGCATGCTCGAGGGCGGCGTGCCAGTGATGGTGCAGGGCCACTGCATCGGCGCTGTCGGCGTCAGCGGGGTCAAGCCAGGCGACGACGCGCAGATCGCGCGTGCCGCGATCGCGGCCCTGGGGCCCTGAGCGCGCGGCACGGCTGCCGGCATGCGGGCCGTGCGGGTCGCCACCTCTATAATTCGACGGTTTGCCTGCCCCCACCGCCCCAGCCCTTCGGTCACCTGACGGCCCACAACCGAGTGCACGGACCCACAGCGGCCCGTACGCGACAGACAGTGTGCCCAGGAGCCGTGCCGGGCACCTCGCCTCGGAGCCCGTCTTGCTGCCTGTCTTGCCCCCCGCCGTCCTCGCACTCGCAGACGGCACGGTGTTTCACGGCACTTCGATCGGCGCGGCAGGCCGTACCAGCGGCGAAGTCGTCTTCAACACCGCGCTCAGCGGGTACCAGGAAATCCTGACCGATCCGAGCTACTGCCGGCAGATCGTCACACTGACCTATCCGCACATCGGCAGCTACGGCGTCAATGCCGAAGACGTCGAGGCCTCGAAGGTCTTTGCCGCAGGACTCGTGATCAGGGACCTGGCCGTGTCTGGCCTCCAATTTTCGCAGCACGATGACGCTGGCCGCGTACCTGGCCCGGGAGGGCACGGTCGCAATCGCCGACATCGACACGCGCATGTTGACGCGCCGCCTGCGCACGCTGGGTGCGCAGAGCGGCTGCATCATGGCCTTTGCGACGGGCACGCGCGTCGGCCCGGCGCAGATCAACGAGGCGCTGGCCATCGCGCGCGACGCGCCGAGCATGGCCGGCCTCGACCTGGCCAAGGTCGTGTCGGTGCGAGAGCGCTATGCCTGGACCGAGTGCGAGTGGAATCTCGACGCCGGCTACGGCGCACAACGCACCCCGCGCTTTCATGTCGTCGCCTACGACTTCGGCATCAAGCGCAATATCCTGCGCATGCTGGCCAGTCGCGGCTGCCGCATCACGGTCGTGCCTGCGCAGACTTCCGCCGCCGAGGTGCTGGCATTGAACCCGGACGGCGTGTTCCTCAGCAACGGGCCGGGCGACCCCGAGCCCTGCGACTATGCGATCGCGTCGACGCGCACGCTGATCGAGCGCGGCATCCCGACCTTCGGCATTTGCCTGGGCCACCAGATCCTGGCACTGGCGTCGGGCGCGAAGACATTCAAGATGAAGTTCGGCCACCACGGGGCCAATCACCCGGTGAAGGACCTCGACAGCGGTCGCGTCAGCATCACCAGCCAGAACCACGGTTTCGCGGTCGACGAGAAGTCGCTGCCGGCCAACCTGCGGCCCACGCATGTGAGCCTGTTCGACGGCACGCTGCAGGGCCTGCAGCGCACCGACCGCCCTGCGTTCTGCTTCCAGGGCCACCCCGAGGCGTCGCCGGGGCCGCACGACATTGCCTACCTGTTCGATCGGTTCATCGGGCTGATGGAGAAGCGTTGAGATGCCCAAGCGCACCGATCTGCAAAGCATCCTGATCATCGGCGCAGGCCCGATCGTGATCGGCCAGGCCTGCGAATTCGACTACTCCGGCGCCCAGGCCTGCAAGGCGCTGCGCGAGGAGGGCTACCGCGTCGTGCTCGTGAACAGCAATCCGGCCACGATCATGACCGACCCGGAAATGGCCGACGCGACCTACATCGAGCCGATCACCTGGCAGGTGGTGGAGAAGATCATCGCCAAGGAACGCCTCGCCTTTCCCGACGAAAGGATGGCGCTGCTGCCGACGATGGGCGGGCAGACGGCGCTGAATTGCGCCCTCGACCTGCACCAGCACGGCGTGCTGCGCAAGTACGGTGTCGAGATGATCGGCGCCAACGAGCAGGCGATCGAGAAGGCCGAAGACCGGCTCAAGTTCAAGGATGCGATGACCGGCATCGGCCTGGCTTCGGCCCGCAGCGGTATCGCGCACTCGATGGAAGAGGCGCTGGCAGTGCAAAGGCGCATCTCGGCCGAGATCGGCGGCACCGGCTTTCCGATGGTCATTCGCCCCAGCTTCACGCTCGGCGGTACCGGCGGGGGCATCGCCTACCACCCGGAGGAGTTCGAGGAGATCTGCAAGCGCGGGCTGGATCTGTCGCCGACCAAGGAATTGCTGATCGAGGAATCGCTGATCGGCTGGAAGGAATACGAGATGGAGGTTGTTCGCGACAAGGCGGACAACTGCATCATCGTCTGCGCGATCGAGAACCTCGATCCGATGGGCGTGCACACCGGCGACTCGATCACGGTGGCGCCGGCCCAGACCTTGACCGACAAGGAATACCAGCTGCTGCGCAATGCCAGCATCGCGATCTTGCGCGAGATCGGCGTCGAGACCGGCGGTTCGAACGTGCAGTTCTCGATCGATCCGAAGACCGGCCGCATGGTCGTCATCGAAATGAACCCGCGCGTGTCGCGGTCTTCTGCGCTGGCCTCCAAGGCGACCGGATTTCCGATCGCCAAGGTCGCGGCCAAGCTGGCCGTGGGATACACGCTCGACGAGCTGCGCAACGACATCACCGGCGGCGCGACGCCGGCCAGCTTCGAGCCCAGCATCGACTACGTGGTCACCAAGATTCCGCGCTTCGCCTTCGAGAAGTTCCCGGCCGCCGATGCGCGCCTGACGACGCAGATGAAATCGGTGGGCGAAGTGATGGCCATCGGCCGCACCTTCCAGGAGAGCTTTCAGAAGGCGCTGCGCGGGCTCGAGACCGGCATCGACGGCCTGTCCGAGCGCAGCACCGACCGCGACGAGATCGTGCAGGAGATCGGCGAGCCGGGCCCGGATCGCATCCTCTATGTGGCCGATGCCTTTCGCATCGGCATGACGCAGGCCGAGGTGTTCGAGGAAACCGCGATCGATCCCTGGTTCCTGGCCCAGATCGAGCAGCTGGTGCAGACCGAGCAGGCGCTGGCTGGGCGCGGCTTGGCGGATCTCAGCGCCGACGAGATGCGTTTCCTCAAGCGCAAGGGGTTTTCCGATCGTCGCCTGGCCAGGCTGCTGGCCAGCAACCAGCACGAAGTGCGCGCTCGACGCCATGCCCTGGGTGTGCGCCCGGTCTACAAGCGTGTCGACACCTGCGCCGCGGAGTTCGCCACCCGCACGGCCTACATGTACTCGACCTACGACGAGGAGTGCGAGGCCGAGCCGACGGCGAAGAAGAAGATCATGGTGCTGGGCGGCGGCCCGAATCGCATCGGGCAGGGCATCGAATTCGACTATTGCTGCGTGCACGCGGCGCTGGCGATGCGCGAGGACGGCTATGAGACGATCATGGTCAACTGCAATCCGGAGACCGTCTCCACCGACTACGACACGTCGGATCGCTTGTATTTCGAGCCGGTGACGCTGGAAGACGTGCTCGAGATCGTCGACAAGGAGCGACCGACCGGCGTGATCGTGCAATACGGCGGACAGACACCGTTGAAGCTCGCGCTGGACCTGGAGCGCGCCGGCGTGCCGATCATCGGCACCAGCCCGGACTCGATCGACATCGCCGAGGACCGCGAGCGCTTCCAGAAGCTGCTGCAAACACTGGGCCTGCGCCAGCCGCCCAACCGCACCGCACGGACCGAGGAGGCCGCGCTCGCCTTGGCCAAGGAGATCGGCTATCCACTGGTCGTGCGGCCGAGTTACGTGCTCGGCGGCCGTGCGATGGAAATCGTGCACGGCGACAAGGACCTCGAACGCTACATGCGCGAGGCCGTGCGCGTGAGCGAAAAGTCGCCCGTTCTGCTGGACCGCTTTCTCGACGATGCGATCGAAGTCGACGTCGATTGCATCGGGGACGGCGTCGACGTGATGATCGGCGGCATCATGGAACACGTCGAGCAGGCGGGCGTGCACTCGGGCGACTCGGCCTGCTCGCTGCCGCCCTATTCGTTGTCACCGGCCCTGCAGGACGAATTGCGCCGCCAGACCAAGATGATGGCCAGGGCATTGAAGGTCGTCGGCCTGATGAACGTGCAGTTCGCAATCCAGGGCGAGGGCGACGACGCGGTGGTCTTCGTGCTCGAAGTCAACCCGCGCGCGTCGCGAACCGTGCCGTTCGTCAGCAAGGCCACCGGCCAGCCGTTGGCCAAGATCGCAGCCCGCTGCATGGCCGGGCAACGGCTGAAAGACCAGAAGGACCGCCACGGCCGCGTGCCCGAAGAGGTCATTCCGCCGTACTTCAGCATCAAGGAGGCGGTGTTTCCGTTCAACAAGTTCCCCGGTGTCGACACCATCCTCGGGCCGGAAATGCGCTCGACAGGCGAGGTCATGGGTGTCGGCATGACTTTTGGCGAAGCGATGCTCAAGAGCCAGTTGGGCGCCGGCTCGCGCCTGCCCGAGCAGGGCACGGTGGTGATCACGGTCAAGGACAACGACAAGGATCGGGCCGTCAAGGTGGCTTCGGAACTGCACGACCTCGGCTTCTCGGTGGTCGCGACCAAGGGCACGGCGGCGGCCATCGCGGCCAGCGGCGTACCCGTGAAATTGGTCAACAAGGTCAAGGACGGCCGGCCGCACATCGCCGACCTGATCAAGGCCGGGGAAATTCAACTGGTCTTCAGCACCGTCGACGAAACACGAACCGCGATCGCCGACTCGCGCTATATCCGCACCGCAGCGCTGGCGCACCGGGTCACGTACTACACCACGATGGCCGGCTGCGAGGCGGCGACCGAGGCACTCAAGCACCAGGATGCGTTGAGCGTGCAGTCGTTGCAGGAATTGCACGCGCAACTGCTGCACTAGAATTGCCACCAATTGCCCGCCGCCGGGAGTCCTTCGTGGACCCAGGCGGCGGCGTCATTTCTGAACCGCACTTCACCCCGATCCCGACCATGGCCACTGTTCCGATTACCGTTCGCGGGCTGCAAAAACTCAAGGCCGAGCTACAGCAGTTGAAGGGCATAGATCGCCACACGGTGATCAAGGCCATTGCCGAGGCCCGCGCGCAGGGCGACCTGTCCGAGAACGCGGAATACGAGGCCGCCAAGGACAAGCAAGGCTTCATCGAGGGCCGCATCCTCGAACTCGAGAGCAAGCTGGCCGCGGCGCAGGTGATCGATCCGGCGACCCTCGATGCTGGCGGCCGCGTCGTGTTCGGCGCGACGGTGGACCTCGAAGAGGAAGTCAGTGGCGCGAACGTGACGTACCAGATCGTCGGCGACGACGAAGCCGACCTGAAGCTGGGCTTGATCTCGATCAGCTCGCCGATCGCACGCGCGCTGATCGGCAAGGAGATTGGCGACGTCGCCGACGTGCAGGCACCGGGCGGCGTCAAGAGCTACGAGATCATGGACGTGCGCTATGTATGACGGCTCCAAGACGCCTGCGGCGTCGCCCCCGGGGGCCGAACGGCCCCTTCGTGGCCCACGGGACTCTGGCCGCTTCGGAGCGGCCGGCGCGGCCGGGTCTTGGCTCTTGGCGCTGACGGTGCGCTTCTTGGCGCGCTTGACCATGCCGCCGGCGGTGACGCGTTGATTGCCGTGCACGGTGAGCTTCTTCACTTGCGGCCGGTGGTTCCCGCTCTTGCTGAACTTGAGGATCTTGACCACCCTGGAGCCCGCCGAGCGGTCGTCGCGCTCGGCGCGGTCCTTGGGCGGCAGCGGACGCCACAGCACCAGCAGTTTGCCGATGTGCTGGATCGGCGCGGCGCCGAGCGTGTCGGCCAGGCCCTGAAAGATCGCTTCGCGGGCGTCGCGGTCGTCGCTGAAGACGCGCACCTTGATCAGGCCGTGGGCCTTGAGGGCGGCGTCGGCCTCCTTGCGCACGGCGGCGGTCAGGCCATCGTTGCCGATCGCAACCACGGGTTCGAGGTGGTGCGCCGCGGCGCGGTGCTCCTTGCGCTGGGCAGGCGTGAGTTGGATTGCAGGCATGTGCCTATTATCGACTCGCAATGAAAGTCAAGACCAAGAGCAAGAAGGTCAACAAGGCCTGGCTGGCCGACCACATCAACGACCCCTACGTCAAGATGGCGCAGCGCGAGGGCTATCGGGCCCGCGCGGCGTACAAGTTGAAGGAGATCGACGAAACGCTCGCCCTGATCAAGCCAGGGCAGGTGGTGGTCGATCTCGGCGCTGCACCCGGCGCCTGGAGCCAGTACCTGCGGCGCCGGTTCGCGCCCAAGGAGGCGGGTATCGGCGGGGCTGCGGTCGGGCAGCTGAACGGCACCATCATCGGGCTGGACATGATCGAGGTCGAGCCGATCGAGGGCGTGCAGTTCATTCAGGGTGATTTCAACGAGGAATCGGTGCTGGCCGAACTGGAGGCCCTGCTGGCCGGCCGGCCGGTCGATCTTGTCTTGTCGGACATGGCACCCAACCTGTCGGGCATTGCCAGTTCCGACTCGGCCCGCGTCGCCCACCTGGTCGAATTGGCGCACGATTTCTCGCTCAAGCATCTGCGCCCCGAAGGTGCCCTGGTGGTCAAACTCTTCCACGGCAGCGGCTACAGTCAACTGGTGGAACGGTTCAAGAAGACGTTCCGCGTCGTGCGCCCGGTCAAGCCCAAGGCCTCGCGCGACCGCTCGGCGGAAACCTTTCTGGTCGGTATCGGTCTGAAACAGACCTGATTGCCATGCCGCGGGCGCCAATTGCTCCCCAGCGTGGCGGGCCTTGACGGGACTAAAATCGACCCCACATGAGTGGCTGCGCCCCTTTCGGCGCTGCACAGCACATCGGCACAAGGAGCCGCGTTGAACAATCAATGGTTTTCCAAGATCGCCGTGTGGCTGGTCATTGCCCTCGTGCTGTTCACCGTGTTCCGGCAATTCGATCGTGGCGCGGTTTCCAGTGGTCAGATCGGCTACTCCGACTTCCTCGAGGAGGTGCGCAGCAAGCGCATCAAGTCGGTGACGCTGCAGGAGGGTGCGGCCGGCGGCACCGAGATCATCGCCACCACCAATGACGACAAGCGCATCCGCAGCACCGCAACCTACCTCGACCGCGGCCTGGTCGGTGACCTGATCAACAACGGCGTCAAGTTCGACGTCAAGCCGCGCGAAGAACCGTCGCTGCTGATGACCATCCTGATCAGCTGGGGCCCGTTCCTGCTGCTGATCGGCGTCTGGGTCTACTTCATGCGCCAGATGCAGGGCGGCGGCAAGGGCGGCGCTTTCAGCTTCGGCAAGAGCAAGGCGCGCATGCTCGACGAGGCCAACAACACGACGACATTCGCCGACGTGGCCGGCTGCGAAGAGGCCAAGGAGGAAGTCAAGGAACTGGTCGACTTCCTGAAGGATCCGCAACGGTTCCAGAAACTCGGCGGGCGCATCCCGCGCGGCGTGCTGCTGGTCGGGCCTCCGGGCACCGGCAAGACGCTGCTGGCCAAGGCCATTGCCGGCGAGGCCAAGGTGCCTTTCTTCAGCATCAGCGGCTCGGACTTCGTCGAGATGTTCGTCGGCGTCGGCGCAGCGCGCGTGCGCGACATGTTCGAGCAGGCCAAGAAGAGCGCGCCCTGCATCATCTTCGTCGACGAAATCGACGCCGTCGGCCGGCACCGCGGCGCCGGTCTGGGCGGCGGCAACGACGAGCGCGAACAGACGCTGAACCAGATGCTGGTCGAGATGGACGGCTTCGAGACCAACCTCGGCGTGATCGTGATGGCCGCGACCAACCGGCCCGACATCCTCGACCCGGCGCTGCTGCGACCGGGCCGCTTCGACCGCCAGGTCTACGTCTCGCTGCCCGACGTCCGCGGTCGCGAGGCGATCTTGAACGTGCACATGCGCAAGGTGCCGGTTGGCCAGGACATCCGCGCCGATCTGCTGGCTCGCGGCACGCCGGGGTTCTCCGGCGCCGATCTGGCCAACCTGGTCAACGAGGCCGCCCTCTTTGCCGCGCGCCGCAACGGTCGCGTGGTCGAGATGGTCGACTTCGAGAAGGCCAAGGACAAGATCATGATGGGCCCCGAGCGCAAGAGCATGGTGATGCCCGAGGAAGAGCGAAAGAACACTGCCTACCACGAGTCCGGCCACGCTCTGGTGGCCAAACTGATGCCCAAGACCGACCCGGTGCACAAGGTCACCGTGATCCCGCGTGGCCGCGCGCTGGGCGTGACGATGCAGCTACCCGAAGGCGACCGCTACAGCCTGGACAAGGAGCGCATGCTGTCCACGATCAGCGTGCTGTTCGGCGGGCGCATCGCCGAAGAGATCTTCATGCACCAGATGACGACCGGCGCGTCGAACGATTTCGAGCGGGCGACCGCGATTGCACGCGACATGGTCACCCGCTACGGCATGACCGACGAACTCGGCCCGATGGTCTATGCCGAAAACGAGGGCGAGGTCTTTCTCGGCCGCTCGGTGACCAAGACCACCACCATGTCGGAAGAGACGATGCGCAAGGTCGATCTGGTGATCCGGCGCATCATCGACGAGCAGTACACGGTGGCGCGCAAACTGATCGAAGCCAACCACGACAAGATGCATGCGATGGCCAACGCGCTGCTGGAGTGGGAAACCATCGACAGCGACCAGATCGACGACATCATGGCCGGCAAGCCGCCCCGCGCGCCGAAGGACTGGCCGATCTCGACCACACCCAAGAGTGGCGGCGGACGCCGGCGGTCGGGACTGGCGAGGCCGCGGCGACGGCTTGAGATTGACGATGTACGGCATTCGCAACGGGGCTTCGGCCCCGTTTCGGTTTCGGCGTCCCACCGTGCAGCGAGCCGCGTTCGCATCGCAGCGTCGTGTACTGCAAATGTGCCATGACCATCTGGCAGACCACGCGCTTCGCGATCCGACCTCGACCGGCCGCAGGTGATGGGCGTCGTCAATGTCACGCCCGATTCGTTCTCCGACGGTGGCCGATATGCCGACGCCGCCGACGCCATCGCCCACTGTGATGCCCTGCTGCGCGAGGGTGCGCAGATTCTCGACATCGGCGGCGAGTCGACCCGGCCCGGGGCACGCTCGCCCCGAGCGTGGAAGAAGAGCTGCATCGCGTGTTGCCCGTGCTGCGCCACGCCGTCGGGCTGGGTGTTCCGGTGTCGGTCGACACCAGCCAGCCGCGTGTCATGCAGGCCGCACTGGACCTTGGAGTCGACATCGTCAATGACGTTCGAGCGTTGCAGCGCGACGGTGCGCTCGACGTGCTGGCAGGGCACGCCAATGCCGGCGTGTGCCTGATGCACATGCAGGGCGAGCCGGGTTCGATGCAGAGCCACGCCTGGGTATGGCGATGTCGTCGCCGAGGTGTGCGAATTCCTCGCTGCGCGCCTTGCCGCATTGCGTGCGCGCGGCATCGCCGCCAATCGTATCGTGCTCGATCCCGGCATCGGGTTCGGCAAGACGGTGGTCCACAATCTGTCCTTGCTGCGACGCCAGCGCGAATTGCTCGACCTGGGTGCGCCGTTGCTGGTGGGCTGGTCGCGCAAGTCGACACTCGGGGCCATTACCGGTCGCCCAGCGTCACAGCGGCAGGCCGTTAGTGTGGCGGCGGCGCTGTTGGCGGTACAGCGTGGGGCGAAAATCGTTCGCGTCCACGATGTGGCGGCCACCGTCGACGCCTTGGCGTTGTGGCGCGCGATCGAAGACGACCCGGAGGCAGAAGAAGAATGAACAGACGCTATTTCGGTACCGATGGCATTCGCGGTACCGTCGGCCAGGAGCCGATCACCCCCGACTTCATGTTGCACCTGGGACATGCCGTGGGCCGTGTGCTCAGACAGTCGTCGGCACGGCCGACGGTGGTGATCGGCAAGGACACCCGGATCTCGGGCTACATGATCGAGGCCGCGCTGGAGGCGGGGTTTGCCTCTGCCGGCGTCGATACCTTGCTGTCAGGGCCGTTGCCCACGCCGGGTGTGGCCTACCTGACCCGCGCGCTGCGGCTGGACCTGGGTGTCGTCATCAGTGCGTCTCACAACGCCTACCCCGACAACGGCATCAAGTTCTTCTCGTCCAGTGGCCAGAAGCTGCCCGATGCCTGGGAACTCGCCGTCGAGGCGGCCTTGCTCGAGGCGCCACGGTGGTCCGATTCGCTGGGGCTGGGCAAGGCACGCCGCATCGACGACGCCGGCGGGCGTTACGTCGAGTTCTGCAAGAGCACCGTGCGCAGCGACTTGTCGCTGAAGGGCCTGAAGCTGGTCGTCGACGCGGCCCACGGCGCGGCATACCACGTCGCGCCCGACGTGTTCCACGAACTCGGTGCCGAGGTCGTCAGAATCGGCTGCGCGCCCGATGGCATGAACATCAACGCCGGCGTTGGTGCCACCGCGCCGGCGGCGCTGGTCAAGGCCGTCGTCGAGCACGCCGCCGACTACGGCATCGCGCTCGACGGCGACGCCGACCGTCTGCAATTGGTCGATGCGAGCGGGCGCCTGTTCAACGGTGACGAACTGCTTTACGTGATGGCCGTCGATCGCCTGGCCCACGGCGCGGTATTGCCTGGCGTGGTCGGCACGTTGATGACGAACATGGCGGTCGAGTTGGCGTTGCGCGACCGCGGCATCGTGCTGGTGCGGGCCAAGGTCGGTGACCGCTATGTGCTTGAAGAGCTGACGGCGCGCGGCTGGCAACTCGGCGGCGAAGGCTCGGGCCACTTGATCGCGCTGGACAAGCACACGACTGGTGATGGCATCATCAGCGCCCTTCAAATCCTGCAGGCGGTGCGATCGTCGGGACAAACGCTGGCGCAAATGCTGGCGCCGGTGACATTGTTTCCGCAGGTGCTGATCAACGTTCGGATTGCCGCCGGCAGTGATCACCGCAACAATGCGCGTCTGGTCGCTGCGCAGGCAGGCGCCGAGACCGAACTGGCTGATAGTGGCCGGGTGCTGATCCGCGCTTCGGGCACCGAACCGGTGTTGCGCGTGATGGTCGAGGCGCGCGATGCGGGTCAGGCCAAAGACTGCGCCGAACGATTGGCTGAGGCCGCGCGCTCAGCGTGAACGATGCAGCACGACCGTCGATTCATCGCGGTCGGTCGGTCGCCTGATCCGCGCGACCACCTCCCAACCGTCCGGGGCGGTGACCTCGGGTTGGCCGCGGCGCTCCTGGCGCAACAGCACGGCGCAGTGTTCGGCGGCGACGCTGCGTGCGTCGATCTTCCAGCGACCATATTGCTCCAGTGCTGCCACTGCGGACCTCGGATAGCCCGGCGCGGCGACACAGTCCGTGGTTTTCGGAACGTGGGGCACCAGACGTGCCGCCCAAGGGCGATTGCTGCGCGCGTAATCGAGCAGCGGCAGCCACAGCGTCATCAGTAGCAGCCAGGCCAGTGCAACGCCGCCAGCCGGCAGCACCAGGCTCTTCCACAGTGCATGCTGGTGGCGTCCGGTGCGCCAGCGCACCAGCACAAACCAGGCGACCGTTCCCGCCATGGCGACGAGAAATGACAGGGGGGAGAACTGCAATGAAAAGCCTGGCGCCAGCCTGACCACATTGGCCGCGATGCGCGGCGGCGTGCCTGTCACCATCGCGGCATAAATGACCCAGATGGCCGATGCCGAGATACTGAAGAAGAAGACCGAGAACCAATCTACGGCGGCACTGGTGCCACGCTGCAGCGTTGGTAGCGCAAAGGCAGCGAGCACTGCAAAGCCAGGCAACCCGATCATCAATGCGCGGTCAAATCCACCGCCGGCAATGCAGGCCACCAACGACACCACGCACAGTGCAAGCGGCAGCGAAATGTGGCGCTTGGCAAGATGCCGCCGCCAGCGCCACAGCGTCCAAATCGCCAGCAGCCATACCGGCCAAAGAAACCAGACCCACAGCCGCAAGAGCTGCAGGCCCTGATCGACACTGGTCTTGAACTCGACGCGCCAGCCCCAGGTGCCCAGACGCCAGCGCCAGCGTTGCCGCCAGGACGACCGCCGCGCGGCCCAGGGCGCGAAGCTGCGGCCTGCGGCGTAGCTCGAACGGGCCGTGGTCACACTGGCGGCGATGCCGAACAGCACCGCCATCATCGGCGCACCGCAGGCGGCCAGCAGCGGCAGGCCGACGAGCATGGCCGCTCTTGCGCGCCAGCCGCGAAACGGTGCCGCCGCACAGGCCCAGAGCACCAGCGCGGTTGCAAACAATTGCGCCAGCTCGGGCGTGGTTTCATGGCCCAGCTGCAGCAGACCGAGCGAGGCGATAAGGGCCAGCAGGGCGCCGTCGGCCATAGCACGGGCGTAGGCCACCGGTTCGGCTTCGCCGCCGAAGGCAAAGGCGACCGGCTGCGCGGCCTCGGTGCGGGCGAGCTGAAACGTCGTGTACCAGGTCAGGACCAGCACCCCGGCCAGCAGCAGACCGAATGGCACGCGGGCGGCCATTGGTGCATCGACGAGGGGCGACAGCAGCCAGATGCATGCCGCGCCGAGCCAATGCGGCAAGCACGGCGTTTTCAGGGGCCAACCCGCCAATGGTCGGCGCCAGCCAGCCGGTGCGGCCTTCGGCGATCGCCAGCATGTATCCGAATGCGGTCTGATCGGCGTTGCGCCAGGGGTCTCGGCCGAACAGCCCGGGAAGCACATAGGCGGCGCAAAACAGCAGCAACGCCAGGCGAGGCAGGCGCTGCACAGCGCGCTGCGTGACGAGCGCCGGGGAGGGTGTCTGGCTCACGCTGCGATCATGCCCCGGATCGACAGGCGCCGCAAGCGCGCCACGCCCGCTTCCGGGTGCCCCGCCACGGCGCGGGACCGGCGCCGCGCTGAATGCGAAAGGGCAGCCGAGGCTGCCCTTGTCGCGTTCGCCTGGCGGGCGATCACCGCGCCGCCGTCACTTCTTGGTGGTGAGCTTGGCAAACTTGTTGCGGAACTTCTCGACCCGTCCGCCGAGGTTGTCGATGCTCTTTTGCGTTCCGGTGTAGAACGGGTGCGACTCGCTGGTGGTTTCGACCTTGAACAGCGGCAGCTCGCGGCCGTCGTCCATCTTGATCGTTTCCTTGGTCTGCGCGCACGAGCGCGTCACGAACTTGAAGCCGTTGGACAGGTCGACGAAACAAACGTCGCGGTAGCCGGGGTGAATGCCTTCTTTCATGGGGACCTCTCGCTGGTGGTTGGGCAGCCACGCCGCGCAAATGGGGCGCACTTACCGAAGCGGAAAACCGCAAATTATAGTTCGTGTCGGAGGTCTCAGCCGCCTCGGCGCATCATGTCGAAGAAGTCGATGTTGTTCTTGCTTTGCTTCATCTTGTCGAGGATGAATTCCATCGACTCGATCTCGTCCATCGGGTAGAGCAGTTTGCGCAGGATCCAGGTCTTTTGCAGGATCTCGGGCTTGAGCAGCAATTCCTCGCGCCGAGTGCCGCTCTTGTTGAGCAGGATCGACGGGTAGACGCGCTTTTCCGACATGCGGCGGTCGAGGTAGATCTCGCAGTTGCCGGTGCCCTTGAACTCCTCGTAGATCACTTCGTCCATCTTCGAGCCGGTGTCGATCAGCGCGGTGCCGATGATGGTCAGCGAGCCGCCTTCCTCGATATTGCGCGCCGCGCCGAAGAAGCGCTTGGGCCGCTGCAATGCATTGGCGTCAACGCCGCCGGTGAGCACCTTGCCCGACGACGGCAAGACGTTGTTGTAGGCCCGCGCAAGCCTGGTGATCGAGTCGAGCAGGATCACGACGTCCTTCTTCAACTCGACCAGGCGCTTGGCGCGCTCGATCACCATCTCGGCCACCTGAACATGGCGTGCCGCCGGTTCATCGAAGGTGGAGCTGATGACCTCGCCGCGCACCGTGCGCACCATTTCGGTCACTTCCTCGGGGCGCTCGTCCACCAACAACACGATCAGGTGAACTTCGGGGTAGTTGGCAACGATGGCATGCGCGAAGTGCTGCATCATCACCGTCTTGCCGCTCTTGGGTTGCGAGACAAGAAGCGCACGCTGGCCTTTGCCGATCGGCGCGATCAGGTCGATGATGCGGCTGGTGATGTTCTCCTCGCTCTTGATGTCGCGCTCGAGCTTGAACTGCTCCTTCGGGAACAGCGGCGTCAAGTTCTCGAACATGATCTTGTGCTTGCTCTCCTCGGGCAGCAGGCCGTTGACCCGGTCGACCTTGACCAGCGCAAAGTAGCGCTCGCCATCCTTGGGTACCCGCACTTCGCCCTCGACCATGTCGCCGGTGTGCAGGTTGAAGCGGCGAATCTGGCTCGGCGACAGGTAGATGTCGTCGGTCGAGGCCATGTAACTGGCTTCGATCGAACGCAGAAAGCCGAAGCCGTCGGGCAGCACCTCGAGCACGCCGTCGCCGAACACCTGTTCGCCGCCCTTGGCGCGCTTCTTCATGATCGCGAACATCAGCTCCTGCTTGCGCAGGCGGGCGACGTTCTCGATTTCCAGCTCCTCGCCCATCTTGAGCAGCTCGGAGACGTGTTGGGCTTTCAGTTCTGACAGATGCATGGCGATGGCCAACCCTCAGGGTCGCACGGGCCTTGCCAGGCGGCGTGCCGGATGTGTCGGCCCCAACCGAAAGTCGTTGTGCAGCCCCTGCGGCGGCGCCCGACACGCTCGTGGCGTGCTCGAAACACGTATGTCAGGGGTGGGGCCGAAACCGCGGGCCTGGTGCCGTCCAGCCTAGACTGACGGCGAGCGCTCAGGGCGCGGTGGCAACTTCTGGCCGGGGCAGACAGCCACCCCGGCAATGGCACGGATTATAGATGACTGTCGAGGAACGACGTCAACTGCGACTTCGACAACGCGCCAACCTTGGTTGCAGCCAATTGGCCGCCCTTGAACAGCATCAGTGTCGGGATGCCGCGGATGCCGAACTTGGCCGGCACGTCGCGGTTCTCGTCGACGTTCATCTTCGCGATCAGCAGCTTGTCCTTGTACGACTCGGAAACCTCGTCGAGCATCGGCGCGATCATCTTGCATGGGCCGCACCATTCGGCCCAGTAATCGACGAGCACCGGCTTGTCGGCCTTCAGCACGTCGGCCTCGAACGATGCGTCGGAAACATGCTTGATCAATTCGCTGCTCATGGTGTGGTTCCTCGGTGCCCGGCGCGCCGATCCATGGCGCAAGGCACAATGATTCTGACACAAGCCCCTCGTTCGCGAGGCTCGCCCGCCGCGGCCGTTGACTATGAGCCCGATAGTGAGTCCGTCAACCCGCCTGCGATTTGACGACGCCCGCGTCGATGCCGGCTTTTGGCCCGATGTCGCGGCGCGGATCGCGCGCTGGTGCGCAGTGCAGGGCGTGAACCTGCGTGATGTCGTCGTGCTGCTGCCCTACGCCGGGCTCTTGCCGCCGCTGCGCGAGGCGTTTGCCGGGCATCGAGGGATGGCAGCCGCGCATCGAGACCACACGCACGCTGTCTGCGTCGCTGGCGCCGGCCCGCGGCGCCGCGGCCGGGCAGGTCAGCTTCGATCGGGTCACCGACCGGCTGACCGCCGCCACGATGCTGCGCTTACAGGGCAGCCGGGGCGGCTTGGGAGCGGCGCGATGCGCGTGCCTTCGATGCCGCCGTCGCGGCGCTGGTCGATGCGGCGCACACGCTGTTGCGCGGCGCCCATGACCGTGCGCCCGATCTGCGCGATGCGTATTGGACGGCCGCCCGGCGAGGCCCTGGCGCCGATCGGCGGCCCGGGTGCCGGCGAGCGCGGACTGGCGCGCGTGGCACTCGAGTGGGCGGCGGCCGCCGACGCGCCGGCGCAGGACGGCCTTGTGGAGACTGCGCCCCGCCGCCTGGGTCGGGCTGCAAGCGGGCGGCCCCGATGCGCTGGTCGAGGCCCTGCTGACGCGGGCCGCCTCGAGTGGCACACCGGTGCTCTGGCTCGACACCGACGCGCCCGCGGCAGCGCCCTTCGATGCAGCGGCCGATCTGCCTGTACCGCGGCGCTGGCTGTGCGAGGGCCTCGAGGGCGAAGCGCAGGCTGCCACGCTGGCCGTACTGAGCCGCGCTCGATCAAGGTCATACGCCGATCGCGCTGATCGCACTCGATCGCCTCGTCGTGCGTCGCATCCGCGCCTTGCTCGATCGGGCGCGCGTCGGCCTGCGCGACGAAACGGGCTGGGCGCTGTCGACCACCCGCTCCGCGGCGCGGCTGATGGCGCTGCTGCGCGCTGCCGATCCCGCGCGCAGTCGCGACGCGGCGCTCGACTGGCTCAAGGCCGAGAGGGGCGACGATCCGGCATTGCAGCGGCTCGAAGCCGCCTGGCGACGCGGCAGCGAGCCCGATCCGGCGGCGCTGGCGATGTGGCAGGCCGCATTGGCGGGCTTGCAGGCGCTTCGATTACGCCGGCCGCCGACCGCTGTCGGCCTGGCTGGCCGCGCTCGCCGCCGTTGCGCCGACGCTGCTGGCCGCGCTCGGCGACGACGCGGCAGGGCGCCCGTTGCTCGCGGCCCTGCACCTCGACGGCCTGGCGGGCACCCCCGCCTGGCAGGCGGCTGCCGATTCGACGCGACTCGACTACGCCGCGTTCACCCGCTGGGTCGATGCCACGCTCGCGGCGGCGAACTTCGTGCCGCCAAGCGAAGCCGCGGCGCCGGTCGTGATCACGCCGCTGGCCAGCGCCATGCTGCGGCCGTTTGCGGCCGTCGTGATGCCCGGCTGCGATCAGCAGCACCTCGGCGCCGCGACGTGCGACCACCGGCCTGCTCCCCGACGCGCTGCTGCGCGAGCTGGGCCTGCCCAACGCCGGTGAGCAGCGTGAACGCGAGCGTCTTGCCTTCGCCCACCTGCTGCGCTTGCCGCGGTTGACGCTGTTGCGCCGCCACAGCGACGCCGGTGAGCTCCTGGTGCCGAGCCCGCTCGTCGAGCTGGCGTGGCAGGCGCGTCGCCGCCTGCAGCGGCCCGCGCCCGACGAAGTCGCGGCACCGCTGCCGCTGCGCCAGGTCGTCTGCCTCGCCGATCGCCCGGCCGGCACCGAGCGCCGCGCAGGCGCTGCCCGAGCGCTTGTCGGCCAGCTCGGTCGAGGCGCTGCGCACCTGCCCGTACCGGTTCTTCGCGTTGACGCTGCTGGGTCTGAAGCAGTCGCCAGAGCTCGATGCGGCGCTCGAGAAGCGCGACTACGGCACCTGGCTGCACGGCGTGCTGCTGCGCTTTCATGCCGAGCGGCCGGCAAGCGGCGCAGCTGCGACCGACGCTGCCCGCCTGCGGGCGGCGGCCGATGCCGAACAGGCGGCGCTGGCGCTGGACGCCGCGCAACTGCTGCCGTTCCGGGCTGCATTCGAACGTTTCGTCACCAACTACCTCGATTGGCTGCACGCGCGCGACGCCGAAGGATGGCAGTACGAGGCCGGCGAGTTGGCGCTGCGGCGCGACGAGGAGGCTCTGGCGGGCGTGGCTCTCGATGGCCGCGTCGATCGCATCGACGTGCACGTGGCCAGCAATACCCGCCAGCTCATCGACTACAAGACCGGCAGCGTGCAGGCACTGAAGGACAAGGTCGCCGATCCGCTCGAAGACACCCAACTCGCCTTTTATGCCGCCCTGCTCGGCGCGGCGCAGCCCGTGCGCGCGATCTACCTCGCGCTCGACGAGCGCAAGCCGCCGCTGGAGATCGAGCATCCCGACGTGGCCGCCAGTGCCGCGATGCTGGTGCATGGCTTGGCGCACGATCTGGCGCAGTTGCGCGGCGGCGCCGGCATGCCGGCGTTGGGCGAGGGCGCGGTGTGCGATTACTGCGAGGCGCGTGGTCTGTGCCGGCGTGACCACTGGGCCGGCGAGGTGATGCGTGTGAACGCGCCGGCCTACACCCTCGACGGCCGCCGCGTCGGCCGCGAGGCCTTCTACGCCGCGGCCTGCGACCCGCGCCGTCCGGTCGTCGTCGAGGCCTGTGCCGGTGCCGGCAAGACCTGGATGCTGATTTCGCGCATCGTTCGCGCGCTGCTCGACGGCGCCGAGCCGCAACAGATCCTGGCCATCACCTTCACGCGCAGGGCGGCCGGCGAGATGCGCACGCGGCTGGCGGGGTGGCTGCGCGAGTTCTCGCAGCTCAGCCCGGAGGCTGCCATCGAGGCTTTGCAGCAACGCGGCGTCGAGCCCGGCGCCGCACGGCGTCAGGCCGATGCATTGATCGGCCTGCACGAGCGGGTGCTGGCCACCGGCCGCAGCGTCGAAGTGCGCACCTTCCATGCCTGGTTTTCTCAACTGCTGCGCGCCGCGCCGCTGGACATGCTGGCCGAACTCGGCCTGCGACCGGACCTGGAACTCGTGCAAGACCTCGACGACCTGCAGCCCGGAATTGATGCGCCGTTTCCAGGCCGCCGTGCTTCGCGACGAGGCCTTGCTCGCCGACTACCGCAGGCTGGCCACTTCGCGCGGGCGCACAGGCTTGCAGAAGTGGCTCGACAGCGCCTGGCAGCGGCGCATCGAGATCGAACTTGCCGATGCAGCCGGCGCGCTCGAAGACAGTGTCGAGCCGGCCGCGGCGCTGTTTGCCGAGTGCGCGGGCCTGGCCGATCCGGCGGCGCTGGTGCGCCAGACGGCGTTCGCCGATGCTGCCCACGCGCTGGCACGCGGGCTGGCCGCGCGCGGCAAGGTCAAGTCCGATCAGGCGGCGGCGGCGATCGTCGCCGCACTCTTGCTGACCGATGACCGTGCGGCGTTCGACGGACTCTGGGCCGCACTGTTCACCGTCGCGGGCACGGCCAAGAAGCAGCTGGGCGACCTGCCGGCGCAGGCGGACTTGTCGGCGACGCTCGAGCGCATCCGGCAGGCCGTGGCCCAGCACGATGCCCGTATCGAGCACCTGTGCATGGTCGCGGCTGTCGCGCGCCTTGTTCGCCGCCTACGCCGAGCTCAAGCAAGCAGCGTGGTCTGATCGACATGGCCGACCTCGAACGCGTCGCGCTGGCGTTGCTGGCCGACCACGCGCTTGCCGGCTGGATCCAGCAGCGCCTGGACGCGCGCGTGCGACACCTGTTGATCGACGAGTTCCAGGACACCAGCCCGCTGCAGTGGCATGCGCTGCACGCCTGGCTCTCGTCGTACGCCGGGGCCGGCAGCGGCGCGATGCCGAGCCTGTTCATCGTTGGTGACCCGAAGCAGAGCATCTACCGTTTCCGCCGCGCCGAGCCCCGCGTGTTCGAGGCGGCCCAGCGGTTCGTGGTCGACGGGCTGGGCGGAACCGTCGCCGCCTGCGATCACACGCGGCGCAACGCGCCGGCTGTGCTGGCGGCGATCAACCGATGTCTTCGGTCGCTTGAGCGAAGAGGGCGCGCTCGGCGGCTGGCGCGAGCACAGCACCGAGCTGGGCACCGTCGGCGAGCCGGAGGTCTTCGTGCTGCCGAGCGCCGAGCGGGCGGCTGGCCGATCGGACAAGGCCACGGCCGCCGAACGCGTCTGGCGCGACACCTTGCGCACGCCACGCCGCGAGCCCGAGGCCGTGCTGCGCGCCGCCGAGGCGACGACGGTCGCGCGGGCCGTGCACGAACTGGTGCACACGCAAGGGTTTGCACCCGGCGAAATCTTCGTGCTGGCGCGCAAGCGTGCATCCTTGCGCCTTGCCGCCGACGCGCTGCGTGCGTTGCATCTGGCCTACGCGGCGCCCGAGGAAGTCGCGCTGGCCGAATTGCCGGAGGTGCAGGACCTGCTGGCGGTGCTCGACGTGCTGGCCTCGCCCGTGCAGGCGCTGTCGCTGGCGCGGGCGTTGAAGAGCCCGTTGTTCGGCGTCGACGACGATGAACTGTTGCGCCTGTCGATCGCGGCGCGCGCTGCCAACGGGGCCGGCGGTTGGTGGCCTGCGCTGATGCGCGGCGATGTCGCGAGTCCGGCGCTGGATCGTGCGCGCGGGCTGCTTGCCGCGTTGGCACGAGGCCGCGGCGCTGCTGCCGCCGCACGACCTGCTGGACCGCATCGTGCACGAGGGGGAATTGATCGCGCGCCTGGTCGCCGTGCTGCCCGCCGAACATGCACCGGCTGCGGTCGACGCCGTGCAGTCGCTGCTGGCCTGCGCGCTCGAACTCGATGGCGCGCGCTATGCCACGCCTTACAACTTCGTGCGTGCGCTGCGCCAACGCAGCGTCAAGGCCTTGCCCGCGGCCCAGGCGGACGCCGTGCAGCTGCTGACCATTCACGGTGCCAAGGGTCTCGAGGCACGGGCGGTGTTCGTGATGGATGCCGAACCCGAGGCGCAGCCTGCCGAAACGGCCACGCTGCTGATCGACTGGCCGGTCTCGGCGACGCGTCCGCGCCGGGTCGCGTTCATCGCCGCGGAATCGCGCTGCCCGGCCTCGTTGCAGGCCTTGCTCGCCGATGAGCAGGCCGCGCGCCAGCGCGAGGAACTCAATGGCTTGTACGTGGCGATGACACGGGCCAAGGAGCGGCTCGCGTTCAGCCGCACGCCGCCGTGGCATGCCGGACCGGAGCGGTCGTGGTGGCAGCGCGTCGACGGCAATGGCCATCGAATGGCGGCCGGCGTCGTTGGTGGCAGCGCATGGCACGCTGCGAAGCACGGCGGTGGTGGATCTGCCGCTGGCCTCGCGTGCCCGGCCCACCCTCGCTGCGGCGGCGGGCGTGGCCGATGGCGACAGCCGCACGCCTCGGCCAGGCCGTGCACCGCGTGCTCGAATGGGCGACCGCAAGCGCTGCTCCCGATGTCAAGCACCTGGCGGCTGCGGCCGCCGTCGAGTATCGGCGTTGCCGATGCTGGCGCTGTGCAATCGATCAGCACGCGCATCCTGAGCAGTGCCGCCTGCGCGCCACTGTTCGACGCGCGCGCATTGGCTTGGGCTGGAAACGAGGTGCCGATGGCCGGCGTCGGCGAGCAGGCCGGCCAGGTGCTGCGCATCGACCGCCTGGTTTGCACGCTCGGCGATATGCCGACTTGGTGGGTGCTCGACTACAAGCTCGACGCGGCACCGCAGTTGGTCGCCGCCTACCGCGACCAGCTCGCGGCCTACCGCCGCGCAGTGCAGGCAGTACAGCCGGGCGATCCGGTGCGTGCGGCGTTCGTCAGCGGCTCGGGTGAGTTGATCGAGCCGACCTGAGGGCCGCCCGTGGCGACCCGGCGTGCCGAGTCGCCGCGCTGGATCGGCCGTCGTGCGGCCAGGTAGGGTGACGAGCCTCACCCCGGCACTGGTCGCAACGCTTAGGGCTGCTTGGTTCCCCACCTGACCCGGTTGGGCGCGCTTCCATGCGGGAAGGCCCGTCGGATGTCGATTGTAGTGGCGCGACGGCGGCGCCGCCTGGCGCTTGCTCGGTGAGTGTTCAGCGCAGCTGCAGCGCGTCGTCGCCGAAGCGCAGGCCCAGCGGCTCGATCAGCAATTGCTTTTCGCCGGCCTCGACGCGGCCGGCAACCAGGGCCACGATGCCTTGCGCGCGCGCGATGGCGACACTGCGCTCGGCCTGCTCGGGGGCGACGAACAAGGCAAAGCCGGCACCCATGTTGAGCGTGCTGTACGCCTCCTGGTCGTCGTGCCCGGCGTGACGCTGCATGAACTTCAGCACCGGCGGTACGGCCGGCACGGCGTGCATGCGGTAGGTGAAGCGGGCCGGGTGGCGCAACAGCTTTCGCCAACCATGGCCGGTGATGTTGGCGGCATAGTGCGGCGCGATGCCGGCTTGCCACAATGCCTCGGTGACGGGTGAGTACAGCGTGGTCGGCGCGAGCAGCGCGGCGCCGAACGTGGTGCCCGTCGCGTCGATCGGTGTCAGGTAGCCTTGCGGCAGCCGCTCGGCGAGTTTTCGCGCCAGCGACAGGCCATTGGCATGGATGCCGCTCGACGCCAGCAGGACGATGGCGTCGCCGGCGGCGAGCTTGTCGCCGACCGAGAGGCGCTGCTTCGGGTTGACGAGGCCGGTGCAACTCGCTGCCAGATCGATGCGCCCGGCTTCGACGATGCCCGCCAGCGCCGGCGTCTCGCCCCCGCCCCAGGCCACCTTGCACGCCGCGCACGCGCGCTGCCATCCCGCCACCAGCGCCTGCGCGCGTGCCACGTCGCCGAACCACTCGCTGCCGCCCGCGGCCCAGTAGGCCTGCACGACCAATGGCGTGGCGCCGACGGTGATCAGGTCGTTGACGGCCATCGCGATCGTGTCCTGCGCGATGCCGTCGTAATAGCTGTTGCCGGTGAGCCTGGCCATCTCGTCGGCCACCAGGGCCTTGCTGCCCAGGCACTCGACGATGCTGGCGATGTAGAAGGGCCCGACGTCGACCACGTACGCCGATTCGCCGCGCGAGGCCTTGACTTCGCTGAACCCATGGCCGGCCAGGTGCGTCGCCGTGGCGGCGGCTGCGCGTTGCGCGGCAACCTTCAGCGGGTCGATCAGGCCGTAGTCGACGCCGGCTTGTTCGTAGCTCAGCGGCTGGATACCGGGTGCGGTCGCGGGGGTTGTCATGGCTGGCGATTATCAGCGCAGGCCGCCTCGTAGAATTGCGCCATGAGTTATGTCGTGCTCGCACGCAAGTATCGGCCGCGGTCGTTTTCCGAGATGGTCGGACAGGACGCGGTGGTGCGTGCGCTGACGCATGGCCTGGAGCAACAGCGCCTGCACCATGCCTACCTCTTCACCGGCACGCGCGGCATCGGCAAGACCACGGTCTCGCGCATCCTGGCCAAGAGCCTGAACTGCACCGGGCCCGACGGCAGCGGCGGCATCACGGCCACGCCGTGCGGCCGCTGCAGCGCCTGCACCGAGATCGATGCCGACCGCTACATCGACTACATCGAGCTCGACGCCGCCAGCAACCGTGGCATCGACGAGATCCGTGAACTGCTCGAACGCGCGGCATACAAGCCCGCCGTCGGCCGTTTCAAGGTCTTCATGATCGACGAGGCGCACCAGTTGACCAAGGAGTCGTTCAACGCCTTGTTGAAGACGCTCGAGGAGCCACCCGATTACCTCAAGTTCGTGCTTGCCACCACCGACCCCGAGAAGATGCTGCCGACGGTGCTGTCGCGCTGCCTGCAGTTCAATCTGCGCCCGATGGCGCCGGAGGTGGTGCACGAGCACCTCGTAAGGGTCCTGCAGGCCGAAGGCGTGGCCCACGATGAACTGTCGCTGCGCTTGTTGTCCCGCGCCGCACGCGGCTCGATGCGCGACGGCCTGTCACTGGCCGACCAGGCGATCGCCTACGGCGGCGGCGCCTTGACCGGTGACGGCGTGCGCGCCATGCTCGGCAGCGTCGAACGCGGCCACGCCAGTCGCTTCGTGCGCGCGCTGGCCGCGCGCGACGGCCGCGCGGTGCTGGCCGGTGTCGATGCGCTGCGCGAGCATGGCCTGTCGGCTGCCGGCGCGCTCGAGGAAATGACGGCGCTGCTGCAGCAGATGGCGATCGAACAGGCCGTGCCCGGCGCGCTGCCCGAGACCGACCCCGAGACGATCGAGACCCGCGCCCTGGCTGCGCTGCTGCCGGCCGACGAAACCCAGTTGCTGTACAGCCTGGTGCTGAATGGCCGCCAGGAGCTCAATCTGGCGCCCGATGCCTACGCGGGTTTGACGATGGTCTTGTTGCGGCTCCTCGCGTTCGCACCCGAGGGCACACCGCCGGCGCGGCCGGTCGGTGCGGTGCCGAGTCGCGAGCAAGCTGCGGGTGTGCCGGCCGCGGCAGCGGCGGCGCCGCGGATCTTCGCCCAAGGCCGCGCCCGCCGAACCACCGGCCTGGCTCGACGAAGCGCCGCACGAGTTCGAACTGGCCACCGAGCGCGACTCGCCGCCGCAGCCGCCCGGGCGCCACCGTCCGCGCACTGCCCGGTGAACCGCCGGTGCCACTGGTGCCGACGGCACTGGGCGAGCGCTGGGCCGGCATCGTCGCCATGCTCGAACAACGCCAGTTGATCACGGCCCTGGTGCGCGAACTCGCGCTGCAGGCCGAACTGGTCGCGCAAGGCGACGCTGCGGCGCCGCTTTGGCGCCTGCGCGTCGAGCGCGAGTCGTTGCGCACCGCGGCCCTGCGCGACAAGCTGCAGGCGGCGCTGGTCGAGGGGCTCGGCATGGCCGGGCTGCAGCTCGAGCTGCAGCCCGGCGTCGCGCTGGACACGCCGGCCCGCCGGATTGCCGCCGAGAAGCAGCGCCGCCAGCAGGAGGCCGAGCAGATCATCCACGACGACCCGCTGGTGCAGGAGATGCTTGCGCAGTTCAAGACCGCGCGCATCGTGCCCGGCTCGATCAAACCACATTAGGAGTGCCAACCCATGATGAAGCAGCAACTCGCCGGCCTGATGAAGCAGGCCCAGGCCATGCAGGACAACATGAAGCGCGCGCAGGACGAACTGGCGCTGATGGAGGTCACCGGCGTCAGCGGCGCGGGGCTGGTCAAGGTGACGATGACCTGCAAGCACGAGGTCAAGCGCATCACGATCGACCCGAGTCTGCTGGCCGACGACAAGGACATGCTCGAAGACCTGGTCGCCGCCGCATTCAACGACGGCGTGCGCCGCGCCGAGGAAGTCAGCCAGGAGAAGATGGGCAAGCTGACGGCCGGCATGCCGATGCCGCCCGGCATGAAGTTCCCGTTTTGATGCAGTTCACCCGGCCCACTGCTGCGCCGCCGCCGTGAGCGCCGCCGAGCCGTCGCTCAACGCGCTGATCGACGCGTTGCGCCGCCTGCCCGGGGTGGGCGTGAAGTCGGCGCAGCGCATGGCCTTTCACCTGCTGCAGCACGACCGCGATGGCGCGCTCAAGCTGGCCCATGCGCTGACCGGCGCCGTGGCCCAGGTGCACCATTGCCGGCGCTGCCACACCTTCAGCGAGTCGGCGTTGTGCGCGTTATGCAGCGATGCATCGCGCGACACGAGCAAGCTGTGCGTCGTCGAAACGCCGGCCGACCAGGCCGCGCTCGAGCGCACCGGCAGTTACCGCGGTCTTTACTTCGTGCTGATGGGCCGGCTGTCGCCGCTCGACGGTGTGGGCGTGCGCGACATCGGCGTGGCCGAACTGCTCGAACGCGCGGCCGATCCAGCCGTGATGGAGGTCATCCTGGCGCTCGGCTTCTCGGCCGAAGGCGAGGCCACCGCGCATGCGCTGGGGCAGGCCCTGCGCGCGCGTGGCGGTCATGTCACGCGGCTGGCACGCGGGGTGCCGGTCGGCAGCGAACTGGAGTACGTCGATCTGTCGACGATTGCCCACGCGATGAGCGACCGCCGCTGAGCAGCGCTCAGCGTTTGCCGTCGGAGCCCGGTACGGCGGCCACCTTGACGGGCTTGGTCTCGCGCTTGGGTGCCGGCTTGGCTGCGCCGGTGCGGGTGGGCACGTACACGACCACGGTGGTGCCGGCCGAAAATCGTGCCGACGCCGTGACCTGGTTCCATTGCGCGACGTGGTCCGCGCTGACGCCATAGCGCTTGGCCACGGCGGCCACGCTGTCGCCCTTCTTGCCGGTGCGAAACGCCACCCGCTTGATGCCGGGCCCATCGGGCGCCAGCGCCATCGTGGCATTGTCGGCAATGCGCTCGGAGACGTCGGACTGGCGTTGTGCGCTGCGCGGAACCAGCAGCGTCGAGCCTGCCTTGACGACCATGCGCGGCGGAATGTTGTTCACGCTGCGCAAGTCGGCCTCGGTCATGCCGACCTCCTGCGCCGCCTGCGCCGTCTTCATCGTTCTTGGCGCCACCCAGGCGGTCCAGCTCGCCAGCGGGCCGTCGTGCTGCTCGATGCCCTTGAGAAAGGTGGCGGCGTTGTCGTAGGGCAGCAGCACCTGGGGCGTGCCCGCGGCCAGGATCACCGGCTTGTTCATCTGCGGGTTCAGGGCCTGGAATTCCTCCAGCGGCAGTTCGGCCAGGCGCGCAGCCAGGTCGACGTCGATGTCGCGGGCAATCGGCACACTGAGAAAGTACGGGTGGTTGCGCAGCGCCGGCAGCGCGAGCGAAAACGACTGCGGGTTGGCGACGATGTTCTTCATCGCCTGCAGCTTGGGCACGTAGTCGCGCGTCTCGGCCGGCATCTTCAGGTGGCCGTAGTCGGTCGGCAGGCGCAGGCGCTGGTTGCGCTGCGATGGCGCGCTGCACATTGCCTTCGCCCCAGTTGTAGGCCGCCAGCGCCAGGTGCCAGTCGCCGAACATGCCGTACAGCCGCGTCAGGTAGTCGAGCGCGGCGCGTGTGGAGGCCAGAACGTCGCGACGGTCGTCGCGAAACACGTTCTGCTTGAGGTCGTAGACGCGCCCGGTGGCGGGCATGAATTGCCACATGCCCGAGGCCCGCGCACTCGACATCGCCTGCGGATTGAAGGCGCTCTCGATGAACGGCAGCAGCGCGAGTTCGCTGGGCAGGTTGCGCTTTTGCACCTCTTCGACGATGTGGAACAGGTAACGGCCACCCCGTTCGGCCATGCGCTGCACGTAATCGGGCTGGCTGGCGAAGTACTGCTCGCGTTTGCGCACGTAGCGGTCGTCGAGGTCGGCAATGCCAAATCCGTTGCGCACGCGTTGCCAGAGGTCGATTTGCGCGGTGCGGTCTTCGAGGTCGATCGCAACCTCGGGGCGCAGCGGATCGACCGGGGCCTCCGCCACGGCTGGCGCGGCCGGCGTACTCGCTTCGGGCCGCCGAGGCCGCGGCTTCGGCGGCCGGCGCCGAGTCTGCAACTGGAATCGGTGCGGCATCGATCGCGACCACGGCGGTTTGTGCGGCCGGGTCCGTGTCTGCCGTCAGGGGCGCCGTCGTTGCGCATGCCGCCAGCAGCGAGGTCGCGATCACGGCGACGGCGCCGCGAACTCCTAGAATGCCGGCCACGCGCACCCGTTGCATTGCGCGTGCCACGGCCATCGAAGCCAGGCCCGGCGCAACGACGAGCGGCGCGCCGTGGTGCGTACGGACGGGAATGTCGGCCGGCTTGATAGGGTTGGGCAGTTTCATCGGCAAGGCGCCGCGATTATAGGAATCACCTGCGGTTCGCAAGGCCTTGGACTTGCGCCGGGCATGCATTGATGGACACAAATCACCACGGCAACGACCTCCAGGCCTGGCTGGGCACTGCGCCAGGCCGCTACCTGCTGGCTTGGGAGCAGGCCCAACTCGACCGCGTGGTGGCCGACCTGTTCGGATTTCATGCGCTGCAGCTGGGCCTGCCCGAACTCGACGCGTTGCACAGTAACCGGATGCCACACCGTTGGCAGGCCAGCAACGGCAATGCATCGCCGCGCGCCGTGGCCCTGCATTGCGACACGGATGCGCTGCCCTTTCCCGAGCGCAGCCTCGATCTCGTCGTGTTGCCGCATACGCTCGAACTGGCGCGCGATCCGCATCTGACGCTGGCCGAAGTCGAGCGCGTGTTGATGCCCGAGGGGCGTGTCGTCATCCTTGGCTTCAATCCGGCGAGCCTGTGGGGATTGCGCCAACGTTGCGGCCGTCTGCGCCGTCGGCTGGGCGGCAGCGGCCCGCTGTTCCTGCCGCAGCCCGGCGACTTCATCGGCTACGGGCGCCTGCGCGACTGGCTGCGCTTGCTCAGCTTCGAAGTCGAGGGTGGGCGTTTCGGCGGCTACCGGCCGCCCCTGGCCTCCGAGGGCTGGCTGGCGCGCACGGCCTGGCTCGACCGCATCGGTGACCGCTGGTGGCCGGTGCTCGGCGCGGTCTACATGCTGGTGGCCGTCAAGCGTGTGCGAGGCATGCGGCTGGTCGGGCTGGCGCGGCGCGAGCGTGCCAATCACAGGCCGCGCCGGCGGTCGTCGCGAATCAGCATTCACACATCGAAAAGACATGACCAGTGACACGATCACGATATACACCGACGGTGCGTGCAAGGGCAATCCGGGGCCGGGTGGCTGGGGCGCCTGGCTCAGCGTCGGCGGGCGAGAGAGGGAACTCTGGGGCGGCGAGGCACTGACCACCAACAACCGCATGGAGTTGACGGCCGTGATCGAAGCCCTGGCGGCGCTACGGCGCCATGGCAGCAACGTCGTGATCCATACCGACAGCCAATACGTGCGCCAGGGCATCACCACCTGGATCCACAACTGGAAGAAGCGTGGCTGGAAGACCGCCGACAACAAGCCGGTGAAGAACATCGACCTCTGGCAGCGACTGGACGCGCTGGCCGCGATGCACAAGGTGCATTGGCGCTGGGTCAAGGGCCATGCGGGCGACCCGGGCAACGAGCGTGCCGACGCGCTGGCCAACCGCGGCGCGGCCGACCTCTGATCGCCCATCGCATTTGCTCGCTGTCGCCACGGTAGTGGCCCCGATTCGCGCCAGACCTGGCGCGGCTACAGTTGCTTGCTTGCACCGGGAGTTGCATGGGTATCAAGAAGCTTCACACTTGGCTTGCCGCAATCGGCATTGCCGTGGCCGGCGGTGGCGCGTGGTGGGTCCAGAACAGGGTGCCCGGGCGCAGACCGGGCGCTCGCCGCGATGCCGGCGCTCGCGGACGCCCGGGCCTGCGTCCGCCGCGGCCGGGGTTGGCGCGGGCGCCGCGGTGGCGGTCGAGGTCGGCAAGGTCCAGCGCCTGCGCATGGAAGACGACGCGCAGGCCGTGGGCACCCTGCGTTCGCGCCAGGGCGTGATGTTGCGGCCAGAGATCAGCGGACGCGTTGCGCGGCTGGGCTTTGGCGACGGTCAGCGTGTGCGTCGTGGCCAATTGCTGGTGCAGCTCGACGACACCCTGCAGACCGCGCAACTGCGTCAGGCCGAGGCGCAGGCCGGCATCGCCAGGACCAACCTCGCGCGCAACCGCGAACTGGTGGCGGAGAATTTCGTCAGCCAGAGCGTCGTCGACCAGAGTGCCGCCGCGCTCGAAGTCGCGCTGGCGCAGGTGGCGCTGAACAAGGCGCAACTCGAGCGCATGAAGATCCTGGCGCCGTTCGACGGCGTGGCCGGGATCCGCAGCGTCGATGTCGGCGACTACGTCAAGGACGGTGCCGACCTGGTCAATGTCGAGGACACGACGCAGGTCTGGGTCGACTTTCGCCTGCCCGAGCGCTACCTGGCCAAGTTGAAACCGGGGCAGGCCGTCGAAGTCGCGCTCGACGCAATGCCCGGGCGCACCTTCCGCGGCCAGGTCGACGCGCTCGATTCGCAACTCGACGCCAACGGCCGGTCACTGCTGGTTCGTGCGCGGCTGTCCAACCCCGACGGTGTCCTGCGCAGCGGCATGTTCGCGCGCACCCGCACCTTGCTGGCGGTGCGTGACAACGCGCTGGTGGTGCCGGAAGAGGCCCTGGTTCCGCAGGGCGGCAAGCAGTTCCTGATCAAGGTCGTCGATGGCCCGCAGGGCAAGGTGTCCCAGCGCCTGGAGGCGCGCATCGGGATGCGCATTCCCGGCAGGGTCGAGATCCTGGCTGGTGTGGTCGAGGGCGACATGGTCGTGACTGCCGGCCAGAATCGCCTGGTGCGCGGCGATGGCCAGCCGCTGCGCGTGATCGAACTGGCCACCACGGGCCGCGCCGACGGCGCTGCGCCGCCTGTTTCCGCCAGCGGCGCGGCGCGCGGCGCGACGCCGGCAGTGTGAAATTCCGGCACCGCGCATGAAGCTCTCCGATACCTCGATCCGGCGGCCGGTCCTGGCCAGCGTGATGTCGCTGCTGATCTTGCTGGTCGGTCTGGTTTCGTTCGACCGCCTGTCGCTGCGCGAATACCCGCGCATCGACGAACCGGTGGTGACGGTCAACACGGTGCTGACGGGGGCCTCGTCGGAAGTCATCGAGTCGCAGGTGACCAAGCCGCTCGAGGATTCCATCGCCGGCATCGACGGCGTCGACATCATCACCTCGATCTCGCGCGCCGAGCGCAGCCAGATCTCGGTGCGCTTCAAGCTCGAGAAGAGCCCCGACGACGCGGCGGCCGATGTGCGCGACCGTGTTTCGCGCGTGCGCGGGCGCCTGCCCGACGCGATCGACGAGCCCATCGTGGCCAAGGTCGAGGCCGACGCCACGCCGACGATCTGGCTGGCCTTCACGAGCGAAACGCTGAGCCCGCTCGAAGTCACCGACCTGATCAATCGCATCGTCAAGCCGCGCCTGCAGACGGTGCCCGGCGTGGCGGACATCCAGATCGGCGGCGATCGCAAGTACGCGATGCGCATCTGGCTCGACCCGGACAAGCTGGCGGCGTACCGCGTCACAGTCCAGGACGTCGAGGATGCACTGCGCAAGCAAAACCTCGAAGTTCCATCGGGCCGCATCGAGAGCCAGCAGCGTGAGTTCAACGTCACCACGCGCACCGACCTGAACACGGTGGCGCAGTTCGCCGACATCGCGCTGCGCTCGTCCAACAATTTCACGGTCCATCTGCGCGACGTCGGACGCGTCGAAGAGGCGGCGGCCAGCGAGCGTTCGCGCGTGCGGCTCAACGGCGTGCCGTCGATCTCGACCGGCGTGATCCGCAATGCGACCGCCAATCCACTCGAGGTGGCGGCCGGCGTGCGCGCACTGATGCCGCAGCTTCAGCGCGAATTGCCGGACTCGATCACCGTGGTGCAGGCCAACGATCTCTCGGTCTTCATCGACCGGTCGATCAAGTCGGTCTATGCAACGGTGGCCGAGGCGGTGGTATTGGTGGCGCTGGTGGTGTTCGTCTTCCTGCGCACCCTGCGGGCGTCGATCATCCCGCTGGTGACCATTCCGGTCAGCCTGATCGGCTCGTTCGCGTTGATCGCGCTGGCCGGCTTCACGATCAACACGCTGACCCTGCTGGCGCTGGTGCTCGCGATCGGCCTGGTGGTCGACGACGCGATCGTCGTGCTGGAGAACATCTTCCGCCACATCGAAGAGGGCTTCACGCCCTTCCAGGCGGCAATCAAGGGCGTGCGCGAGATCAGCTTCGCCGTGGTTGCCATGACGCTGACCTTGACCGCGGTGTTCGCACCGCTGGCCTTCACGCCCGGTCGCACCGGGCGGCTGTTTACCGAGTTCGCGCTGACGCTGGCCGGCGCGGTGCTGGTGTCGGGCTTCGTCGCGCTGACGCTGACACCGATGTTGTGCAGCAAGCTGCTGCGTCACAACCCGGCGCCCAACCGCTTCGACCGCGGCATGGAGGTGCTGCTGGTCGCGCTGACGAACGGCTACACGCGCACCCTGCGTGGCGTGCTCGCGCACCGCTGGCTGGTGCTGGTGATCATGGCCGTCTCCGCGGGCCTGAGCTGGTGGCTGTTCAGCACCGCAAAGAGCGAACTCTCGCCGCTCGAGGATCGCGGCGTGATCATCATGCCGGTGCGGGCGCCCGATGGCGCGACGCTCGATTTCACGGCGCGTTATCTCGATGCCATCGACGCGATTGCGGCAACGTACCCGGAGTTCGACCGCCGCTTCATGTTCCTGGGCGGTGGCCAGGTATCGACCGCCACCGCGGTGCTGCGCACGGTCGACTGGAGCGATCGCACTCGAAACACGGCCGAGCTGGCGCGCTCCATGTTGCCGCGCCTGAACGTGCTGCCGGGTGTGACTGCCTTTCCGATCACGCCGCCGAGCCTGGGCCAGGGCTTTCGCGAGCGGCCGATCAACTACGTGATCCTGACCAGCGACAGCTACGACAACCTGGCACGCGTATCGCAACAGTTCATGGCCGAGATGGCCAAGAACCCGGGCTTCGTGCAGCCCGACAGCGACCTGCAACTCAACAAGCCCGAGATCTTCATGGACGTCGACCGCGCGCGTGCGGCCGACATGGGGGTTGCGGTCGACTCGGTGGCCCGCACGGTGGAAACCATGCTCGGCGGGCGCGCCGTGACGCGCTACAAGCGCGATGCCGACCAGTACGACGTCATGGTGCAGACCGAGGGCCGTGGTCGTGCGCGCCCCGAAGACATCGATCGCCTGTTCGTGCGCGGCCGCAGCGACACCATGGTGCCGCTGTCGTCACTGGTCAAGGTGCGCGAGGCCGTCAGCCCACGCGAGCTGAATCACTTCAACCAGCGGCGCTCGGTCTCGATCACGGCCAACCTGACGCCCGACTACTCGCTCGGCCAGGCGTTGACTTTCCTCGACCAGACCGCCGCGCGCGTCCTGCCCCAGGGTTACACCACCGAACTCAACGGCGTCAGCCGCGAATTTCGCTCGTCGTCGGGGGCGTTGGGCCTGGTCTTCGTGCTGGCCCTGGTCTTCATCTTCCTGGTTCTATCGGCGCAGTTCGAGAGCTTCCTCGATCCGTTCGTGATCCTGCTGTCGGTGCCGCTGTCGATGGTCGGCGCGCTGCTCGCGTTGCAGTGGTCGGGTGGCACCTTGAGCGTGTATTCGCAGATCGGGCTGATCACGCTGGTGGGCCTGATCAGCAAGCACGGGATCCTGATCGTCGAGTTCAGCAACCAGTTGAGACGCCAGGGCATGGCCGTGCAAGAAGCCGTGGTCACGGCGGCCAGCCTGCGGCTGCGGCCGATCATCATGACCACCTGTGCGATGGTGCTCGGCGCCTTGCCGCTGGCGCTGTCGGGGGGTGCCGGGGCCGAGAGCCGGCGCCAGATCGGCTGGGTCATCGTCGGCGGCATGTCGCTCGGCACGCTGCTCACGATCTTCGTCGTGCCGACGGTCTACACCTGGTTTGCGCGCAAGGCTGTGCCGGGTGAAATCACCGAGCGCGCGCTCGACGACGTGCCGGTGCCGGCAAAGTAGGAACCGGGCCCGTCGTCAAACCAGCCCGTCGAACGGGACGACGTCGACTTCGTCGCCGGCCGCGACATCGCCCTGGCCGTGGTGCAGCACCACCATGCCGTTGGCCACGCTCATCGACGACAGGATGCCCGAGCCCTGACTGCCGGTGATGGCCACCTGCCAGCGGCCGTCGGCGGCGCGGCTGACGATGCCACGCTGGTATTCGGTGCGGCCCGGCTTCTTGCGCAGCGCGCTGGTGCACGCGGCGCGCAGCAACGGCAAAGGTGAGGGCGCGGCGCCGCTCATCTTCAGCAGCGCCGTGCGGACGAAGGCATAGAAGGTGACCATCACCGCGACCGGATTGCCGGGCAGGCCGAACAAGATCGCCTCGTGGCCCCGCGTGGCGACCCGGCCGATGGCCATCGGCCGCCCCGGCCGCATCGCAATGCGCCAGAAGAGCACGTCGCCCAGTTCGGCCATGATGGCCTTGGTGTGGTCCGCCTCGCCGACACTGACGCCACCCGAGGTGATGACCGCGTCGGCGCTGGCCGCGGCCTCGCTGAACGCCGCGCGCAATGCGTCGGGCTGGTCGCGCACGACGCCGAGGTCGAGTGTCTCGCAGCCCAGGCGCTGCAGCATGGCCCAGATGGTGTAGCGGTTGCTGTCGTAGACGCAGCCGGCATCGAGCGGCTCGCCGACAGAGCGCAACTCGTCGCCGGTGGAAAAGAAGGCCACGCGCAGCTTGCGCAAGACGGGCACCTCGGCGCGGCCGAGCGACGCCATCAAGCCCAGATCGGCCGGACGCAGGACGCGCCCGGCGCGCAAGGCGGCGGATCCCCGGGCCAGGTCTTCGCCAGCCAGGCGGCGGTTGTCACCGGTGCGCACGACGCCGGCCGGAATTCGCAGCAACGCGCCTTCGGCGTTGACGAATTCCTGCGGCACAACCGTGTCGAGCCCCGCCGGCATGACCGCGCCGGTCATGATGCGCAGGCATTGCCCCGCGGCGACCGTGCCGGCATAGGCCTGGCCGGCCAGGCCTGTGCCGGCGACGCTGAGCAAGGTATCGCCAGCGGCCTGCAGATCGCTGCCGCGCAGCGCGTAGCCGTCCATCGCAGAGTTGTCATGCGCGGGCACGTCGATGCTCGAGACGATGTCGCGTGCCAGCACCCGGCCCAGGCTGGAGCGCAGAGCCAGGCTCTCGATCGCCGTCACCTGCGGCACCAGCCGGGCAATGAACTCCTGGGCCACCTCCACCGGCAGGGCCTTCGGGTCGTAACCGCCGATGCAGGACGCGATCTGTTCGAGGGTTTGCACGTTCATCGCAGATCTTTCAGCATCAGGTCTTTGTCGAGGAATCGGCCGGCGATCCGGATCGCGCGTGGCAGCGTACCGTAGCGCGTGAATCCGGCGCGCAGGTACAGGCGCACGGCGGCGTGGTTGCTGGCGGTGACGCTCAGCGTCAACAGGTGCAATTCGTGGTCGGCACTGGCGCGTTCGATCAGGGCCCGGAGCAGCTCACGGCCTGTGCCCTTGCCTTGTTCGTCGGCCGCGACCATGGTGCCAACGACGTGGCCGAGATGGCGCACTTTGCATCGCGCGTCGCGCTCGCAACTGATCGCGCCGACCAGTCGCGCGCCGCGCCAGGCGCCGAGCGTGAAGCCGCCGTCGGCATCGGCGCCGAGCCTGGCGAAGTAGCTGTCCGCCCCGCGCTTGGCTTCGGTCGCGGCATCCGACGTGAACGCCTCTTCGTGCTGTGCCAGCGCCTGATCGCGCAGTGCCTTGTAGGCCTGGGCGTCGGCCTCGCCGAGGGCGCGCACACGCAGCTCAGGCGGAGGGGGCATTTGGTCGTTGCAGTTGCGCCAGTTCGGCGGGCGTGTTGGCGTTGAAGAACGCGCTGGCGTCGTTGAATCGCACCGCCACGGCACGGTGTTGCGCGAACCAGGCGTCGATCTTGCGGCCGCCGCCATGCAGGAAGGCGACGAGGCTTTCACAGAGCTCGCTCTTCATCAGGCAGAACACCGGGTGTGCCTGCTCGCGACCGCCTTCCATCGTGACCGCATAGGCCAGTTCGGCCTGCCCGGCGTCGAGCGCTGCCGCCATGCGCGCCGCCAGATCGTCGGGAAAATTCGGCGTGTCGCACGGCACGGTCAGCAACAGTGGCGTTTCGCAGCGTTCGAGCCCGGCCAGGAAGCCGGCCAGCGGCCCGGCGAACTCGCCGACCGCATCGGGCCACACCGGCACGCCAAAGGATTCGTAGGCTCCGAGGTTGCGATTCGCGTTGATCATCAGCTGGCCGACCTGCGGGCCCAGGCGCAGCAGCGCGTGCAGCGCCAGTGCCACGCCGTGGTGATTCTGCAATCCTTTGTCGACACCGCCCATGCGGCTGCCGCGGCCACCCGCCAGGATCAGGCCGGTGATGTCCTGCGTGGCGGTCATCGGTCAGCTCCAGCGGCCACGCGGATCCGGCTTGCCGGTCCGCTGTGGCACGCCAAGGGGCATACCGGAGCCGGTGCCGCTCCCCGGGGGCGCGAACGAAGTGGGCTTGGGGCCGTCAATCTAGCCTCCGATGTAGTGCATCTCGACCCTGCGCTCACCGCTATCGGCCTGCGCGATGCCGCGACCACGCAGTTCGGAGTAGCGGTCGGCGCGATGGGCCCAGATGTCGGCCACGGCACCCGTCAATTCGGCATCGCTGGCGCCGGCTTCGCGCAGCAGGTGGCGCAGGTCGTGGCCGTGGGTGGCGAACAGGCACAGGTACAGCCGGCCCTCGGTCGACAGGCGGGCGCGGTTGCAGTCGCGGCAGAAGGCCTGCGTCACGCTGGAGATCACGCCGATCTCGCCGCCGCCGTCGACGTAGCGCCAGCGCTGCGCCGTCTCGCCGGGCACCTGGGCGGCGAGCGGCTCGAGTGCAAACATGGCGTCGAGCTGCTCGATCACTTCGGCCGACGGCAGCACGTGGTCCATGCGCCAGCCGTTGGTGCTGCCGACATCCATGTACTCGATGAAGCGCAACACGGCCGCGCTGCCGTAGTGCTCGCGAAAGTGGCGGGCCATCGGCAGGATCTGGCCGTCGTTGGTGCCGCGCTTGACGACCATGTTGACCTTGATCGGCCCCAACCCGGCGGCCAGCGCCGCGTCGATGCCGGCCAGCACGTCGGCGACCGGGAAGTCGACGTCGTTCATGCGCCGGAAGATGGCGTCGTCGAGTGCGTCGAGGCTGACCGTGACACGGCGCAGGCCGGCGTCGTGCAGCGCCCGGGCCTTCTTCGCCAGCAGCGAACCGTTGGTCGTCAGCGTCAGGTCGAGCGGTTCGCCGTCCGGCGTGCGCAGTTCGGCCAGCATCGCAACCAAGGTTTCGAGGTGACGGCGCAGCAGCGGCTCGCCGCCCGTGAGGCGCAGCTTCTGCACGCCGTGGGCCACGAAGACCCTGGCCAGGCGGGTGATCTCCTCGAAGCTCAGCAGCGAAGGCTGTGGCAGGAAGGCGTAGTCGCGGTCGAAGACTTCCTTGGGCATGCAGTAGCTGCAGCGGAAGTTGCAGCGGTCGGTGACCGAGATGCGCAGGTCGCGCAGCGGGCGGCCGAGCACATCGCTGAGCTGGCCGGTGGCAGGCCGCAACGGCGTCGGGATCACCGGCACGGCTGCGCGGTAGCGCAGGTCGGCGATCGGGATCACGTTGGGGGGAATCGAGGCTTCGCCCATGCGGCGATTGTGCCGTGTGCCTCAGTCCGTGGTCGGCAACAGGGTCGCTTGCACGGTGACCGGTGCGTCGGCCGTGGCCGCACGCCGTGCGCCCGTGTAGCGCGCGGCCCAGTACGCCTGGCGCATGGTTTCGACGCGTACTTCGCTGCCCGTCTTGGGGGCATGGATGAACCGGCCCTCGCCGATGTAGATGCCGACGTGGGAGAAAGTGCGCTTCAGGGTGTTGAAGAACACCAGATCGCCGGGCCGCAGGTCGGCCTTGTCGACTTGAATCAGTCCGCGTGCCGCGGCCTGCTCGTCGGCGCTGCGCGGCAGCACCAGGCCCAGGCCGAGCGCGAAGACGTGGCGCGTGAAGCCACTGCAATCGAAGCCACCGCCCGCGCCACTGCTGCCGCCGGGGCGGTAGGGCACGCCGATGAAGCTCATCGCCGCTATCACCAGGCCGGCAGCTGCGTTCTCGCGGCGCCGCCGCGTCCGCCGGGGCGGCGGAATCGGCAAACGTACCGCGCTCGGCAACCAGGGCGTTCAGCGGATCGATCGACGACGCGGACGCAACACAAGGCGGCGAAAACGCGAGCATGATCGCCAGGCAACAGGCGGCATGATGCGGTTGGGGCCTCATGGCCAAAAGCGTAACACGCAGCGCAGCAGACTGCAAAGCAAAAACATTAGCGTTTTCAACCACTTGTGGCGTATATCGCAGGCGAATTCGAGTTTCAGGCGTCAGCCGCTCGTCAGTCGCAGCGCCTGCAATCACGGCCATACCGGCGGAGGCAGGTTCAATGTTCAAGGCGCTCGTTTTGCACAAGGACGAGGCAGGCTTTCGTGCCGGCCTCGAGTCGCTCGACGATGCGCGGCTGGCGCCGCTTGGCCGATGGCGACGTTGCCTTGGCGGTCGAGTACTCGACCCTGAACTACAAGGACGGCCTGGCGCTGACCAACCAGGGCCCGGTGGTGCGGCAGTGGCCGATGGTGCCCGGCATCGACGGCGCGGGCACCGTGACCGAGAGCCGCCACCCGGACTGGACGCCAGGCGATCGCGTCGTGCACAACGGCTGGGGCGTCGGCGAGACGCGCTGGGGCTGTCTGTCCGAACGCGCGGTGTTGGCGGGGGCCGGCCTGGTGCGGCTGCCCGCTGCGTTCACGGCGCGCCAGGCGATGGCCATCGGCACGGCCGGCTATACCGCGATGCTGTGTGTCTTGGCCCTCGAGCAGCATGGGCTGTCGCCGGGCGCGGGCGAGGTGCTGGTCACGGGCGCCACGGGCGGCGTGGGCAGCATCGCCGTGGCGGTGCTGTCGCGGCTGGGTCACCGGGTCGTTGCAGCCACCGGCAAGCCCGGGGAGGCGGATTACCTGCGTGCGCTCGGCGCCGCCGATGTCATCGACCGCGCCGGCCTTTCCGCACCCGGCAAGCCGCTGCAAAAGGAGCGCTGGGCGGCGGTGGTCGACGCGGTCGGCAGCCATACGCTTGCCAATGCACTGGCGCAGACGCGCTACGGCGGCGTCGTCGCCGCCTGCGGCCTGGCCCAGGGTGCCGACCTGCCGGCGACGGTCATGCCGTTCATCCTGCGCGGCGTCACGCTGGCCGGGGTCGACAGCGTGATGGCGCCACTGGCACGGCGCCAGACGGCATGGCAGCGCCTGGCACGCGACCTCGACGCCGCGCTGCTCGAGCGCATCACCGCCGAGATCGCACTCGACGACGCCGTTGCCCGTGCGCACGACCTGATGGCCGGCCGCGTGCGCGGCCGGCTGGTGGTGCGCATCGCCTGAACCATTCCCAAACCTGGAGACATGCCGCGTGAACTACGCCGACTTCTACCGCCGCTCGATCGACGACCGAGACGCCTTCTGGGCCGAGCAGGCCCGCCTGATCGACTGGCAAACCCCGTTCACACAGGTCTGCGACTACAGCCAGCCGCCGTTCGCGCGCTGGTTCGTTGGCGGCACGACCAACCTGTGCCACAACGCGGTCGACCGCCATCTGGCCGCGCGCGCCGACCAGAACGCGCTGGTCTGGGTTTCGACCGAAGTCGACCAGGAAAGGACCTACTCGTTTGCCCAATTGCACGACGAAGTGCAGCGCATGGCCGCGGTACTGCTGGCGCTCGGCGTGGGCGCCGGCGACCGCGTGCTGATCTACATGCCGATGATTCCCGAGGCCGTCTTCGCCATGCTGGCCTGCGCGCGCATCGGTGCCATCCACTCGGTGGTGTTCGGCGGCTTTGCCAGCGGCAGCCTGGCCACGCGCATCGACGATGCCGAGCCCAAGGTCATCGTCAGCGCCGATGCCGGCAGCCGCGCCGGCAAGGTGCTGGCCTACAAGCCGCTGCTCGACGAGGCGATCCGGCTGGCGGCACACAAGCCCGCGAAGGTGCTGCTGGTTGACCGCGGTCTGGCGCCGATGGCCCGCATCGCCGGCCGCGACGCCGACTACGCGCCGCTGCGCGAACAGCATCGCGGCGCGAAGGTTCCTTGCGCCTGGCTCGAGGCCACGCAGCCGAGCTACACGCTCTACACCAGCGGCACGACGGGCAAGCCCAAGGGCGTGCAGCGCGACACCGGCGGCTACGCGGTGGCGCTGGCGGCGAGCATGAAGCACATCTTCTGCGGCCAGGCCGGCGAGACCTACTTCTCGACCAGCGACATCGGCTGGGTGGTCGGACACAGCTACATCGTCTACGGCCCGCTGATCGCCGGCATGGCGACGATCCTCTACGAAGGCCTGCCGATCCGGCCCGATGCGGCCATCTGGTGGAGTCTGGTCGAGAAGTACCGCGTGTCGGTGATGTTCAGCGCACCGACCGCCGTGCGCGTGCTGAAGAAGCAGGACCCGGCGGCGCTCAAGCGCCACGACCTGTCGTCGCTGCGCGCGCTGTTCCTGGCCGGCGAGCCGCTCGACGAGACCACCGCCAAGTGGATCGCCGATGCGCTGGGCAAGCCGATCGTCGACAACTACTGGCAGACCGAAACCGGCTGGCCGATCCTGAGCCTGTGCAACGGCGTCGAGAAGGCGGCGAGCAAGTTCGGCTCGCCCGGCAAGGCGGTCTATGGCTACAACATCAAGCTGCTCGACGAGCACACGGCGAGGAATTGAAGGGCGCCAACCAGAAGGGCGTGGTGGCGATCGAAGGCCCGCTGCCGCCCGGCTGCATGCAGACCGTCTGGCGTGACGACAAGCGCTTCGTCAAGACCTACTGGGACAGCATTCCCGGCCGTCAGATCTATTCGACCTTCGACTGGGGCATTCGCGACGCGGACGGCTACTTCTTCATCCTCGGCCGTACCGACGACGTGATCAACGTGGCCGGGCACCGCCTGGGCACGCGCGAGATCGAGGAGAGCATCTCGAGCCACCCGAACGTGGCCGAGGTCGCCGTGGTCGGCGTCGCCGATGCACTCAAGGGCCAGGTCGCGATGGCTTTCGTGATCTTGAAGGACCAGTCCAAGGCAGCCACCGCCGCCGACGCGCTGAGGCACGAAGGCGAGATCATGAAAGTGGTCGACGACCAGCTCGGCGCCGTGGCCCGGCCCTCGCGCGTGCGCTTCGTGACCGCGCTGCCGAAGACGCGCTCGGGCAAGCTGCTGCGCCGTGCCATCCAGGCGGTGTGCGAAGGGCCGCGACCCGGGCGATCTGACGACGATCGAGGACCCTTCCGCACTGCAGCAAGTCAAGGAGCTGGTGGTCCAAGGCTGAGTCGGGGCCGTCCGCGGTTCATCGTCGAAACCACGCCGCCCGTCGCATCGGCGGCCGAACCCTTGCGCGACGCGGGCACAATCCGCGCCTCGCGGGGGTGGCATGCAGGCTTTCAAGATCTGGCTCATAGCGCTGTTGGCGACTGTCGGCGGTTGGGCGTCGGCGGCCCCGGCATCGACCGACGGCCTGCCAGGGCCTGCGTTCCCTGAACTACCGCAGCCCTGCGAAGTCAAGGCGGCGTGCGATAGCGGCATCGCCGGTGCCAGCGCACGGCTGCGGCGCCTCGAGCGCGTGCCGGGTGGCCCGCGCTGGGTGGCGGCGATGGACGATCTCAATGCCTACGTCGAAGACGTTTCCGGGCCCATCTACGTGCTGACGACCGTGCATCCCGACAAGGCAATTCGGGATGCCACCGAGGCCTGCGAGTTGCGCTGGCAGGACTTTTCCTCGTCGCTGCGGCAGAACGAGGCGCTGTACCGCGCGGCACGCAAGGTGCAGCCGCGCGACGCCATTGAGCGCCAATTCCTGAAAACCACGCTCGAAGGCTTCGAGGACGCAGGCGTCAGCCTGCCACCGGACAGGCGCCAGCGCGCCAAGGCGTTGCTCGACCGCATCACGGCACAGTCGCAGCTGTTCGAGAAGAACATCCGCGACGACAACGTGCAAACTCGCGCTCAGCGAGAACGAACTGCAGGGTGTACCCGCGTCCCTGTGGGCCGACGCGAAGAAGGACGCGCAGGGTCGCGTCGTGCTTGCGGTCGACGACGCGACCTACCTGCCGGTGTTGCAGAACGCGATCGATCCCGCCACGCGCGAGCGCTTCTGGCGTGCCGACAACGCCAAGGGCGGCCGCGCCAACCTCGAGTTGTTGGGCGAACTCGGCCAACTGCGCAAGGCGTTGGCGCAACTGTTCGGTGCCGCCAGCTATGCCGATTTCGTCTTGCGACGGCAGATGGCCGGCAACTCGGGCGCGGTCGACCGTTTCCTGGCCGAGGTGGGCCGGGCCGTGGCCGAACGCGAACGGCTCGAGGTCGAGGAACTGCGGCTGGCAAAGGCGCAGGCGACCGGCGAGCCGCTGGACATGGTCAGGCTCGAGCGCTGGGACACCGTCTTCTACACCGAACGCGTCCGCAGCGCGCGCTATGCGCTCGACCAGGAAGTGTTCCGCGGCCATTTCCCGGTGCAGGAAAGCCTGGCCATGGCGATGCGTGTGGTCGAGCGGATGCTGGGCGTGAAGTACACGCGTGTCGATGGCGTCGCGCTCTGGCACCCCGACGTGCAGGCCTATCGCGTCAGCGACGCCGCGACCGGCCAGCCCTTGGCCAGCCTGTTGGTCGACCTGTATCCGCGCGAGGGCAAGGGCAACGGCGCATTCGTTTGGAGTTTTCGCAATGGTTCGACGCGGCTCAAGCGCCTGCCGCAGGCGGTGTTGGTGACCAACCTCGATCGCCGCGGACTGACGCTCGAGGACCTGGGTGAAACCTTGCTGCACGAATTCGGCCATTCGATCCACAACAACCTGTCTGCCACGCGCAATGCGTCGCAAGGCGGCACCAACGTGCTGCACGACTTCGTCGAGGCGCCGTCGCAGATGCTCGAGGACTGGGTCTACGACGGTGCGGTGCTGGGCGTGATGCAGGAGGTCTGTGCGTCGTGCAAGCCGGTGCCCGCCGAACTGGTCGCGAGGGCCCGCGCGGCCAAGCGTTTCGGCATCGGCGTGCGCTATGCGCGGCAGGTGCTGTACGCATCGTTCGACCTGGGGCTGCACGGCCCTGCCGCACCGGAGCCGATGGCGCTGTGGGCGCGCATGGAGGGCGACACGCCGCTGGGCTACGTACCGGGTTCGATCTTTCCGGCCGGATTCGGCCATGTGGCCGGGGGTTATGCGGCGGGGTACTACGGCTACCTTTGGAGCGAGGTCATGGCGGCAGACCTGCGCACCGCATTCGGCGCCGATCGGCTCAGCGCAGCCGTAGGCAAGCGCTATCGCGACACGATACTGGCCAATGGCGGCCAGTTGCCGCCACAGGAACTGGTGCGCTCGTTCCTCGGCCGAGACAGCAACAACCAGGCGTTCTTCACGGAGCTCAAACGATGACCATCCCAGGACCGAAATATGTGCGCTGGACCTTCTGTGCCGCGCTGGCTTGCGCCTTCGCGGTGCTGTCGCCGGCTGTGGTGGCACAAGCGCCTGCGCTGAGCAAGCCGCGCATCGAGAAGGCGGCCGACCTGCCGCGATTCAGCTACAAGCTCGACGCCAAGGTCGAGGACGTCGTCCGCTCGGCGGACAAGTTCGCGCCCTTTGCTGCCCAACTGCGGCGCGACACCGAGTCGGTGCTGGCGGGCTACGAGATCCCCGACAAGTCGACCCAGCGCGATCTGCTCGGACTGCTGGCCGGGCTCGACTTTCTCGACGGCCAGTACGACGCCACGCTGGCGCGTCTGGAGGCGATCCGTGCCTTGCAGGAAAAGCCGGCCGACAAACTCTTGTCTGGGTTGCGCCTGCGTGCGATGGCGCAGGCAGCCAAGGCACATGGCGTCGGCACACCGGCTTATGCGAGCGCGGTGGGCGAGTCGATCACACGCGAACTGGCGCCGATGCCGCGCTCGGTGATCGAGAACAGCATCAAGGAGGCGAAGGCCGGCGCCGAGACCCTCGGCGAGGGTCGGCTGATCGGCCGCCTGCGCGAGGTCGTACAGCCGATCGTCGACGCCAACGGCACGCTCAGCTCCGAGTTCGCCCCCGGCCTGGCAAACACCAGGCTGGCGCTGGTGGCAGTGCTGCCGCTGAAGCAGGTCCTGGTCGAGACCTACCGCCGCTACCTCGATGCGGGCAAGGTCGAAAAGCCCGACATCTGGGCCGCGCGGGAGGTGGTTCTGCCGCCTGTGCCGGCGCGCAAGCCCGTGCTGTCGCCGTCTGGGACAGCGGCAGCGACACTGCCCTGTTCGCACGACAAGTGCAACGCGACAAGCAGAGCCGGCCGGCGCTCATCGCGTTCGACAAGTACAGCCGCGCGGCCGCTGGTGAGCTGATGCCGATTCCGACCGAACTGCGTGCCAAACTGCCGCAGATGAAGGCTCGTACCAAGGGCTTCTCGGACCTGCAGTCGAACATCGACAGCGCCGAGGCCAGCGAGGTCAAGGCCTGGCTGTCGGCGCTGCCCGCCGAGCAGTACAAGCCGGCGATCGAGGAGTTGGGTTTGGCCGGCAACTACGAGCATGGCACCCATGTCGCGGGCATCGCGCTGGCGGGCAACCCGTTTGCGCGGCTCGTGATCGGCCGCATCGAGTTCGGCCACACGCTCTTGCCAGACCCGTGCCCCAGTCGGGAGCAGAGCCGAGCGCGACGCCAAGGCCAGCCAGGCCTACGTGGACTTCTTCCGCAAACAAGGCGTGCGTGTGGTCAACATGAGCTGGGGTGGTAACGTCGCAGCGATCGAGAGCGACCTTGAGCAGTGCGGCATCGGCAAGACGCCCGAGGAGCGCAAGGCGCTCGCCCGCGAGTATTTCGATACCGGAAAGGTCGCCCTTACGCGGGCCTTCGCCAGTGCGCCGGAGATCCTGTTCGTCACGGCTGCCGGCAACAGCAACAACGACGCTTCGTTCATCGAGGACATCCCGGCCGGCATCGTCCTGCCCAACCTGCTGACCGTCGGTGCGGTCGACCGCGCCGGCGACGAGGCCAGCTTCACCAGCTACGGCCCGACCGTGAAGGTGCATGCCAACGGCTACCAGGTCGAGAGCTTCCTGCCCGGGGGAGAGCGCGTGGCGCTGTCGGGTACCTCGATGGCGTCGCCGCAGGTCGCGAACCTGGCGGCCAAGATGCTGGCTGTCAATCCGAAGTTGAAGCCCACCGAGCTGATCAAGCTGATCGTCGACAATGCCGAGCGCACCGCCGACGGTCGGCGCAACTTGATGAACGCGAAGAAGTCCGTCGCAGCGGCCGTCACGGCTGCGCGCTGACGCGCTACAGCACTTCCGAGGCGAAGTCGGCGAGCCGCGAGCGCTCGCCGCGCGCCAGCATCACGTGGCCGCCATGCGGCCAGCCCTTGAAGCGGTCGACGGCATAGGTCAGACCCGAGCTGCCTTCCGTGAGGTAGGGCGTGTCGATCTGCGCCAGATTGCCCAGGCAGACGATCTTGGTGCCCGGCCCGGCGCGGGTGATCAAGGTCTTCATCTGCTTGGGCGTCAGGTTCTGCGCCTCGTCGATCAGCACGAACTTGTTCAGGAAGGTGCGCCCGCGCATGAAGTTCAGGCTCTTGATCTTGATCTTGCTGCGCACCAGGTCATTGGTGGCGGCGCGGCCCCATTCGCCGGCGCCGGCGTCGCTGCGCGACAGCACTTCGAGGTTGTCGTCCAGCGCGCCCATCCACGGGCCCATCTTCTCCTCTTCGGTGCCGGGCAGGAAGCCGATGTCCTCACCCACCGGCACGGTGACGCGGGTGACGATGATTTCGCTGTAGCGGCGGTCGTCCATCACCTGGGCCAGACCGGCGGCCAGCGTCATCAGGGTCTTGCCGGTGCCGGCCGTGCCGGTCAGGGTGATGAAGTCGCATTCCGGGTCCATCAGCAGGTTGAGCGCGAAGTTCTGCTCGCGGTTGCGCGCGGTCACGCCCCAGACGGCGTTCTTCTGGTGGGTGAATTCCTTCAGCGTCTTCAGCACCGCCGTCTTGCCGGTGATCTCGGTCACGCGCGCATACAGCGGCGCGGCGCCGGGCGTCTCGAGGTAGACGAACTGGTTGACCATCAGCGCCGGCACCATCGGCCCGGCGATGCGGTAGAAGGTGTGGCCGCCTTGCTGCCAGCTCTCCATCGTCTTGCCGTGGCGCTCCCAGAAATCGGCCGGCAGCGGCAGCACGCCGGTGTAGAGCAGGTCGCCGTCTTCGAGGGTCTTGTCGTTGAAGTAGTCCTCGGCCGGCAGGCCCAGCGCACGCGCCTTGACGCGCATGTTGATGTCCTTGGACACCAGCACCACATCGCGCTGCGGCAGTTGTTCGCGCAGGCTCATCACCACGCCGAGGATCTGGTTGTCGGCCTTGCCTTGCGGCAGCCCGGCCGGCAGCTTGACGTCGAGCAGGGTGGTCTGGAAGAACAGCTTGCCGGCGGCCTCGCGGTGGCCGGTCTTGGCCAGCGGGATGCCTTCCTTGGGGTCGCGCAGGCCGTCGGCGGCCAGCCCGTCGAGGTCGCGGCTGACCTGGCGCACGTTGCGCGCGACTTCGCTCATGCCCTTCTTGTGGCCGTCGAGTTCTTCAAGCGTGATCATCGGCAGGAAGATGTCGTGCTCGTCGAAGCGGAACAGGCAGGTCGGGTCGTGCATCAACACGTTGGTGTCGAGCACGAACAGCTTGGGCGGGCCACTGCCGCGCGGCTTGCGCGGCTTGGCCTGAGCCACGGGCGCGCGCAGCGGGGCCGCGGAGCGCGCAACGGGCAGCGCCAGCGGCGGCGCAGCCGCCGCCGCGCTGCTGTCGAACAGGTCGAGCACCGCCGCCGCCGGCTCGGCGGCGGCATGCGATTGGGCGGACCGGTGGGGCGTCTTGGGCGCGGCCTGGGCTTCGAAGTCGGCGGGGGCGAGGAGGGAGGCTTTGCGTGCGGGGGGCTTGGGCAGGGGCATTGCGGGGTGGGGCCTGAAGTGTGTCGGTCAAGAAACAAAAAAGCCGCACAGTCGGCTGTGCGGCTTTCATCGATTGCGCGTCGCGTCTCGTCTCACGGGCATGGCCCGATTATGCAGCCTGCTCGGGCAGTCGCCGGTGCGCTGTCGGTCACAAACCACAGCCGCTGTCAGGCGGCCTTCTTCAGCAATTTGACGGCCTTCAGCACTTCGTCGACATGCCCGGCCACCTTGATGCCGCGCCACTCGCCGCGCAATACTGCCCTCGGCGTCGATCAGGAAGGTGCTGCGCTCGATGCCCTTGACCTTCTTGCCGTACATGATCTTGTTCTTGACCACGCCGAACATGTGGCAGAGCTTTTCCTCGGTGTCGGCAATCAGTTCGAACGGCAGTTCGAGGTTCTGCTTGAACTTCTCATGCGAGGCCATGTTGTCACGCGACACGCCCAGCACCAGTGCGCCGGCCTTGATGAAGTCCTTGTGGCGGTCACGGAACTGCATTGCTTCGGTCGTGCAGCCCGGCGTGTTGTCCTTCGGGTAGAAGTACAGCACCACAGCCTGGCTGTGAAAAGTCTGCGGTGTGATCTTCACGCCGCTGGTGGCGAGCGCTTCAAATTCCGGCAGTGCTTTATTGAGGGCTGGCGTCATGAGGGGCGTCGTGTTACGGTGGCAACCTGCCAACGCAGGTGTAGCCCGCAATTATAGCGGTGCCCGCGCGCGGCCGCCCTTCACGCGCCCGGCGGCAACAGCAGCGCGGCGACCACCGACCGGCCTTCGCTGGCCAGGACGTTGTAGGTCCGGCAGGCGGCCCCGGTGTCCATGGTTTCGACGCCGATGCCGGCCTCGATCAGGCAACGGTACAGGCCGGGCGAGACGAACTGCAGCCGCTCGCCACTGCCGAAGATGACCAGCTCCGGGCGCCAGCGCCAGCACCTGTTCGAAGTGCTCGGCCGCAAGGCCGGCGACGCTGCCCGGCGGCCAGCGCAGCACCTCGCCACGCCACGGCACCAACACGCTCTCGCCCCAACGCATGCCGTTGATCCATACGGCGCCGCGCTCGTGGCGCGAGACGGCGTTGGTGCCGGCGAGGTGGTCGGGCTCGAACTTCATGCGTGGATAATTCTAGATTCCCCTGCCACGAGTTTCGCGCCTTGAAGCCCATCACCAAATCCGCCAAGCTTGCCAACGTCGGCTACGACATCCGCGGCCCGGTGCTCGACAAGGCCCGCCAGATGGAGGACGAGGGCCACAAGATCATCAAGCTCAACATCGGCAACATCGCTGCCTTCGGTCTCGAGCCACCCGACGAGATCGTGCAGGACATGATCCGCAACGTGCCGCATGCCGCCGGATATACCGACAGCAAGGGCCTGTTCGCGCCGCGCAAGGCGGTGGTGCATTACTGCCAGGAAAAGCACATCGCCGCCGTCACCGTCGAGGACGTCTACCTCGGCAACGGCGCCTCCGAACTGATCGCGATGAGCATGAACGCGCTGCTCGACGCCGGCGACGAGGTGCTGATCCCGTCGCCGGATTACCCGCTGTACACCGCCGTGGTTTCGCTGTCGGGCGGCACGCCGGTGCATTACCGCTGCGACGAGGGCTCGGGCTGGTTGCCCGACCTGGACGACATCCGCAGCAAGGTGACGCCCAGCACCAAGGCCATCGTGGTCATCAACCCGAACAACCCGACCGGCGCGCTCTACCCCGACGACTTGTTGCAGGGCATCGTCGAGATCGCGCGCCAGCATCAGTTGATCGTCTTCGCCGACGAGATCTACGACAAGACGCTGTACGACGGTCACACCCACACCAGCATCGCGTCGCTGGCCGACGACGTGCTGTTCGTGACCTTCAACGGCCTGTCCAAGAACTACCGCTCCTGCGGCTACCGCGCCGGCTGGATGGTGGTGTCGGGCGACAAGCGCCATGCCGGCGACTACATCGAGGGCCTGAACATGCTGGCGTCGATGCGGCTGTGCGCCAACACGCCCGGCCAATTGGCGATCCAGACCGCACTCGGTGGCTACCAGAGCATCCGGGACCTGGTCGCGCCGACGGGCCGCCTCGGCCGCCAGCGTGACCTGGCCTACCAGCTGTTGACGCCAGATTCCGGGCCTGAGCGTGGTCAAGCCCAAGGCGGCGCTGTACATGTTCCCGCGGCTCGATCCCAAGATCTACCCGATCGCGGACGACCAGCAGATGGCCTACGACCTGCTCGCCGAGGAGAAGGTGCTGGTCGTTCAGGGCTCGGGATTCAACGTGCCCGACACGGCCCACTTCCGTATCGTCTTCCTGCCCAATTCCGACGACCTCACCGAGGCGATCGGCCGCATCGCCCGCTTCCTCGACCATTACCGCAAACGGCACCCCCAGTGAACCACTCGGCATCCACCCCATTGAAACCGATCCAGGTCGGCCTGCTGGGCATCGGCACCGTCGGCGCCGGCACGTTCCACGTGTTGTCCCGCAACCAGCAGGAAATCCGCCGCCGCGCCGGTCGCGGCATCCAGATCAGCGACGGTCGCCGACCTCGACGTGGCGCGCGCCAAGGCGATCGTCGGCGACAGCGTCAAGGTGGTGGCCGACGCGCGGCTGGTGATCGCCGATCCGGCCATCGACATCGTCGTCGAGCTGATCGGCGGCACCGGTGTCGCGCGTACGCTGATTCTCGAAGCCATTCGCAACGGCAAGCATGTGGTCACCGCCAACAAGGCCCTGCTGGCCATCCACGGCAACGAGATCTTCGCTGCCGCGCGCGCGCGCGGCGTGATGGTCGCCTTCGAGGCCGCGGTGGCCGGTGGCATTCCGATCATCAAGGCGCTGCGCGAGGGCCTGACGGCCAATCGCATCGAATGGGTCGTCGGCATCGTCAACGGCACGACCAACTTCATCCTTAGCGAGATGCGCGCCAAGGGCCTCGACTTCGACGTCGTGCTGAAAGAGGCCCAGCGCCTGGGCTATGCCGAGAGCAACCCGAGCTTCGACATCGAGGGCGTCGACGCCGCGCACAAGACCACGATCATGAGCGCGATCGCCTTCGGCGTGCCGGTGCAGTTCGACGCGGCCTATGTCGAGGGCATCACCAAGCTGCAGGCGGTGGACATCCGCTATGCCGAGCAACTCGGCTACCGCATCAAGCTGCTGGGCATCACCAAGCGCCGCGAACACGGCATCGAATTGCGCGTGCACCCGACGCTGGTGCCGAGCAAGCGCCTGATCGCCAACGTCGAAGGTGCGATGAACGCGGTGATGGTGCAGGGCGATGCGGTCGGCACGACGCTGTACTACGGCAAGGGCGCCGGTGCCGAGCCGACCGCCAGCGCGGTGGTCGCCGACCTGGTCGACGTCACGCGCCTGGCCACTGCCGACCCCGATCATCGCGTGCCGCACCTGGCGTTCCAGCCCGACGCGATGGCCGACACACCGATCCTGCCGATCGACCAGGTGGTGACGGCCTATTACCTGCGCCTGGTCGTGGCCGACGAGGCGGGCGTGCTGTCGCGGATCACCACCATCCTGGCCGAGCATGGCATTTCGATCGACGCCGTGCTGCAGCGCGAGTCGGCCGAAGGCGAGCGCCAGACCGACCTGATCATCCTGACGCACCACACCGTCGAAGGCCGCATGCGCCAGGCGCTGGCGCAGATGCAGGCCCTGGCGACGGTGTTGGCGCCCATCGTCAGCATCCGCAAGGAAGAGCTGGCGTGACCGTGGCCCACCCCCGAAGCGGCTTCGCCGCTCCCCCCAGGGGGGCCGAGGTCCGCGGCTCCAAGCCGACCTGCGTCGGCTTGGACGGGCCGAGGAATGGTCGCGTCTCGCGGCCATGCGGCCTGCAAGGCCCGCTGGCGGCCTGGCGGAGCCAGTTCCGCTGCGGCTGCTTGAACGCTGAGTCGTGTATGCGATACCTCAGTACGCGTGGCGACCGCACCGAGCGCGCCTTCTGCGACATCCTGCTCGAAGGGCTGGCGCCTGACGGCGGGCTGTACCTGCCGACCCACTATCCGCGCATCGACGGTTCGACACTCAAGCGCTGGCGCGATCTGCCCTACGCCGACCTGGCCTTCGAGATCCTGTCGCTCTACATCGACGACATCCCGGCCGCCGACCTGCGCGCGCTGTGCCGCCAGACCTACACCGCGGAGCGGTTCGGCAGCGATGCGATCGTGCCGCTGAAGCACCTCGAACCGGGCGTCGCGTTGCAGGCGCTGTCCAACGGTCCGACGCTGGCCTTCAAGGACCTGGCGATGCAATTGCTCGGCGCGCTGTTCGAGTACGAACTCGCACGGCGCGGCCAGGTGCTCAACATTCTCGGTGCGACTTCCGGCGACACCGGCAGCGCGGCCGAACACGCGATGCGCGGCAAGCGCGGCATCAATGTCTTCATGCTCAGCCCGCACGGCCGCATGAGCCCGTTCCAGCAGGCGCAGATGTTCAGCCTGCAGGACGCCAACATCCACAACATCGCCATCGACGGTGTGTTCGACGACTGCCAGGACATCGTCAAGGCCGTCAGCAACGATCTGGCATTCAAGCGCACGCGGCACATCGGCAGCGTCAACTCGATCAACTGGGCGCGCCTGCTGGCGCAGGTCGTGTATTACTTCGCCGGCTACTTTCAGGCCACGTCCCAGGCCACCAAGCGCGGCGCCGCCTCGCTAAGCCCCGAGGGGGCGCTTTCACCGCGGGGCGGCCCAGCGGCGAAGGGCGTCGACGCGCCGGTCGACTTCGCCGTGCCGTCGGGGAACTTCGGCAACATCTGCGCCGGCCACATCGCACGCATGATGGGCCTGCCGATCGGGCGCCTGATCTGCGCCACCAACGAGAACGACGTGCTCGACGAGTTCTTCCGCACGGGCAGCTACCGGCCGCGCGCCAGTGATCAGACGCACGAGACCTCGAGCCCGTCGATGGACATCAGCAAGGCCAGCAACTTCGAGCGCTTCGTGTTCGACCTGCTCGGCCACGATCAGGCTGCGGGTGCGCGCGTACGACAGCTCTTCGACCACGAACTGCACGAGCGCGGCGCGTTCACGCTGACGCCGGCGGAGTTCGCTCGCATCGCCGAATTCGGTTTCATCTCCGGCAAGAGCATCCATGCCGACCGGCTGGCGACGATCCGCGATACTTGGCAGCGGTTTGGCATCGTCATCGACACGCACACGGCCGACGGCCTGAAGGTCGGTCGCGAACATCGCAGGCCGGGCCTGCCGCTGCTGGTGCTGGAAACCGCACTGCCGGCCAAGTTCGCGGCCACGATCCGCGAAGCGCTGGGCCGCGAGCCCGAGCGGCCGCCCGGGTTTGCCGGTATCGAGAGCCTGCCCAAGCGTTTCACGCTGCTGCCGGCCGACGCCGCGGCGGTCAAGTACTACATCGACAGCCATGTCTGAGCCGCGGTCACCGATGTTGAGCCTGGACGAGGCCCTGGCGCGGCTCGTCGCCGGCGGCGCCGACGCACGCATTGCCGAGGTCGAGACGGTGTCGACCTTCGAAGCCCTTGGCCGCGTGCTGGCCGTCGATGTGGTTTCGACCGTCGACGTGCCGCCGGCCGACAACACCTCGATGGACGGCTATGCGCTGCGCGCGGCCGACGTGGTGCTTGGCGGGCAGGGTGCTGCCGGTCAGCCAACGCATCGCCGCCGGCGTCGTGGGCAGCCCTCTGGCCGACGGCAGCGCGGCGCGTGTGTTCACCGGCGCGCAAGTGCCAGCGGGCGCCGACGCCGTCGTGATGCAGGAGCAATGCGAAGCGCTCGACGGCGCGGTGCGCGTCAACGCATTGCCGCAGGTGGGGCAGTGGATCCGCCGTCGTGGCGAAGACGTGCGCAGCGGCGCCACGGTGCTGGTGCGCGGCGCCCGCCTCACGCCACAGGCACTCGGTCTGGCTGCCGGCGTCGGCGCCGCGACGTTGACACTCTGTCGGCGCCCACGCGTGGCGCTGTTTTCCACCGGCGACGAGTTGGTGATGCCTGGCGCCGTGGCGCCCGACAAGCTGCCACCGGGCGCGATCTACAACTCGAACCGCTTCACGCTGCGCGGTCTGTTGCAGGCCGCTGGCTGCGTGGTCACCGACCTGGGCATCGTGCCCGACCGGCTCGACGCCACGCGCGCGGCCCTGCGCGGCGCGGCGGCCGGCCACGACTTGATCCTGAGTTCGGGTGGCGTTTCGGTCGGCGAGGAGGACCACATCCGACCGGCGGTGGCCGCCGAGGGTCGCGTCGAGTTGTGGCAGGTGGCGATCAAGCCGGGCAAGCCGCTGGCGTTCGGCGCGGTGCGCGGGCCCGGCGGCGGCGAGTCGCTGTTCATCGGCCTGCCGGGCAACCCGGTCTCGAGTTTCGTGACCTTTGTCGTTGCCGTGGCGCCCGTGCTGCGTGCGATGCAGGGCATGCCCGCCACGCTGCCCGCCGCTCTGCCGCTGCCGGCGCATTTCGCCTGGCCGCGGCCCGACCGGCGGCGGGAGTTCCTGCGCGTTCGACGCAATGCACGCGGAGGCCTCGATCTGTTTCCCAACCAGAGCTCGGGGGTGCTGACGTCTGCCGTCTGGGCCGATGGCCTGGTCGACAACCCTCCCGGGCACGCCATCGCGCACGGCGACGTGGTCGCCTTCTGGCCGTTCGATGCCCTGGTCGGCGCCTGAGGCGATGCAAGTCACCGTGCGCTACTTTGCCGCGTTGCGCGAGGCGCTGGGCAGCCAGGAAGCGGTGCAGGTGGCGGCCGGCACCACGCTGGGCGCGCTGCGCGACCAACTGATCGCGAGCGATCCGCGCCACGCCGATGCGCTGCGCCGCGGCCGCGCCTTGCGCTGTGCCGTCAACCAGGCGCTGGCCGACGAGGCGGTCCTGCTCGCGGACGGTGCCGAGGTGGCATTCTTCCCGCCGGTGACAGGGGGCTGACCATGCGTGTTCGCATCCAGCAAGAAGACTTCGACGCCAGCCGGGAGATCGCGGCGCTGCGCGGCGGCGACGGCGCCGTCGGCGCGGTCGTCAGCTTCATCGGCACGGTGCGCGACCGCAGCGTGGGCGGCGGGCCGGTCGACACCGCGCGCCTGGAACTCGAGCATTACCCGGGCATGACCGAGCGTGCGATCGAGGCCATGATCGCCGCCGCGCACGAGCGCTTCCCGATCACCGCCGCGCGCGTGATTCACCGTGTCGGCGTGCTGCAACCGCAGGATCAGATCGTGCTCGTGGTGGTGAGTTCGTCGCACCGCGGCGATGCCTTCGCCGCCTGCGAGTTCCTGATCGATTACCTGAAGACCGAGGCCCCGTTCTGGAAGAAGGAGTACCGCCCGGACGGCACGGCCGAGTGGGTCGACGCGCGCGTCACCGACGATGCCGCGCTCGAGCGCTGGGGTTTGAAGAGCGGCAACGCAAGATGACCGGCGCCGCACCGATCGCGCCCGCGCTGCTCGCTGTGTTCGTCGGTGCCGGCTTTGGCGCCTGCTTGCGATTCGCGCTCGGCGAAGCCTTGAACCGCTTGCTGCCGCAGTTGCCGTTGGGCACGCTGGCGGCGAATCTCATCGGCGGCTACCTGGTCGGGGTGGCGATTGCCTTCTTTGCCTGGCGCACCGACGTGTCGCTGCTTTGGCGCCTGGCGCTGATCACCGGATTTCTCGGTGGGCTGACCACCTTTTCCACGTTCTCGGCCGAGGTGGTCAATGCATTCGGCCGCGGCGAGCCCGGCTGGGCGGTCGGCACGGCGGTGGCGCACCTCGCCGGCTCGCTGCTGTTGACCGTGCTCGGCATTGCCACGGTCAGGGTCTTCACCCCCTGAGCCGGGGCTGGGCGGTCACCGTCGTGCGCCCGGCTGCCGACCGTATAGTGCGTGCGCGATGAAGAACGATGCACCGACCGGCACCGCCCAGACGCTGGATACTGACGCGGTGCGCGCGGCACTCGGAGGTTTTGCCACCGGTGTGACGATCGTCACCTGCCGCGATGCCGCAGGCCTGCCGGTGGGCCTGACCGTGAGTTCGTTCAACGCGCTGTCGCTGGAGCCGCCGCTGGTGTTGTGGTCGCTGCGGCTGGCCAGTCCGAACCTCGTGGCCTTCGACGCAGCAAGCCATTTTGCGGTCAACGTGCTGGCCGAATCGCAGGTCGAGCTGTCGCGCCGCTTTGCCTTGTCATTGCCGGACAAGTTCGCCGAAGGCCTGTGGCTGAACGGGACGCGCGACCTGCCGCTGCTGGCCGGCAGCGCGGCAACGTTCGAGTGCGCCCTCAGTTCGCAACAGACCAGCGGCGACCATCGGCTCTACATCGGCCGCGTGCTGGCCGTGCAGTCGCAGCCGGTGTCGCCGCTGCTGTACCACGCCGGGCGCTACCACCTGTTGGGAGAGATCCTGTGATGCCCGCACCCGTCGAAGGCCATTGGGTCGCGGCTTTCGTCGAGGTGCTGCAACGCTGCGGTGTACGCACGGGCGACAGCTGCGCGGTGCTGGCGGAGTCGCAATCGCGGCCGGTACTGCCGCAACTGGCGGTGCTTGCGCTCGAGCAGATCGGCGCACGGTACTTCAATCTGACGCTGCCGACGCCCGCGCCGTCGGCACCGGTGCCGGTGCGCTCGACGGGAGCCTCGGCAGCGCTGACCGGGCAGCCGGCCGTCGTGCAGGCGCTGGCATGCTGCACGCTGGTCGTCGACTGCACGGTCGAAGGCTTGCAGCACGCCGCCGAGTTGGCGCAGATCCTGGCTGGCGGTGCGCGCGTGCTGGTGGTCAGCAACGAGCACCCGGAGATTCTCGTGCGCTGCCTGCCGCAGGCCGAAGACGAGGGCCAGGTGCGCGATGCGATGCGCCGGCTCAAGGCGGCGCGCCGCATGCATGTCAGCTCGGCAGCGGGCACCGACCTGAGCATCGACCTCGGCGGCGCACGCACCGGCGGCGTCTGGGGCTTCACCACCAAACCCGGCACACTGACGCATTGGCCGGGTGGCCTGGTGCTGGCGTTCCCGGCTGCGGGTTGCGTCAACGGCACGCTGGTGCTGGACCGCGGCGACGTCAACCTGACATTCAAGCGCTATCTGCATGACGCCGTCCGTCTGGCGATTGCCGACGACCACGTGATCGAGGTGATCGGCGACTCGCCCGATGCCGAACTGATGCGTGGCCACCTGGACGCCTGGGGCACGCGCGAGGCTTATGCCGTGTCGCATGTCGGCTGGGGCTTGAACCGCCGCGCGCGCTGGGATGCGATGGCGTTCTACGACAAGAGCGATTTCAACGGCACCGAATTGCGTGCCTTTGCCGGCAACTTCCTGTACTCGACCGGCGCCAACGAGGTTGCCGGGCGCCACACGCTGGCGCACTTCGACCTGCCGCTGCGCGCGTGCACGGTCGAACTCGATGGCGTCGCGGTGGTGCGGGGCGGGGTGCTGGTGTGACTGGCCCAACCGTCCGCACGATGAAACGCGCAGGCCGCAGCATGAAGGGCAGCGAATGACCGAAGTTGTTCTCGTGCGCGATGCACCGCTGGTCCACCTGCGCTGGGGCCGGGGCGAGCGTGTCGCCGTGTTGCTGCACGGTGTCGGTGGCGGTCGCGAAGCCTGGGGCGACTCGATCTCGGGCACCGGCAGCGCGCTGGCCCAGGCGGGCTACACGGCGATCGCGCCGGACCTGCCGGGCTACGGCGATTCGGTGTCCATCGACCCCTACGACATGGCCAGCCTGGCCGCCAGCGTGGTCGCGCTGATCGGTGCTCTGCAACCCAAACGCTGCGTGCTGATCGGCCACAGCATGGGTGGCATGGTGGCGCTGGAGCTGATGGTCCTGGCAGCCGAGCGGGTACAGGCGCTCGTGCTCAGCGGCACGTCGTCCGCGTTCGGCAAGCCCGACGGCGCCTGGCAGGCCGAGTTCCTGGCCCAGCGCCTGGGCCCGCTCGACGCCGGCGCCGGCATGGCCTCGCTGGCGCCCGGTCTGGCGCTCGGCATGGCCTCGCCGACGGCGCCGCACGATGCGGTGGCGCGTGCGGCGGTGTTGATGTCGGCCGTGCCACAGGCCACTTACCGCAGCGCGCTGCGCGCGATCGTGGGCTTCAATCGCCGCGAATTGCTCGGCAAGCTGCGCCTGCCCGTGCTGTGCCTGGCCGGACGAGGACGACCGCAACGCGCCGCCCGCGCTGATGCAGCAGATGGCCGTCGCGCATCGCCGGTGCCGAGTTTCACTGCATGCCCGGCGTCGGCCACCTCGCCAACATGGAGGCGCCGGCGCTGTACAACCAGGCGCTGATCGACTTTCTGCGGCGCCGTTTCTGATCACCGAAGCAAGGTCCGCCATGCCCGATCCGATCGCAGCCCCGGTCTGGCCCCACATCGCCGGCAATGACGCGCTGCTGACGCCTGCGCAGCGTGAACTGATTGCGCTGGCCGCCACGCTCGGCCGCGACCGCTTCGCGGCACGTGCGGCGCGCCACGACCGTGAGGCGAGCTTCCCGTTCGAGAACTTCGGCGACCTGCGCGACGCGGGACTGCTCGGCATCTGCGTGCCGAAGGCCCACGGCGGACTGGGCGCCGACTTTGCCACCTATGTCATGGTCGCGGCCGAAATCGGCCGCCATTGCGGCTCGACCGCGCTGTCGTTCAACATGCATGTGTGCTCGACGATGTGGGCCGGCATCATCGCCGATGCGCTCGACATGGACGCCGCCCAGCGTGCCGACCACGAGCGCTGTCGCGCCATCCATTTCGCCCGCGTGGTCGGCGGCGGCAAGGTCTATTCGCAACCCTTCTCCGAGGGCGGGGCCGCTGCCGCCGGCAAGGCGCCCTGGGGCACGACGGCGATCAAGGTCGACGGCGGTTACCGCATCAAGGGCAAGAAGATCTTTGCTTCGTTGTCCGGTGCCGCCGACTACTACGGCGTACTGTGCACGCTGGAAGATCCGGCAGGCGGGCAACACGCCGGCGGGACGCTGCGTGACTCGCTGTACCTGGCTGTGCCGGCCGATGCCGCTGGCGTCACGGTCACCGGCGACTGGGACCCGCTGGGCATGCGCGGCACGGTCAGCCGCACGCTGTTGCTCGACGACGTCTGGGTGCCGTTCGAGGCCAGGCTGATGCCCGAGGGCCTGTACTTCCAGGCTGCGCAGCGCTACCCCTACATGTTCGCCACGCTGTCGCCGACCTACATGGGCATCGCCCAGGCGGCATACGACTTCACGGTCGCGTATCTGCGCGGCGAGATGCCGAACACGCCGCCTGTCAAGCGGCGCATGTACCCGACCAAGCAGATCGCCGTGGCCGAGATGCGCATCAAGCTCGAGCAGACGCGCGCGCTGTTCCTGCAAACTGCGCATGAAGCGCGTGTCGATCCCGACAAGGACGCCCGCATGCGATTGCTGGCGGCGCATTACACGATCATGGAGAACGCGAACGACATCTGCCGCGTGGCGGTGCGCACCTGCGGCGGCCAGGCGATGCTCAAGTCGCTGCCGCTCGAACGCCTGTACCGCGATTCGCGCTGCGGCTCGCTGATGCTGCCATGGACCGCCGAGTTGTGCGTCGACCGCCTCGGCCGCGAGTGCCTGTACGAGGCCGGCGAGCGCGACGAAGCGATCGAATCGTGACCGGCCTGTACGCACGGATCGCAGCGCAGGTGGCGCTGCGGGCGGGCGAGCCGGCGTTGCTGTGTGACGGCCGGGCGTGGACTTACGCGCAGCTCGATGCCGAAGTCGCGCTCTGGTGCGAGCGCCTGGCGGGCGATGGCATTGGCCGCGGCGATGCACTGGGCTGGCTGGGCCTCAACAGCGTGGCGATGCTCGCCGCCTTGCTGGCCTGTGCCCGTCGCGGCGCGCGCTTCGTGCCGCTGAACTGGCGCCTGACGGCGCCCGAGTTGGCGCAGCTGGTGCGCCATGCAGGGCTCGACGCGTTGCATGCCGACGCCGCGCTGGCCGCGCTGGCCGACGCCGTGCGCGCGTTGGCGCCGCTGGCCGACCGTGGGCCGGCGGCCCGAGCCGCGAGACGAAGGAGCGGGCGGCGACGACCTGCTGCTGGTGTACACCTCGGGCACCGGCGGGCGGCCCAAGGGCGCGATCCACACCCAGGCCGCGATGCGGGCCAACATCGACGCCGCGATCGACGCCCAGGCGTTCGATGCTTCGACTCGTGCGTTGGCGGTGCTGCCGCTGTTCCACGTCGGCGGCCTGTGCATCCAGGTTCTGCCCGTGCTGGCCGCCGGCGGCGTCGGTCAACCTGCATGCACGCTTCGACGCCGGCGCGTGGCTGGCCGACGTCGAGGCTTGGCGGCCCAGCACCAGCCTGCTGGTGCCGGCGACGATGCGCGCGCTGCTCGAGCATGCACGCTGGGCCGCCACCGACCTGTCGTCGCTGGCCTTCGTCAACACCGGCTCGTCGATCGTCCCGCGCAGCTTGATCGATGCCTTCCATGCGCGCGGCGTGCCCGTGTGCCAGGTCTACGGCGCGACCGAAACCGGGCCGGTCACGCTGGTGCTGCGCGCCGAGGAGGCGCTGCGAGCATGCCGGCAGCGCCGGCCGCCCGGCGCTGGGTGTCGAAGTGCGCCTGCAAGACGGGGAGCTGCACGTGCGCGCGCCCAACCTGGCCCGCGGCTACCACGGCGAGCCCGCTTCGCCGGCGTTCGCCGAGGGTTGGTTTCGCACCGGCGACCTGGCCCGCGTCGACGCCGAGGGCTACTACGAGATCGTCGGCCGCGCGAGCCGACCGCATCATTTCCGGTGGCGAGAACATCGACCCGGGCGAGATCGAGCAAATCGCGTCGGCCGATCCGGCGGTGGCCGAGGCGGCCGTCGTCGGCGTGGCCGACGCGCAGTGGGGCGAAGTACCGGTGCTCGTGCTGGTGCTGCGGCCCGCAGCCGTGGCCGACTGGTCCGCCTTGCGCGCGGCCTTCGACGCCAAGCTGGCGCGCTTCAAGCATCCGCGCCGGATCGTCGTGCTCGATGCGTTGCCCAAGACCGCGCTCGGCAAAGTGAGGAAGACGGAGCTTGCCCAGCGCCTGGTTTGAGCCAACGCAAGCGCCGCAGCCCTTGAAAACCGGCATCCCGCGCCCACGTCATCGGCAACCGAAGACAAGGGAGCGCCCATGCGCATCGACAAACTCACGACCCAGTTCCAGCAAGCGCTGGCCGACGCACAAAGCCTGGCCGTCGGCCGCGACAACCCATACATCGAGCCGACGCACCTGCTGGCCGCGATGCTGGCCCAGCCCGACGGCCCGAAGGCGCTGCTCGAGCGGGCAGGCGTCAATACCGCGGCGCTGAAGACCGCCCTCGATACCGCCATTGCCGGCCTGCCGCAGGTGCAGGGCAGCGGCCAGGTGGTGCAGCCCGGCCGCGAGCTGGTGTCGCTGCTGCAGGCGGCCGAAAAGGAGGCCGGCAAGCGCGGCGACCAGTTCGTCGCCAGCGAGATGTTCCTGTTGGCCCTGGCCGATGCCAAGACCGACCTCGGCGGCATCGTGCGCGGCCATGGACTGACGCGCAAGGCGCTGGATGCCGCCGTCGAAGCCGTGCGTGGCGGCGCCAAGGTCGACTCGGCCGACGCCGAGGGCCAGCGTGAGGCGCTGAAGAAGTACACCGTGGACATCACCGAGCGTGCCCGGCAGGGCAAGCTCGACCCGGTGATCGGCCGCGACGACGAGATCCGCCGCGCCATCCAGGTACTGCAGCGGCGGACCAAGAACAACCCGGTACTGATCGGCGAGCCGGGCGTGGGCAAGACGGCGATCGTCGAAGGCCTGGCGCAGCGCATCGTCAGCGGCGAGGTGCCCGAGTCACTGAAGGACAAGCGCGTGCTGTCGCTGGACATGGCCGGCCTGCTGGCCGGCGCGAAGTACCGCGGCGAATTCGAGGAGCGCCTGAAGGCGGTGCTGAAGGAAGTCTCGGCCGATCAGGGCCGCATCATCCTGTTCATCGACGAGTTGCACACCATGGTCGGCGCCGGCAAGGCCGAGGGCGCGATCGATGCCGGCAACATGCTCAAGCCGGCGCTGGCGCGCGGCGAATTGCATTGCATCGGTGCGACCACCCTCAACGAGTACCGCAAGTACGTCGAGAAGGACGCCGCGCTCGAGCGGCGCTTCCAGAAGGTACTGATTGCAGAGCCGACGGTCGAGGCCACGATTGCCATCCTGCGCGGCCTGCAGGAGAAGTACGAAGTCCACCATGGCGTCGAGATCACCGACCCGGCGATCGTTGCCGCGGCGGAGTTGAGCCACCGCTACATCACCGATCGCTTCCTGCCCGACAAGGCGATCGACCTGATCGACGAGGCGGCGGCCAAGGTCAAGATCGAGATCGACTCCAAGCCCGAGGCGATGGACAGGCTCGACCGCCGCCTGATCCAGTTGAAGATCGAGCGCGAGGCGGTGCGCAAGGAAAAGGACGAAGCCTCGAAGCGGCGCTTCGAATTGATCGCCGAGGAGATCACGCGACTCGAGCGCGAAGCCTCCGACCTCGAGGAAATTTGGCAGGCCGAGAAGGCTGCGGCCCAGGGCTCGGCGCAGGTGAAGGAGGAAATCGATCGCATGCGCTTCCAGATCGAGGACTTCAAGCGCAAGGGCAACTTCGACAAGGTGGCCGAGCTGCAATACGGCAAGCTGCCCGAACTGGAGAAGACGCTCAAGCAGGCCCAGGCCAAGGAGTCGAAGAAGGCCAAGGGCGGCGGAGCGGCGGGGCCGCAATTGCTGCGCACCATGGTCGGTGCCGAGGAGATCGCCGACGTGGTGTCGCGTGCCACCGGCATTCCGGTCTCCAAACTGATGCAGGGCGAGCGCGACAAGCTGCTGGCCATGGAGGCCAAATTGCACGAACGCGTGGTCGGCCAGGACGAAGCCATCAAGGCCGTCAGCAACGCCATCCGCCGCTCGCGCTCGGGCCTCTCCGACCCGAACCGCCCCTACGGGTCGTTCCTGTTCCTCGGCCCGACCGGGGTCGGCAAGACCGAGTTGTGCAAGGCCCTGGCCGGCTTCCTGTTCGACAGCGTCGATCACCTGATCCGGGTCGACATGAGCGAGTACATGGAAAAGCACTCGGTCGCGCGCCTGATCGGCGCGCCGCCGGGCTATGTCGGCTACGAAGAGGGCGGCGCCCTGACCGAGGCCGTGCGCCGCAAGCCCTATGCGGTCCTGCTGCTCGACGAGGTCGAGAAGGCGCACCCCGATGTCTTCAACGTGCTGCTGCAGGTGCTCGACGATGGGCGCCTGACGGACGGGCAGGGCCGTACCGTCGACTTCAAGAACACCGTCATCGTGATGACCAGCAATCTGGGCTCGCAACAGATCATGCAGATGGTCGGCCAGAGCACGGAACTGATCCGCGACGCGGTGTGGGCCGAGGTGAAGGGCCATTTCCGGCCCGAATTCCTGAACCGCATCGACGAGACGGTGGTCTTCCATGCGCTCGACCAGGCACAGATCGCGGCGATCGCCAAGATCCAGTTGCAAATGCTCGAGGCGCGGCTGGAAAAGATGGAACTCAGGCTCGACGTGTCGCCGGCCGCGCTGGCCGCGTTGGCCAAGGTCGGCTTCGATCCGGTGTTCGGCGCCCGGCCATTGAAGCGGGCGATCCAGCAACGCATCGAGAACCCGGTCGCCATGCTGATCCTGGAGGGCCGCTTTCCACCGAAGTCGGTGATACCGGTCGATGTCGCGCCGGGTGGCGAGTTCGTCTTCTCGCGCGTCGTGCACTGACCCGACCCGCCTGCGCCCTGAGCATGGCGGGCGCGGGTGTGGCCGACTTGCGGCTTGGTGCTACGCGGCGTCGCCGTCGCCCAGCAATACGTCGAGCCGCTGCAGTTGCAGCCGTACCAGCGTCAAGTTGGCAACGCTGCGGTCGAGGACCGCGTGCATGGCCAAGCCGGGACGGCCGGGCACGGCGCGCAGCAATTGGTGGTGGCCGCCGAGCGTGATGGCCGCGTCGGGTGCGGCGTCGCCCAGGTTCATCGCCGCGGCGGCCTCGGCCATCGAGGCCATCAGCGTCGCGCCCTGTGAGGCCAGCGCCGCCGGTCCGGGGCGCGTGCCGGTATTGCCGACGGTGCGCTGCGTGGCCAACTCGAACACGCAACAGCTGACCATGCCCTTCAGTTCGCCGCACTTGCGGATGTACGTGGCCAGTGCGGGGTCGGCCCGCACCGTCGTGGCTGGCGTGGTGCGCGGCGCCGGCATCGGCTGCATCGGCAGCGGCAATGGCAACGGCAGTGGTGTTCCCGCGCTTCTTTGCGGGTTCGCGCCGCTGGCCCCGGGTGCGACGACGGCCGGGTCGTTGATTTCCGGCAGGTGGATGGCGCTTTCACTCAACTTGGCGCGCAGCTTGTTCCAGTTGCCGCGCAGGTAGGACCAGGCCTCCGCCGGCCGGGTCACCAGCGGCGTGGTGCTGACCTGCACCGACGTGCCGACCGCCAAGTGCGCGGCCTGGCTGGCCAGCGCCGCGGCACCGGCCAGCGGCAGCATCAGCAACTGGCGGTTGCTCCACTGGCTCGACATGATGGCGTCATGCAACGGCAGCAAGGCGGTCGAAAGTGCGTGCGGCGGCAGGTCACCGACGATGACCACGCCCAGTCGGCTGCGCGCCAGCAGCAGGTTGGCCAGCCGGTGCCGCTGCTGGGTGTCGGCGTCGACTTCGGTGGTGTACAGGCGCAACGGCGGCTGGCCTTCGGCGATCGGCAACTCGACGAACTCCAGCCGCGCCAGCGGCATGCCCAAGCCCTGACGCCGGATATGCAACTGGTGTACCGGCTGCCCGCTGGCCACGGCCAGGCCCGCGAGCAGGCGCCGCGACGACTGCGTTCCGATGTCGTGCAGCGCGATGAACTCGGGCTGCAGAACTTCGAACTGCTGGCGCAGCGCCTCGGCCGGGTCGATGACGACGAACAGCTCCCACTGCGATTCGCCGACACGGCGGCCGACGTGACGCTGCACCTTGTCCCGCTCGTCGTCGCGGTCGACCATCACCTGCGTCGTGGGGGAGGTCATCGTTTGCCGCGTGGCCTGCCATTCCTGCTCTTCGTCGAGGCTGCGCAACGGGTGTGCCGAAGCGCCCCAGGAGGACATTTCTTGAATCGGTTTTGGCATGTTGTGCGACCGTAAGACGCGGACTCGGCAGGACTTCGGGCGCAGTGTACGGCGCGGCTCCTAGAATGCCGCGCATGAAGGGCTCCCAAGAAACACCAGTCGTGATCGTTGGCGCAGGCTTGGCCGGTCTGACGGTGGCTCTGCACCTGGCGGCCAGCCGCACCGTGGTGGTGCTGGCCAAACGCGACCTCGACGAGGGCGCCACGTCCTGGGCCCAGGGCGGCATCGTCGGCGTGCTGGGGCAGGACGACAGCATCGAGTCGCATGTCCGCGATACCCAGGACGCGGGCGCCGGGCTGGTCGACGAACACGCCGCGCGTTTCATTGCCGAACACAGCGCGCGCGGCATCGAGTGGCTGGTGGCGCAGGGCGTGCCGTTCTCGGCCGATCCCGAGGGGCCGTTGGGCCTGCACCTGACACGCGAAGGCGGCCACGCGGTGCGCCGCATCGCACATGCCGCAGATGCCACTGGCCGTGCAATCCACGAAGCGCTCTTGGCCAAGGTCAAGAGCCATCCCAACATCGTGCATGCGCGAACGCTGGATGGCCATCGACCTGATCACCTCACGCCACCTGAAACGCGACGAGCCGCCCCGCTGCTACGGCGTCTATGCCCTGGACATCGACCGCGGCAGGGTCGAGACCCTGGCCGCCTCGGCGGTGGTGCTGGCCACCGGCGGCGTCGGCAAGGTCTACCGCTACACCAGCAATCCCGACACCGCCACCGGCGACGGGATCGCGATGGCCTGGCGCGCCGGCTGCCGCATCGGCAACATGGAGTTCATCCAGTTCCATCCGACCTGCCTCTACCACCCGCAGGAGCGCAGCTTCCTGATCAGCGAGGCGCTGCGCGGCGAAGGCGCGACGCTGGTGCTGCCCGTCAAGGACGGCCACGGCCTCGGCGAGCGTTTCATGCACCGGCACGATCCGCGCGGGGAACTGGCGCCGCGTGACATCGTCGCCCGCGCCATCGACTTCGAGATGAAGAAGCATGGTGTCGACCACGTCTGGCTCGACGCACGTCATCTGGGCGAGAAGTTCCTGCAGGAGCACTTCCCGACCATCTATGCCCGCTGCGCCAAGCTGGGCATCGACATCGCCACGGCGCCGATTCCGGTCGTGCCGGCGGCGCACTACACCTGCGGCGGCGTAGTCAGCGACCTCGAAGGCCGCACCGACCTGCCCGGGCTGTACGCGGTCGGCGAGACCACTTACACGGGCCTGCACGGCGCCAACCGGCTGGCCAGCAATTCACTGCTCGAATGCGTGGTGCTCGGGCGCACCTGCGCCGCGGCGATCGACGACGCGGGCAGCCAGCCCCCGGCCAACTCTGCCGGCGTGGGACGAGAGCCAGGTCGAGAACGCCGACGAGCAAGTGGTCATCGCCCACAATTGGGACGAGTTGCGACTGCTGATGTGGAACTACGTCGGCATCGTGCGCACCACCAAGCGACTCGAGCGCGCGCTGCACCGCATCGACCTTCTGCGCAGCGAGATCGACGAGTACTACGCCAATTTCCGCGTCAGCCGTGACTTGCTCGAACTGCGCAATCTGGTCGACAACGCCGAACTGATCGTGCGCTCGGCCATGGCGCGGCACGAGAGCCGCGGGCTGCACTTCAGCCGCGACTATCCGCAAACGCTGCCGGTCAGCTTCCCGACGGTACTGGTGCGCGGTACGCGTGGCCTGTAGATCGCGCCGGCCGAGGCATGTCGCTGGTCGGGCTCATGACCGCGCGCGTGTCGCCAACCGGGCCTGGACAAACTCGAAGGCGTAACTGACGGCGTCAGTGATGGCCGCCTCGTTGGCCGCCGCCTCGTGCTCGGTAAGGTAGAAGATGTAATCGACACGGTGGCGGATGTAACGTGCCGGCAAGTGATTGAGTGCGACACAGACCACGTCGGCGAGCAATTCGGTGTTGGCAGCCAGCGCAGGGTAGGCCTCGCAGCGACTCAGCACGGCCGCTTGCACGACTTGTTCGTTCTGATTGTGGATCGATGCAAAATCGGCGTTCATGGCAACTCCGGCGGCCGCACATCGGCGCTGACCCCATTGTTGGCTCCGGCCGACGGTGGAAGACCCAAAACAGCGGCCTGAAGGCCCCGCAGTTCAGGCGCTACCGATGTGGGGCACGAAAGCGCGCTGCGGCTGTGCCGATGCTGGCCGGGTTCGCGGCGACGAAGGCCAGCATGCGGTCGATGCAACCCAGCGCCTGCGAGCGTGTCGGTTCGGGCACCTGGATCTCACCGCTACCGCGCTCGAGGCAGTCGATGACGCCTTGCACCGCGTTCATCGCCATCCACGGGCAGTGGGCGCAGCTCTTGCACGTGGCGCTCTTGCCCGCCGTCGGCGCCTCGAGCAATGTCTTGCCCGGTGCGAGCTGGCGCATGCGGTGCAGGATGCCGTTGTCGGTGGCAACGATGTAGGTGCTGGCGCTGCCGTCGACGACCGCCTTGATCAATTGCGAGGTCGAGCCCACCAGGTCGGCCTGGGCGACCACACCGGCGGGTGATTCGGGGTGCACCAATACCGGCGCGCCGGGGTGTTCACGCTTCATCAACTCGAGTTCGAGCGCCTTGAACTCGTCGTGCACGATGCACTCGCCGCCCCACATCAGCATGTCGGCACCGGTTTCGTCGCGGATGTAGCGGCCGAGGTGACGGTCGGGCGCCCACAGCACCTTCTGGCCCTGAGTCCTTGAGATGGCGCACGATGGCCAGCGCACACGAGCTCGTGACCATCCAGTCGGCGCGCGCCTTGACCGCGGCGCTGGTGTTGGCGTAGACGACCACCTTGCGCTCGGGGTGCTGATCGCAAAAGCGCGCAAAGTCCTCCGGTGGGCAGCCGAGGTCGAGCGAGCAGGTGGCCTCGAGGTCGGGCATCAGGACGCGCTTGTCCGGCGACAGGATCTTCGACGTCTCGCCCATGAAACGCACGCCGGCCACGACCAGCGTGCGGGCGGCATGATCGCGGCCGAAGCGGGCCATCTCGAGCGAGTCGGCAACGCAACCACCGGTTGCCAACGCCAGGTCCTGCAGGTCGCCGTCGACGTAGTAATGCGCCACCAGCACGGCGTTGTGCTGCTTCAACAGGCTTGCCGCACGGACCAGGTCGCGCTTGCGCTCGGCCGGCGGCGGGGCCAACGGCACGCGGGCCCAGGCCTGCGCCGTGCGACTGCCGCCACTGGCGTCCTGGCGGGTGTAATCGACCATCACCTGGTTCATGCCCGCGATGTTAGCCCGCAGGACGGGCGCCGTGACGGCCGCTGCCGGCGCACCCGCGAATTGCGCCGAGCTCAGCGCGCGACGCACTGGTTACCATCGGCATGCGTCGCCGGCGGTACGCTGCAAGGGCCTAGCTGCGGCAGGCGAGGATCGAAAATGACGCCGATGAGTACCGTACCTGCATCGACAGACCGGGCCGCACGCGGCCGTGACCTGCGAACCATCTCGCTGGTGGGCCTGGCGCATGGCACGTCGCATTTCTTTCACATGCTGCTGCCACCGCTGTTCCCCGTCTTCCGGGACACGTTCGGGCTCAGCTACGCCGAACTCGGATTGCTGGTGACGCTCTTCTTCGCCATTTCGGGCATTGGTCAAGCCCTGGCCGGCTTTCTGGTCGATCGCATCGGTGCGCGGCCGGTTCTGTACGCGGCGCTGGGATGCTTCGTCGCTGCCGCAGCCAGCGCCGCGCTGGCTCAGGGCTACTATCGGGCTGCTGCTGGCCGCGGCGCTGGCGGGCCTGGGCAATTCGCCGTTTCACCCGGTCGATTTCACGATCCTCAACCACCGCGTATCGCCGCCGCGGCTGGGACATGCCTTTGCCGTGCATGGCATCACCGGCAATCTGGGCTGGGCGATCGCGCCGCTGGTGCTGCTCGGTGTCACCGAAGTCACGGGTTCCTGGCGCTGGGCGTTGACGGTCTGCGCGCTCTGGGCGCTGGCCGTGCTGGCACTGATTCGCTGGCAGCGCGATGCCGATCGATGACCGCGCGGGCGGCGCCCGCGGTCCGGCGCCGCGCAGCGGCGCCGGCGGCGAACCGGCGCTGGCCTTCCTGCGCCTGCCGTCGGTCTGGCTGTGCTTTTCGTTCTTCTTCTTCTCGACTTGCGCGCTGACGGCGATGCTGAGCTTTGCCGGTCCGGCGCTGCACAAGATGTACGCGTTGCCACTGGCCAGCGCATCGTTCGTCGTCACCGGCTACACGCTGTGCGGCGTGGTGGGCCTGATTCTGGGTGGCTTTCTTGCCGCGCGCGCCGATCGGCTGGAGCGCATGGTCGGCGTCTGCCTGGCGGGCGCGGCGCTACTGTTGGCACTGGTGGGCAGTGGCTGGCTGCCGGGTCTGCTGGCGCTGGGCGTTGCCGCGCTCGCGGGTCTGGGTACCGGGCTGGCCGGGCCGTCGCGCGACATGCTGATCAAGCGTGCCGCGCCACCGGGCGCCACCGGCCGTGTCTATGGCACCGTGTACTCGGGGCTGGATCTGGGCTTCGCATTGGCCGCTCCGCTCTTCGGCGCGGTGCTCGACGGCGGCAACCCGGAGGGCGTCTTCTTCGGCGCCGCGCTGGCGCTTGGCGCTCGGCGGTCCTGTGCGCGTCGATGATCGGGCTGCGCCTGTCGATGAACCGATCGGTGACCGCATGACACCACCCCGGCTGGCGGGCCACGCCCTGGTCGAGGCCTTGATCGCTCAAGGGATCGACACGGTATTCGGCGTCCCCGGCGAGAGCTTCCTGGCCGCGCTCGATGGCTTCCATGAGCATGCCGCGCGCATCCGCTTCATCGCCTGCCGCCACGAGGGCGGCGCGTCGTTCATGGCCGACGCGCAAGGCAAGCTGAGCGGCTGGCCCGGCGTGTGTTTCGTGACCCGTGGTCCGGGTGCGAGCAACGCCGCGATCGGCCTGCACACGGCGTTTCAGGATTCGACGCCGATGGTGCTGCTGATCGGCCAGGTCGCCGGCGAGCAGCGCGACCGCGAAGCCTTCCAGGAACTCGATTACCGGCAGGTCTTCGGCCCCGGCACCTTGGGCATGGCCAAGTGGGTTGGCGAGGTGCAACAGGCCGACCGCCTGCCCGAGTACGTGGCGCGGGCCTTTCACACCGCCCTGCAGGGCCGCCCGGGGCCGGTGGTGCTGGTGCTGCCCGAAGACATGCTGACCACGCCGACCGCCGCGCCGGTGCTGCCGCGCGTGGTGCCGGCATACGCCTGGCCCACACCCGACGCGCTGCGCGATCTGCAGTCGCTGCTGACCCAGGCCGAGCGGCCGCTGGCCATCGTCGGCGGCTCGGGTGGACGGCCGACAGCGTGCGCGGATTGCAGCGCTTTGCCGAGGCCTGGCGATTGCCCGTGGCCTGCGGCTTTCGCTTCCAGGACACCTTCGACAACCGCCACCCGCTGTATGCCGGCGACGTCGGCATCGGCATCAATCCCAGGCTGGCGGCGCGCGTGCGCGAGGCCGACCTGGTCCTGGCGATCGGCGTTCGCCTGGGCGAAATGACCACCGGCGGCTACAGCCACTTGGCGGTGCCGCGGCCGGCGCAGCGCCTGGTGCACATGCATGCCGGCGCCGAAGAGTTGGGCCGTGTCTACGCTGCCGACTTGCTTGCTGCAATGCGCTCCGGCCATGGCCGGCCAGGCGCTGGCGGCCGTCGTCGCCCCGGCCGGCGTGCCGCGCTGGGCCAGCTGGGCAGCCTCGGCGCATGCCGACTACGAAGCCAACCACGAGGCGGCGGCCGTGGCGCCGCTGGACATGGCGCAGGTCATCAAGACGGTGCAGCGGCTGGCGCCGGCCGACACGATCTACACCAATGGTGCGGGCAATTTCAGCGCCTGGCTGCATCGTTACACGCGCTATGCCGGGCTGCAGCACCATGGCCGCACCCAACTCGCACCGACCTCGGGCGCGATGGGTTACGGCGTCCCGGCAGCCGTGGCCGCGTCGCTGCTGTGCCCGGACCGCACGGTGGTCAACATCGCCGGCGACGGCGACTTCCTGATGACCGGGCAGGAACTGGCCACCGCTCGCGCGCATCGGCGCAGGCGCCGGGCGCGGCAAGCTGATCAGCATCGTCGTCGACAACGGCACCTTCGGCACGATACGCATGCATCAGGAGCGCGAATACCCGGGCCGTGTCAGCGGCAGCGACCTGCGTGCGAACCCCGACTTCGCGGCCCTGGCGCGGGCCTACGGCTGGCAGGCTTCTTTGGTCACGGCCAGTGCCGAGTTCGAGCCGGCCTTTGTCGCGGCACTGGGCGCCAGCGGGCCGACGCTGATCCACCTCCGACTCGACACCGACGTCAGCACGCCGCGCACGACGCTGACCGCCCTGCGCGCTGCCGCGCTCAAGGGCCGATAGGCCCGGACCTGCGGCGCGCAAGCCGCCGGCGACCACGACGCCGCCTGCGCTGGTGATCCTCAGCTGCAGTCGCTGGCGATGACGGCGCGCGTGCGCTCGGTTTCCTCGGCGCGCGCCCTGTCGTCGAGGATGATGGCCTCGCCCTGGGCGTTGGCCCGCGACAGGCGCTGGCCGTCGCTGAGAGCGGCCAGTTGGCTGCGTGCGCGGGTGCAGTTGTCGGCACGGGCTTTCGCGAGGCGCTCCTTCTCCTGCTGCGACACGGCCGACTTTTCGTCGGCCGCCCGCTTGCGCCGGGCCTCGAGTTCGGGGTCCGTTCCGCGCGCGGCAGTGACGCCTTGCACAGCGGCGCTCGCCGGGGCGCCGGCCGCCGCGGCCGCGTCGGTGGAGCGTCTGCGCTGGTCGGTCGGGCGCTGCAGGATGTCGCGTTCGGGCACGCTGGCGGGCGGCGGCCATGTCGCTGGCATTGATGCGCCCGGCCGCATCGCGCCATGTCCACTGCACGGACGCGGCGGTGCAAGTAAGCGTGACGAGGAGGGCGACGGCAAGGACGGTGGCGTGGCGCATGGGCAGCATTTTGTGGCGGTTGCCGGCAGCCAGTGTATGGCGCCGGCACGGCATGGGCAGCGGTGCAATATCACGCTCTCTATAATCTGCCTTTGCGTCTGGAGCCGTTTCCCATGCGCCTACTCGGCAAAGCGCTGACCTTCGACGATGTGTTGTTGGTCCCCGCCTATTCCCAGGTCCTGCCCCGCGACACCAGCCTCGCCACACGGCTGTCGCGCAACATCGCGTTGAACCTGCCGCTGGTGTCGGCGGCCATGGACACCGTCACCGAGGCGCGGTTGGCAATCGCCATCGCCCAGGAGGGTGGCATCGGCATCGTGCACAAGAACCTCACGCCCAAGCAGCAGGCGGCGGAGGTGGCGCGGGTCAAGCGCTACGAGTCCGGCGTGCTGCGTGATCCGATCACGATCACGCCCGACCGTTCGGTGCGCGAGGTGATGGCGCTGGCGCACCAGCATGGCATTTCGGGCTTTCCGGTACTCGACGGGGCCAGGGTGGTGGGCATCGTCACCAACCGCGACCTGCGCTTCGAGACCCGCATGGACATCGCCGTGCGCGAAATCATGACCCCGCGCGAACGGCTGATCACGGTGCGTGAAGGTGCGACCATCGACGACGGAAAGGCCCTGATGCACAAGCACCGCCTCGAGCGCGTACTGGTCGTCAACGACGCGTTCGAGCTGCGCGGGCTGATGACCGTGAAGGACATCACCAAGCAGACCAACTTCCCCAACGCCGCACGCGACGGCCACGGCAAGCTGCGTGTCGGCGCCGCGGTCGGCGTCGGCGAGGGCACCGAGGAGCGGGTCGAGTTGCTCGCCGCGGCCGGCGTCGACGCGGTGGTGGTCGATACCGCGCATGGTCACAGCGCCGGCGTCATCGATCGTGTGCGCTGGATCAAGAAGCACTACCCGCACATCGAGGTCATCGGCGGCAACATCGCCACCGGTGTGGCCGCGCTGGCGCTGGCCGAGGCCGGCGCCGACGCCGTCAAGGTCGGGATCGGGCCGGGTTCGATCTGCACCACGCGCATCGTCACCGGCGTCGGTGTGCCGCAAATCATGGCCATCGATGGCGTCGCACGCGCGCTGAAGGGCAGCGGCGTGCCAGTCATCGCCGACGGCGGCGTGCGCTACTCGGGCGACGTGGCCAAGGCCATCGTCGCCGGCGCCGACAGCGTGATGATGGGCAGCGCGATCGCCGGCACCGAAGAGGCGCCGGGCGAAGTCATCCTGTATCAGGGCCGCAGCTACAAGAGCTATCGCGGCATGGGCTCGATCGGCGCGATGCAGCAGGGCAGCGCCGACCGCTACTTCCAGGACAACGGCGGCAACAACCCGAACACGACCAAGCTGGTGCCGGAGGGCATCGAGGGCCAGGTGCCCTACAAGGGCTCGGTGGTCGGCATCCTGTATCAGATGGCGGGCGGATTGCGCGCCTCGATGCACTACTGCGGCTGCACGACAATCGCCGAGATGCAGACCAAGGCCGAATTCGTCGAGATCACCGCGGCCGGCGTGCGCGAGAGCCACGTCCACGACGTGCAGATCACCAAGGAAGCGCCGAACTACCGCATGGAGTGACGCGCTTGTCATCCGTTTCCCCGTCCGCGACGCCGGTACCCTCGCGGGCGGCAATGCCCTTCATCCTGATCACGGTGCTGATCGACATGGTGTCGATCGGCCTGATCATTCCCGTGCTGCCGCCGCTGGTGGGCACATTCACGACCAGCCAGGCCGACCAGGCCTTCTGGTTCGGCGCGGTTTCATTCGCGTTCGGCATCGCCAACTTCTTCGGCTCGCCGATTCTCGGCGCGCTGTCCGACCGCTACGGCCGCCGGCCGATCCTGCTGGTCGGGTTCACCGGCCTGGCGCTGAGTTTCTTCGTCACCGCCATGGCCACCGCGTTGTGGGTGCTGATCCTGGTGCGCCTGTTCAGCGGCGCGATGATGGCCAACGCGGCGGTGGCCAATGCCTATGTGGCCGACATCACGCCACCGGCCGAGCGGGCGCGCCGCTTCGGCCTGCTCGGAGCGATGTTCGGCATGGGCTTCATCCTCGGCCCGGTCCTGGGCGGCCTGCTCGGCAACATCAACTTGCACTTGCCGTTCTTCGTCGCCGGCGGGCTGGCGTTGCTGAACCTGGCCTATGGATTCTTCGTCTTGCCCGAGTCGCTGACGCCCGAGCGGCGCAGCGCCTTCGCGTGGCGCAAGGCCAACCCGGTGGCCGCTCTGAAGGGACTGGCCGAGTTGAAAGGCGTCGGCTCCTTGGTGATCGTGCTGGCGCTTGTCGGGCCTTGCGCAATTCGTCCTGCACTCGACCTGGGTGCTCTACACCACGTTCAAGTTCGGCTGGGGGCCGCTGCAGAACGGCTGGTCGTTGTTTGCCGTCGGCATCATGTCGGCGCTGGTGCAGGGTTTCCTGCTCAAGCACCTGCTACGGCGCTTCTCGCCGCAACGTCTGGCGGTGATGGGGCTGGTCTCGTCGTCGCTGTGCTACCTGGCCTGGGGCCTGGCGCCCGAAGGCTGGATGATGTACGTCGTCATCGGCTTGAACGTGCTCGGCTTCGCCGTCACCGCGGCCATGCAGAGCATCGTCTCCAACGCGGCCGACGAGTCGACGCAGGGCCGCACCATGGGTGCGGTCTCGTCGCTGAACAGCCTGATGGCGGTGG
>CAVVVW010000028.1:0-569423 GCA_963751775.1 uncultured beta proteobacterium
CGGGCCGCCGCGCGCGCACGGCACGGGTGCTGAAGGGTGCCGGACTCAAGCTCTTCGTCTGGCGCGAGGATGCGATTCCGACACCGGCGGCGGCGCGCGAGCAGATTACCGTGATCACGGGCGTGCCTGAGCCGACGCCGGCGTCGACGGCTGGCGGTACGCCCAAGGCGCCACAGCCGGCTGGCACGACCAATGGCAAGATTCCGGTACCCGAGATCCTGGCCGAGACAGTCGACGACGAACCGCGCCGCGAGCCCCGCCGTCAACTTGGTTCGACGACCTCGACAGTGGCCCGGTGCCGCTCGACCCGGTGCGCAAGAGGCGGCCCGGCGCCTGAATGCGCGACCCTCAGTTGAGCAGAGCCTGCGCGAATTCGTGCGCATCGAAGGTTTCGAGGTCTTCCAGCTTTTCGCCGACGCCGATGAAGTAAACCGGCACCGCGCCCGCGGGCCGCTCGCGCCCCCATAGGGCAATCGCCGCCAGCACACCGCCCTTGGCGGTCCCGTCGAGCTTGGTCACCATCAAGCCGGTCAATTGCAGTGCGTCGTCAAAGGCCTTGACCTGCGCCAGCGCGTTCTGGCCAGTGTTGCCATCGACCACCAGCAGTACCTCGTGGGGAGCGCCGGGCTGAGCCTTGGCGATCGTGCGCTTGATCTTGCGCAGTTCTTCCATCAGGTGCAATTGCGTCGGCAGGCGCCCTGCCGTGTCGGCAATCACCACGTCGCAGCCGCGCGCGCGGCCGGCAGCCACGGCGTCAAAGCTCACCGAGGCCGGATCGCCGCCTTCCTGACTGACGATATCGACCTGGTTGCGATCGGCCCAGGTCGCGAGTTGCTCGCGCGCGGCAGCGCGAAAGGTGTCGGCCGCGGCCAACAGCACCTTCTGCTTGGCCTCGGCCAATCGGCGCGTCAGCTTGCCGATGCTGGTCGTCTTGCCGGCGCCGTTGACACCCACCACCATCATCACCGTCGGCGTCGCCAGGCCCAATTCGAGCGGGCGTTGCAGCGGCGCGAGCAACTCGGTCAGCGCCTGGGCCAGTTGAGCCTTTACGGCCAATGGCTCGGTGACCTGGTGTTCCTTGACCCTGCGCTTCAGGTCGGCCAACAGATACTCGGTGGCCTTGACGCCGGCGTCGGCCGTCAGCAATGCCGCCTCGAGTTCTTCGAACAATGCGTCGTCGACGCGCGTGCCGGCAAAGACCTGCACGATGCTCGAGGCGGTCTTGCGCAGGCCCGCGCGCAAATGCGCCAGCCACTGCGTGCGCGGCATTCCATGGTCGCCAATGGGCGCGACCATCGGCTCGGCCACGGTCTTCTTCTTCAGGAAACTGAACATCGGAATGGAGCGGCGCCGACGCCCCAGGACGGGTCTGTCCGAGGCGCACCGGGCCCCTATAATTGCGGGCTCAGGCGCTTTAGCTCAGTCGGTTAGAGCGACGGAATCATAATCCGCAGGTCCGGGGTTCGAATCCCTGAAGCGCCACCACAAATCACGCAGTCCGGGCCTTGACGCTGGGGCTGTGATTCGTCGTGATGCGGTATCGTCACCGCATCTCCACAGCCCCTGGATCCACACCATGCTCCGCTGTGTCTTGGCCCTGTTGATTGCGCTTGCCGCTGCGGTACCTGCCCACGCCCAGCGGGTGTTTCAGGCCGATGCGCTGCGCGGTGAGGTGGTCTTGACGGCGCCACCCGAGGCACTGCTGAACGGCGTGCCGATCCGGCTGGCACCCGGTGCGCGCATCCGCAACCGATCGAACATGATCCAGTTGTCGGGGTCCCTGCTGAGCCAGAAACTGCTCGTGAACTACACGCTCGATCCGGCGGGCGAGTTGCTCGACGTGTGGATCCTGACCGATGCCGAGCTGGCCAAGAATCCGTGGCCGACGACGCGCGAGCAGGCACTGGCCTGGGTCTTCGATTCGGCGTTGCAGCGCTGGAGCCGACCATGATGCCGGCAACCAAGAAGGTCTTCATCAAGACCTTTGGCTGCCAGATGAACGAATACGATTCGGACAAGATGGCCGACGTGCTACGCGCGGCCGGCGGCTACGAACCAACCAGTGACATCGACCAAGCCGACCTGGTCTTGTTCAACACCTGTTCGGTGCGCGAAAAGGCGCAGGAAAAGGTGTTCTCCGATCTCGGGCGGGTCAAGCACCTGAAAGCCAAAGGCGTGCTGATCGGCGTCGGCGGCTGCGTCGCAAGCCAGGAAGGCGCGGCAATCATCGACCGCGCTCCCTATGTCGACATGGTCTTCGGCCCGCAGACATTGCACCGCCTGCCGCAGATGATCGCGGACCGCAGGGCGCAGAACCGGCCACAGGTCGACATCAGCTTCCCCGAGATCGAGAAGTTCGACCACCTGCCGCCGGCCCGCGTGGACGGCGCCGCTGCCTTCGTCTCGATCATGGAGGGTTGCTCGAAATACTGTTCCTATTGCGTGGTGCCCTACACACGCGGCGAGGAGGTCAGCCGCCCGCTGGACGATGTGCTGACGGAAATTGCGAGTCTGGCCGACCAGGGCGTCAAGGAAGTGACGCTGCTCGGGCAGAACGTCAATGCCTACCGCGGCGCGATGGGCAAGTCTGGCGAGATCGCCGACTTCGCACTGCTGCTCGGCTGCGTGCACGAGATTCCCGGCATTGCGCGCATGCGCTACACCACCAGCCACCCCAACGAATTCACGACCCGCTTGATCGAGGCCTACGGCAGGCTGCCAAAACTGGTCAACCACCTGCACCTGCCAGTGCAGCATGGCAGCGACCGCATCCTGGCCGCCATGAAGCGCGGCTACACCGCAATGCAATACAAGAGTACGGTGAGAAAGTTGCGCGCGGTGCGGCCCGGGATCAGCTTGTCGAGCGACTTCATCGTCGGCTTCCCGGGCGAGTCCGATGACGACTTCGCGAGAACAATGACGTTGATAGATGAAGTCGGATTCGACGGTTCCTTTTCGTTCATCTTTAGCCCGCGCCCCGGTACACCTGCCGCCACGCTCGCCGACACCACGCCGCAGGCCCGCAAGCTCGAGCGCTTGCGAACACTGCAGGCCCGCATCGAAGAACAGTCGCGTGCGATCAGCGCAGCGCGCGTCGGGACGCGACAGTGGGTCCTGGTCGAAGGGCCGTCGCGCAAGGACGCCAACGAGCTGATGGGGCGCACCGAGTGCAACCGCATCGTCAATTTCAACGGTTCCCCGCGCCTGATCGGGCAGATGGTGGACATGGTCATTACTGAGGCGTTCCCGCACTCGCTGCGCGGAGAGGTGCCAATGGCCGAGGGTCAGGTCCTCGCCGCCTGACCAGTGCCGGACGTGGCGGCCAGGGCAGTGCCCGCCGTCACCGCACTCACGTCAGCGTCGCAAGAATCCCACCCACCACAGGGCCAGTGCAGTGGCCAGAACCAAGATGGCATAGGTCGCCATCTTGCCGTCGCGCCCGAAGACCAAGAGCCCGCCGACAAGGGCTGTCGCACCCGCGCCGGAGCCCCACAGCGCCAATTGCCGCCAGGACACCGCCGCCAGTTCGCGCCGCCATACCAGCTTGGCCAGGAGCGCGGTGCCCAGCGCCACGCCCACCGCCGGTGCGAAGAAATTGAGCAAATGCCAGAGCGCGTCGAGCGGTCCCATGCGGGCGGCCAAGCTGTAAGTGGGATCGGATTCTAGAATCCGCCCATGGCAGTGCTGACCCTGGGCCTCAATCACACGACCGCACCACTCGACGTGCGCGGCCGGTTTGCCTTCGCGCCCAACGAGTTGCAGGCGCCGCTGCGCGCGCTCACCGAGCAGTTGGCGCGATCAGCCCCGGAAGCCGCCCTGCTGTCGACCTGCAACCGCACCGAGCTTTACCTGGCGGTGGAGGCGCACGATGTGCGCGACCTGGTGCAGCCGGCCACCGAGTGGCTGGCCGCGCAGGGCGGAGTCGGTGCGAGCCAGTTCGGCGCCTATACGTACACGGCCGAAAATCGCGCTGCGGCGCGACATGCTTTTCGTGTCGCCGCCGGACTGGATTCGATGGTGCTGGGTGAACCGCAGATTCTTGGCCAGATGAAACAGGCGGTACGCGAAGCCGACGAGGCCGGTACGCTCGGCACCACGCTTCACCAGCTGTTTCAGCGTTCGTTTGCGGTGGCCAAGGAGGTGCGCACCAGCACGGAGATCGGCGCCCATTCGGTCAGCATGGCCGCTGCGGCGGTGCGCCTTGCCTCGCAATTGTTCGAGGATTTGAGCGAGCAGCGCGTGCTGTTCGTCGGCGCCGGCGAAATGATCGAATTGGTGGCCACGCACTTTGCGGCACGCCAGCCCAAGGCGATGGCACTGGCCAATCGAACGCTCGAGCGAGGCGAGGCATTGGCCGCGCGCTTCGGTGGCCAGGCGATGCGGCTGGCGGAATTGCCCGAGCGACTGCACGGCTTCGATATCGTGGTGTCCTGCACCGCGAGTTCATTGCCGATCATCGGGCTGGGTGCTGTCGAGCGTGCGCTCAAGCAACGCCGGCGGCGACCGATGTTCATGGTCGACCTGGCCGTACCGCGCGACATCGAGCCCGAAGTTGCGCAACTCGCCGACGTGTATCTGTACACGCTCGACGATCTGTCCGCGCTCGTGCAGACTGCCGGCGAAAAGCGCCAGGCCGCGGTTGAACAGGCCGAAGCCATCATCGACGCAGGCGTGCAAAGCTTTGCCCATTGGCTCGACCAGCGCGCCAGCGTGCCGCTGATTCAGGCCCTCAACCGACAGGCCGAGGTCTGGCGCGACGGCGAATTGGCGCGTGCGCGCAAGTTGCTGGCGCGCGGTGAAAGCGCCCAGGATGTGCTGGACACCTTGGCGCGCGGCCTGACGCAGAAGATGTTGCACGGCGCGTATGCCGAGCTCAATGCCGCCGATGCCGCCCAACGTGAACTCGTGGCCGACGCAGTGGCGCGGCTGTTCCTGCGCCGGTCGCCCGACTCGCCGGCCCTGTCGCGCCAGCCGCGCCCGGCTGACGCAGCAGACGGCGACGAGGCAGTCGGACCCGACTCACGCCACTAGCGCCGCGCACCCGCCCGTGCCAGAGCGCTCTGCGTGACGCTCTCCCCTCCGCTTCACGATCACACCGCCGATGAACGACTCCTTGCGTCAGCAGTTCGAGCGCCTGGCCATGCGCTTGGCAGAGCTCGACGCCAACCTCGCCGATCCCAAGGTCAGCGCGGACATCAAGCGCTTTCGCGCGCTGGCTCGCGAACAGGCCGAGGCCAGCAACCTGGTCACGCTGTTCCGGCGCTACCAGCAGCGCGAAACCGACCTGGCCGCCGCCGGGCAAATGCTGGCCGACGAGACCGTCGTCGGTGACAGTGAAATGGCCGCGATGGCGCGCGAGGAAGCCAGTGCCGCGCAAGCCGATATCGAGCGTCTGTACACGGAATTGCAGAGCGCGCTCTTGCCGCGCGATCCGGACGACGCGCGCAATGCGTTCATCGAGATCCGCGCCGGCACAGGCGGCGATGAGTCCGCGCTCTTTGCGGGCGAACTGGCGCGCATGTACCTGCGCTGGTGTGAACGGCAGGGACTGACCGCCGAGATCATGAGCGAGAGCACGGCCGAGCTCGGCGGGTACAAGGAGGTCGTGCTTCGCGTCGCGGGCGAACAGGTTTATGGCCGCCTGCGCTTCGAGTCCGGCGGCCACCGTGTCCAGCGTATCCCGGTGACAGAAAGCCAGGGCCGCGTCCATACCAGCGCCTGTACCGTGGCCGTGATGGCCGAACCCGACGAAGCCGACGCGGTGCAGATCAACCCCGCCGACTTGCGCATCGACACCTTCCGCGCCAGCGGTGCAGGTGGTCAGCACGTCAACAAGACCGACAGTGCGATCCGCATCACGCACTTGCCAACTGGCATCGTTGCCGAGTGCCAGGACGATCGCTCCCAGCATCGCAACAAGGCCAAGGCAATGGCCGTATTGCTGGCGCGATTGCGAGACAAGGAAGAGAGCGAGCGCGCGGCAAAGCAAGCTGCGACGCGCAAGAGCCTGATTGGTAGTGGCGATCGCTCCGATCGCATCCGGACCTACAACTTTCCACAGGGCAGGCTCACAGACCACCGCATCAACCTGACGCTCTACAGGCTCGGGGCGATCATGGATGGCGATCTCGACGACGTGCTCGCGGCCCTGCGGGCGGCACGTGCGGCCGAGCAACTGGCCGCGCTGGAGAGCGGCGAAGGCGCTCGGCGTGCTTGAGCTGGCGACGATCGCCCACGCATTGGTCCACGCCCGCGCATTGGGCGTCGATCGACTCGACGCGCAGTTGCTGCTGGCGCATCAGCTTGGCCGTTCGCGGGCCTGGTTGCTGGCCCATGACGATGCGACGTTGACCGGCGCTGACTGCGACGCCCTGCACGCGCTGCTGGCGCGCCGTGTGGCGGGCGAGCCGTTGGCTTATCTGGTCGGCCAGCGCGAATTCCACGGCCTTGCGCTGCGCGTCACGCGCGACGTGCTGGTGCCAAGGCCCGAGACGGAGACGCTCGTCGACTGGGCACTCGAGTTGCTGGCAGGCGTCGATGCCCCGCGCGTCGCTGACCTGGGCACCGGCAGCGGCGCCATCGCATTGGCGCTCAAACATGCCTGGCCGGGTGCGCAGGTTCACGCCAGCGACGCCAGCGCCGCCGCGCTTGCGGTGGCACGCGACAACGGCCTGCGGCTCGGCATTTCCGTTGCCTGGCATCTGGGGGACTGGTGGCACGCGCTGGGCGGTACGGACCCATTCGACTTGGTGGTGGCCAACCCGCCCTACATCGCGGCAGGTGACCCGCACCTTCGTGCGCTGCGCTACGAGCCGCACGAGGCGCTCGTTGCACGGGGCGACAATGGCCTGGCCGACATCGAGCGGATCGTCAATGGCGCCCCTGGCCACCTGAACGCGGGGGCCTGGCTGTTGCTCGAACACGGCTTCGATCAGGCCGACGCGGTGTGCGAACACCTGCGGCATGTGGGCTTCGGGTCGGTAACAACCCGGCTCGACTTGGCCGGGCAGCCGCGCGCCAGCGGCGGCAGGCGGGGTGGTCCACGCGATTGACGTGCCGCGGCAACATCCGCTAGTCCTTCGTCACGAAAGTGGCATTCCTGCACACCCATGACGCTGCACGGCGACGGATGGCGGGCGTAGCATGGTCGACAGCGCGTCTTGCGACGTCGTGCCCCAAGTCACGCGATCGGTCGATGGTCGCAGTAGAGCCAAGGAGGCCGCGATGAGCACTGCAAAGATCTCTCATTGGGGTTGGCTGGCCTGCCTGTTGGTCGCCACATCCGCGGCACAGGCACAAAGCGGCCTGCGCGTCGGCAATGACGCCGCAGTCCAAGAAGCATCGTGGCCGCGCTGGCAGGCGCGCTTCGGCCTGAATGCCACCACATCGCCAATCGATTCCAGCACGCGCTGGCAACTGAGCGCCGGACAGTTGCTGGGCGACTATTACTGGGGTGGATTGCGACCCGCGGGTGTCGGCCACAGTGGTGGCTTTCGGGCCACCAGCGGGCTGCTTCTCGGACCCCGATCGCTTGCGTTGGGCACACCCGCCCTGGGCTTGCCCCAAGGGTCGGGCCTGACGCTTTCGCACAACCCGTGGCCGCTGCCCGGCTCTGGCATTGCACTGTCACCGGAATCGTGGTCGGCGCTGCCTTACGTCGCGGTGGGCTACAGCGGCATCTCATTGCGCGGCGGCTGGGGCTTCACGGCCGACCTAGGGCTGGTTGGAAACACAGGTGGCCTGCGCACATCGCGCGACGGCACCCTGGGCTCCCAGGGTGTCGACGAGTTGCTGCGCGAACTGCGGCTCGTTCCCGTACTCCGAGTCGGCGCCGGGTACGCCTTCTAGCTCATTGGGCCGGCACGGCCTGCGGGTTTGCCCCGCCAGACTGATGCAGTGGCCGGGATTGCCGTATAACCACGGTTTTCCCAGCCCGCCATCAGCGCACCGACCATGCCAGACGTACAACAACGCATTGCCGACCTCGTCCAGCACAACCGTGTCGTGCTATTCATGAAGGGCACGGCCCAATTCCCAATGTGTGGATTTTCCGGCCGCGCGGTGCAGATCCTCAAGGCCTGCGGCGTGAACGACCTCAAGACTGTCAATGTGCTCGAGGACGAAGGCATCCGGCAGGGCATCAAGGACTATGCCAACTGGCCGACGATCCCGCAGCTATACGTCAATGGTGAGTTCGTTGGCGGCTCGGACATCATGATGGAGATGTACCAGGCCGGCGAGCTGCAGCAGGTGCTCAGCCCCCAGTGAGAGACGCGACATGCCGGCTGGTGGTCGGCGTCACCGGCGCGAGCGGCGTCATTTACGGCGTACGGCTGCTCGAGAGGGCGCGCGCACTCGGCGTTCAAACGCACCTGGTGGCCACGCCCGCCGGCGTGCTCAACGCCCACCACGAACTTGGATTGGACCGAGCGGCGCTAGAAGCGTTGGCAAGCAAGTCCTATTCGCCGGGGGATATCGGCGCCTGCGTCGCCAGTGGCAGCTTCGACGCCACGGCCATGGTCGTGGCGCCCTGCTCGATGAAAACACTGGCGGCAATTGCGCACGGCTTTGGCGACAACCTGCTGACGCGAGCCGCCGACGTGGCATTGAAGGAGCGGCGCCGACTGGTGTTGATGGTGCGCGAGACACCGTTCAACCTGGCACACCTGCGCAACATGACCGCCGTCACCGAGATGGGCGCTATCGTCTTTCCGCCCTTGCCGGCCTTCTATCACCGACCTGAATCGATCGACGAAATGATCAACGACAGCATCGAACGTGTCCTGGCGTTGCTGGGAATCGACACAGCTGTGCCAAAGGCTTGGCAGGGTTTGTAACGAATCATGCGTCGACCACCCACTGGCGCCGCGACGCCAGTACGGCGTTCGAATACTCGACACGGCCGCGGCTGCCGTTGTAGCGCCCGAGCGCCATCACCATGTCGCCACGCTCGCGCTCGAGGTAGTGACGCAGGATCACGCAGCCAAATCGCAGATTGGTCTGCATGTGAAACAGCTTGGCGGTGTCGCCGTCGCCGATCTGGCGCGCCCAGAACGGCATGATCTGCATGTAGCCGCGCGCGCCCACGGTGCTGACCGCGTACTTGCGAAAGCCGCTTTCGACCTGGATCAGCCCGAGCACCAACGCCGGTTCGAGCCCGGCGCGTTTGGCCTCGTACCACAGCGTTGACAGGAACTCGATGCGTGCGCGCGCTTCGCTCATTCGCTTCTTCAGCCGCTCGCTGACGGCACCGAGCCATCGCAGGTAGGCCAAGCGCTCCTCCATTTCGGTGAAGCTCGGCCGGGGTGGGGCGTCCGCCGCAATCGCCGCCGAAAGCGCCGAGCGCACGGAGTCGGCCAACGGCTCTTCGATCTGCGCGCCGGCCAGCGGCAGCCGGGGCAGCGCGCACGCCGCCACCGCGATCAGCGCCGTGCGCCGGTTGCTCAGGCAACCACCGGCGCCTGCCGCCGCCATGCGCTGAACTTGGCCAGGACGGCGTCCACGGCCATCGGCGTCGCAGCGGCATCGCGGCGACCTTGGTATTCGAGCGTGCCTTCCTTTAGGCCACGGTCGGAAACGACCACCCGGTGCGGCACACCGATCAATTCCCAGTCGGCGAACATCGCGCCGGGACGTTCGCCACGGTCATCGAGCAAGACGTCGACGCCAAGGTGTAGGAGCTGCGCGTGCAGCGCATCGGCCTGCGCGCGCACACCCTCGCTGCGGTCATAGCCGATCGGGCAGAGCACGACCTCGAACGGCGCGATCGCATCGGGCCACACGATGCCGCGCGCATCGTGGTTCTGCTCGATCGCAGCACCGAGAATGCGCGTCACGCCGATGCCGTAGCAGCCCATCTCGAACAGACGAGGTTTGCCGCTCTCGTCGAGAAAGGTGGCGTTCATCGCCGCGCTGTACTTGGTACCAAGGTAGAAGACATGGCCGACCTCGATGCCGCGCTGAATGGCGAGCACTCCCTTGCCATCGGGCGATGAATCACCGGCGACGACATTGCGGATGTCTGCCACCAGATCGGGCTCTGGCAGATCACGTCCCCAATTGACACCGGTGTAGTGAAAGTCGGCCTCATTGGCGCCGCAGATGAAGTCGCTCATCTGCGCAACGGTACGGTCGGCCACGATCTTGACCGGCTTGCGTGTGCCGATGGCCCCAAGGTAACCGGGCTTGCACCCGAAGTAATCCGCGACTTCGCCTGCGCTGGCAAAGCGAAATCCATCTCTCAGCCCCGGCAACTTGCCCGCCTTGACTTCGTTCAGTTCATGGTCACCGCGCACCAGCAATAACCAGACGGTGGTCTTGACCAATTCGCCCGCCTCATTGGCCTCGTCGCTGGCCAGCACCAGCGACTTGACGGTACTTGCCAGTGGCACACCAAGCAGCGCGGCGACTTGCTCGCAGGTGCTCTTGCCTGGCGTCGGCGTCTTCTTCATTGCCTGTCTGGCAGCCGCGCGCGGCGCATTCGGCGCAACCGCCTCGGCCAATTCGATGTTGGCCGCGTAATCGGATGTCGGACAGTAGACGATCGCGTCCTCGCCGGTATCGGCGATGACCTGGAACTCCTGCGATAGGTCGCCCCCTATCGCGCCGCTGTCGGCGGCCACTGCGCGGTAACGCAGGCCAAATCGGTCGAAGATGGCACGGTAGGCGTTGAGCATCAGCCCGTAGCTGACGGCCGCCGCCGCGGGGTCACGATCGAACGAGTACGCATCCTTCATCGTGAACTCGCGTCCACGCATGAGGCCAAAGCGCGGCCGCCGCTCGTCACGAAATTTTGTTTGGATGTGATAGAGATTCTTAGGCAATTGTTTGTAGCTGCGAAGTTCCTGGCGCGCGATATCGGTGATGACCTCTTCGCTGGTCGGCTGGATCACGAAATCGCGGTCGTGGCGATCCTTCACGCGCAGCAGTTCGGGGCCGTACTGCTGGAAACGGCCACTCTCCTGCCAAAGTTCGGCCGGTTGCACGACCGGCATCAGCAACTCGACGGCGCCGGCACGGTTCATCTCTTCACGGATGATGGCCTCGACCTTGCGGATGACGCGCAGGCCCATCGGCATGTAGTTATAGATGCCGGCGGCGAGCCGCTTGATCATGCCGGCACGCAGCATCAGTTGATGACTGACGACCTCGGCGTCGGCCGGCGCTTCTTTGAGGGTCGTGATGAGGAACTGCGAGGCTTTCATGGAGCTTGTGCGTGAATTCACAAGGGCCGCAGCGCAGCACTGCACCGACGACGCATCGGATGCGGGAAACCGAGGGTTCGCGCGCCGCACCGGGCCGGTGCAATAATCAAATCAGTCAATAAATCGAGGTCCGATTATGCTCGACCGTGAAGGCTTCAGGCCCAACGTCGGCATCGTCCTGCTCAACGCGCGCAATCAGGTGTTTTGGGGCAAGCGGCTGCGCACACACTCGTGGCAGTTCCCGCAGGGCGGCATCAAGTATGGCGAGTCGCCTGAGCAGGCGATGTTTCGCGAGTTGCACGAAGAGGTCGGGCTGCTGCCGGAGCACGTCCAGATCATTGCTCGCACGCGCGACTGGTTACGCTATGAAGTGCCCGACCACTTCATCCGACGCGACGCACGCGGGCACTACAAAGGGCAAAAGCAGATCTGGTTTCTGCTGCGCCTGCTGGGCCGCGACAGTGACATGAATCTGCGCGCGACCGACCACCCCGAGTTCGACGCCTGGCGCTGGAACGACTACTGGGTGCCGCTGGAGGTCGTGATCGAGTTCAAGCGCGACGTGTACCAGATGGCGTTGACCGAACTGGCGCGCTTCCTGCCACGCGCAGCGCACCACAACCGATACTTGCGCTCGGGCATGCGTGGCCACTGGCACGACGAAGCCAGCAGTTCCGACGGCACGGGCACAGGCACGGCACCGGCACCGGCGCAGACCCTGCCGCCGACTAGTTCAATTTGACAACACGAGGTTGTCGCGATGGATCAGTTCGGCTTCGCCCGCATAGCCCAGCGCAGCCTCGATTTGCGACGATGGTTTGCGCGCGATCAGGCGCGTTTCGGCCGCCGAGTAGTTGGCCAGCCCACGGGCGATCTCGCCGGCGCCCTGCGAGCGTACGGCGATCACGTCACCACGCGCGAACTCGCCATCGACCTCGATCACACCGATCGGCAGCAAGCTCTTGCCTTCGTCGCGCAGCTTCTGCATCGCTCCGGCATCGACCGTGACCGAGCCACGCAATTGCAGGTGGTCGGCCATCCACTGCTTGCGTGCGGTGAGCTTTGGCGTGGACGCCCATAGCGCGCTTCCGATCGCCTCGCCACTTGCCAGTCGCAGCAGCACGTCGGCCTCGCGACCCCAGGCAATGACGGTATTTGCGCCACTTCCGGCCGCCCGCTTGGCGGCCAGACACCTTGGTGATCATGCCGCCGCGCCCTATCGAGGAGCCGGTGCCGCCGGCCATGCGTTCGAGCTCCGGATCGCCGGCGGCGGCGACATCGATGAAGCGCGCCGATTCGTCCTGACGTGGATCGCCGGTGAACAGGCCACGCTGGTCGGTCAGAATTACCAGCGCGTCGGCTTCGATCAAATTGGCAACCAACGCGGCGAGCGTATCGTTGTCACCAAACTTGATCTCGTCATTGACCACCGTGTCGTTTTCATTGACGACGGGAATGACCTTCAACTTCAGCAAGGTCAGCAAGGTCGAGCGCGCGTTGAGGTAGCGTTCTCGGTCCGCCAAGTCAGCATGTGTCAGCAGCACCTGGGCACTGCGCAGTCCGTGTCGCGACAACTGGGTTTCGTACATCTGGGCCAGGCCCATCTGGCCGACCGCGGCCGCGGCCTGCAACTCGGGCAGCTCGTGCGGGCGGGTCGTCCACCCCAGGCGTTTCATGCCCTCGGCGATCGCACCGCTGGAGACCATCACGACCTCACGCCCCTGCGCTGCCAGGCCGGCCAATTGCCGGCACCAATTGCCGATGGCCTGCGCGTCGACCCCGCGGCCCTCATTGGTAACCAGGCTGGAGCCAACCTTGACGACGATCCGCTTCGCATCGCGCAGCAGCCCACGCCGCGCCTCAGCCACGCCGGCTCTCCAGAGCGTCCTCGCCCTGCGTCGGGCCGTCGAAACGCGGATCGACCGGCGCCGGCGCCGTGTTCTTGCTGGCAGCGACATGCTTGTAGACTGCCTTGAGCAGTGGCTCGAGACCTTTGCGCGTCAGTGCCGAAATCTCGAACACCGGGGCCTTGGATCGCATTCGTTTGATGAAATCAGCGACCCGCGCCGCCCGCTCCTCGGCAGGCACCATGTCCATCTTGTTGAGCACCAGCCATCGCGGCTTGGCGTACAGCGCCGGGTCGTACTTCTTCAGTTCCTTGACGATCGCCTTGGCTTGCGCCACCGGGTCGACGCTGTCGTCGAATGGCGCCATGTCGACCAGATGAAGCAGCAGCCGCGTGCGTTGCAGGTGACGCAGGAATTGGTGTCCAAGGCCGGCGCCTTCGGCGGCGCCCTCGATCAATCCGGGAATGTCGGCGACCACGAAACTCTGCTCGGGCCCAACCCGCACGACGCCAAGATTCGGGTACAGCGTCGTGAACGGGTAGTCTGCGATCTTTGGGCGGGCGTTTGAGATCGCGGCGATCAGCGTACTCTTGCCGGCGTTGGGCATTCCCAGCAATCCAACATCGGCCAGCACGCGCAGTTCGAGCCTGAGTTTCTTGTGCTCGCCCGGCCAGCCTGGGGTCTTTTGCCTGGGTGCGCGGTTGGTGCTGGTCTTGAAGTGCAGGTTGCCGAAGCCACCGTCGCCCCCCTTGCAGATCATCACTCTCTCATCCGGCACCAGCAGCTCGGCAACGACTTGGTCGGTCTCGACATCGGTGAGGATCGTGCCCACCGGCATGCGCAGCACGATATCGTCGCCGGCCGCGCCGAACTGGTCAGAGCCACGCCCCGCCTCGCCGTTGCGAGCCTCATGACGGCGCGCATAGCGGTAGTCGATGAGCGTGTTGAGATTCACGTCGGCAACCACGTAGATACTGCCGCCGCGCCCGCCGTCCCCGCCATTGGGGCCGCCGAACGGAATGAACTTCTCACGCCGAAAGCTCGCACAGCCCGCGCCACCGTCGCCAGCGGCAACGTCGATCGTGGCTTCATCGACGAACTTCATGGTGCGCGAATGGTAGAAGCAAAAAAGCCCCGGCGCGCCGGGGCTTTGCGGGCCGAGGCGAGGTGCCTCAGGCCGGGCTGACGTTGACGGTCTGGCGGTTCAATGCGCCCCTGGTCGCAAACTGAACTTGACCATCGACGAGCGCGAACAACGTGTGGTCCTTGCCCATGCCGACGTTCGTGCCGGCGTGAAACTTGGTGCCGCGCTGACGCACAAGAATCGATCCGGCCGAGACGGCTTGGCCGCCAAAGGCCTTGACGCCGAGCATCTTGGGTTGCGAGTCGCGGCCGTTTCGGGTTGAGCCGCCGCCCTTTTTCTGTGCCATGTCGAGATACCCCTGTCGTTATCTGCAGTGACTCAGGCGGTCACGGCACTGATCTGCAATTCCGTATAGGTCTGGCGATGACCTTGCGACTTGCGATAATGTTTGCGGCGGCGCATCTTGAAGATGTGCACCTTGTCATGCTTGCCCTGAGCCACCACAGTGGCTTTCACGCTTGCGCCGACAACCAGGGGCGACCCAACCGTCAAGTCCGCACCGCTACCCACGGCCAGTACCTGATCGATCACGATTTCCTGGCCAACGTCCGCAGCAATCTGTTCTACCTTGATCTTCTCGCCGGCAGCAACCTTGTATTGCTTGCCACCGGTTCTTATGACCGCGTACATATGAGCCCTTTCCAAGATGATCCGCCGCCCAGCCGCCGCTGGCACATGCGATCATGTCGCGCTTGCGCGGTGCGCTGCCGCGATGTCTAGATGCCAAAGGCCATCGAACGGAACCATAAAGTTTAGCACAGCGCTCTGCAAGCACGCTCTTCCCGCACCACCGGCACTCTGTCTCGCACAGGCCCGCTCCATAATCCACGACTGTTACTGAGCCTGTGAGCCCCTCATTCATGCCTTCTGCAGCCGCTGTCGCCAGACCCGGTGCCTATCATGCCGACCGATCCGATGGCGGCAGAGATGGCACAGGTCGATGCTGTGATTGCCGAACGCTTGCGCTCGGATGTTGCCCTGATCAATCAGATCGCGCAGTACATCGTCAGTGCCGGCGGCAAGCGCATCAGGCCGCGGCTCGTCCTGCTGTTCGCCGGCGCGCTTGGTTTCGCGGGCCCGAACGATTCACTCTGGCGGCGACGGTCGAATTCATCCATACGGCGACCCTGCTGCATGACGATGTCGTTGACGAATCGTCGCTTCGCCGCGGACGCGCAACGGCAAACGCAGTGTTCGGCAATGCCGCCAGCGTCTTGGTCGGCGATTTTCTCTATTCGCGCGCGTTTCAGATGATGGTGGCGGTAAACAACCTGCGCGTGCTCGACGTGCTGGCTGACGCCACCAACGTGATCGCCGAAGGCGAAGTCCTGCAATTGATGAACATGCACGATGCCGACCTGGCGGTCGACGAGTACCTGCGTGTCATCCGCTTCAAGACCGCCAAGCTGTTCGAGGCCAGTGCACGCCTGGGCGCGCTGTTGGCGGGGGCCAGCACCGCAGTCGAGGAAGCATGTGCCGATTTTGGCAGATCACTCGGTACCGCGTTCCAGTTGGTCGACGACCTGCTCGATTACGACGGCGAGACCCACGCGCTTGGGCAAGAACGTGGGCGACGACCTGCGCGAGGGCAAGCCGACATTGCCGCTGCTGGTGGCCATGGCGCGCGGCGACCCAGCAGAGCGTGACCTCGTACGGCACGCCATCGAGCACGGCGAAGTGGCTCGGCTCAGCGATGTGGTGGACGTGGTCCGTCGGACTGGGGCACTCGAGGCCGCACGGCAAGTGGCCCGCGGCGAAGCTGCCAAGGCGCGCGAGTGCCTGCGCCACTTGCCGCCATCGACGCAAAGGGACGCTCTGCTAGAATTGTGCGTTCGATCGGTTGATCGTTCGTCATGAGCGTTTTTGACTGCGAGCATTGCGGCGCGACCACTTTGTCCCGCTGCCCATCGGGGTGTAGCTTAGCCTGGTAGAGCGCTACGTTCGGGACGTAGAGGCCGGAGGTTCGAATCCTCTCACCCCGACCAGAATTGTGTGCAAGTACGGTGTGATTCGCCGCTGTCCGCGCGAGGCGCCGTAGGCGTGAACTGTTGCCGACATGCGGAGGCGCGCGGATTTACAGTGCCAGGGGGATCAGCGATGATCCCCTAGCCCCTTTTGCATCGTGAGTTGACGCCCCCCCACGTGGATACGCTGGCCGAAGCCCCCCATTCCTCGCTGTCCGGCGTTGCCCGGGTGCTGGTCCATGCCGGAAAGCTTGGTGCCAAATCGGCCGAGGCGCTGGTCAAGTCCGCCGCCGATCGCAAGACGAGTTTCGTCGCGGCGCTGATCGCCGCAGGTTCGGTTTCTGCGGCCGACCTGGCGCACACGCTGGCCAGTGCATTGGCCCTGCCCGTGCTGGATCTTGCCGCAATCGATCCGGAGCGCCTGCCCCGCAACGTGATCGACAGCAAGTTGGTCAATCAGTATCAGGTTGTGGTGCTGGGCAAGCGCGGCAATCGCCTATTCATCGGCGGGGCCGATCCGACCGATCAGGAAGCGGTCGAGCGCATCAAGTTCGCGACACAACTGGCGCCAGAATGGGTAGTCGTCGAATACGACAAACTTGCGAAGCTGGTGGCGGCCAGCGGCGTCAGCGCGAGCGACGCCATCGAATCGCTGGCTGTCGGCGACTTCGACTTCGAAGTCACCGACGACGCGACGGCGGAGCAGGAGAGCAGTGAAGTTCAGGCCGATGTCGAGGATGCACCGGTCGTACGCTTCCTGCAAAAGATGCTGATCGATGCGATCAATGCCCGCGCGTCGGACCTCCACTTCGAGCCGTACGAATACCACTACCGGGTGCGCTTTCGCGTCGACGGCGAACTGCGAGAAATCACGCAGCCGCCGATCGCAATAAAGGACAAACTGGCGTCGCGCATCAAGGTCATCAGCCGCCTGGACATTGCCGAGAAGCGAGTCCCGCAAGATGGCCGCATGAAGCTGAAGTTCGGTAGCCGCGCGATCGACTTCCGGGTCAGCACGCTGCCCACTCTGTTCGGCGAAAAGATCGTGATCCGTATCCTGGATCCGTCGTCGGCCAAGTTGGGCATCGACGCATTGGGCTACGAGAAGATCGAGAAGGATCGCCTGATGTCGGCTATCCAGCGTCCATATGGCATGGTATTGGTCACTGGGCCCACGGGTTCGGGCAAGACGGTGTCGCTATATACCTGCCTGAACATCCTGAACCAGCCGGGCGTGAACATCTCCACCGTCGAAGATCCAGCGGAAATTAACCTTCCAGGCGTCAATCAGGTCAACGTCAATGAGAAGGCAGGGAATACCTTCGCCGTCGCACTGAAGGCCTTCCTGCGCCAGGATCCAGACATCATCATGGTCGGCGAAATCCGGGATCTGGAGACAGCCGACATTGCCATCAAGGCCGCGCAGACCGGCCACATGGTGCTGTCGACACTGCACACCAATGACGCCCCCGCGACACTGACACGCTTGCTGAATATGGGCGTGGCACCATTCAATATCGCATCGAGCATTCTGCTGGTCACCGCGCAGCGCTTGGCGCGGCGCCTGTGCGAAGCCTGCAAGACCACGGTCGAGTACCCGCAAGAAGCCCTCAAACGCGCCGGCTTTGGCGATAGCGATCTCGACGGCTCATGGAAGCCATACAAGGCCGTCGGTTGCTCGGCCTGCAGCAATGGCTACAAAGGCCGTGTCGGCATCTACCAAGTGATGCCGATCACCGAGGAAATGCAGCGCATCATCCTGGCCGAGGGCTCGTCTCTCGATATCCAGCATGAGGCGCAGAAGAACGGCGTGCGCGACCTGCGCCAAGCGGGTTTATCCAAGGTGCGCTCCGGCGTGACCACGCTCGAGGAAATCATCACCGTAACCAACGAGTGATGAGCCTCTCGTCCCTTTCAAGTTCACCAGCTAACCAGTCTTCGGAGGCGTTATGGCGACTGCGGTAGCCGCAAGAGACATCAAGGAATTCGTCTTCGAGTGGGAAGGCAAGGACAAGACGGGCAAGCTCGTGCGTGGCGAGTTGCGCTCGGGCGGCGAAGCAGCCGTGAGTGCAAGTCTGCGCCGCCAAGGCGTGCTGGTCACGAAGGTCAGGAAGCGCCGCATGGCCGGCGGCGGTTCGATCAAGCAGAAGGACGTGGCCATGTTCACGCGCCAGTTGGCGACGATGATGAAGGCCGGCGTGCCGCTGCTGCAGGCCTTCGACATCGTGGGTCGCGGCAGCACGAACCCGCGCATGACCAAACTGCTCAACGACATCCGCAATGATGTCGAGACCGGAACCAGCTTGTCGGTCGCCTTTCGCAAGCATCCGATGCAATTCAATGCCTTGTACTGCAATCTGGTCGAAGCCGGCGAGGCGGCGGGTATCCTGGAACAGATCCTCGAGCGATTGGCGGTCTACGAAGAGAAGACGCTGGCGCTGAAGAGCAAGATCAAGTCGGCACTGATGTACCCGACCGCAGTGTTGGTGACGGCCTTCGTCGTCGTGACCGTGATCATGATCTTCGTGATTCCGGCATTCAAAGAGGTTTTCACGTCATTCGGTGCCGACCTGCCAGCTCCGACGCTGGCAGTCATGTGGATGTCGGAGAAGTTCGTTCGCTACTGGTGGTTGCTGTTCGGCGTGATGTTCGGTGGCGGGTACTTCTTCATGCAGACTTGGCGGCGCTCCGAGAGGATGCAGTACGATCATGGATCGCCTGCTGCTCCGCGCGCCGGTGTTCGGTGAGTTGATCCGCAAGGCGGTGCTGGCGCGCTGGACACGCACCTTGTCGACGATGTTCGGCGCCGGCGTGCCTTTGGTCGAGGCGCTCGACTCGGTCGCTGGGGCTTCCGGCAATGCGGTCTATTCGGTCGCCACCGAGCAGATCCAGAAGGAAGTCTCGACCGGCACGTCGCTGACGATGGCAATGCAAAACGCCGGCGTGTTTCCGACGATGGTGCTGCAGATGACGGCGATCGGCGAAGAGTCAGGCTCGCTCGATCACATGCTGAGCAAGGCCGCCGAGTTTTATGAGGACGAGGTGGACGAGATGGTCAAGGGCCTGTCCAGCCTGATGGAACCCTTCATCATCGTCATCCTGGGCGTGGTGATTGGCGGCATCGTGGTTTCGATGTATCTGCCGATCTTCAAGCTCGGCTCGGTGGTTTGACGCCGCGTCGATGAGGGGTCTGCTGCCGCCGCTCGATGTGCTGCTCTCGCCTGTTGCTCTGGCCGTTCTGGGTCTGTGCGTCGGCAGCTTTCTCAACGTCGTGATTCACCGCCTGCCGCTGATAATCGAGCGGCAGTGGTGGATCGACGTTGCGCATCAGTTGTCTGATGCCGATTCCTGGCGCCGAGTCTTCGCAGGCAAGGTTACCGATGCTGCCCCGCCGGCAGATCACCAACGCACCGCGACTGCGCTCGGCCAAGGCATCGCGACGCTCGCAACGTTCAATATTGCCCACCCGCGGTCACACTGCCCGGCTTGCGGGCATCAACTCGCTTGGCATGAGAACGTTCCGTTGTTCGGGTGGTTGCGGCTCAAAGGCCGCTGTTCGTCCTGCCGCACGAGGATTTCTGCGCGCTACCCGGCGGTCGAGTTGGCGACGGCCTTCATGTTCGCAGCGGTTGCCTGGCGCTTCGGTGCACAACCGCAAGCGCTGCTGTGGAGCGCGTTTGCGGCGGTGTTGCTTGCGCTGGCGCTCATCGATTGGGACACCACGGTGCTTGCCCGACGCGCTGACGCTGCCACTGTTATGGGCTGGATTGGTGGCGGCTGCGCTTGGTTGGACCATACCGCTGCCTGCCGCATTGTGGGGTGCCATCGCAGGCTACCTTTCGCTGTGGTCGGTCTACTGGCTTTTCAAGCTCGCCACCGGCAAGGAAGGCATGGGTTACGGCGACTTCAAGCTGCTCGCCGCACTCGGCGCCTGGCTGGGTTGGCAGATGATCGTGCCGATGCTGCTGCTCGCCTCCGTGATCGGTGCGGCCGTCGGCATCACGATGAAGCTCGCCGGCACGCTGCGCGAGGGCCGTTACGTGCCGTTTGGCCCGTTCCTGGCCGGGGCTGCGCTGGTCGTAATGTTCGCCGGGTGCGCCCATGGTGCTCGATTGGATTGGCTGGGCCTGACAAGGACACGCCCGATGCGAATTGGCCTGACGGGCGGAATTGGCAGCGGCAAGAGTTCCGTGGCTGCGATGTTCGCCCGGCGCGGCGCCACGGTCATCGACACCGACGCGATTGCGCGCCAACTTACTGCGGCCGGGGGCGCGGCGATGCCTGCATTGCAGCGGACCTTCGGCGCGGCCATCATGCTGGCCGACGGTGCACTCAACCGCGAAGCGATGCGGGCCTTGGCATTTGCCGATCCGGCCGCCAAGAAGCGCCTGGAAGCGCTGCTCCACCCGCTGATCGACGCTCAGGCGCAACGCGAAGCTGCCGCGGCTTCAGAGAAGACACTGGTGGTCTTCGATGTGCCGTTGCTGGCCGAGTCGCCGCGCTGGCGAGAACGCGTCGATCGTGTACTGGTGGTCGATTGCTCGGAGCCTACGCAGGTCGCACGTGTCACGCGCCGCGCTGGCTGGACGCGCGATGCTGCCGAGCGGGTGATCTTGAGCCAAGCCCCCCGTGCCACACGTCGCGCGATTGCGGACGCCGTTGTATTCAACGACGACATCGACCTCGACCAACTCGACGCCGCGGTGGCCGTTGTCTGCAGCCTCTGGCAAGCGCGCGGAGTAGGTGCTGTGGAACAATGACGGCCGCGGCAGCCGCTGCTGCGCCGCGGAAGCCTGCCTTGGTTCGCTACGAGTACCCCCTCAACGAGAGTGTCCGCACCATGCTTCGGCTCGAACAACTGTTCGATCGCCTGGGCCAGCTGATGCCGCGCGACGCGCCGCTCGACCACCATTTCGCGCTGGCAACCATCTTCGAGATTGTCGACGTCGCCTCGCGCGCCGATTTGAAGAGCGACATACTCAAGGAGCTCGAGCGCTACAAGGCGCAGTTCCAGGCCTATCGCGGCAACCCGGCGATCGCCGAGGACGCGCTGGACGCCGTGCTGGCCAGGATCGACCACGCATTCAATGGTCTGCACGCATTGACCGGCAAGGCCGGCCACGCACTGGCGAGCAACGAGTTCTTGATGGGCATTCGCAGCCGCATCAACATTCCCGGCGGCACCTGCGAGTTCGATCTACCGGCCTATTACGCCTGGCAGCAGCTGGAACCGGCGCGCCGCCGCGCCGACCTGATGCAGTGGATCGGCACGCTGACGCCGCTGGCCGAAGCGCTGAGTGTGTTGCTGAGCCTGTTGCGCGACGCCGGACTGCCGCAGCGCGTGGCGGCCCAGAGTGGCCAGTTCCAGCAAAGCCTGCCTCTGGGCAAGACATACCACCTGCTGCGCGTGCGCCTGGACGCCGCTCTCGGCGTGGTGCCCGAGATCTCCGGCCATCGCCTGATGATCGCCATCCGCCTGATGCGTGCCGACAGCGAGGGCCGTATGCGGCAAGTGAGCGAAGACCACCCGTTCGAACTCACCCTGTGCGCCTGATCGGCGCGCCGGCGCGGACTCGGCGTCGGACCCTTGAAACGGTTGGCGGAGACCCTATAATTCATTTGCTAGCACTCGCGCTCTGTGAGTGCTAACGGTGCCGGATCACCCGCCACCAATCGATGTGAATGTGTGCACACTTCGTATGTACACATTCCCAAATCTCACTTTGAGACCACTGGAGATGCAAGCATGAAACTTCGTCCGTTGCACGATCGCGTGATCGTCAAGCGCCTCGAGCAAGAAACCAAGACCGCCTCGGGCATCGTGATCCCCGACAACGCCGCCGAAAAGCCCGATCAGGGCGAGGTGCTGGCGGTCGGCCCCGGCAAGCGCAATGAGAAGACGGGCGACTTCATCGCCCTGAACATCAAGGTCGGCGACCGCGTGCTGTTCGGCAAGTACAGCGGCCAGACCGTCAAGGTCGATGGCGACGAGTTGCTGGTGATGCGCGAAGAAGACCTCTTCGCCGTCGTCGAGAAGAAGTAATCACAGTCTCATTTCGGAGTACAGAACATGGCAGCAAAAGACGTAGTTTTCGGCGGTGACGCGCGTCATCGCATGGTCGAGGGCGTGAACATCCTGGCCAACGCGGTCAAGGTCACGCTGGGCCCGAAGGGCCGCAATGTGGTGCTCGAGCGCAGCTTCGGCGCGCCCACCGTGACCAAGGACGGTGTGTCCGTGGCCAAGGAAATCGAGCTCAAGGACAAGCTCCAGAACATGGGCGCGCAGATGGTCAAGGAAGTCGCTTCCAAGACCAGCGACAACGCCGGTGACGGCACCACCACCGCCACCGTGCTGGCCCAGGCCATCGTGCGCGAAGGCATGAAGTACGTGGCCGCCGGCATGAACCCGATGGACCTGAAGCGCGGCATCGACAAGGCGGTTACGACCCTGGTCGAGCAGTTGAAGAAGGCCAGCAAGGCGACGACGACGAGCAAGGAAATCGCGCAAGTCGGCTCGATCTCGGCCAACAGCGACGAGTCGATCGGCAAGATCATTGCCGACGCGATGGACAAGGTCGGCAAGGAAGGCGTGATCACGGTCGAAGACGGCAAGTCGCTCGACAACGAACTCGATGTCGTCGAAGGCATGCAGTTCGATCGCGGCTACCTGAGCCCCTACTTCATCAACAACCCCGAGAAGCAATCGGCGCTGCTCGACAACCCGTACGTGCTGCTGTTCGACAAGAAGATCAGCAACATCCGCGACCTGCTGCCGACGCTCGAAGCGGTGGCCAAGGCCGGCCGTCCGCTGCTGATCGTGGCCGAAGAAGTCGAAGGCGAGGCCCTGGCCACGCTGGTGGTCAACACCATCCGCGGCATCCTGAAGGTCGTGGCCGTCAAGGCCCCGGGCTTCGGCGACCGCCGCAAGGCCATGCTCGAAGACATCGCCATCCTGACCGGTGGCAAGGTCATCGCCGAAGAAGTCGGCCTGACGCTGGAGAAGGTCACGCTGGCCGATCTGGGCCAGGCCAAGCGCGTCGAAGTGGGCAAGGAAAACACCACCATCATCGATGGCGCCGGTGCTGCCGCCGACATCGAAGCGCGTGTCAAGCAGGTTCGCGTGCAGATCGAGGAAGCCACCAGCGACTACGACCGCGAAAAGCTTCAAGAGCGCGTGGCCAAGCTGGCCGGTGGCGTGGCGCTGATCAAGGTCGGTGCCGCCACCGAGGTCGAGATGAAGGAGAAGAAGGCCCGCGTCGAAGACGCGCTGCACGCCACACGTGCCGCGGTCGAAGAAGGCATCGTCGCCGGTGGCGGCGTGGCGCTGCTGCGCGCCAAGCAGGCTGCAGGCAAGATCAAGGGCGACAACGCCGATCAGGAAGCCGGCATCAAGATCGTTCTGCGCGCGATCGAAGAGCCGATGCGCATCATCGTCGCCAACGCCGGTGGCGAGCCGAGCGTGGTCGTCAATGCCGTGCTGAACGGCAAGGGCAACTACGGCTTCAATGCCGCCAACGACACCTACGGCGACATGATCGAGATGGGCATCCTCGACCCGACCAAGGTGACCCGCATGGCGTTGCAAAACGCCGCGTCGGTCGCTGCGCTGATGCTCACGACCGAAGCCATGGTCGCCGAAGCGCCGAAGGAAGAGTCCGGCGCCGGCGGCATGCCCGGCGGCGGCATGGGTGGCATGGGCGGCATGGGTGGCATGGACATGTAATCCACGCCCCGGCGTCGAATGACAGGAGCCCGCGGCTTGCGCCGCGGGCTCTTTTTCTTTGGCTGGCACGCTTGGTCATCGTCCGCCGCCGGGTGACGATTCTTGTGACATTGCGCGTGACATCTTCACACCATGTGCCGCGCACGCATCTTGCGTGCCTCGTGGTGCGGCGCAGCGCGTTCGAGACCATGTAACTCAGACCGCAACCGAACGCATCCTGTCGCCCAGCGTGGAGAGCCTGCCATGAAACCAGAGCTTCTGTCCTGCACCGATGGCGCCGTGTCCTGCCGTGACGGCTGGGCCGTGCGCTTCGTCGCGCCCGACCTGCTCGAATACAGCCAGGGCCAGGCCGCGTGCCTGGTCAACGTCGGCCTCGATTCAAGCGATCGCGAGCGCCGCATCTACGCCACCGAGTCCCTGTCCGACCTGTTCCCGCAGTTGCGCGAGCACCTGCAGTCGGCCGCGCAGTACTTCAAGGGCCAATACGTGGTGGTTTGATCAGGCGCTCGATGGTCGACGCCACCAGCGCCGGCTGCTCGTGCACGATCCAGTGGCTGGCGCCGGCCACCCGACGCACGTCGAGCGGGTCGACGAAGGCCTCGAGCCCGTCGAGCAGGGACGGCGGCAATGCCAGGTCGGCGTCGCCCCACAGCACGGTGGTCGGCACGCGCACGGTGACCGATTCCGGCGCAAAGGCCAACGTGTGGATCGCGTCCGCGGGCGTCAGCGGCGGCTTCAACGGTGAAGCGCGGTAGTAGTTCAGCGGCCCTTCCAGTCCATGCCGCCACAGTGCGCGGTACTGCTCGCGCAGCGCATCGGTCAACCAGGCGGCAGCGCCCATCTTGGTGAAGAACGGCCACAGCCGCGCCCAATCGTCGGCGGCCAGCAGCGCCGCGGCATCGGGCCGGCACAGGAAGTTCATGTAGGCGCTGGCCGCCTGCTGCGCCGGGTTGTCGCGCAGTTCGCGCAAGAACGTCGCCGGGTGCGGCGAATTGACGATCAGCAGTTGCCGTCATCAGTTCCGGCCGCTGCGCCGCCAGGATCCAGCCGGCCGCACCGCCCCAGTCGTGCGCGACCAGCAGGTCGATCGGCGCGCCCAGCGTGTCGATCATCGCTGCGATGTCGGCGACCAGATGCTTGGCGCGGTAGGCATCGACGCCTGGCGGCGCGGTCGACCTTTCGTAACCACGCAGGTTCGGCGCCACGCAGCGCGCCACGCCACTCAGGCGCTGCATCACCTCGTCCCAGATGAACGCGCCTTCCGGAAAGCCGTGCAGCAGCAGCACGCGCCGCGGCGCGTCGCGCGCCCCATGGGCTCGACACGACAAGCGTGATGCCGTGCGGCAGCACCTGGTCGTACAACTCGATCGTCATCGGAGCAACCAACCGCGCAGGGTGATCGCGGCGTCGTCGACGCCGCGTCTTTGCCAGGGCGGAGAACAGCAGCACGCCGATGTCGGCATCGTCGGTCGACAGCTCGGCCAGCGCCTCGGTGGCCGCCTGCACCGCCGCATCGGCCTGCCGTCGGGACAACTTGTCGGCCTTGGTCAGCAGCACCAGCAACTTGACCTCGCCGGTGCCCACGCGCGGCGCCACCCAGGCCAGCAACTGGCGGTCCAGGTCGGTCAATCCCAGTCGCGGGTCGATCATCAGCACCACGCCCGACAGGCTGCGGCGCACGGCCAGGTAGTCGGCCATCACCTGTTGCCAGCGCAGCTTGGCGGCGCGCTCGACTGCGGCGTAGCCGTAGCCGGGCAGGTCGGCGAAGTAGGCGTCTGGCGCGTCCTTGGGCCCGAGCGCAAACAGGTTGATGTGCTGCGTTCGGCCCGGCGTCTTCGACGCGAACGCCAGCCGCTTCTGCTGCGCCAGCGTGTTGATGGCCGTCGACTTGCCGGCGTTGCTGCGGCCGACGAAGGCGATTTCCGGCAGTTCGTGCACAGGCAGTTGGTCGAGTTGGCTGGCCGTCGTGACGAAGCGCGCCGTGTGGGTCCAGGCCAGGGCGGCCTTGGCCTCGGGGGAGGTATTCATGCAGCATTGTAAAATTCGCCGGTTTTGCGCCTGCCGCATCCTTCTAACACCAACGCACGCACACCCATGATGAAGGCCACGATCAACCTCACCGCCCTGGCCCTGCTTGCCCTGCTCGCCGCGCCGGCACTGGCCAATACGCCGGCCGCCGCCAGCCAAGCCCGATCTGGCCAAGGGCCAGGCCATCTCGAGCCAGGTCTGCGGCGCCTGCCACACGGCCGACGGCTCGCGCGGCAGCCCGGCCAACCCGATCCTGGCCGGCCAGCACCCGGAGTACCTGGCCAAGCAGTTGCACGAGTTCAAGTCCGGCAAGCGCGTCAATCCGATCATGGTCGGCTTTGCCGGCACGCTGTCGGAGGACGACATCAAGAACGTCACCGCCTTCTACGCCAGCAAGAGCGCCAAGCCGGGCTTCGCGAAGAACAAGGATTCCGTCAAGCTGGGCGAGAAGATCTACCGCGGCGGCATCGCCGACAAGGCCGTACCGGCCTGCGCCGGCTGCCACAGCCCGAACGGCGCCGGCATTCCGGCCCAGTACCCGCGCATCGGCAGCCAGCATGCCGACTACACGGAGGCCCAGCTGGTGGCCTTCCGCGCCGGCGCGCGCAACAACAGCGCGCAGATGACTGCCATCGCCGCCCGCTTGAGCGACGCCGAAATCAAGGCCGTGGCCGACTACATGGCCGGACTGCGCTGAAGCCGAAGCCGGGTTGAGGCCGGCGCGAATGCCGGTCAGGCACGCAATCGCACGGCTGCAGGCGCACCGCGCCGAGCGCCGACGGCGCGCGACGGCGGCGCCAGGTCCAGTTAGTTCAGCGCGCGCCGCGGCGGCGCGCCATCTCGTCGGCCATCGCTCGCAGGTCGTCGGCGCCGCTACGTTCGCGCGCCAGCGGGAACACGTCGCGCTCCTCCAGCGCGATGTGCTCACGGTACAGCGCCGCAAACGCCAGCCACTGCTGCGCAACGGCCGCAGCGTCGGCGGGCCGGCGTCGCCTGCTCGATGTCCTGCAGCACACCACGCACATCGGCCCATGCGGCGGCCATCGTCGGCGTGCTCGCGCAACACCCGATCGGCCAGCGCGCCATGGCCGCACTCACGCAGCCGCGGCAATACATGCCGCTCCTCGTCTTCGTGGTGGTGCGGCGCCGCGAGGTCGAAGTAGCGCATCACGTCGCGTGCCGCCTGCTGCGCCTGTTCGTCGGCACCGTGCGTAACCAGGTGCGCCGACAAGCGCCCCAGCAAGACCAGCATGCGCTCGACGCGCTGATGGCAGGCATCGAGCATCTCGAACGGTGCGTCGAACCCGGCGCCGGGGCCGGGGTGCAGGTCGATCACCGAGTGCATGTCAGCTCCATCAGCCGGGCAATGCGCGCAGCACACCCAGCGGGTGGTGCGCGATTGCCACCGAGACCATGAACAAGAAGCAGGCGATCGCCGCGGCGTAGGCCACCGCACGGGCACGTTTGAGCGCCAGCGTGCCGAGTGCGACGTACAACACCAGCAGCAGCAGTTTCATACCCAGCCAGGCGTCGCGCATGGGGTCAAGAGACAGCAGCGACCACAACGCGGCACCCGCCGCCAGCAGCGCAGTGTCGATCGCCACGCTGGCCAGCCGCAGTGGTGCGCGCAGCGGCCACGCCTGACCCGCCAGTACGGCGGCACCGCGCAGCGCAAACAGCGCACCGCTGGCCGCGACCAGCGTCATGTGCGCCAGCTTGATGTGCGGATAGAACTCGATCGCCAGCGCCATCTCACCATTGTCCGCGCAGTGCAATGCGCCAGGTGCGCGGCGGCTCGGCACCGGTGAACAGCGGCGACTCATCGGCCAGGCGCAGTTGGCCGAGGTTGTCGACGCCGCCGCTGAGCGTCAGGCCGAAACCGAGTTCGCGCGACACCTGCGCCGACACGCGCGTCAGGGCGGGCGCAGGCTGCGGCGGCTGACCCGGTGTCGTCGTCGCCAGCACCTGCCCTGCGCTGTACTGTGCGTCGATGCCGGCGCGCCAGGGACCATCGCGCCAGCCCAGGCGCAGGCCGAGCGAATGGCGTGGCCGCTTCTCCAGCCGGTTGCCGTTGCTGTCGCGTGCATCGAGGTAGGTGTAGGTCGCGTTGACCGCGAATCCCGCCGGCAGGCGCAGATCGAGCGCCGTCTCGACGCCCTGGAATCGCGAACGGTCGATGTTCTCGAACAGGTACTCACCCCGGGTGCCGACCTGCCGCAACAGTCGCGGCACGATCAGGTTCTCGACCCGGCTCGCGAACACCATCGCCTGCGCGCCGGCCGCCGGTGTGTCCCAGCCGACGCCGAGTTCGGCGGCATCGCTCGTCTCAGGAAGCAGCGAGGCGTTGCCGAAATAGGTGTTGGGGCCTTCGTCCTCGCGATAGTCCGGCGAGATCTGCTTCAACGACGGCGCCTTGAAGCCGTGCCCGATGCCGCCCTTCACCGTCCAGCCCGGCGCCGCGCGCCACACGGCGTAGGCGCGCGGGCTCCATTCGTCGCCGAAGGCTTCATGTCGGTCGTGGCGCAAGCCCACCGTCAGTGCCAGCGCCTGGGTCGGTTCGAACTCGCCCTGTGCGTACAGCGCGTCGTGCTTCGCCTGGCCGACGCCGCCCGGCAGGCCGATGTTGTAGAGGTGCTCGTCGCGAATCTCGAAGCCGCCAGTGAGCAGCAGCCCAGGCTGCGGCGCGCCCGACAACTGGCCTTCGACAATGCGGTCGGCAAAGTTGTTCGGCCGCAAGCCGACGACACCGTTGTTGCGCTCGTTGCTCACGTCGACACGCGACTCGTAGGCGCGCAGCAGGCTTTGCGCCTGCCAAGGGCCGGACCAGTCGGCACGCCAGCCCAGCGAACCATGGCTGCGGTCGATGCCGGTCAGCGACTCGTAGATGCGGCGCGCGCCGCTGCGCTCGCGCGCGTTGGCCCAGCGGTCTTCCTGACCGGTCCGGTATTCGATCTCGATCTCGTGGCCGGCGGCCGGCGCGCCCCATACCTGGATCGCGCCGTCGTGCTTGTGCCGGCCTTCGATCTCCGTCAGACGCGGGTCTTCCTTCAAGGCCAGGGCCTGACGCCATGTGTCGGCAATCGACACGGCCACGCTCAGGTTCTCGGTCACCGGGCCGCTGGCGCGCACGGCCGCGCGGTTGCCGTCGCCGCCCAGGCTGTTGTCGCCCCAGCGGCCCTCGGCCAGCATGCCGAAGGCCCAGACCGGGCCCGGCCGCCGCGTGATGACATTGATCACGCCGCCCAAGGCTTCGGAGCCATACAGCACCGACATCGGCCCGCGCACGACCTCGATGCGCGCGATGTCTTCCGTCGCCACCCAGTCGTACTGGAAGTCGGAATGCCCGACCACGCCGTCGGTGCCGCCGATGCGCTTGCCGTCGACCAGGTACAGGGTGTGGCGAAACTCCATGCCGCGCAGCGACATCGCCGTGCGGCCGCCGATCGTGCGGCCTTGCATCGAGACACCGGTTTCGCCGCGCAGGGCCTCGAAGACGTTGTCGGCGCCACGCTCGGCGATCTGCTCGCCGGTCACCACCGACATCGCCGCCGGCGCATCGACCAGTGGCATCGCGTGGCGCGTGGCGGTGATGACGATGGATTGGGCCGCATCGTCGGCCGCCAGGGCCGTCGTTCACGGCCAGCGCGCAGAGCGGCGCCATCATTACTCTCGACAACATGGGGAGCCTTGACTTGTTCGTGGCCGCCAGCATCGGCGGCGCCTCGTTGGGCCGCCTTGATTTGTGTCAAGGGTTGGCCATCACGCACTTACTTGACCCAGTTCAAGGCGGCCGATGTCCGGAGCGGGGAGCATCGATGCGCCACCTCCAAAGTGGACCCATAACCGGAGCGCCAAGATGAAATCGCTGTCCCTGACCCCGATCGCCGCGTTGCTGTTGGCCACCGCCCCGCTGTCGGGCATCGCGCAAACCGCCGCGCCTGCGCCCGCACAGGCACCCGCGATGACCGCGGCCGAGTTGGAAGTCGGCAAGAAGATCTACTTCGAACGCTGCGCCGGCTGCCACGGCGTGCTGCGCAAGGGCGCCACCGGCAAGAACCTCGAGCCGCACTGGAGCAAGAAGGCCGCCGACGGCTCGACGCAGGAGGGCGGCACGCTCAAGCTCGGCACCGCGCGACTCGAGAAGATCATCTCGCTCGGCACCGAAGGTGGGATGGTCAACTACGACGACATCCTGACCAAGGAAGAGATCGACATCATGGCGCGCTACATCCAGCAGACGCCGCCGGTGCCGCCCGAGTTCAGCCTGAAGGACATGGAAGCGAGCTGGAAGCTGCTGGTGCCCACCGATCAGCGGCCGAAGACGCAGCAGAACAAGCTCAACCTGAAGAACGTCTTCGCGGTCACGCTGCGCGACACCGGCGAGCTGGCGCTGATCGACGGCGACACCAAGCAGATCTGGCAGATCCTCAAGACCGGCTACGCGGTGCACATCTCGCGCATGTCGGCGTCGGGCCGCTATGTCTACACCGTGGGCCGCGACGGCCTGGTGACACTGATCGACATGTGGTTCGAGAAGCCGACGACGGTGGCCGACGGTCCGCCTCGGCTCGGACGCACGCTCGGTCGACGTCTCCAAGTTCAAGGGCTTCGAAGACAAGTACCTGATCGGCGGCGGCTACTGGCCGCCCCAGTACTCGATCATGGAGGGCGACACGCTGAAGCCGCTGAAGGTGGTCTCCACCCGCGGCATGACGGTGGACGGCGAATACCATCCCGAGCCGCGCGTGGCCTCGATCGTGGCCTCGCAGATCAAGCCCGAGTGGGTCGTCAACGTCAAGGAGACCGGCCAGATCCTGCTGGTCGACTACAGCGACATCAAGAACCTGAAGACCACCACCATCGAATCGGCCAAGTTCCTGCACGACGGCGGCTTCGACGCCAGCAAGCGCTACTTCATGGTCGCGGCCAATGCGTCCAACAAGGTGGCGGCGGTCGACACCAAGACCGGCAAGCTGGCCGGCCTGATCGAGACCAAGAAGATTCCGCACCCGGGCCGCGGCGCCAACTTCGTCCACCCGAAGTCTACGGGCCGGTTTGGGCCACCGGCCACCTCGGCGGCAGCGTGGTATCGCTGATCTCGACCGCATCGGACAAGCCGGCCGACGCCAAGTACAAGCAGTACAACTGGAAAGTGGTGCAGGAGCTGAACGATGCCCGGCGCCGGGCAATCTGTTCGTCAAGACGCATCCGAAGTCGACGCACCTGTGGGCCGACATGCCGATGAATCCCGAGCGCGAGAACGCCGAGGTGAACTACGTCTTCGACATCAATGATCTGTCCAAGCCACCGGTACGTATCGACGTGGCCAAGGACTCCGGCCTGCCAGTGACCAAGGCGTTGCGCCGTGCCGTGCACCAGGAGTTCAATCAAACCGGTGACGAGGTCTGGATCTCGCTGTGGGGCGGCAAGACCGACCAGTCGGCGATCGTCATCTATGACGACAAGACGTTGAAGCTGAAGAAGGTGATCACGGATCCGAAGATGATCACGCCAACCGGCAAGTTCAACGTCTGGAACACGCAGCACGACATCTATTGATCGCCACGCCGCATGCGCCAGGGTTCCGATGCGACTGTTTCACGGCCCCGGCGCAGCGCGACTGCAACATGTGTCTGGGTGCAGGCACTCCGCGCTTGAAGAAGGATGTGACCATGCACGTCAAAGACATCACCATCGCTGCGCTCGCGCTGTCGTCGCTCACCGCGTTCGCTGCGGCGCCTGACTGGACCAAGGTGCCCAGCGCCAAGTTCTTCGTGTTCTATCCCGGTGAGACACCGATCGAGTGGGTCACCAAGTCCGGCGGCGGGCACAGCGGCTCGCGCGCCTTGCGCAAGGGCTCGACCTGCGCCAGCTGCCACCACGACGACGCCGACCAACTGGGCGACGAGGTGGTCACCGGCAAGGAGCACGAGTCCAAGCCGATCAAGGGCAAGGTCGGCTCGATCGCGGTCAACGTGCAGGCCGCGCACGACGGGACCAACCTGTACCTGCGCTTCAATTGGAAGCAACCCGCCGGCGGCGGACCGAAGATGGACCCAGAGAACCAGGTCAAGCTGGCGTTCATGCTGGAGGACAACAAGGTCCCCGGCGCCAACTTGTCGGGCTGCTGGGAAACCTGCCATATCGACGCGCGCACAATGCCCGAAGCCAAGGACGAGAAGAAGACGAAGTACGTCAAGGACGGCAATCTCGCCACCGGCATGTTCTACGACCTGGTGCAGTGGACCAGCAAGGGCGCCAGCTTCGACGGTTATGTCGCCGACAAGCGCGTAATGGAAGGTGGCAAGGCGCTCGTCGAGGCCAAGGGCGAACAGACGGGCGACACCTGGGTTGTCGTCTTCACGCGCAAACTCGCCGGCGGCGGCGAAGGCGACATCACGCTGACCAGCGGAAGGGCCGTCAACTTCGGTTTTGCCATCCACGACGACCACGCATTCGCCCGCTTCCACCATGTGTCGCTCGGGTACACGTTGGGCATCGACGCCGAGGCCGACATTCGTGCGACCAAGCAGTAGCACGCTTGTGTTGCGGGGTCGCTGCAATCGCCGGATCGCCAGCACGGCGCTGGTGGGCGTCGCGCTGTCGCCGCTGGCGCGCGCCGCCGAAACCGTCGAGATCGTCATTCAGGAGTACAAGTTCATCCCGCCACGGTTGACGATCAAGGCCGGCACGACGGTCAAGTGGACCAACGCCGAGAAGCGCACCACGCACTCGGTGCTGTTCGGCGGGCCGGCGGGGTTCGAGAGCGAGCGCATGTTCCCGGGCGATTCATGGCAACGCACCTTCGACTCGCCTGGCAGCTACCCCTACGGCTGCGGCCCGCATCCTGAAATGAAAGGGCAGATCGACGTCGTGCCATGACCTGGCGTCGCTTGTGGCGGGATCTGCCGGCAGTCATCTCGCTGTGCATCGGATGGCTGCTCTTGTCGCCGGCGCACGCAGCAGAGGTGGCGGCGCAACCTGACCGGCGCCATGATCCGCTAAGCCTGTTCGTCGTGGTCGACCGCAGCGGCCACGATGTGACGCTCATCGACGGCGAACGTTTCGACCTCGTGCATCGCCTTTCGCTGCGTGCTGCGCTGCAGGGGAATCCGAAGTTCTCTCGCGACGGACGCTTTGCTTACTTTGCCTTGCGCGACGGTACGATCAGCCGCTACGACCTGCTGAATCTGAGAGTGGTCGCCGAGGTACGTGCCGGTTCGACGCTGCATGACATCGCCATCAGCAGCGACGGCCAGTGGTTGATCGCCAGCGACCAGGCACCTGGCTCGCTGGTGCTGTTCGATGCCGCCCTCAATCGGGTCAAAGTCTGGGCCGCCGCTACGCGCGACGGCAAGATTGCCTCTCGGGTCGCGGCCGTGGCCGATGCGCCGTCGCGGCAGAGCTTTGTCGTCGCCTTGCAGGACGTCGCCGAGTTGTGGCTGATCTCCTACGACCCGAGAGCCGAGGACATCTACGAAGGGCTGGTGCACGACTTTCGCATGGGCGAGGGCCTGCCGATGCGTGGCTTCCACAACGTCAAGCGCATCGCGCTCAGCGAGCCGATGCACAGCCTGAGCTTCGACGCTGACGAGATCGACGCCATAGGCAACACGCCAGCCCGCGGCGGTGCCGCGGCACAGGCGCAGGTGGTCAATCTCGACGTGCGGCGACGCATCGCCATGCTGCCTACCGTCGGCACGCCGCAACCGGGCGCGACCGTCACCTTTGCCTGGAACGGCGCGAACGTGCTGGCGACGCGCAACCTCGAGAACGGTGCCGTCGACGTCATCGACACGAGGTCTTGGAAGCTCGAGAAGACGATTGCCACGCCAGGGCCGGGCGGGTTCCTGCGCAGCCACCCGGGCAGTCGCTACGCCTGGACCGACTCGACCAGCGATGGCACGCTCAGGGACACCCTGACGCTGATCGAAAAGACGACGCTGCAAGCCGTGGCCCAGATCAGCCACGCGGGCCACCCGCTCAGCGACGCCGAGTTCAGCAAGGACGGACACTATGTGCTGGTATGCCGGTCGGATGCCGACGGCGCGGTGATCGTCTACGACACAGCGACGTTGAAGGAAGTCAAGCGCCTGCCGATGAGCCACCCGATGAGCGTCTTCAGCGTCGGCAACAGGGTGGCTCGGCCCATTGGCTCGCCGCGGTGACGCACCAAACCCTGATTCCTTGACGCAAATCATCGCGATTCAGTGCAGATCGGCAATGCTGACGCCTCCCCATCGATCGCGGGATCGGTGGCGCACCAGCGGCCTCATCCAGCCTGAACCCGATTTCGTCCATGCCAAGAGCCATGGAGACACCCCGCATGAAGCCCATTCGAAGCCGCTCAGACTCGAGGCCATGATCAAGGACCCGCGCCTGGCCACGCCAAGCGGCCACTTCAACGTCAACAACACCCAGCACGACGTCTACTGAGGAGACTACGCACATGAGGACCACTCTCGCCATCTTGGCGGCAATGACCCTGGCGCCGATCGGTGCCGCGGCCGGCCCGGTCGACGACGCCATGACGAAAGCCGGCTGCATGGCCTGCCACGCCAAGGACAAGAAGATCGTCGGCCCGGCGTTCAAGGACATTGCGGTCAAGTACAAAGGCCAGAACGTGATCGCGAAGCTGACCGAGAAGGTTCGCAAGGGCGGCGCGGGGGTCTACGGCCCCGTGCCGATGGCACCCAACCCGCCGGACAAGATCAACGACGCCGACCTGAAGGCCGCCATCGAACTGATCCTGAAGAGTTGAGACGGCAGTGGCGCCCACGTCGTAGGTCGCACGAAGGTCGCCCCATGCGTCATTGCTCGACCGGGACGGGGGTGCCCGGCCAGCACACAGACCTTGCATGCAAAAATCCACCGTTTCCACCTGCGGGATGCTGGCCATGGACTTGAAGGTGAAGATCGCGATTACCGACGAGCAGACCGACGAGGTCATCTCGTCGACGGGCTCGCTCGACCTGGCCAGCGGCGAGATCAGCCGCGTCGAGTATCAGGATTACGACGTCGCCGCGCGCGGCCTGCCATGGGACAGCGACGACTACGAGTTCACCAGCGGCATGCTGTCGCACAACGGCAAGGACGTCGAGTTCCGCGTCGACGTCAACAAGACCACCGGTCAGTACTCGGTCAGCGCGAGCGAGCTGCTGGAAATCAAGCTGCGCGCGGCGGCGCTGTTCGCCGGCATCAGCGGCAAGGACTTGCTGGGCAATATCGATGCCAAGAAGGGCATCGGCAAGTCCGGCCGGCTGCACTGTTGAGCAGCGGCATCAAGCTGGCTGGTAGGTGGCCAGCCGCTTGGCGTCCAGGATGTGGATGTCGCGCTTGTCGACCGCGATCAAGCCCGCCGACTCGAGTTCGTGCAGCACACGCGAGAAGTACTCGGGCGTGAGCGACAGGCGCGAGGCGATGGTGGCCTTGCTCACCGGCAGCGAGACGATGATCACCTCACCGCTGACGCGGTCTTCGGCCAGCTGGTCGCGCAGCAGGTAGCCGATCACGCGCTGCATGCCGGTGTGCAATGCATAGGCCTCGACGTCGTGCACCAATCCGTGCAGGCGGCGCGAGATGCCGGCCAGCATGCGCAGTGCGAAGCGCGGCTCGCGCTCGATCTCTCCGACCACGGCCGCTTTGCCGATCGACAGCACCGTGGCGTCGGTCAGCGCCTGTGCGTTGACGATATAGGGCCGGTCGGCAAACATCAGTGCCTCGGCAAAGCTCTGTCCCGGCGCGATGATTTCGATGATCTTTTCCTGCCCCGCAGGCGACAGCAGGAAGAGCTTGATCTGGCCGGTGACCACGAGATGGAAAGCCTCGCAGGCGTCGCCGCAGCGAAAGACCATGTCGCCGCGCGACAGCCGCTGCAAAGTGCAGCCAACGGCCAATCGCTCGAGTTCGGCGGCGCTCAGGTCGCTGAACAGCGGCAGCAATGACAGGTAGCGCGGCAGGTTGAATACGCGGGTGTCCAAGGCGTACCTTCTGGTTCGTCGCGGTCGAGCCGATTGTCGAAAACCGACCCGTCCGCGCGGCTTGATCTGCGTCAAGCCAGTCGCAGGATCACGGCCAGCAGCAGGGCCGAGACGAGGTTGTGCAACAGCACGGAAACCAAGGGCAGGCCGGTGCTGCCGAGCGCCAGCCCAAGCGCCACCTCCAACAGCCAGCAGCGCCCCCAGCACGAAGGCTTCACGCCGGCGCCCACGCCACATCGCGATCATAGCCAGCCCGGCCACGGCCGGCGCAACCAGCAAGCCGCCGAGCCGGTGCAGCAGTTGCGCCAGTGCGCCTTCGGCGTAGGGCGTGCCGACCGCAAATCCCGGCTCGCGCCACGGGTTCAGCGCCGCCCAGTCCCAGCCCCCGGCCCTGGCCTGGTCGAGGCACTCGCGGATGTCGGTGCATGCCAGCCCCGCCCGCGATGCGCTGACGAAGGCGCCCGTCACGACCTGCGCCAGCAGCAGCAGCGCCACCGCGATGGCGAGCGTGCCGAGGCCGCGATGGGTCGGCGCGCGCACCAGGCGCGCAGCGAGTGCGACCATCACAAAGCCACCGAGCAGGTTGCCGATGGCCACTGCGGGCAGGCGGCTGCCCGGCGTGAAGACACCGAGCAGCGCGAGCAGCAAGGCCAGCGCGAGCAAGGCCGACGACAGCGCACCTTCGCGACGCAGGCGCGGACGCCTGCCGACACTGGTAAATACCAATGCCATCAGCAGCAGCAGCGCCAGCGTGGCCGTGATCCGGTGCGCCGTGCGCGCCGCCGTGAGCGCCTGGCCATCGATCACCACCGGGCCGGCGGCCACGCGCTCGCCCTGGCCGAAGCAGGCCGGCCATGGCGCGCAGCCAAGCCCGCCGGCGCCGTGGCGCAGGTAAGCGCTCAGACATGTGACCGCCACCAGCAACAGCAGGCAAGCCGAGGCCACGCGCTGAATCAGCCGTGCTCGTCCTTGCGTCGGCGTGCTGCATGGGTTGCGCCGATCCCAGGCGCGCGGCGCCCGGATGGCGTCAGCCCATCACTCGCTTCCTTGTACCAGATCATTTCCGCGCCCCGAGCTGAACAACAGAATGAATTTTCCCGGTAGACAAGTAGGAGACATCATGAACCCCACTCCGCACGACGACGCCACCGCCCCGGTGCCCTGGATGCAGCAGTTGCTCGACAACCCCTTCCTGCTGCTGTTCATCGGCGTGCTGGTGCCGATGGTGCTGTACACGGTGTGGGGGGTGTTCGACATCCTCACGCTGCCGATCGCCAAGTAGGGAGGCCGTCAAATGAGCGCCATCCTCCCACCCGCCGAGCGCCTGTGGTACCGGCATCCGATCGACCGCGTCGAAGGCACCTGGATCGCCATTGCGCTGACCTGGTGTCTGATCATGTTCTTCATGATGGTCGGCTGGCACATCTGGGGCAAGCAGAACCTGTCGACCGAGACCTACCGCACGACGCCGGAGAAGTACACCGCCAAGGCGCAGGCGATGGTCGACAAGTACACCGTGCGCACCGAGACCGAGCAGAAGACGCCGGTCGTGGCGCCGCCCCCCGGCAGCGATGTCTACCTGATCGCGCGGCTGTGGAACTTCTGGCCGATCCTCGAGCTGGAGAAGGGCAAGACCTACAAGCTGCACCTGACCTCGATGGACTACAACCACGGCTTTTCGCTGCAGCCGGCCAACATCAACATCCAGATCGTGCCCGGCTTCGAGCATGTGGTGACCGTGACGCCGAACCAGGCCGGCACCTACTCGATCGTGTGCAACGAATACTGCGGCATCAACCATCACACGATGGTCAGTCGCCTGTACGTGAAGTAGGACGGAGGCCCAGAACATGACAACCACTACCTACCGCACCTGCCCGCGCTCCGGGCTGCAATTCGAATCGCAGGCCGAGAAGCTGATGATCGCCAACGCCGTCACGGCGGTGGTGTTCCTGCTCATCGGCGGCCTGCTGGCCATCGGCGTCGTGCTGACGCGCTGGCCGGCGGTGCACTGGCTCGAGGCCGACACCTTCTACCAGGTGCTCACCGCGCACGGCATCGACATGCTGATCTTCTGGATCATCTTCTTCGAGATCGCGGTGCTGTACTTCTGCGCATCGACGCTGCTGCGCTGTCGCATCGCGACGCCCAACGTCGCCTGGGCGGCCTTCGCGCTGATGCTGATCGGCGCGCTGATGAACAACTTCGCCGTGCTGCAGGGCGGCTCGAGCGTGATGATGACGTCGTACGTGCCGATGATGGCCGCGCCGTCGTTCTACGCCGGGCTGATCCTGTTCGCCGTCGGCGCCCTGATCGGTTGCTTCGTCTTCTTCGGCACGCTGGTGATCGCCAAGCGCGACAAGACCTACCAGGGCTCGGTGCCGCTGGTCACCTTCGGCGCCATCACGGCCGCGATCATCGCGGTCTTCACCATCGCCTCGGGCGCGATCATCCTGATCCCGACCTTCCTGCTGTCGATCGGCTGGATCAGTGCCGTCGACCCGCTGGTCTACCGCACGATCTGGTGGGCCTTCGGCCACTCGTCGCAGCAGATCAACGTGGCGGCACACATCTCGGTCTGGTACCTCGTTGCCGCAGTGGCCTTCGGCGCCAAGCCGATGAGCGAGCGCGTCAGCCGCACCGCCTTCCTGCTCTACATCCTGTTCCTGCAACTGGCCAGCGCGCACCACCTGCTCGCCGATCCGGGCCTGTCGACGGCATGGAAGGTCGTCAACACCAGCTACTTCATGTACTTCGCCGTGCTGGCCTCGATGATCCACGGCCTGACGATCCCCGGCGCGATGGAAGTCGCGCAACGGCAGAAGGGCTTCACCAAGGGCCTGTTCGAGTGGCTGCGCAAGGCGCCCTGGAGCAATCCGACCTTCGCCGGCGTCTTCATCTCGATCATCGGCTTCGGCTTCCTCGGCGGCATCTCGGGCGTGATGATGGGCACCGAACAGCTGAACATGATCATCCACAACACGATCTACGTGCCGGGCCACTTCCACGCCACCGTCGTCGTCGGTACCACGCTGACCTTCATGGCGCTGACCTATTACCTGATCCCGGTGCTGTTCCGCCGCGAGATGATCCTGCCCAAGCTGGCGATGTGGCAGCCCTACCTGTTCGGCCTGTCGATGTACTTCTTCTGCCTGGTGATGATGGGTGCCGGCACGCTCGGCGTCTCGCGCCGGCACTGGGACATGGCCTTCGCCGGCAATGCGCTGGCCTACGAATGGCCCGGTGCGGCCTACCTGATGATGGCGCTGGTCGGCATTGCCGGCATCGCGGCCATCGCCGGCGGCGCGATCTACATCCTGATCACCGTCGGATCGCTGCTGCTGGGCAAGCCGCTCGAGCGCGGTGCCACCAGCCCGAAGTTCACGCCGATTCCGCGCACCGCGCCGAGCGTGGCGGCGCAGACCACCGGCTCGATCGGCTTCGCCGCACCCGGCACCTTCATGCTGGCGATGGTCTTCCTGCTGGCCTTCGTGCTCTACTACTTCATCAACTGGAAGTACCTGTCGACACTGTGGGGCTTGAGTTGAATCCCCCCGAAGCGCCTGCGGCGCCTCCCCCCAGGGGGCAACGCCAGCGGCCGGGCCAAGCCCGATCCGCGGCGTTCGCTCGGTCAGACGACGCGTTTGGCATCCTGCGCGCGTTGAGTGCCCGTGTGCACTGGAGCACGTGAGATGAATACATCGTTGGCCCGCATTGCCCATCCGACCTTCGCCCGCGCGCGCGCGGTGCTCGGCATCTTCAAGCTGCGCATCGGCGTGCTGATCATGATCAGCGCGCTGGCCGGCCTGGCCATCACGCCGGGGCCTGCGATCGGCCTCTGGCCGGGCTTCGTGCTGGCCTTGTCGGTGCTGGTGGCCTCGGCCAGCGCGGGCGCGTTCAACCAGTACGTCGAAGCCGACAGCGACCGGCTGATGGCGCGCACCAGGAACCGCGCCTTTGCCAGCGGCGCGCTGGCGCCGTCCGCGCTCTGGCTGTCGGTGATCGGCACGTTGCTGGCGGCCGCGGTCGGCGCCACCGCGCTGGTCGTCAACCCGCTCGCCGCGCTGTTCATCTTTCTCGGCGCGTTCTTCTACGGTGTGGTCTACACCATGTGGCTCAAGCGCCGCACCTGGGCCAACATCGTCGTCGGCGGCCTGTCGGGCAGTTTCGCCGTGCTCGCCGGCGCGGCGGCCGTCGACCCCGCGCTCGGCGCACTGCCACTGCTGCTGGCGCTGGTGCTGTTCCTCTGGACGCCACCGCACTTCTGGAGCCTGGCGATCGCCTGCCAGGCCGATTACGCCGCGGCCGGCGTGCCGATGCTGCCGGTGGTGGTGGGCGTGCCGCGTGCCGCACGCATCGTGCACGCGAATGCGATCGCTCTGGTCGCGGTGTCGCTGTTGCCGATCTGGTTCGGTGCCGGCCCGCTCGTGCTGGCCGGCGCCTTGCTCGGCGGGGCGTACTTTCTGCGCAAGACCCGTGCCCTGGCCCGTGCGCCGAGCCGGGCCACCGCGATGGCCTCGTTCTTCGCGTCGATGGTGCAGCTGAGCGCGCTGCTCGCGGCTGTGGCAGTCGATGCGGCGCTGCGCTAGATCAGGGCTGCTGACCGCCGCCCTTTCGCTCTGCACGGCCGCGATTCGCTGCCGCGCCGGCGCTCGACGAAAGCGAGGCCCTGCGCGCCAGCCAGGCCGCGATCGGCAGCACCGTCCCCGACCACACGCTGCTGGGCAGCGACGGACGGCCCGTGCGCTTGTCTTCCTACCGCGGCAAGCCCTTGCTGGTGAGCTTCATCTACACCGGCTGCTTCCAGGTCTGCCCGACGCAAACCCGCGCCCTGCACGACGCCGTGAAGGGCCTGGACGCCCGCTTCGGCGCGCAGCAGTACAACGTGGTCAGCATCGGCTTCAACCAGCCCTTCGATTCCCCCGCCGCGATGCGTGCGTTCGCCGCACAACAGGGCATCGCCGAGCCGAACTGGGCCTTCCTCAGCCCGCCCGCCGCCAGCGTCGAGCAGCTCACCCGCGACTTCGGTTTTCGCTACCAGGCCACGCCGGCAGGCTTCGATCACCTGCTCGGCGTCAGCATCGTCGACGCCGAGGGCCGCATCCACAGCCAGGTCTATGGCGACCGTCTGACGGCCAGGCAGCTCGGCGAGCCCCTGCGCCAGTTGCTCGGCGCGGCGTCGCCGCCGGGGCCGCTGGGATTGGGCGAGCTGATCGAACGCGTGCGCATCCTGTGCACCGTGTACGACCCCGAGACCGGCACCTACCGCTACGACTTCAAGTTGATCCTGGAGATCGTCGGCGGGCTGACGTTCTTCATCACCGTGGGCGTGTACCTGTTGCTCGACCGGCTGCGCCGCCGCAAGCAGTTGAGGCTCGCTGCCCATGCGGCGCAGCCATGAGCCACGGGCATTGGCCGCGTGGCGCCGCCTGGAACATGGCTTCGACGCCGCCTTCGGCGCGGCGCTGAACCCGCTGCGCCACCTCGGCGCGCTCGGCTTCCTCAGCTTCTGGCTGCTGGCCGCCAGCGGCATCTATCTGTACGCCATGTTCGACACGTCGGCGGCGGGCGCGTACCGCTCGATCGTCGATCTGTCGCGGCAGCAGCCCTGGCTCGGCGGCCTGCTGCGCAGCCTGCACCGCTATGCGGCCGACGCCTTCGTGATCCTGCTGGCCGCGCACTTGCTGCGCGAATGGCTGCATGGCCACTACCGCGGCATGCGCCGCTACTCGTGGCTGACGGGCGTGCCACCGGTCGTGCTGGTGTTCGTCAGCGCCATCGGCGGCTTCTGGCTGCACTGGGACCGGCTCGGCCAGTATTCGGCCATCGCCACCGCCGAGTGGATCGACGCATTGCCGTTCCTGGCCGCACCGCTGGCGCGCAACTTCCTCTCGGTCGAATGCGGTCAGCGACCGGCTGTTCTCGCTGTTCGTCTTCGTCCACCTCGGCGCGCCGCTGCTGCTGCTGTTTGCGCTCTGGTTTCACATCCAGCGTCTGACACGCGCCGGCGTCTGGCCGCCGCGGCCGGTGGGCCTGGGCCTGTTGTTCACCTTGCTGGCGCTGGCCGCTCGCGGCGCCGGTGGCCAGCCACGCGCCGGCCGATCTGGCCACCGTGCCGCAAGCGCTGCGGCTGGACTGGATACTGCTGTTCATCCACCCGCTGGCCGAGGCCGCTTCGCCGCAGGTGGCCTGGGCGCTGGTGCTCGGCGCCCTGGCCCTGCTGTTCGCACTGCCGTTCCTGCCGCAGCCCGCGCCCGCGCCGGCGGCCGTGGTCGATGCGGCCAACTGCAACGGCTGCCGGCGCTGCTTCGCCGATTGCCCGTTTGCCGCGATCACGATGGTGCCGCATCCGAATCAGAAGGTCGGCAAGCAGATGGCCCGGGTCGATGCCGACCTGTGCACGGGCTGCGGCATCTGCGTCGGCGCCTGCCCGTCGTCGACGCCGTTTCGCAGCGCCGCCGAACTGGTCACCGGCATCGACATGCCGCAGGCGCCGATCGGTGCCTTGCGCACGCGGCTGCAGCAAGGCATCGCAGCGCTGCGGGTCGAACGGCCGTTGGTCGCCTTCGGCTGCGACTGCGGCGCGCACGTCGAGGCCCTGGCCGGGCCCGATGTGGCCGCTTTCAGTCTGACCTGCACCGGCCAGCTGCCGCCGTCCTTCGTCGAATACGCGCTGCGCGACGGCGCGGCCGGCGTGCTGGTCAGCGCCTGCCGCGAAGGCGGCTGCGAGTTCCGCCTCGGCCAGCGCTGGACCGAGGAGCGCCTGCTCGGCCTGCGCGAGCCGCACCTGCGCGCCGGCGTGCCGCGCGAGCGGCTCGAGACCGTGTGGGCCGACAATGGCGACGAAAGCCCGCTCGCGCAGGCGCTCGAGCGCCTGCGCGAGCGGGTTCGCGACCTGCACCCTGCGCTCGGCCCCCGACCGAAGACCAGCCATGTCTGATCCCGCATTGAAGCGCGCCGCCCTGCCCGCCAGCGCCTGGCTCGGCCAGGTGGCGCTGTACGCCTTGTTCGCGCTGGCCATCGGCGTGTTCTCGCGCTGGCCGGTCTACCAGCACCTGGGCAGCGACCAGGCGCTGATCAAGGTCAGCTTCACCCACGCCGGCAAGCCGCTGGGCGACTGCCAGCGGCAAAGCGAGGCCGAGCTGGCCAAGCTGCCGCCCAACATGCGCGCGCCGATGAAGTGCCCGCGCGAGCGTTCGCCGGTCAGCGTCGAGGTCGATGTCGGCGGCGTGACCGCGCTGCGGCGCAGCGCGGCGCCCTCGGGTCTGTCGCGCGACGGCGCCTCGGCGATGTACCAGCGCCTGGTCGTGCCCGCCGGCGAGCAGCGCATCAGCGTGCGCCTGAACGACGACGCACGAACGTCGGGCTTCGCCTACCAGCGCGAGGCCACCGTCAAACTGGCGCCGGCGCAGGTGCTGGTCATCGATTTCGACGCCTCGCGAGGCGGCATCACATTGCAATGAGCATCACTTCATCGCTGCGCCCACTCTGGGCCCCACCGTCGGCCGGCCCGGCCGCCGACTACAGCCTGCCTGTCGCCGGCGAGGCGCAGCGCGCGCTGGCGCGCGGCTGGCTCTGGCTCGGCCTGGTCGCGCTGATCGGCTCGGGCCTGTTCTCGCTGCTGCTGGTGGCCGCGCGCACGCCGGGCGTCAATGCCTGGCTGCCGGCCGCCGACTTCTTCCGCGTCGCCCTGGTCGTGCACGTCGACCTGTCGGTGCTGGTCTGGTTCAGCGCCATCGCCGGCATGCTGTGGAGCCTGAACAGCTCGGCGCGCGGCGCGCATGGCGAGCTGGGCCGCACTGGGCCTGTGCTGCGCGGGCACGCTGCTGATGTCGGTGGCGGCCTTCGCCAGCCCGGGCACGCCGATCATGGCCAACTACATCCCGGTGCTGACGAGCCCGTTGTTCCAGGCCGGGCTGGTGATCTTCGGCGCGGGCGCCGCGCTGCAGGTGCTGCGTTGCCTGTGGGCGGCCGAGCGCATCGGCACGATGGTCAGCGGCGCCGGCGCGCTGCGCTTCGGCCTCAACGCCAGCGTGGTCTCGGCCGCGGTCGCGCTGCTGGCGCTGGTGGCCTCGCTGGCGCTGGTGCCGCTGGCGCTCGACGGCAAGGCCTATTACGAGATCGCGTTCTGGGGCGTCGGCCATGCGCTGCAGTTCACCTGGACGCTGGCGATGCTGGTCGCCTGGTTGTGGCTGGCGCAGGCCTGCGGTGCGCGCATCGCGCTCAGCCCGCGCGTCGTGCTGCTGCTGTTCGCGCTGGCGCTGGCCAGCGTGTTCGTCACGCCGTATGCCTACCTGGCGCACGACGTGGCCAGCGTCGAGCACCGCGCCATGCACACCGCCGCGATGCGCTTCGGCGGCGGGGTGGCGATCTTCCCGCTCGCGCTGGCCGTGGCGTTGGCCATGGTTCGCCTGCGCCAGCCGCCGCCGATCGCGCGCCCGCTGCGGGCGGCGCTGTGGTCGTCGATCGCCCTGTTCGCCGCCGGCGGCGTGATCGGCCTGTTCATCGGCGCCAGCAACGTCACCATCCCCGCGCATTACCACGGCTGCATCGTCGGCGTCACGCTGGCGCTGATGGGGCTGGTCTACCACCTGCTGCCGCAGCTCGGCTGGCGCGCGCCGCAGGGCCGCCTGGCCGTGGCGCAGCCGGTGCTGTATGCGGTGGGCCAGCTGATGCACATCGTCGGCCTGGTCTGGTCGGGCGGCTACGGCGTGCAGCGCAAGGTCGCCGGCGGCGAGCAGGTGCTGCGCAGTGCGGGCGAGATCGCCGGCATGGGCCTGATGGGCCTGGGTGGGCTGATCGCCATCGTCGGCGGGCTGCTGTTCGTCGTGGTGGTGTTCGGCGCGATGCGCCCGCGCCCATGAAGGCGCTGCTGCGGCGCGGCTTCCTGCAGGCCGAGGCGCTGTTCAACCGCGCCTTCGGCGACAAGCTCAACCCGCTGTACCACCTCGGCGCGACGATCTTCTTCCTGTTCTGGGTCGTCGGCGCCAGCGGGCTGTACCTGTACGCGTTCTTCGACACCAGCGTCGAGGGCGCGTACCGGTCGGTGCAAGCCCTCACCGAAGGCCAGTGGTTCGCCGGCGGCGTACTGCGCAGCGTGCATCGCTATGCCTCGGACGCGCTGGTGGCGACGATGGCCGTGCATGCGCTGCGCCATTTCGCGTTCGACCGCCTGCGCGGCTTTCGCTGGTTCTCCTGGGTCACCGGCGTGCTGCTGATCTGGCTGGTCTACGTGGCCGGCGCCAACGGCTACATGCTGCCGTGGGACCAGCTGGCGCAGTTCGTCACGCAGGCCAGCTTCGAGTGGCTCGACGGGCTGCCCGGCTTCGGCGGCGCATTGATCCGCAACTTCATCCGACCCGAGAGCGTCAGCAACCGGCTGTTCTCGCTGCTGGTCTTCATCCACATCGGCGTGCCGCTGGTGGCGCTGCTGCTGATGTGGATCCATGTGCAGCGCGTGCCCAAGGCGCAGACGCAGCCGCCGCGGCCGATCGCGCTGGCGGTGCTGGCGATGCTGTGCCTGCTGTCGCTGGTGCAACCCGTCTTCAGCCAGGGCGGTGCGGCCAACCTCGCCCGGGCCCCGACCACGCTCGAACTCGACTGGTTCCTGCTCGCGCTGTACCCGCTGGTGTACTGCGTGGCCGCTGTCCGCCGTCTGGGCGCTGGTCGGCATCGGCACGCTGGTGCTGCTGGCGCTGCCCTGGCTGCCGCCGCGCCGCGGCCCGCGCGCGGCCTGCCACGTCACGATGCACCCCGGCGCGATGCCGGTCCTGGCACGCGCCGGCGAGACCTTGCTCGAAGCCGGCCTGCGCGCCGGCCTGGCGCTGCCCTACGACTGCCGCGCCGGCGGCTGCGGGCAGTGCGTGTGCACGGTGCTCAACGGGCACGTCGACCCCGGGCCCTTTCAGCCGGCCGCACTGACCGCCGCGATGCGCGCGCGCGGCCAGGCGCTGATGTGCTGCGCGGTGGCGCTGGACGACGTCGAGCTGGAAGTCGACGTGCCGACGCTGGGCAAGGCCGGCGCCGCGCGGCGCTGGCACGGCCGCGTCGAGAGCGTGGAGCGCATCGCCGACGACGTGATGCGCCTGCGCATCGGGCTGCCCGACGGGCAGCGCATCGCCTTCGCCGCCGGCCAGTACATCAACATCGTGCTCGAAGGCGGCGCGCGGCGTGCGTTCTCGTTTGCCAACCCGCCGCAGGACAACGCCGTCATCGAGTTGCACGTGCGGCGCATCCCCGGCGGCCTGTTCACGACGCGCGTCTTCACGACGATGCAGCCCGGCGACAGCATCGACTTCGAGGGCCCGCTCGGCCGCTTCACGCTGCGCGAGAGCGAGCGCCCGATCCTGTTCGTGGCCGGCGCGACGGGCTTTGCGCCGATCAAGAGCATCGTCGAGGACGCGTTCGCGCGTGGCATCCGGCGGCCGATGCAGCTGTACTGGGGCGTGCGCGAAGCCAAGGACTTGTATGCGCTCGAACTCGCCGAGCGCTGGCAACGCGAGCACCCGAACTTCCGCGTCGTGCCGGTCCTGTCGACCGCCGCGGCCGACGACCCCTGGCCCGGGCGGCGCGGCCTGGTGCACGAGGCGATGCTCGCCGACCACCCCGACCTGACGGGCTACGAGGTCTATGCCTGCGGCTCGGTGCAGATGGTCGCGGCGGCGGTGCCCGCCTTCATCGCCCAGGGACTGGACGATCGGTTCTGCATCTCCGACGCGTTCACGCCGGCCGCGGCCATGACCCGCGCGCCAGAGCGGCGTTCACGGTGCCGGTGCAACACGCGCCGGCGCTGCCGACTATGATCTATATCAACCTCGCAAGGCCGACCGCCGGTGCCCTGGGGCCCGAGCGCAACGCTAGACTCCGCCGCAACGATCAACCGACCATCGAGGCTATTTCCATGACCAGAAAGACCGAATTGACGAGCGTGTTGATGACCGGCGTCGCCGCCCTGCTGCTCGGCGCCGCCATGCCCTCCTTCGCGGTCGACGAAGACGCGGCGACGGCCTTGGCCAAGAAGAGCAACTGCACGAAATGCCACGCGGTCGACAAGAAGAAGGACGGCCCGTCGTTCAAGGAAACCGCCGCGAAGTACAAGAAGGAGGGTGACGGCGAGAAGAAGCTCTACACCCACCTGACCACCAACCCGAAGATCAAGGTCGACGGCAAGGAAGAAGAACACACCAGCCCGAAGACCACGGACGAGGCCGAGATCAAGAACCTGATCGCCTACATCCTGTCTCGCTGAGGCCAGCCGCGCGCTCGCGCGAACAACAACGATCCAGAACCGGGACCCGACCATGACCAACCTCCTCGCCACGCTGCGCCGCCGCTGGAAACTCGCGCTCGGCCTGACATTCGTCGGCATGTTCGCGGCGCTGTTCCTGATCGTCGGCGGCGCTTACGGCCTGGCGGTGACGAGCACCGAGGAGTTCTGCACCGGTTGCCACGAGATGCGCGACAACCCGTTCGCCGAGTACAAGGGCACGATCCACGACACCAACCGCAGCGGCGTGCGGGCCATCTGCACCAACTGCCACGTGCCGCACGAGCCGATCCCGCTGATCAAGCGCAAGATGGCCGCGACCTTCGAGCTGATCGGGCACATGCGCGGGGTCCTCGACACCAAGGAGAAGTACCAGGCCCATCGCGCCGAAATGGCGGCGAAAGTCTGGACCCGCATGCTCGAGACCGACTCGCACGAGTGCCGCAACTGCCACATCGCCGAGAAGATGGACAAGAGCAAGCAGAGCGAGAAGGCGCAGGCGCGCCACGCCAAGGCCCGGGCCGAGGGCTGGACCTGCATCGAGTGCCACTACGGCATCGCCCACTCCGAACCCGACGGCGACGGCCCGCAGGAATTGCGCGCCAAGCTCAACATCGCGCGCGTACCGGCCGCCTCTGCGCCGCAGTAGCGGCTTGATGCTGCAGTAGCTGCTGCACTGGCCTGGCCGCCCGCGCGCTTGCGCGCGCGGCGGTCTTTTGCACTGCGCCGGCCGCGGGCCGGCACATCGCCCGCGCGTGAGCCGCATCGCGGCAATCTACGCCCTCGTTGAACGAGTCGCCTGCAGCGATCGCCGCGCGCTCGCGGCGGCGCATGGCGGCGCGCGGCAGCGCGGCAATGCGGCAAAGCACTGACCCACTCACGCCGCTGACACGAAGCGCACTGCTGGACAGCCAACCTCGGTTCGAGATCGCGCAGCTGTCGCCGGTGCGCCGTTACACCGTCTGCGCAACACCAAGTGGGTCCGTGTTGATCTGGCATAAATCCGGCCCGCGTGGCAGTAGGAAGATCCCCGACACGCAAGTAATGGCATTGATGACGTCAGGTTTCGGTCCAAACAAGCAAGGAGAACACTCGTGAAGCATTCTGGTCAGGCTGGAGGGTATCGAACAGCGTCGCGCTGGGCACTGCTGGCTGCGGCCGGCCTGCTCGCGGCCACGCTCGCAGGCTGCGGCGGCAGCGACGGGACGGACGGCGCCGCCGGCGCCACCGGGCCCGCCGGGCCTGCCGGCCCGGCCGGTCCCGCCGGCCCTGCCGGCGGCAACGCCACCGCAACCGTGGCTGTCCCAAGCAACTCGACGCCCGCCACGGCGGAATCCGCCGCAGCCTGGGCCGCCTTGGCGCCGCAGGTCACGGTAAGCAGCGTCACCATCGCCAGCGCACCGGTCGTGAAGTTCACGGTCAAGGACGCCGCCGGCGTTCCGATCGTCGGCCTGGGCAACAAGTCCAAGAGTGCCACCGCCACGGTGGCCGGCCTGACCAACATCGGCTTCACGCTGGCCAAGCTGGTGCCCGCCACCACGCTGGTGACCGGCGGCAAGACCTACAGCGCCGAACCCAGCAAGTGGGTCAGCTACCTGGTGATCAAGCCGGTCACCGTCGCGCAGGCGGCCGGCACCATCGGCGCCGCCGACTCGTGCAACAAGACGGCCACGACGGCAGCCACATGGTGCGGCACCTTCCCGACCACCGACACCCAGGGCACCCTGGTCGACAACGGCGACGGCAGCTACGAGTACACCTTCTACCGTGACCCGAAGCAGGCCGCGGCGATCGTCGCCAGCCTGACCGATTCGACCGACGGGCTGTCGAAGAAGGCCGACCTCGGTGACCTGACGCTTCGACGCGACGCTGACCCACCGCGTGGGCATCCAGCTCGGCGGCAACGCACCCGGCACCGGCTCGAACACCCCCAACGCCGTGACACGTGACGCCCGGCGTGGCGATGGTCAATACCGCCAACGCCGTGTTACGAATTCCGGCCCGACGGCGCCGCGGTCGCGACGACGCGCGGCATCGTCCAACTCGATTCATGCAGCTCCTGCCACGACGGCAAGGTGCTGGCGCATGGCAGCCGCAAGGATCCGAACTACTGCGTGACCTGCCACACCGACCAGATCAAGTATTCGTTCAATGGCGGTAACGCGGTCATGCTGCCCGACGGCATCACCTTTGCCGTGCAAACCGGCACCAACGCCGTCGTGCGCCCGGCCCAGGCCATCGTCGACGGCCGCGCGGTCGGCGACTACCCGAACATGATCCACAAGACCCACATGGGCAAGGAACTGGTCAAGCAGGGCTACAACTTCAACAACGCCTCCGAAGGCCTGTACAACAGCTTCGGCTTCCCGCAAGACCCGGCGAACTGCACCAAGTGCCACACCGGCACCGCCAGCACGAGCCCCTTGGTCGCCAAGGTCACCGCCAACGGCAACAACTGGATGAACAACCCCAGCATCGTCGCCTGCGGCGCCTGCCACGACGGCATCGACTTCGCCACCGGCACCGGCATCACGCTGGCCGACAAGGCCGCCGGCATCAAGGACGTGGCGCTGGGTTCGGGCCACACCGGCAAGGCCAAGGCCGACAACACGACCTGCAACCTGTGCCACGACGCGACGACGATTCCGGTCGACCACCGCACGAACTTCGCAACGCCGAACAACACGACCGCCAAGGCCGGCATGGTCAACTTCGCCTACGACCTCAAGAGCGTCACCGTCAACGCCAGCGGCCAGCCGGTGATGACGTTCCAGATCAAGAAGGACGGCGTTGCGGTCACATCGTTTGCCGTGCCGACGCTGGTCACCAATGCAGCCACCGGCGCGCAAGTCGTGTCGCCCACCTTCGAGCCGATCGCCGGCTTCGCCGGTGGCCCGAGCCTGTACCTTGCCTTCGGCGTGCCGCAGGACGGCGTCACGGCACCGGCCGACTTCAACTACTTCACCAACGTCAGCCTGACCAACCTGCTGGTGCCTGTCGGCTCCTCGCCGAACGCCGGCACCCTGACCGGCCCGGACGCCAATGGCTACTGGACGGCGACGCTGACCGGCGACCTCGTCGGGCAGCCGGTCGGTGCGGGATGCGTCAAGCCGGTTGCACCGGCCGTGGCGACCTGCGTCAACACGGCCGTCAACGCCAGCCCGATCGTGATCCCGGCCAACGCGAAGATGGTGACGGGCGCGATCTTCGGCTCCTTCACGCAGAAGGGTCTGGCGGACTATCCGTACACCCCGGCGAACGTGTCGGTCAACCCGACCGTGAATGCCACGGGCGGCCTGGCGCGCCCGGCCATCCTGAAGAAGCTCGTCGCCACCGGCTACACGGCACGCCGCGTGGTCGTCGATGCGGCCAAGTGCGCCACCTGCCATGACCAGCTCGGCACCAGCCCGAGCTTCCACGGCGGCGCGCGCAATGACCCGACGTCATGCGCCATCTGCCACAACACCGCGCGCACGAGCAACGGCTGGATCGCCAACGCCAATACCTTCGTCCACGGCATCCACGGCGCCGAGAAGCGCACCGTCGGCTATACCTGGGCAGGGGCTTCGGCGACCGACAACTACTCGTTCATCGGCTACCCGGGCGTGTTGCAGGACTGCAACCAGTGCCACCTGCCCAACACCGTGAACTTCGGTGCCAACGGCATGACGCTGCAGCCGGGCATGCTGTGGCTGACCGGCGCGACAGGCAAGTTCGACCCGGCTTCGACAACGGCCTTCCGGAACTCGCCGTACATCGTCGTCGACAACACGAAGAACTACGGCAACAACTTCAGCTACACACCGGCTGGAGCGACCGTTGCCGCCTACACGCCGTCCACTGGAGTCGCAGTGCCAGCGCACGTCGCCGGCGCCGGCGGCGAAACCGTGCATGCCGACCCGCAATCGCTGGTCAGTTCGCCGATCTCTGCCGCGTGCTTCTCCTGCCACGACACGGCTTCGGCCCGCAACCACATGTCGACGCAGGGCGGTGCGGTGTACGAGCCGCGCGTCAGCGCGCTGTCAAAGGGCGAGTCCTGCCTGATCTGCCACGGCGTAGGCAGGGTCTCGGATGTGGCGGTCGTGCACCAGCGATAGCCACTGCCCGAGGCCAGAGGGGCGCGGTGTATCGTGCCCCACCGGCCGGACCTGAAAAGGTGACCCGGATGCGGCAACGAATCCGGGTCACTTGCTTTTGGTGACCCCGACGGGTCCGTGAACCGAACCCCATCGCACCGACGAGGACGTCATGAAATACCGCTTGATATCGATTGCCTTGAGCGCAACAGTGCTGCTCGCCGCGGGCCCGGCCCTGGCGCTCGACAACAAGGCTGCCGCGGCCAGTGCGCCCGCGGCCAGCCAGTCCGCGTCCAGCGCGAAGGGCAAGGCGCCCACCAAGGCCCCGTTGGTCGACATCAACTCGGCCAAGCGCGCCGAACTGAAGACATTGCCGGGCATCAGCGACGCGCAAGCCGGCAAGATCATCGCCGGCCGGCCCTACGGCAGCAAGGCGCAACTGGTCTCGCGCAAGATCCTGGACGAGGCGAGCTACGAAAACGTCAGACGCCTGATCGTCGCCAAGCAGCCCTACGACGATGCCGCCAAGAATGCGGCGATCTACAGCAACAAGAAGTAGCCGCCCCCGAGCCTGCATGCGGCCGGCGACAACCGCCCCTTTCGCACAACCACCCAACCTCCATGAAACAAGCCTTCAATGCCCTCGCGGCGCTCCTCCTTGCCGCCACCGTTCTGACGGCCCACGCCGCAGCCGCAGCGCCAGCGCTCGCACCAACACCGACAACAGCGTCGCCGAGCCTGAATGGCGAGGTTCTCGAGACCCGCAGCGTCGACAGCTACACCTATCTGCGCCTGAAGACCGCGCAGGGCGAGGTCTGGGCCGCCGTGCCGACGACCGACGGCGAAGAAGGGCTCGCAGGTCACGATCGGCAACACGATGGTGATGCAGAACTTCCAGAGCAAGACGCTGAACAAGACGTTCGACAAGATCGTGTTCGGGCAGATCGTCGAGCCGGGCGCCAAGCCCGCCGCGGCGCACGGCACGATGCCCGCCGCTAAGGCCGAAGCGCCCGCCGTCAAGGTGGCCAAGGCCAGCGGCCCGGATGCGAAGACCGTTGCCGAGGTGGTGACCGGTCGAGCCGCGCTGAAGGACAAGACGGTGCTCGTGCGCGGCCAGGTGGTGAAGGTCAACCTCGGCATCATGGGCAAGAACTGGCTCCACCTGCAGGACGGTTCCGGCGCGGCCGCGGCCGGCAGCAACGACATCCTGGTGACGACGAAGAACGAAGCCGCCATCGGCGACATCGTCAACGCCAAGGGCACCGTGCGCACCGACGTCAACGTCGGGCCGGGCTACGCCTACGCCGTGCTCATCGAAGACGCGACGGTGAGCAAGTAGGCAGCTTGCCTGCGGATTACCCTTGGGCATGGCCCGCGCCGCGGGCCTGCACGCCCTGGCGTTTGTCCTATTGGCGGCCGAGCAACGGCAGGTAATCTGACCGGCAAGCACTGGCGCTCAAGGTCGGGTTTTCGAGTGTCGTGGGCGACACGACCACCGCGTTGGCCGCTGGTCTCTTCTTGGAGGGTCAGCCGCGAATGGCTCGATCGGGCAGGTGCGCATGGGCGCGTGTTGCGCACAACGCAATTCGCAGCAATCTTGATCTGGAACAAATCAACCGCACACGCCGGTAGGAAGATCGCTGTCGGCAAAGAAGCGTCATTCAGGACGCCAAGTTCCATTCCAATCGAGCTAGGAGAGCATCCGTGAACAGATCTGGTCGGGCAGGAGGGTATCGGGCTTCGTCGCGCTGGGCGCTGTTCGCGTTGGCGGGCGTGCTTGCGGCGGCGATCGCAGGATGCGGCGGCAGCGACGGGGCTGTCGGCCCCACGGGCGCAGCCGGTCCAGCAGGGCCAACCGGCCCGACCGGCCCTTCGGGCCCCCCCGGAGTGAGCGGTGCCAGCGTCGTGACCATCCCCAGCAACGCCGCGCCGGCCACCGATGCCTCGGCCGCGGCCTGGGCCGCATTGGCGCCAAAGGCCACCGTGACCAGCGTCACCATCGCCAGCCCGCCGGTCGTGAATTTCACGGTCACGGACGCCGCCGGCAACCCGGTGGTCGGTCTGGGCAACACGTCCCAGAGCAGCACGGCCACGCTCCCCGGTCTGACCAACCTCGCCTTCTCCATCGCCAAGCTGGTGCCGGGCACCAATGGTGGCCCCAGCAAGTGGGTCAGCTACATCGTGACCACGGTGCCGACGAAGAACGCGACGACCGGTGCCATCACGGCCTCCGCGCCGACGCGCCCGTCGACCGACAACACCGGCACGCTGGTCGACAACGGCGACGGCAGCTACAAGTACACCTTCTACCGCGACGTCCCGCAGACCAAGGCCACGGTCGACGCGATGACCGTCACCGGCGCCAACAACAAGGCCGATCTCGGTGACCTGACCTACGAACCGAACCTGGTTCATCGGCTGACGATCCAGATTTCCGGCAACGCACCCGGCACCGGCACCAACACACCCAACGGCGTCGCGTTCAGCACCGCTGCCCGCCGTGCCGATGACCAAGCCGCTGGACGTGATCTACGACTTCGTTCCCGCCACCGGCCAGGCCGCGACGGCTTCGGGCCGCGACATCGTGGCCACCGCCAAGTGCAACGAATGCCACCGCCAGCTCGGCGGCATTCCGGGCGACAGCGCCGAGAGTTCCGGCGCCGGCTTCCACGGCGGAAGCCGCAACGAAACCCGCTACTGCGTGGTCTGCCACACCGAGCAGCGCAAGTACGGCCGAACCGAGGCCACGATCGACGCGGCCACGCTGACGTTCACCAGCGCCACCGAGAAGGTCGACGGCCGCGCGGTCGGCAACCTGCCCAACCACATTCACCACACCCACATGGGCAGCCTGCTGGCCAAGAAGAACTACAACTACGGCGGCGTGCTGTACAACGAAGTGGGGTTCCCGCAGGACTTGCGCAACTGCACCAAGTGCCACGACGGTTCCGACACGTCGACCGCCAAGACCGCACAGGGCGACAACTGGAAGAATCAGCCCAACCGCGTCGCCTGCGGCGGCTGCCACGACGGCATCAACTTCGCGACCGGCATGGGCGTCACCATCGCCGACGCGGCCAAGGGCCTGACCTCGACGACGAGCTTTGACGGCTTTGCCCACGGCGGCAAGTCGGCCACCGACGACTCGCAGTGCGTGACCTGCCACACGCCCGGCAACATCGACGTCGTGCACCTGCCGGTGACGCCGCCGAACCCGACCAACTCGCTGCTGGCGGGCGGCACCAACAGCAACACCAACGCGGCCTGGATCGCCTCGAACACGAGCCGGCTGCCGGCCGGTGCGATCAAGGTCAGCTACGACATCAAGAGCGTCGTCGGTCAACGCGAGCGGCAAGCCGGTGATGGTGTTCCGCATCCTGCAGAACGGCGTCAGGACAGACCTCAAGGCCTTCGACGCCGCGCTGCCCGTGCAGCCGCAGGAAATCTGGGACGACTTCATGGGCGCGCCCAGCGTGTACTTCGTGTTCTCGGTGCCGCAGGACGGCATCGCCGCGCCGGCGGACTTCAACGCCTCGGCCAGCAGCTACCTGCGCAGCCTGTGGAACGGCACCGCGACCGGCACCAGCGCGGGCACCCTGACCGGTCCGGACGCGGATGGCTACTACACGGCCACGCTGACCGGCGTGACCATCCCCGCCAGCGCGAAGATGCTCACCGGCGGCCTGGGCTACTCGTACAGCGTGATCACCACGCTGCCGCTGACCCAGACCAACCTGGCCAACTACCCGGTCACGCCCGCCACGGCAACCAGCGGCCTGACGGCCACCATGCCGAACAAGACCGGCGGCCTGATCGTCATCGCGCCCAACGCGCAGAAGGTGGCGACCAACTTCACCGCGCGCCGGCCGATCGTCGAGGACAAGCGCTGCAACGCCTGCCACCAGGAACTCGGCACCTTCACCGAAGAAGCCTTCCATGCCGGGCAGCGCAACGACGGCACGACCTGCGCGTGGTGCCACACGCCGAACCGCACCAGCAGCGGCTGGTCGGCCGACTCCACCAGCTTCGTCCACGCGATCCACGCGGGCAACAAGCGCGACGGCGCCGTTCACCTGGCATGCGTCGAGCACGACCGAGTCGTTTGCCGACATCAAGTTCCCCGGCGTGCTGAAGGACTGCGAGACCTGCCACCTGCCCGGGACCTACAACTTCAGCGCCACCGCGTCGGCCAGTGCCTTGCCGAACAGGCTGTACCGGACCGTGGCCACCGGCATCTTCAACGGCACCGCGGGTACGCTGACCACCGGCTGCACCGTCTCGGCGACCAACAACTGCCTGGCCACGGACCTCAGCGTGTATTCGCTGTCGCCCTACATCGCCGCCGACAACACGACCAACTACGGCGCCGGATTCGGCTTCAATGCGGGGACGGGCGTGACCGACCGCCGCCGCGGCGACGACGCTGGTCAACTCGCCGATCGCCGGCGGCGTGCTTCGCCTGCCACGACTCGACGATCGCCCGGGCGCACATCGAGTACGGTGGCGGTTCGATCTACGCGCCGCGCAGCACCGCACTGGGCACGACCGAGACCTGCATGGTCTGCCACGATGCCGGCCGCATCGCCGACATCAAGGTGATGCACGCAAAGTGAGTGATTGAGATGCGGTGAGAAGCAGGACTGGGGCATGGCCAAACCATGCTCCAGCGCCGCGGCAGACAACCCGGCGGCGGCAACGCCCCGGGTTTTTTTTCGTACCATCGAAGCGCAATTCAGCGAGAGATGTCGACATGAGCGTAGTGACGAAGCCGTCTGCACGACACCGCGTCAAGGGGCGCGTGCTGATCGGCCTGGCACTGATGGCCTGGGCCGGCCTGTCGTGCGCGGCCAGCGCTGCGAGCGCATCGGCGTCGGCACCGGCACCTGCCGGCCAGGCCTCGGCGGCCTCGAAGAAGGCGCCGCCCGCCAAGCCGGTCAAGCTCGTCGATATCAACAGCGCGAGCCGGGCACAATTGAAGACGCTGCCGGGCATCGGCGATGCCGAGGCCGACAGGATCATCGCGGGCCGGCCTTACCTCAGCAAGGCCGACCTGGCCAGCAAGAACGTGATCCCGACCGGGGTCTACCTGTCGCTGAAGAACCAGGTCATTGCCATTCAGAAGACGCCCCCGAAGAGCAAGGCATAGCCGCAAGCCGCGACGAACAAAGACTGACGGACCGACAACGATGAACATCACCAAACCAATCATTTCCGCGCTCTTTGTCGTAGTGGCCGGTCTGGCATGGCCACCGGCTGCAACGGCGCAGGGCAGCGGCGGCGTCCGCACCGGCCGGCGGCGGCCTCGGCGCCGGAGCAGGTGGGTCCGGGCACCGAGTACAGCGAAAAGGGTGCCGACACCTGCCTCAACTGCCACGACGCCGACGCCGACACGGCGACGTTCACGACGGCGGCGATCTTCAAGACCCGCCATGCGCAACGCGGCAACGCGCACGCGCCGTTCGGCGCCGGCGGGCTGCAGTGCGAGGCCTGCCACGGCCCGGGCGCGCGCCATTCCAGCAAGGGCAGCAAGAAGGCGGCGACGATCAACAGCTTCAAGGCGAACTCGTTCATGTCGCCCGAGCAGCGCAACCTGCCCTGCCTGGGTTGCCACCAGAGCGACGCCCGCACCGGATGGCACGCCGGCGCGCACCAGCGCAGCGATCTGGCCTGCACCGATTGCCACCGGCTGCACGTGCAGGACGACCCGGTGCTGGCCAAGAACACACAGCCCGACGTCTGCTTCAACTGCCACAAGAAGCAGCGGGCGGACTTCTACAAGACCTCGTCGCACCCGGTTCGCTTCGGCGTCATGGGTTGCAGCGATTGCCACAACACGCATGGCTCGACCAACCCGGCGCTGCTGACCAAGTCGACGGTGAACCAGACCTGCTACACCTGCCATGCCGAAAAGCGCGGCCCGGTGCTGTGGGAGCATGCGCCGGTGGCCGAGGACTGCACGCTGTGCCATTCGAGCCACGGCTCGGTGCACGCCGCGCTGCTGACCAAGACGCCACCGCTGCTGTGCCAGCAATGCCATACGGTCGCGGGCCACCCGGCCGTGGCGCGCACCGGCGCCGCGCTGCCCGGCGGTGGCGCCGGCGGTTCGATCTTCCTGCTCGCCGGCGGTTGCAGCAACTGCCACTCGCAGGTGCACGGGTCCAACCATCCCGCGGGCGCCAAGCTGATGCGATGAACGATGCGTGGCCTGTGGCCGCAGGCCCGGGCCAGACGACTCACCGAGAACGGATGCGAACATGACAACCTTCAGCCCCTTGTTCCTGCTCGGCGCGCTCGGCGCGCTGTCGGCCGCCGCCAGCGGCGCCGTGGCCGCCGAACCCTCGCAGTGGAAGTGCGAAACCTGCCCGTTCGAGAAGGCCGGGACCAGCGGCACGGTGGACGTCGGCCTCGGCGACCGTCTCGGACGATTCGGCCAAGTTCGGCGACTACACCGGCCTGAACCAGAAGGGCGCCTACCTCGTGGCCGGTGGCGCCATGCGATATCGCGGCGAGGACGGACAGTTCGGCAGCCTGAAGGCCTCGGACCTCGGGCTCGACGTGCGCTCGCTGGCGGGCGAATACGGCCAGGAAGGGCGCTACACGCTGCGCATGGGTTACGCCGAAATCCCGCATTACCTGACCGATACGCGCGATGACGCCGTTCCTGGGCAACGGCGGCGCGGTGTTGACGCTGCCGGCCGGCTTTCCCGCGGTGGACACCGGCTCGATGCCGTTGGCGAGCACGCTGCAGCCGGTCGAACTGGGGTTCAAGCGCTCGCGGCTGGACGCCAGCGCGTCGTGGCTCCTCGGCCAGGGGTGGAGCACCCGCCTCAGCCTGCGACACGACGTGAAGGACGGCACGCAGCGCACCTGCCGGCTCGTTCTTCTCCACCGCCTCGCAGATGGCGGCGCCGGTGGACCAGGTCACCGATCAGGTCGAGATTTCAGCTTCGTATTTCAGCCCGCGCCTGCAGGCCACGTTGGGGTATCAAGGCTCGCTGTTCCGCAATGGCCAGGAGTCGTTGACCTGGACCAATCCGTTCTCCGGCGTGCGCAACGGCCAGCTCGCGCTGGCGCCGGACAACGAGTCGCACCAGATCTTCGGCTCGGCCGGCTACGAGATCACGCCGCAGATCCGTGCCAGCGGCGAGTTTTCGGTCGGGCAGGATGACGCAGGATGCCGCCTTCCTCGCCGCGACGACGAACGTCTACGACCCGGTGACGAACCCATCCGGCCTGGCCGTGCCGGCCCTGCCCGCGCAGTCCTTGAGCGGGCAGGTCGACACCTTCAATGCCAGCGTCAGGCTCACCGCCACGCCGATCGAGCGGCTGCTGCTGAACGCCAGCTACGCCAGAGACGTGCGCGACAACCAGACGCCCAGCCTGGCCTATCCCGCGGTGTCGACCGACATGTTCCTGGGTGCGGTGCCACGCATCAACCAGCCGTTCAGCTTCACGCAGGACCGCTTCAAGCTCAGCGCCGACTACCGCTGGCAGGGCAGCACGAAGACCAGCGTCGGCGTCGACCAGAACTACGTCCAGCGCACCCTGCAGGAAGTGGTGACCACGCGCGAGACGACGCTGTGGGGGCAGTTGACCGCGAGACCACTGGCCAATACGTCGCTGATGCTCGAGCTCGCACACAGCGAACGCGACAACGAGGGTTACGGTATCGCGGCCTGGATCACGCCGCCCGAGAACCCCTTGCTGCGCAAGTACAACCTGGCCGATCGCAGCCGCGACAAGGCCCGCCTGCGCGCCGATTTCACCGCCAGCGAGAGCGTGAACTTCGGCGTCAGTGCCGACGTCGCGGATGACAACTACGGCCAATCCAGCATCGGCCTCACCGACGGCCGCAGCGTCAGCTATGGCGCCGACGTGTCGTGGGCGATCACCGATCAGACCCAGCTGAGCATGTTCGCGCAAAGCGAACAGGTCCGTTCCGGACAGGCCGGCAGCCAGCTCTATGGGCAGCCCGACTGGTGGGCCCACAACAAGGATGAAGTCGACCTCGTCGGCCTCGGGGATCAAGCACATGGCGTTGGGTGGCAAGCTCGAACTCGGCGCCGACCTGACGTTCACGCGCTCGCGCAGCGACATCACGGTCGACGCCGGCCCCATCAGCCCGCCGTTCCCGACCGCAACGACTTCAATGGACCGCTTCAAGATCCACGCCACCTACAAGCTGAAAGACAACATGTCGATCACCGGCGGCTGGTGGTACGAACGCTACGACTCGCAGGATTGGCGTCTGGACGGCGTGCAGCCGGCCACGATTCCGAACCTGCTGGCCTTCGGCGCGCAAGCCCCGCGCTACAACGTGAACGTCCTTTCCGTCGCGCTGCGCTACGGGTTCTAGGCCGGGCCGCACGCGAGCAGCGACGGCCGTGCGGCGCCGTGGCCGGCGCCGGCGGGTGTGCCTGTCAGTCCAGGCAATGCCCTGGGCGATGGCGTCGACCTGCAGCGCGGCGCCGATCCATGCCGCGGCCGCAAACAGCAAGTCGTCGTCATTCGGCCTTGCGATCAGCTGCAGCCCCAGCGGCAGCCCGGCGTCGTCGAGGCCGCCCGGCAGCGCGATGCAGGGGCAGCCGAGCAGTTGCCAGGGCCGGTTGAACAGCGGATCGCCGGTGCTTGCAAAGCCGCGCGGCGCCGCACCGGGCGCCGCGGGCGTGATCAATACGTCGGCGCCCGCGAACAGGGTCTCGATGGCATCGCTCGCCGCCCGCCCGCAAGCGATCGCCGCGCCGTAGGCCGCGGCATCGACGCCAGCCGCCTGGTCGAGGAATGTCGCCAGCGCGGGTGACAACAGGCCACGCCGGTATTGCAGCTCGGGCGCCAGCGCCCTGGCCGTCTCGAACTGCTGCACGACGCGCTGGGCGTCGAACAAGGCGTCGAACGCGCTCGGCAGGACGGCATCGCGCACGACGGCCCCCGCCGTCGAAAGGCGCTGCGCGCTGGCATCGATCATCGCCGTCATCGCGACCGACAAGGCCCGCGGCCGCGAAGTGAGCGTGACGCCGACGCGCGGCGCAAACGCCTGCGTGCTCGGCAACGGCGCATCGCCGCGGCCGCTCAACACCTGCGCCAGCAGGGCCGCGTCATCGACACTTCGCGCCAGCACGCCGACCTCGTCGAGCGTGTCGGAGTTCGGCTTCACGCCCGCGCGCGAGATGCGCCGCGGCGAGGGCTTGTAGCCGACGATGCCGCAGAAGGCCGCCGGGCGGATGACCGAGCCCGCCGTCTGCGTGCCCAGCGCCAGCGGTGCGAGGCCGGCGGCGACCACGGCGGCCGACCCGCTCGACGAGCCGCCGGGCGTGTGCCCGAGGTGGTGCGGATTGCGCGTCGCCGCGGGGACCATGTTGGCGAACTCTGTCGCCACCGTCTTGCCCAGCACCCACGCGCCTGCCGCGCGCGCCAGGGCGACGCAGGCGGCATCGACGGCGGGCACATGGCCGGCGTAGATCGGCGAGCCGTACGCGGTGGGCTGGCCCGCGGTGTCGATGTTGTCCTTGACCGCGATCGGCAAGCCATGCAGCGCACCGCCGCGTGCGCCGCCGTCCAGCGCGTGCGCCCGCTGCCGCACTGCGTCGGCATCGAAGCTGGCCCAGGCCCGCAATTGCGGCTCGAGTGCGGCGCTGCGCTCGATCAAGGCCTCGGGCCAGCGCGGCCGTTGTCAGCTCGCGCGCGGCCAGCGCCCGCACGAGGCGCACTGCGCTCCAGCGGTGCAGCGGCTCGGCGCTCACGATACGGGCATGGCCGCGCGCTGCGGTTGCGCGGCGAAGAAGTCCATCGCCGCCTGCACGCCGCTGCCGGCCAGCGCCACGCCCGACAGCTTGAGGCCCATCTCGCAACCGGCCAGCGTGGCCAGCAGCGTGAGGTCGTTGCTGTCGCCGAGGTGGCCGATGCGAAACATGCGGCCGCGGATCTTGCCCAGGCCGGTGCCCAGCGAGAGATCGAAGCGCTCGTGGATCGTGCGCCGCACGCGGTCGGCATCGATGCCGGCGGGCAGCACCACGCCGGTGAGCACCGGTGAGTGAACCGCCGGGTCGACGCACTGGGTCTCCAGGCCCCAGGCACGCACGGCCGCACGCACGCCCTCGGCCCAGCGCAGGTGGCGGGCGAAGACGGCGTCCAGGCCTTCCTCGTGCAGCATCTGCAGCGACTCGGCCAGGCCATAGAGCAGGTTGGTGTTGGGCGTGCTCGGCCAGTAGCCGCCCTTGTTGCTCTCGATGATCTCGTCCCAGGCCCAGTAGGCCTTGGGCAAGCTCGCCGTTCGGCTGGCGGCGATGGCCTTGGGCGACAGCGCGTTGAAGCTGATGCCGGGCGGCAGCATCAAGCCCTTTTGCGAGCCGCTGATGCTCACGTCGACGCCCCAGGCGTCGTGCCGGTAGTCGGCGCAGGCCAGGCCGGAAATGGTGTCGACCATCAGCAGCGCCGGGTGCCTGGCGGCATCGATGGCGCGGCGCACCGCCGCGATGTCGGAAGTGACCCCGGTCGAGGTCTCGTTGTGCACCACGCAGACGGCCTTGATCCGGTGCCCGCCGTCGGCGCGCAGGCGCTCCTCGATCAGCCCGGCCTGCACGCCGCGCCGCCAGCCGTTGGGCAGGCCCGCCGCGTCGGTGCCGGGCAGGGCCAGGAACTCGGGCGCGAGGCCGAGCCGCAATGCGAGCTTGTGCCACAGCGAGGCGAAATGCCCGGTCTCGAACATCAGCACCGCGTCGCCGGGCGACAGGGTATTGGCCAGCGCGGCCTCCCAGGCCCCGGTGCCCGAAGCCGGGTAGATGATGACCGGGTGCTGGGTCTGGAACACGCGCTGCAGGCCGGCCAGCACCTGCAGGCCCGAGGGCCCCGAACTCGGGCCCGCGGTGGTCTATCGTGGGCAGGCTGATGGCGCGCAGGATGCGGTCGGGCACCGGGCTCGGCCCCGGGATCTGCAGGAAATGGCGGCCACTGGCATGGGAGTTCAGCTTCATGTGCGCTCCATCAATTCGGCGTAGTTTTGCATACAGAATCGGCCCACGATGACAGCCACCGCCACGACCACAGCGCAGGCCAATGGCGAGGCCCGCGAACTGGCGCGCCGCCTGGCGCGCGAGACCGAAGGCGAAGTCCTGTTCGACGCCGGCTCGCGCGGGCGCTACGCCACCGACGCGTCGATCTACCAGATCATGCCGCTGGGCGTGTTCGTGCCCAGGACGGCACGCGACGTGGCGCTGGCGATCGACATCGCACGCGACGCGCAGGTGCCGCTGTTGCCACGCGGCGGCGGCAGCTCGCAATGCGGGCAGACCACCGGCGCGGCGCTGGTCATCGACACCAGCAAGCACCTGCGCAGCGTGCTCGGCTTCGATGCCGACGGCGATGACCGTCGACGTCGAGCCCGGCATCGTGCTCGACGATCTGAACGCCTGGCTCAAGCCGCACGGCCTGTGGTTCCCGGTCGATGTGTCGACCAGCGCGCAGGCCACGCTCGGTGGCATGGCCGGCAACAACTCGTGCGGCTCGCGCAGCATCGCCTACGGCAACATGGTGCACAACGTGGCCGGCATCCAGGCCTGGCTGGCCGACGGCCGGCTGCTGTCGTTCGGGCCGGTGTCCGGGCTGGGTTCGCGCAGGAGCGCGAAATCGCCGACTTCGTGCGCGATCTGGCCGCCGAGCAGCGCAGCGAGATCGAGGCGCGCTGGCCCAAGGTGATGCGCCGCGTCGGCGGCTACAACCTCGACATCTTCCAGCCGCAAAGCGAGCGGCCCTACACCGATGATGGCAGCGTCAATCTGGCGCACCTGCTGGTCGGTGCCGAAGGCACGCTGGCGTTCACGCGCAGTCTGCACGCTGCGCTTGAGCCGCCTGCCGCGCGCCAAGGTGCTGGGCGTGGTGAACTTCCCGAGCTTTCACGCCGCGATGGACGCGGCGCAGCACATCGTCACGCTGGGCCCGAGCGCGGTCGAGCTGGTCGACCGCACGATGATCGAGCTGTCGCGCGCCAACCCGGCGTTCCGCGCGACCATCGACGCGGCGCTGATCGGCGAGCCGGCGGCGATCCTGCTGGTCGAATTCAGCGGCGACGACAAGGGCGCGCTGCTGCGCCAGTTGCGCTCGCTGGTCGAGCTGGTGGCCGACACCCTGCACCTGCCCGGCAGCGTCGTCGAGATGAGCGACGAGGCGCCGCAAAAGGCGCTGTGGGAGGTGCGCAAGGCCGGCCTCAACATCATGATGAGCCTGAAGGGCGACGGCAAGCCGGTCAGCTTCATCGAAGACTGCGCCGTGCCGCTGCAACACCTGGCCGAATACACCGACGCCCTGACCGAGGTCTTCACCCGCCACGGCACGCGCGGCACCTGGTACGCGCATGCCTCGGTCGGCACGCTGCACGTGCGGCCGATCCTCGACATGCGGCGCGACGGCGCGACCAAGATGCGCGCCATCGCCGACGAAGCCGCGGCGCTGGTGCGCAAGTTCAAGGGCGCGTACAGCGGCGAGCATGGCGACGGCCTGTGCCGCGGCGAGTGGATCGCGTGGCAGTTCGGGCCGCGCATCGACGCGGCCTTTCGCGCCATCAAGCACAAGCTCGATCCCGGCAACCTGATGAACCCGGGCAAGATCGTCGACCCGCCGAAGATGGACGACGCCTCGTTGTTCCGTTATGCGCCCGGCTACCGGACGATCACGCTGACGCCGGCCTTCGACTGGTCGCCATGGAACGTGCAGAACGATCCGGCGACCGAAACGACGACGGCCCCGGGCAGCGGCGGCGACACCGACCGGCGGCCTGGCCAAGGCGGTCGAGATGTGCAACAACAACGGCCATTGCCGCAAGTTCGACGCCGGCACGATGTGCCCGAGCTATCGCGTCACGCGCGACGAGCAGCACCTCACCCGCGGCCGCGCGAACACGCTGCGGCTGGCGCTGTCGGGCCAGCTCGGCGCCGACGCGCTGACCGGCGACGCCGTGGCGCAGGCGCTCGATCTGTGCGTCGGCTGCAAGGGCTGCAAGCGCGAATGCCCGACCGGCGTCGACATGGCGCGCATGAAGCTCGAGGTGCTGGCGCAGCGCCGCGCGCGCCATGGCCTGTCGGTGAAGGACCGCCTGCTGGCGCACCTGCCCGACTACGTCGGGCTGGCCAGCCGTGTGCCCTGGCTGTTCAACCTGCGCAACCGGCTGCCGTGGCTGCGCCGCGCGGGCCAGCGCTGGTTCGGCGTGTCGGCGGCGCGTTCGCTGCCGCGCTTTCGGCGCGACACCTTCTGGCGCGCCGCACCGACCCTGCAGCTCGCCAGCCGCGACGAACTGCTGGCCGCGGCCAAGCCGGTGGTCTTCTTCGTCGACACCTTCAACGGCCACCTCGAGAGCGAGAACGCCATCGCCACCGTGCGCGTGCTGCAGGCCGCCGGCTACACGGTGCATGCCGCGCAGGGCGAGAGCGGGGCCACGCTGTGTTGTGGCCGCACGCTGCTGTCGGCCGGCATGGCCGGCGAAGCCAGGGCGCGGGCGCGGCAGTTGCTCGACGTGCTGGCGCCGCTGGCCGCGCGCGGCATCGCCATCGTCGGCCTCGAGCCTTCGTGCCTGCTGACGCTGCGCGACGAGATGCTGGCCATGGGCCTGGGCGCCGACGCCGTAACCGTGGCCGGGCAGGCCCTGCTGCTCGAGGAGTTCCTGGCCCGCGAAGCCCGCGCCGGCCGCTTCGCGCCCGCGCTGCGGCCGGCCAGCGGGCCGATCCTCGTGCACGGCCACTGCCACCAGAAGGCCTTCGCCGCGATCGCGCCGGTGCTCGAAGTGCTGCGCCTGATTCCGGGCGCCGCGCCGACGCTGATCGAGAGTTCGTGCTGCGGCATGGCCGGCATCTTCGGCTACGAGGCCGCGCACCACGAGGTCTCGATGCAGATGGCCGAGCTGAGCTTGCTGCCGGCCGTGCGCGCCGCGCCTGACGGCGCTGATCGTCGCCGACGGCACCAGCTGCCGGCACCAGATCGCCGACGGCGCCGGCCGCGAGGCGCTGCACGTGGCGCGGGTGCTGGCCGATCACCTGGCCGATCGCGTGACCACTTGAGGCCACGACCTCGAGCCAGGCCTGCCGTACGATGGCGGGCATGAGCGCGCACGGCCGCCCCAAATCGCTCAGCCCGGCGCGCGCAGCGCAATGGACAGCCCAGTGATCGCGCCCGGCCGCCACCAGACCCGCGGCGAAGAAATCGCCAACGCGTTGAGCCATGGCGTGGCCCTCGTGCTCGCGGTGGCTGCGCTGCCGATCCTGGTGCTGGGCGCCATGCGCCGCGGTGGCGCGGCCGATGTCGTCGCGGCCTGCCTGTTTGCCGGCACGATGATCGTGCTGTACCTCATATCGACCGTCTACCACGCGCTGCCACAGGGCCGCGCGAAACACTGGTTGAACCGGCTCGACCACGCGGCGATCTACCTCTTCATCGCCGGCAGCTACATGCCCTTCGTCTTCGGCGTGCTGCGCGGCGCCTGGGGCTGGACGCTGTTCGGCCTGGTCTGGTCGGCGGCCGCGATCGGCGTCGTCGTCAAGCTGCTCGACCGCCTGAAGCACCCGCTGTGGTCGACCGGCCTGTACGTGGCGATGGGTTGGGTGGCACTGGTGGCCGCGGCGCCGCTGTTCGAGCGCATGGCCACGACCGGCCTGGTCTGGCTGGTGGCCGGCGCGCTGCTCTACACGGCCGGCGCGGTGGTGTTCCTGTACGACGCAAAGGTGCGCTTTGCCCACTTCGCCTGGCACCTGTTCGTGATGGGCGGCAGCACCTGTCACTTCTTCGCCGCGCTCTGGTACGCGCGCGCTTGAGCGGCACGACACGGCGGGCACCCCGCACACGAATGCGGCGCTCTGCATAGCCCCCGACCCGCTGTCGCGGCGGGCCGTGCGTGGTGATCCAAATCAAATGGGCCGGCAACATTGCGTGGCAAATTGTTAAACCTCGAAAAGCAAGAATTGGGTCGACAAGATTGGCCGCGGCATCTGCAAATCCGCTCGGCTCAGCGATCAGCACGCCAGCGTTTCTTGAGCGCCTACTGCGCCTGGGCCTGGGTGCGTCCAGACCCGCCGAGCCGCTGACCGACATTCGGCGCTTCGCCGCGGGCGTGCGCGCCATCATCGCGTTTCTGTGCGCCGCGATATTGCTGTCGGTCGAGCCACGGATCCAGGATGCCGCCGTTGCTTTGCTCGTCATCTACGCCTTGTGGGCCGGCTACGTGCTTTGGTCCGAGGGCCGGCGCCCGCTTCCGGTGCGGCTGCTGCTGCACTGCTGGATCGACGTTACTTGGGCGGGCCTGCTGCTGCAGTTGATCGGCAACAACGCCGATCTGCTGATCGTCACGATCGTTCCGCCGGTGCTGCTGGCCAGCGTCGGCCACAGCGTGCGCATGGGCGCGTTGCTGGCCTTCTACGCCTCGCTGTCGCTGTTCTTTCGCGCGATCCCCGTGCACGACCCGCAGCTCGCGTTCGATCCGGAGCACCTGATGCAGGCCTTTGCCGTGATGGCCCTGGTGCCCGCGGCGGCACTGGTGGCGCGACCGATCAACGTCTTGCGACGCCGTCTCGTGCTGGTGCACGCGTTCGAGGCGCGGCTCGACCCGCGCCGTGGCTTGCCGACGGTGACGCGGGCCCTGGTCGAGGGGCTGCGGCTGGACCTCGCGGCGGACTTGACCGGCATCGTGCTGCCGGCGTCGGCCGAAGGCCCGGCGCTGCTGTGCACGGCCGAGGATGGCACCTTCACGGCCAGCACGGCGGTGCATCACAAGATCGAAGCCTTGCTCGGCAACATGCCGCCCTGCCCGCTGACCCACGTCGCGGGCCGACCCGCACGTTGGCGCAGCAAGGTTCGCGTGCACGGTGCCGGTTGCGGCACGATCCGGCCCGAATTGCCTGCCGCACTGGAAGAGCTGTGCGGTCTGCTGGAAGTCCGCACATTGGTGGTGGTGCCTTTGCAGCGCTATGAGCGCCGCCACGGGCATCTGCTGATCGGCCGTCGCAGCGTTCAGCCGCACCACCAGGAGGTGCAAGCGCTGTCGGACGCCGCTCCCGCGCTGTGCCGCATCTTGGAGCAGGCGACGCTGGTCGACCGTCTGGTTCGCGAGACCGCGGCCCACGAACGCGGACGCATCGGTCGTGACCTGCACGACACCGCGATCCAGCCCTACCTGGGTCTGAAGTACGCCATCGAGGCGCTGGCGCTGAACGTGCCACCCGACAACCCGGCGCGGCCCAAGATCGAGTCGCTGGCCCAGCTGGTCGAAGGCGAGATCGCCAGCTTGCGCGACATCATCACCGGCCTGCGCAACGGCGAACCCACCGGCGACAACGCGCTGGTGCCGGCGGTGCGACGGCAGGTCAGGCACTTCGGCGAGTTGTTCGGGCTCAACGTGCATCTCGAATGCCCGGACCAGTTGCTCGTCAGCCGCGCACTGGCGGGCGTGGTGTTCCACCTCGTCAACGAGGCCCTCAACAATGTGCGCAGGCACACCGCGGCGCGCAATGTGTCCATCCACCTGGACAAGCAGCGCGACTGCCTGAACCTGCGCGTGTGCGACGACGCCGGCAGCGTGAAGGGGAAACCCGCGCCGGATTTCTTCCCGCGCTCGCTGTTCGAGCGCGTGCACGAACTGGCGGGCACGCTGTCGATCGTGCGCCCCGACGGGCTGAACACCGAAGTCGTGATCAGCGTGCCGATCGATTCCAGCGTCAGGGCCTGAGCCGATGCCCATCGACGCGACATCACCACCTGGCGCCTTGCGCATTCTGCTGGCCGACGACCACCGCATCACGCTGTGGGGTCTGCAGCAGTTGATCGAATCGGCACGCCCGCGCATGTGCGTGGTGGGCGCCGTGACCACGCGCGACGAATTGCTGGCCCACCCCGCGTTGGGCCAGGCCGACGTCGTGCTGCTCGATCTGGATCTGGCCGGCAGCAACGCCGTCGACGCGATGGGCGAACTGGCGCGCCGCAGCAGCGCCCGCGTGCTGGTGCTCACCGCCGAGGAAGACCCGGCCGTGCTGCGCAACGTGGTGATCAAGGGCGCGCGCGGCGTGCTGCACAAGTCCGCGCCGGCCGAGACGCTGCTGCGCGCGATCGAGAAGGTGGCGTCCGGCGGGTTCTGGCTCGACGCCACGCTGCTCGACGAACTGCTGGGCCAGCTCGGCGGCCAGGGGCCCGCGCCGCAGCCCAGGAATCCGGGGGCCGACGCCATCGCCAGCCTGACGCCGCGCGAGCGCGAGATCGTGCTGGCCATGGTGCGCAAGCCGAGCGCAAAGCAACTCGCGCTGGCCGACGACCTGGGCATGAGCGAACACACCTTGCGCAACCATCTGACCACCATCTACGACAAGCTGGGCGTGCGTGGGCGCATGGAGCTCTACGTCTTCGCCACCGAGCACGGGCTGTCCGGCGCGGCCGGCAAGCAGCAGGGCTGATCCCGCGCGCCGCCCGACCGGGAGCATCCTCTCCCCCTCGGCGCGCAGCGTGTCCCATCCGCAGCGCGCGCGCGCCACGTAGCATCGGCTTGCCCATTCGCTGAGTTTTCGAGCTTTTCGTGCCTGCGTCCGAGTCCCTTGCCGTTCTGATCGTCGACGACCAGAAGGCCGTTCGCGACGGGCTGGTCAGCCTGATCGAGGCCTCGGGTCTGCAGTGGCGCGCGATCTACACCGCGGCCAGCCGCGACGAGGCGCTGGCGATCGTGCAGCGCCACGCACCCGAAGTCATCCTGCTCGACATCGACCTGGCCGGCGACGACGGCCTGGCGCTGCTGGCGCAGCTCGAGCACGACGAACGCGTGCTGGTGCTCTCGACCCACGACGACGCCGCGTCGCGGCAGCGCGCGATGGCGCTCGGCGCCGCAGGCTTCGCGCGCAAGGGCGCCCCGGGCGACTCGCTGCTCGGGCAATTGGCGCAACTCGCGGCCGGGTGATCGCGCACTGACGGCGCGCGTCCGCGGTTCCGCGCTCGCGCGCCGCCCGTCCCGCAATCGATGGCCCCCGCGTTCTAGCGGGGGAGAAACCACCCACGTCGCGCCGCCGATTGTCCTGCCACCGCCCCTGCGCATGCTCCGATTCGCAAGCGCCGGCACGAACCTAGATTGAGCGCATGGGAAAGACGAAGCAACACCCGGCTTCTCATGACGCAGCGCCAACCGGCGTCACCACAACAGGCTGGCAGGGGAGTGATCCGGCCCCTTCCCCGGACCGAAGGGAAAGCAGTTGGTAGTGCCGGCCGCTTTCGTGCAGGAGTCAATCATGTCAGTCGTTAAGTTCATTCGCCAATTCGTCCGCGACGAAGAAGGCGTGACGGCCATCGAGTACGGTCTGATCGCCACGCTGGTCGCAGTTGCCATCATCGTTGGTGCGGGAGCGCTGGGCACCAAGTTGAACGACGTGTTCCAGGGCATCGCTGACGTTCTTGCTCGTCCCGCGCCTAAGAGGTCGACTCGCTGCCGGCGCCGGCTGATGCTGACGTGCTGGCTTCGACCGCGCTGCGCTGGCCGGCAGCCAGGATGCCTTCGTGCCGCATTCTCAAAGTCGGGCTTCGCGATCGAGTCAAGCAAATGTCGAGTGATCCAACTCATCGCAGCGTCTCAGAGATGAAGAGTCCGGCGTTGACCGTCATCGAGTACGCCCTGCTTGCTGCACTGATCGCGTTCGTGATTGTTGGAGCGGTCGGCGCCCTCGGCGTGAAAGTCGGCGCGATGTTTGACGCCGTCGCAGGCGCGTTCCCCACATAGGTGCCCATCCCCGGGGCCTGACCAATGCTCGAATCCGCCACGATCTCGCATGCCACGCTGCTTGCGCTGGCAATATTGCTCGTCGCTCGCGGTTGCCAGTGACCTGCGCGCTTCGCGCATCCCGAACCGGCTCGTGTTGTGGGGCCTGCTGCTGGCCACGCTGCTTGCACGCCGGTGCGCTTCTCGCAGGCCAGAAGCCGCTCGCCGGCACCGCGTACTGGGCCTGCTTCAGCGGCGCACTCGTCGGCGGCGCCGCGCTGATGCCCCTCTATTTGCTGCGCGCCTGCGGCGCCGGCGACGTCAAACTGATGGCGATGGTCGGCGCCTTCGTCGGCGCCGGCGTCGTCCTGTCCGCCGCGCTGTATACGCTGCTGGCCGGCGGCGTGTTGTCGTTGGCCGTGATGGCGCTGCGCGGTGTCACGTCGCAGACGCTGGCCAATGTGCGCTTCCTGCTCACCGATTGGGGTCAACGCGCGACCACCGGCCAGGGCCTGCGCATGGCCCCGCTGGCCACCACCGCCGCGCGCCTGCCCTATGCCGTGGCCATTGCCGCCGGCACGCTGGCCGCGCTGTGGCGTCCGTTGGCCCTGCTCGGCTAGCGCCACGAACCTGAACAAAGGTTTCGCCATGGATGTCCTGCACAAACTCCGCGACGACCCCAGCGTCGTCACCGGTGCCGGGTCCGCCGCATCGTCGGGCACCTTGCCGCGCGCGCCGCAGTCGGTCGAGGAGACCGGCCTGGCGCAGACCTTCCTGATCGAACTCGTCGCCAAGGCGATGTTCCAGCGCGGGCTGACCCGGCTGGTCGAGTTGTCGCAGGTGTTGGCATTGCCCGGCTCGGTGGTCGAGGCCGTGTGCCACTTCATGCGCCGCGAGGCCCTGCTCGAGATCACGCGCCGCGGCCAGAACGAGGCCGACCTGCACTACGAGCTGACGGCCGGCGGGCGCGCGCGCGCCGGCGATTGGCTGGCGCGCAACCAGTACGTCGGCCCGGCCCCGGTGCCACTGGAGGCCTATGTCGAGCGCGTGCTGCGCGCAATCCTCCTCCGGCCTGCACGTGACGGTGCAGCAGACCCGCGCCGCCTTCGCCGACCTGGTGGTGCCGCACGAGTTGCAGGACCAGCTCGGCGTCGCCGTCAACTCCGGGCGCCCGATGCTGCTGTACGGCCCGCCCGGCTCGGGCAAGACCTACCTCGCCGAGCGCCTGCAACGCCTGTTGACCGGCGCGATCGCGGTGCCGTATGCCATCGCCGTGCGCGGCGAGGTGATCCGCGTCTTCGACGAGCACTGGCACAAGCCGGTCGCGGCCGCCGATGAGCCGCAAGTCGGCATCGACAGCCGCTCACGCGCCGACGCACGCTGGACGCTGTGCCGGCGGCCCTGCGTCATGACCGGCGGCGAGCTGACGCTCGAGATGCTGGACCTCAGCTTCGACGCACGCGCCGGCTACTACGAGGCGCCGCCGCACTTCAAGGCCAACAACGGCCTGTTCATCGTCGACGACCTCGGCCGCCAGGTGGTGAGCCCGCGCGCGCTGATGAACCGCTGGATCGTGCCGATGGAGCGCGGCGAGGATTTCCTGATGCTGCGCAGCGGCGGCAAGTTCCGCATCCCGTTCAACATGGTGCTGGTGTTCTGCGGCAACCTGAGCCCGCGCGACCTGGCCGACGCGGCGTTCCTGCGCCGCATGGGCCAGAAGGTCGAGGTCGGCGTGATGTCGCTCGCCGACTACCGCGCCGTGTTCGACGCCGTCTGCGCCGCGCACGGCATGGCCAGCGAGGAAGACGGCTTCGATCAGTTGCTGCACCTGCACGCCCGCGCCGGGCGGCCGCTGCTGGCCTGCTACCCGCGCGACCTGATCAACCTGGCCACCAGCCGCGCCACCTACCTGGGCGTTGCGCCCCGCGCCGGCGGCGAATTGCTCGACTGGGCCTGGCACGTCTACTTCGGCGCGCAGCCGGCCACACCCTCCACCGCGAACGGACCGTCCGCGGACAACGAACGATGACGCGCCCGAGGCGGCGCGTCGAACTGTAGGAGCACCCGACCATGAGATACCGCGCATTGCTGATGTTGTTGATTGCGATCGTCGCCGGGCTGGCGGCCGTGCTGATGGCTGCGCGCTGGATGCAGCAGCAGGGCGGCGAGCGCGGCCGCATCGCGGTGGCGGCCTCCGACGTGGAGCTCGGCGCGCGGCTGACGCCGGAGATGATCCGCATGGTCGAGTGGCCGCTGTCGAGCGTGCCGCCCGGCGCGTTCACCGACGGCCCCAAGCTCGAAGGCCGCGTCGTCACGGCGGCCGTGCACCGTGGCGAGCCACTGCTGGAGTCGCGTCTGGCGGCCGAAGGCAGCAAGGGTGGGCTCTCGGCCGTGATGCCCGAGGGCAAGCGCGCGATGACGGTGCGCGTCAACGACGTGATCGGCGTGGCCGGCTTCGCATTGCCCGGCACCTTCGTCGACATCATGGTCAACACGCAGGAAGAAGGCAGCACGCGCGCCGACCGCGATCACGCGGTATCGAAGATCGTGCTCGAGCGCATCCTGGTGCTGGCCGTGGCGCAGGAGTCCGACCGCGACAGCACCAAGCCCAAGGTGGTGAGCGCGGTGACGCTGGAGCTCACGCCGGCGCAGGCCGAGATCCTCGACCTGGCGCGCAGCGTCGGCACGCTGTCGCTGGTGCTGCGCAACCAGACCGAATTGGGCCTGGCGGGAACGTCGGGCGCCACCAAGGCGCAACTGCTGGCCGGCAAGCCCGCGCCGGTCGCGGCGGCTGCCCCTGCCACTCGCAGCGCACCCCGCCGCACCGCCGTCGTGGCACAGGCGGCGCCCGCGCCCGCCGCCGCGCCGGCCCCCGCCAGCACCAGCTGCGTCGAGGTGATCCGCGGCCTGAGCCGCGTCACCGAGTGCTTCTGAGCCGAACCACCCCTTCGTTTCCTGGAGATCGATCATGGCAAACGTTTCCCGTCTGGCGCTGTCGCGCATCGCGCTCGCGGTCGGGCTGGCCCTGTCGGCACTCGCTGCACAGGGCCAGGCCGCCCCGCCCGCAGCGCCGGCGGCCGCGCGGCCCGCGCGCATCGCCGCGGCACCCGCGTCCGTCGCCGACCAGGGCATGCCGGCCGGGCCCTGCGGCCGGCTCGACATCGCGCCGGTGGTGCAGATCCCGGTCGGCAAGTCCACGGTCATCAAGCCGGTGGCGCCGATCGCCCGCATCCTGCTGGGCAACCCGGAAAACGCGCGCGCCGCGCGGCCGAGCGAAACGCCCGAGGGCAAGAAGGACGAGGGCGTCAAGGCGCCAGCCGTCTACACGCGCCCCGGCGTGGCCGACGTCGACGTGCTGCTGCTCGGGCCGAACGAGGTCTACCTGCTCGGCAAGACGATCGGCTCGACCAACGTCGTGATGATCGACCGCAGCGGCGCCTGCACGGCCTTCGACGTGGTGGTGGACATGGACGCCTCGCCGCTGCAGCTCGATGATCGGCCGCCTGTTGCCCGATGAGAAGGACGTCAAGGTCGACGCGGCGTTCGATTCGGTGGTCCTGCGCGGCACCGTCACCGACACCGAGGCGCTGACGCGCATCACCGACCTGGCGCAGTCCTACCTGCGGCGCAGCGAATCCGGCAGCGGCAACACCGGCAACAGCGGCAACAGCAACAACAGCGTCGGCAAGAACCCGCGCATCGTCAATCTGCTCGAGGTCGGCGCGCCGCAGCAGGTGATGCTCGAGGTCAAGGTGGCCGAGATATCGAAGAACCTGCTCGACCAGTTCGGCATCGACTTTTCGCGCGGCTACGCGACTGGCAACGGGTCGATGCTGGGCTTCCTGAGCGGCATCTTCGGCGGCACGGCGGGGATCGCCGGCCAGATCTCGGGTGCCGCGGGTGCGGCCGTCGGTGGCGGCGCCGCCGGCGCGATAGGCAACGAGATCGCGGCCGGCGTCTGGTCGGGATCGATGCCACCCGCCCCCGGCACGAACACCACGCAGATCAAGCTGAACATGCAGAAGACCGATGGCCTGATCAAGGTGCTGGCCGAGCCGTCGATCATGGCCATCAGCGGCCAGACCGGCAGCTTCCTCGCCGGCGGCAAGATCTTCATTCCGGTCTCGACCACCGGCACCACCGGCGACCGTTACGTGACGCTCGAAGAGAAGGAATTCGGCGTCTCGGTCAACTTCACGCCGACGGTGCTCGGCAACGGGCGCATCAACCTGCGCGTGCGGCCCGAGGTGTCGGAGCTCAACCAGGCGGGCGTCACGATCACCGGCATCAACGGCAGCGCGGTGTTGCCGTCGTTCACGTCGCGCCGCGCCGAGACCACGGTGCAGCTGATGGACGGGCAGAGCTTCGCCATCGGCGGGCTGATCAAGAACAACACGGCGACCAACATCAAGGCCTTCCCGTTCCTCGGCGAGATTCCGATTCTGGGCGCGCTGTTCCGCAGCACCGAATTCCAGACCGACCGGTCCGAGCTGGTCTTCGTGATCACGACGCGGCTGGTCAAGCCGCTGCCGACGGCCTACCGCCTGCCGACCGACCACTATCTGCCGCCGACGCGCACCGAGTTGATCCTCAACGGCCAGGTCGAGGGCAAGCCGCCGGCTGCAGCGCAGCCCGCGGCCCCGCCACCCGATCAGCCAGCGGCGCCGCCGCCCGGCGGCGGGTTCGATACGCAATCGAAGGAGGTTCCGAAATGAAATGCCGTCACCACACCGGCCTCGGCCTGGGCCTGACGCTCGCCGCCCTGTTGCTGCAAGGCTGTGCCGCGAGCGGCTCGCCGGACTGGGACGCCCAGTTCGGCGATTCGGTGCGCCGGCTCGGGGCGCAGCAGTTGCTCGACCCGAACGCGCCGCTGCGCAACGGCGATGCCCAGGGCCCGATCGACGGACGCGCTGCCCGCGAGAGCCGCGACCGCTACATCGAGAGTTACACGACGCCGCCGGTGACCAACGTGCTCACCACCGGCATCGGGACCCGGTGACCCAGCCATGGATCGCTCGGCCGCCTCGCGCTGCAGCATCGGACGCGACACGTTCGGCGCCGTGGCCTGGGCGCGTCAGCGCGGCTCGGTGGCGATCATCGCCGCCATCGCGCTCGCAGTGATGATCGGTTTTGCCGGGCTGGTGCTCGACCTCGGGCGCTTGTACGTCAACAAGGCCGAGTTGCAGAGCGCTGCGGATGCCTGCGCGCTCGCAGCGTCGCGCGAGCTCACCTGCGACGCCAGCGCCGTCGGCACCTGCGCAGCGCAGTACCTGCTGAATGCCGAGGTGGCCGGCATCTTTGCCGCGGCCCGCAATCGCAAGGACCTGCAGGCCAGCGCGGTCGTGGTGGCCCCAGGCGACGTGCGCTTCAACACCGTGCTCGGCCCCAACTCGGGCTACGCCAGCCGCGCGGCGGCCAGCCCGAACAGCAAGTACGTGATGTGCATCGCGCGCTCGACCGGGATCGTGCCCTGGTTCATGGGTGTGCTGGGCCTGTCGGCGGCCAACGACGTCGCGGCCGGCGCGGTCGCGACGCTGGCGCCGAGCCAGAACTTCTGCCAGGGGCCGCCGATCGGGGTGTGCAAGAAGACGGCAGCAGCGTGCCGAACTTCGGCTACGCCGTGGGTGAATGGGTCGCCTCGGACTTTCACACCAACGGCAACAACGACATCCTGGAGCGGCGCCTTCAAGTGGATCGACTTCACGCCCAACGCCGGCGGCAATTCGGAGATCCGCGACGCGCTGGTGGGCGCCGGCGGCAAGTGCGACATCCAGGTCGGCAACGAGGTGCAGCAACCCGGCACGCAGCAGGGCGCCAAGGCGGCCTACAACACGCGCTTCGGCCTCTACCCCAACGGCGCCAACGCCTACACGCCCGACGATGCGCCACCCGACCACACCGGCTATGCGTATCCGAACAAGGCGCCGGGCAGCCCGGTGATCGGCATCGGCACCAGCGCCTATGCCAACTACTCGACCCGGGCTGCTGCGTTCACGCCGTTCAGCAGCGCGCAGTACGGCGTCACCGGCCCCGGCGGCAACATCCCGGGCAACGGCATCGATGCCGCGACGCACCAGGCCAAGGGCGCGAGCCGCCGGCTGGTGAACGTGCCGGTGATCGACTGCGCGGCCGGCAATATCGTGCGGATCCAGGGCATGGCCTGCGTGCTGATGCTCAACCCGATGGCCAACGGCGCCAACGGCACGATGTATCTCGAGTACCGCGGCCCCTCCACCGCCGCCGGCAGCCCCTGCCCGACATCGGGTTCGCCCAGCGGCCCGGGCGCCAGCGGCCCGATGGTGCCGACCCTGGTGCAGTGAGCCGACCATGAATGGCGCTTTCAGACATCAAGCGGGCGTGGCGGCGGTGGAATTCGCGCTGCTGCTGACGCCGCTGGTGGTCCTCGTCTTCGGCATCACGGAGTACGGCCGCGCGATGTACCAGTACGACGCGCTGTGCAAGGCCGCGCGCACCGGTGCGCGCTTCCTCAGCCAGTTCGAGCCCGGCGATGCCGCCCGGATCGGCCAGGCCCGATGCCTGGTGGCGTACGGCAACACCGCCTGCAACGAACCCGCGCTCGCACCGGGCCTGACGCAAGCCATGGTCTCGGTGGCGGACAGCAGCAACGACGCCGCCATGAGCCTGCAGCCGATGACCGCGAACGGCGTGACCGTGGGCGTGACGAACCTGGTGCGCGTCAGCGTCAGCGGCTACCAGTTCAATTCGATCGTGGGCTTCGTCGCCCCGTCGTTCACCTTCGAGCCGATCAGCGTCACGATGACGCAGCGCATACCATGATCCACTCACCGGCACGTGATCCCAGAGGCCATCGCGGCGCCGCGGCGGTGGAGTTCGCGCTGGTGATCAGCGTCTTCCTGATGCTGATGCTGGGCGCGATCGAATTCGGCCGCGTGCTGTTCTACTGGAACACCACGGCCGAGGCGACACGCCTGGGCGCCAGGGTGGCGGTCGTCTGCGACCTCAACGACAGCCAGATCAAGGCCCGCATGAGCGCGCTGTTCCCGCGCCTGCAGCCCGACGACATCGCCGTGAGCTACCTGCCCACCGGCTGCAATGTCGACAGCTGCCAGAGCGTCACGGTGACGATCAACGCCGGCAAGGTCATCGACACCTTCATTCCGTTCACCGACATATCGCTGACGCTGCCCCCGTTCACGACGACGCTTTCGCGCGAGAGCCTGCAAAGCACGTTCGACGGCGTCGCCAATCCCGTCTGTGGATAAAGCGCCATCAGTCACCACGCAGCCCGGCCATGAAGGTTCGAATCGTCACCCCCCAGCCCGCCAACGCCGAGCGTTGGGCCGCGGCATTGCGGCGCGCCGAGCACAAGTTCGACGTGCTGGCGATCGTGCAGCCGTTGGACGAACTGAGGCTCGGGCGCCGACAACGTGCGACCCGACCTGCTGATCGCCGAGGCCGCGTCGGCGCGCGAGCTCGATGCGCTGGAAGCGCTGGCGCACGCCCACCCCGAGATCGACTGCCTGCTGATCAGTGTCGCGCTCACGCCCGACACGCTGATGCGACTGATGCGCGCCGGCGTGCGCGACGTGCTGTCCGACACGGCGACCGACGAAGCGGTGGTCGCTGCGGCGCAGCGTCTGGCCCGCAAGCGCGCGCCCGCCGCCGCCGCGACCGAGCCGCGCGCAACGGCAGCGTGATCGGCTTCATCTCGTGCAAGGGCGGCAGCGGCCCACGTTCCTCGCCGCCAACCTGGCCCATGTGCTGGCGCAGGGCGGCGGCGGCGCGTTGCATTGTTCGACCTGGACCTGCAGTTCGGCGACACGGCGCTGTTCGTCACCGACGAGCCAGCGGCCAGCGACGTGGCCGGAATGGCGCGAAACATCCACCGCCTCGACCGCGGCCTGTGCATCGGCGATGACGCGGCCGGCCCCGGGCTTGGGTGCTGCCGGCGCCCGACGAGCCGTCCCAGGCCGGCGACGTGGGCCCCGAGCACGTCCAGGCCATGCTGGCGCGGCGACCACGATGTTCGACTTCGTCGTGGTCGACCTCGGCCGCACGATCAGTGCGGTGACGGTGCAGGCGCTCGACCCTGCCAGCGCGTCTACCTGGTGCTGCAGCAGACGCTGCCCTTCATTCGCGACGGCAAGCGCCTGCGCGACGCGTTCCGCGCGCTCGACTACCCGCGGCCAAGGTGCGCTGGATCGTCAACCGCCACGAGAAGAGCAGCGAGATCAGCCTCGACGACCTCCAGCGCAAGCTGGGTGTCGGCGCGCTGATCACGATGCCGAACCAGCACGACATCGTCACCGCCTCGGTGAACCAGGGCGTGCCCGTCGACCGGCTGGCGCCCGCGGCCGATTGCGCGCGCGCTGCACGAGCTCGCCGATTCGGTGGCGCCGCCGACGCAGGCACCCGCAGCAGCCGCTGGCTGTCGGGCCTGTGGCGCGGAGCGGCGGCATGAACCAACCAAGGAGTGACGATGAACTGCGTGAACGCCTGGGCGCGGCACCGCCGGGCTTCGGCTTGGCCGCGGACCGATCGAGCTCGCCCGCCCGAGGTGCACGCCTACCAGGAAATGAAGGTCGAGGTGCACCAGTTGCTGCTCCACGGCTGGACCTGGAGGCGATGGAGAGCCTGAGCCCCGAGCGCCTGAAGGAAGAGCTCGCCTGATGGTGGAGCGGCTGCTCGCCGAGGAGAACCTCGTGCTCAACGAGGTCGAGCGGCGCAACCTGGTGCGCGACATCCAGAACGAGATGCTCGGGCTGGGCCCGCTCGAGCCGCTGCTGGCCGACCCGACGGTCTCCGACATCCTGGTCAACACGCACCGGCAGGTCTACGTCGAGCGCCGCGGCAAGCTCGAGCTGACCGCAGGTGACGCTTCACCGACGACGCGCACCTGCTGAAGATCATCGACAAGATCGTCTCGCGCGTCGGCCGCCGCATCGACGAGTCGAGCCCGATGGTCGACGCCCGCCTGCCCGACGGCTCGCGCGTCAACGCGATCATCCCGCCGCTGGCGCTCGACGGGCCGATGCTGTCGATCCGGCGCTTCGCCGTCGAGCCGCTGACGATGCGACGACCTGCTCGAGTTCAAGACGCCTGACGCCCGAGATGGCGCCGTTCTCGCAGGCGCTGGTCGACGGCCAAGGTCAACATGCTGATCTCCGGCGGCACCGGCTCGGGCAAGACGACGCTGCTCAACATCCTGTCGCGGCTACATCCCGCACAGCGAGCGCATCGTCACGATCGAGGACGCGGCCGAACTGCAGCTGCAGCAGCCGCACGTGGTGCGGCTGGAGACGCGGCCGCCGAACATCGAGGGCAAGGGCGAGGTCACGCAGCGCGCGCTGGTGCGCAACGCGCTGCGCATGCGGCCCGACCGCATCATCGTCGGCGAGGTGCGCGGCGCCGAGGCGCTGGACATGCTGCAGGCGATGAACACCGGCCACGAAGGCTCGATGACCACGATCCACGCCAACACGCCGCGCGACGCGCTGACGCGGCTGGAGAACATGGTCGGCGATGGCCGGCGTCGACCTGCCGCCGCAAGGCCGCGCGCGCAGCAGATCGCCTCGGCGCATCGACGTGATCGTGCAGGTCGCGCGGCTGACCGACGGCACGCGCAAGATCATCAGCATCCAGGAGATCACCGGCATGGAGGGCGAGGTCGTCACGATGCAGGAGATCTTCGTCTTCAAGCAGACCGGCGTGGCGCCGGACGGCAAGGTCAGGGCTACTTCACCGCCACCGGCGTGCGCCCGCGCTTCTGGGAACGCTGCTCACGCGCGGCGTGCACCTGCCCGAATCGATGTTCGACGCCGGTGCGGCACGCCGCCTGAGACCGAACGGGCATTACCGGGACAACGCATGAACATGACCATGATCCTGTTCTCGGTGCTGGGCTTCCTGGCCGTGGTGATGGCGCTGGAAGGCCTGTACAACCTGTGGGCCTCGAAGTACAGCGCCGAGGCGCGGCGCATGAGCGGCCGCCTGCACGCGCTGAGCGGAGAAGCCTTCGCCGAGGTGGCCATCGAGCGCGGCGAGCGGCTCGGCCGCGGCGGCTGGTTCCAGACCCTGATCGCGCGCCTCGAGATCGGCGCGCGCCTGACGCACTGGGTCGAGTCCTGCGGCACCACGGCGACCGCCGGCGAGATGTTGCTGCTGTCGGCTGGCTTGGCGCTGCTGGGGTCGCTGTTGCCGGCGCTGCTGGGCCGGCCGCCGATCCTGGGCCTGGCGCTTGCCGTCGTGCTGGCTGCCGTGCCCTGGTGGCGCTTGAGCCGGCGGCGCAGCCAGCGCATCCGGCGCTTCGAGACCAGTTCCCCGAGGCGCTCGACCTCATGTGCCGCGCGATGCGCGCCGGCCACGCCTTCGCCACCGCGGTCAAGCTGGTCGGCGAGGAAGTGCCCGAGCCGCTGGGCCGCGACTTTCGCATCCTGTTCGACGAGATGAACTACGGCGTGCCGGTGCCCGAGGCGCTTGGCGCGCCTGGCCCAGCGCGTGCCGCTGCCCGACGTCAGCTACTTCGTCGTCGCGGTGCTGATCCAGCGCGAGGCCGGCGGCAACCTGGCCGAGTTGCTCGAGAACATCAGCAGCATCGTGCGCGCGCGGCTCAAGTTGCTGGGCGACGTGCGCACGCTGTCGGCCGAGGGCCGGATGTCGGCCCAGGTCCTGACCGTGCTGCCCTTCGCCGTTGCCGTGGTCGTGAACCTGCTGAATCCGAAGTTCATGGCCGTGCTGTGGACCGATTCGACGGGACAGACGGTGATCGGCGTCGCACTGCTGATGATGTGCCTGGGCATCCTGTGGATGCGCAAGGTGATCGACCTGCACGTTTGAAACGAGGGGAGTCCATGCCATGCCGCTGACGCAACTCATCTTCCTGACGGCGATCTTCGTGCTGGTGGTCGGCGCCGTGATGTCGGGCGTGCTGTTGCTGCGGCCGAGCGCGACGCAAAGGCGCCTGCGCGCGTTGCAGCAAGAGGCGGGCGAACCCGGCGCGCTGGCCGCGGGTGAGCGCTGGCTGCACTGGATCGCCGGCGTGACCAAACCGCTCAGCAGCCTGGCCGCTCCGGCGGAGGGGTTCGAGAAGTCGAACCTCAAGCTGCGCTTCATCCATGCCGGGCTGCGCAACCCGGTCGCGCCATCGGCCTTCTTCGGCGTCAAGGCCCTGCTGACCCTGGGCCTGCCGCTGCTGGGCTATGCGCTGGCGGCCGTCACTTCGAACCTGCCGCGAGGCAACAACCTGCTGCTGATGCTGCTCGCGCTGGCAGCGATCGGCTACTACCTGCCCAACCTGGTGCTGTCGCACCTGGTGCAGACGCGGCAGCGCGAGATCTTCGAGAGCTTTCCCGACGCGCTGGACCTGATGACCGTCTGCGTCGAGGCCGGTCTGGGCACCGAATCGGCGCTCATCGCGCGTGGCCGACGACATGGCCCTGCGCAGCCCCGCCCTGAGCGACGAGTTGCGACTCGTCAACCTGGAGTTGCGCGCCGGCGCCGACCGCGACCGCGCGCTGCGCAACCTGGCGATCCGCACCGGCGTCGAGGAGGTCGACAGCTTCGTCACGATGCTGAGCCAGGCCGAGCGCTTCGGCACCAGCATCGCCGCCTCGTTGCGCGTGCACTCGGACATGCTGCGCACCAAGCGCCGCCAGCGCGCCGAGGAGGCGGCGGCGAAGATCGGACTCAAGCTGCTGTTTCCGCTGATCTTCTGCATCTTCCCGTCGCTGCTGGTCGTGCTGCTCGGGCCGGCGATGATCCAGATCTACCGCGTGCTGTTGCCTACGATGGGAGGTGGCCGATGAAACGCCATGCTGTTCGGGCCGGGAATCATTTGCCGCCTGCTGGCACGGCGGTCACACGCATCGGCGCGTTGCGACTCGGCGCGCTGGCCGTCGCGGCCGCGCTGGCCGGTTGTGCAGGGACGGCGGGCAATGCGCCGCCCGCGCTGCGCGTCGAGCCATTGCTGCGCGTCAGCGGTACCGACACCGCCGCGGCCGACGGCTACCGCGCGCTGGGGCGCCAGTACGCCGGCGAGGGACGCTGGCAACAGGCCGGCGACGCCTATCGCCGGGCCGCGGCGCTCGAACCCGGGAATGCCGAATCGTTCAACGGGCTCGGCCTGGCGGAGGCGAGGCTGCTGCGTTACCCGGACGCCGTGGCGGCGTTCGAACGCGCCGTCGAACTGGCGCCCGCACGCGCCGACCTGCTGAACAACCTGGGCTATGCACTGATCCTCGACGGCCGGCCGGCACAGGCCAGCAGCGTGTTCAACCGCGCGCTGCAGCGCGCACCCGACCACGCCGCGGCCCGCGCCAACCTGAAGTTCGCCGACGAACGCGTGGCGGCGTCGCAGGTACCCGCACCACGGCCGTGACGGACGCGGCGCCGCGAAGCGAGGCGACACTGCCGCCGCCCGCGCCGGCGACGAGGGCGATGGCGATGCTGACCGAACCCAACCTGCCTGCGCTGGTGGCGGTCACCGCGACATTGCCGGCGCCGATCGTGTCGATGGCGCAAGTGGCGACGGCTGCGGCGCCGATCGTGTCGAGTACGCAAGTGGCAACGGCTGCGGCGACGATCGACCTTGCGCAAGAACTCGCCGGACTGCCGTTCGACGGGCTGTTGCCAGTGGCCATCGCACCGCCGGACCCGGTGCGGCTCGACCCCGTACGGCTGGACCCCGTGCCGATGACGGCGTCGGCGCGCACGGCCGAAACCCGCATCGTGGTCGTCAACGGCAACGGGGTCACGGGCCTGGCCCGTCGCCTGGGCCGGCTGATGGCCACGCTGGGGCTCGCCCACACGCGACTGGCCAACCTGCCGCCCTACGACACCGCACTGACCACGGTTCAGTACCGCGCCGGCTTCGAGCAACAAGCGCGCGAGATCGCCCGCCTGCTGCCGATGGCGGCCGCACTGAGCGTCGCCCCTGCGGGATCGAACGGTGACGTGCGCGTGGTCGTCGGTCACGACGTGACGACGAGCCAGGCCTGTGCCGAGCTGGCGGCCTGCCGCGCCAAGGTGTTGCTGGCCGGCAGCGGCAGCTGACGCCAGAGCGCACGCCGCGCGGGAGCGGCGCCGACCCAGGACGCTAGCCGTCGGCCGCCGTCGTTGCGCCTATCCGCACTGCCCCACGTAGCCGCAGGCGGTGCAGAAGTCGCAGCCGTCCTTGTGGATCACGCTGGCGTTGCCGCACTCGGGGCAGGGGCGGCCGGGCTGCACGGTGCTGGCCTGGCCGGCGCCGCGGCGCGTCGAGCACGCCCATCTCGCGCAGCGGGAAGCCCTCTTCGTCGAGCACGCCGAGCATGGCGTAGCGGTGGATCACCAGGCGCGCCAGGTAGGCCACGGTCGAGGGCCAGGTCTGCTGCCTGCGCTGGCCGGGAACGAAGGCCATGAAGTGACCCAGCGGCTCGGCGTAGTTGAGCAGCTTGCGCAGCTTCATGCCGATCCAGGCCGGGTCGATGACGCGCATGTCGAGTGACAGCAGGCGCGCCAGGCCGTCGAGCGCGCGCGGATAGTTGCCGGCCAGCGCCAGCGCGCAGGGGCGCGTCACGGCCTGGCCGTCGTGGCCGGGCAGCGTGACTTCCTTCAGCGTCACGGTGAAGGCTTCGCCGCTGGCCGGGTTGTCGATGTCGACCGCCCAGGCCAGCGTGCCCGACGGGTCGGTGTGCGGCTCGTTGCGCGCGAACAGCGCGTCGATCACCGGCGTGGCGCCGCCCGCCCGCGGCGGCAGCGTGCCGAGTTGTTCGCAGCGCCAGCGGATCGACGGCCGCGGTGGCCGCGACCACGCCGGGGAATGGCCGGCGCTCGCCGTGCGGCGGGAAGGGCATCTCGAACGGCCGCTCTTCGGCCACCGTGGCCAGCGCGTCGAGCTTCAACTGCAGCCAGGCGGCGTCGTTGGCGCGCAGGTCCATCGACAGCGTCTTGGCCAGCGCGCCGAGGCCGCGCGGCTGCTCGGCGCCGTTGACCCAGACCTCGAACGGCTGCTGCGCACCGCGGCCCTCGATCTCGCGCGGCACATCGCCGACGAACAGCGCGAACGAGCCGAACGGGTGTTCGATCATGTACGTCCAGGCCGCATTGCCGCCGGGCAGCTCGGGCCGGCCGGGCCAGCGCAGCGAGGCCAGCACCGGCGCGGCGGGTGCGGTCGATGCGCCAGGCGCCGGTTCGGGTCGCTCACCTTCAGCGGCGCCGGCTGCGTGGAAAGCACGCTGCCGAGCACGGCGTTGGGCCGGTAGGTGGCCAGGCCCTTCAGGCCGAGCGACCAGGCCTGCTGGTAGAGCTGCTCGAAATCGGCATACGGGTAGTCGGCCGGCACGTTGACGGTCTTGCTGATCGCGGTGTCGATAAGGGCGCCACGGCGGCGACCATCTCGGCATGCGCCTGCGCGCTCATCTCGAGCGCGGTGACGAAGGCGGCGGTCAGCGGTGCATCGGCGCCCTTGAGATGCCGGTACAGCCGCCAGGCATGGTCTTCGACCTGGTGCTCGGCGAAGCTGCCGTCGGCCTGGCGCTTCTTGCGCACGTAGGTCCAGCTGAACGCGGGCTCGATGCCGTTGCTGGCGTTGTCGGCGAAGGCCAGGCTGATGGTGCCGGTGGGCGCGATCGACAGCAGGTGCGAGTTGCGGATGCCGTGCGCGCGGATGCGGTCCTTCAGCGGCTGCGGCAGGCGCGACGCGAACGTGCCGCCCGACAGGTACAGGTCGGCATTGAAGAGCGGGAACGCGCCGCGCTCGATGGCCAGATCGACCGATGCGTCGTAGGCCGCGTCGCGCATGCGCTCGGCGATGCGCCGGGCCATGGCGCGCGCGGGCTCGCCGTCGTAGCGCAGGCCCAGCATCACCAGCGCATCGCCCAGGCCGGTGAAGCCCAGGCCGATGCGGCGCTTGCGCCGCGCCTCTTCGTGCTGCTGCGGCAGCGGCCACATCGTCACGTCGAGCACGTTGTCGAGCATGCGCACGGCCGTGCGCACGAGTTGCGCGAAGCCGGCGTCGTCGAAAGCGGCGTCGGCCTCGAACGGGCGCTGCACGAAGCGCGTCAGGTCGATCGAGCCGAGGCAGCAGCAGCCGTAGGCCGGCAGCGGCTGTTCGCCGCAGGGATTGGTCGCGCTGATGGTTTCGCAGTAGGCGAGGTTGTTGTCGCGGTTGATGGTGTCGAGGAACAGCACGCCCGGCTCGGCATGGTCGTAGGTGGCGCGCATGATCTGCTCCCACAGCTCGCGCGCGGGCAGCTTGCGGTAGACCCATTGGCCGTCGCCGCGCTGGTAGGCGCCGGCGGCCTTTTGCGCCGCACCGGGCTCGGCACGGTGCACCAGCTCGACCTCGCCGTTGTCGCGCACCGCCTGCATGAAGGCGTCGGTGACGCCGACCGAGATGTTGAAGTTCTTCAGGTCGCCGCGGTCCTTGGCGTGGATGAATTCCTCGACGTCGGGGTGGTCGCAGCGCAGCACGCCCATCTGCGCGCCGCGCCGCGCACCGGCGGACTCGACCGTCTCGCAGGAGCGGTCGAAGACGCGCATGTAGCTGACCGGGCCGGAGGCGCTGCTCTGCGTGCGCGCCGACCCAGGCGCCCGCGCGGGCGGATGCGCGAGAAGTCGTAGCCGACGCCGCCGCCGCGGCGCATCGTCTCGGCCGCTTCGGCCAGCGCGGTGTAGATGCCGGGGTGGCCGTCGTCGAGCTGGGTGATGGAGTCGCCGACCGGCTGCACGAAGCAGTTGATCAGCGTGGCCGCCAGGCCGGTGCCGGCGGCCGACTGGATGCGCCCGGCCGGGATGAAGCCCTGCTCGAGCGCCTGCGCAAAGCGCTCGGCCCACGGCGCGCGCTGGTCCGGCGGCTCGGCCTCGGCCAGCGCCTTGGCAACGCGGCGGTAGCACGTCGTCGACGCTTTGTTCGTCGCCCTTGGCGTATTTCTCGCGCAGCACTTCGGCGCTGATGGCTTGCGGCGGCAGCGCGGCGACCATCGCCGCGGTCTTCGGGGTGGAGGTGACGGTCAAGACGGTTTTCCTGGTTGTCGGTGGCAAGTGCGCATCATGGGTGCAGCGCCGGTGGCCCGGAATTGATCCACTTCAATCTCAATTCGATCGCCACAGGGTAGCCTGTCGCGCCGGCGCGGCACCGACGGCGGCCCTGCGATCGAGGGGTATCCCCTCGTCGGTGCCCTCTTGCATGGCACGCGACGGGGTACACCGGGCCTGCAGCAAGTCTACGCCGTGCTAACCCGGGCGGCCATCGGCACGCGGGCGGCCGAGCCAGCGGCCGTAGCGCAATGACCAGCCAGCCATCGCCACGACCCAGGCGCTCACGGCGGCCAGCAGCAGCGGCGTGGCGGCCGCCGGCCACAGCGCAGCGGCCAGGCGCAGCAGCACGGCCGCCTGCAGCGTCCAGAACAGGGCCCAGGCGATGTTGTCGGCCACCAGCGGCCGGCCGCTGTGGCCGGCCGCGACGCGCGTGGCCATGGCCAGCAGCGTGCTGCCGAGGTAGCCCATCGTCAGCGCGTGTTGCGGCGCCAGGTCGAGCGAATGCGCGGGCCCGAGCGCGGCCATCAATGCGTGCGAGGTCGCACCGAGCGCAAAGGTGATGCCCAGCCACAGGAAGCCGACATGCAGCATCGCCAGCAGGCGGATCTTCAGGCCCTGCAGCAGACCCCAGCGCAGGGCCAGCCACAACAGCATCGCGGCCGCGGGCGACCTCGACGGCCACCTGCAGCCAACGCGCGGCCGGCGGCAACGGCCACCACCACAGCTCGGCGATCGCGAACGGCAACTCGGCGGCCAGCGCGGCCAGCATCGCCACCAGCAGCGCGTTGGGTCGCCAGGCATCGTGCAGCGGCAACGCACTGGCGGTGAAGAACGGCAGCATGCGGTGCGATACGGTGGCGAACACCGGCGCGAGAAAACCCCACAGCGCGAGCTGCGTCGCGGCACGCACGCCAGCTGGGGTGATTCGCAATCAGCGCCGCCGCGGCCAGCCACAGCGCGAGCGCGCCGATGGCACCGGCCACGGCCACCAGCGAGGCGTGCAGCTTGTCGGGCGACCGGCTGGCGCGAACGAGGCCGACAAAGCGCAGCACCAGCGCGCTCCAGCCGAGCGCCACCAGAGCCACGCCGATGCCCGCGAGCGTGGCGCCGGCGTGAAAGCCGGGCAGCGCGAGCGCCCAGCCGGCCACGATCGTCTGCACCGGCATGCGCAACGACGCGGCATCGACCTCGGGCAGGCCGAGCCAGCGTGGGCCCGCCGTGAACAGGAAGCCGGTGATGAAGAGCGGCATGAAGCCCAGCGCCATCAGCAGGCCGTGCGCGACCGGCGGCGGCACCGCCCACGGCAGCGTCACACCTGCGGCCCGCGTGACCAGCACGACGGCCCACCAGACGGCGCTGGTGCCCAGCAGCAGCGCGGCCGCGGCGAAGCCCAGCCTGTGCGGCGCGGTCAACAACCGCGACAACTGCCAGCGTGTCTGCATCACCGGCACTGTCGGGCCGTGCCCGGCGCCGCGCCTTGATCTGCGTTAGCCGCGCACGACATCGGCACCGCAATGCAAAACGCCAACCGCTTTGGTTGGCGTTTGGGCACTGGACCCTGGGTGTCTGGTTGCGGGGGCAAGATTTGAACTTGCGACCTTTGGGTTATGAGCCCAACGAGCTACCAGACTGCTCCACCCCGCGAGGCGAATTCTAACATGGCGACTCTGCGCGAGCTCAGCGCAGGAAGCGCCGCCGCGTCAGCGCCAGGGCGATCCAGAAGGCCGAAACTGCGTAGACCAGGAGCACCGCCAGCGGCTGCCACCAGCGCGTGGGCCAGGCGCCGATCACCAGCGGCCGCACCAGTTCCACCGCGGCCGACAAGGGCAGCACGGCCGCGACCTGCTGCAGCCAGCGCGGCAGTTGATCGACGGGGAAGTAGACGCCAGACAGGAAGGTCATCGGCGTCAGCACCAACGTGAAGTAGTAGGTGAAGAAGTCGTAGCCCTTGGCCAGCGCGTTGAAGACCAGCGCGATGCCGGCGAACGTGAGGCCGACCAGAAACAGCACCGGCAGCGCGACCAGCAGCGTCGGCGCGCGGCTGATGCCGAGTGCCACAAGCACAGCGGCGATCGCGGTCGCGCTGATCAGTGCCTTGATGCCGGCCCACAGCATCTCGGCCAGCACGATGTCGTCGAGCGCGATCGGCGCGTTCAGGATGCTGTCCCACGTCTTCTGCATCTGCATGCGCGAAAACGCCGAGTACATGGCCTCGAACGAGGCGGCGTACATGGTGCTCATGCAGATGCTGCCCGAGGCCAGGAACACGATGTAGGGCAGGTCATTGACGCGGCCGACCAGCGCGCCCAGGCCGTAGCCGAAGGCGACCAGGATGATCAAGGGCTCGGCGATGTTGCCGAGCAGGCTGGGCAGTGCGAGCTTCTTCCAGACCAGCCAGTTGCGCAGCACGACCGGCCAGCAACGCAGCGAGACGCGCGGCGGGGCGAAGATCGACGGCGGCGCCGGTGCGTGGGTGGTCTTCATCACGCGTCGTCGCGGATCTGGCGCCCGGCGAGCTTGAGGAACAGGTCTTCGAGGTTGGCCGGCCGATGCAGGGTGCGGATGTCGCGACGCTCGGCCACCGCATCGAGCAGGCGATGGGCCTGGCGCAGGTAGAAGAAGACGGTGTCGCCGCTGGTCTCGACGCGCTGGGCCAGCGCGCCGTGTTCGGCGGCGCAGGCGGCAGCACCTTCGCCGTAGACCTCGACCACATCGGGCTCGAGGTATTCGGCGATCAGGCCGCGCGGTGTGCCCTCGGCGATCTTGCGGCCGCGGTCGAGCACCACCAGGCGGTCGCACAGGCGCTCGGCCTCGTCCATGAAGTGGGTCGTGAGCAGGATCGACTTGCCCTGCTGCAGCAGGGCCTTCAGGCGCTCCCACATCAGGTGCCGCGCCTGCGGGTCGAGCCCGGTAGTGGGTTCGTCGAGCAGCAGCAGATCGGGGTCGTTGATCAGTGCACGGGCCAGCGACAGGCGCCGTTTCATGCCGCCGGACAACTCGCCGGGCCGGGCGCGCGGCCTTGGATTGCAGCGCAGCAAATTCGAGCAGGCGTGGCACGCGCTCGGCGATCAGCGCACGCGGCAGGCCGAAATAGCGACCGAAGACGCGCAGGTTCTCGGCACAGCTGAAGTCGGGGTCGAGGCTGTCGAACTGCGTGACCACGCCGATGCGCTTCTTCGCTTCGCGCACGGCCGCGGGCACCGGCAGGCCGAAGATGTCGATGCGGCCGGCGTCGGGTACCACCAGGCCCAGGCACATGCGCAGCGTGGTGGTCTTGCCGGCGCCGTTGGGGCCGATCACGCCCAGGCATTCACCGGGTGCGATCGTCAGCGACAGGTCGTCGACGACGCGCTGGCCGTTGTAATGCTTGACCAGGCCCTCGGCGCGAAACAGCGGTGTGTTCAAGGTGCGCTGACATGGGCCGGCCCAAACGAACAAGGCCAGCTTGCGGCTGGCCCTGCGTTCACGCCGGCAGTGTGATTATTCGGCGTCGGTCTTGGCTTCGTCGGCCTTGGGTTCGGGCCGATCGACCAGTTCGACGAAGGCCATCGGGGCGTTGTCGCCGACGCGAAAGCCCATCTTCAGGATCCGCGTGTAGCCGCCCGGGCGGGCCTTGTAGCGCGGGCCGAGGTCGTTGAACAGCTTGGCCACGACGTCGCGGTCGCGCGTGCGGTCGAAGGCCAGCCGGCGGTGCGCCAGCGTGGGCTCCTTGGCCAGCGTGATCAGCGGCTCGACGGCCATGCGCAGCTCCTTGGCCTTGGGCAGCGTGGTCTTGATCGCCTCGTGCGTGATCAGCGAATTGCACATGTTGCGCAGCATCGCCTGGCGATGCGCGCTGGTGCGGTTGAGTTTGCGTAGTCCGTTGCGGTGGCGCATGGTGCTTGTCCTTCCTATATTGAGCCCCAGCCGTATCAGGTACTGGGGGTGCACCGGGCTTCTTAGAAGCCCAATCCTTGGACGGCGCTTGCGCCGTCTCTCCTGTTACCGCTTATCCAAGCCCTGCGGCGGCCAGTTCTCCAGGCGCGCGCCGAGCGTGAGGCCGCGCGAGGCGAGCACTTCCTTGATTTCGTTGAGCGACTTGCGGCCCAGGTTCGGCGTCTTCAGCAACTCGGTCTCGGTGCGCTGGATCAGGTCGCCGATGTAGTAGATGTTTTCGGCCTTCAGGCAATTGGCCGAGCGCACGGTGAGCTCGAGCTCGTCGACCGGGCGCAGCAGGATCGGATCGAAGGTGCTGGTGGTGCGCTTCTGCTCTTCGAAGATGCCGCTGACTTCGCTGCCTTCGAGCTGGGCGAACACCGCCAGTTGTTCGACCAGGATCTTGGCCGACGAGCGGATCGCCTCTTCCGGGCTGATCGCGCCGTTGGTTTCGATCTCCATCACCAGCTTGTCGAGGTCGGTGCGCTGTTCGACGCGCGCGTTCTCGACCGCGTAGCTGACGCGGCGCACGGGCGAGAACGAGGCATCGAGCACGATGCGGCCGATCGACTTGGTCGGCTCGTCGCCGAAGCGGCGCAGGTTGCCCGGCACGTAGCCGCGGCCCTTCTCGACCTTGATCTGCATGTCGAGCTTGCCGCCATGCGACAGGTGCGCGATCACGTGCTCGGGGTTGATGATCTCGACGTCATGCGGGGTCTGGATGTCGCCGGCCGTGACCGGGCCCTCGCCTTCCTTGCGCAGCACCAGCGTGACTTCGTCGCGGTTGTGCAGGCGGAAGGTCACGCCCTTCAGGTTGAGCATGATGTGGACCACGTCTTCCTGCACGCCGTCGATCGTCGAGTACTCGTGCAGCACGCCGGCAATGGTGACTTCGGTCGGTGCGTAACCCACCATCGACGACAACAGCACGCGGCGCAGGGCGTTGCCCAGCGTGTGGCCGTAGCCGCGCTCGAAAGGCTCGAGCGTGGCCTTGGCACGATGGCCGCTGATCGGCTCGACATTGATGGCTTTGGGTTTCAGCAGATTGGTTTGCATTGAGTGTTGTTCCTGTCAATACCCTCGGCTCGTTACACCGATAAGGCTGATGGATCTGCCGGGCTGGAAAGACGAAGACTTCGCGCCCGGCAAGCGAAGCCCTCCAGAAAGGGGGCCGGCCAAAGGCCGGTCTCCCGCTTTACCTCGAATAAAGCTCGACGATGAGTGCTTCCTTGATCTCGGCGCCGAACTGGTCGCGGTCGGGCGTCTTGGTGAACACGCCTTCGAGCTTGGCGACGTCGACCTTGACCCACTCGGGCAGGCCGATCGATTCGGCCAGCTTGACCGAATCGGTCACGCGCAACTGCTTCTTCGACTTCTCGCGCACGGCGACCGTGTCGCCGGCCTTGACCAGGTAGGACGAGATGTTGACGACGTTGCCGTTGACGGTGATGCCCTTGTGCGAGACCAGCTGCCGCGCTTCGGCGCGGGTGCTGCCGAAGCCCATGCGGTAGACCACGTTGTCCAGACGCGACTCGAGCAGCATCAGCAGGTTGGCGCCGGTGTTGCCCTTGCGCCGCTCGGCCTCGGCGAAGTAGCGCCGGAACTGGCGCTCGAGCACGCCGTACATGCGCTTGACCTTCTGCTTCTCGCGCAGTTGCAGGCCGAAGTCGCTGGTGCGCGAACCGCTGGTGCGGCCGTGCTGGCCCGGCTTGGATTCGAACTTCGACTTGTCGCTGATGGCGCGGCGTGCGCTCTTCAGGAACAGGTCGGTGCCTTCACGGCGGGATAGTTTGGCCTTGGGGCCGAGGAGTCTTGCCACGTTGCTGTCCTTTACTGGTCAATCTGACGCGACCTTCTTGTCGCGCGAGTCCGGCGGGTATTGTTTGAATGCGCTCGAACGGTGGTCTTCACGGACGAAGTACACGGCATGCCATCGGCATGCCGTGTCCACGTTCTTATGGTTAGATTCTACGGCGCTTCTGCGGCCGGCAGCCGTTGTGCGGCACCGGCGTCACGTCGGAGATGGAGTTGATGCGGATGCCGAGCGAGGCCAACGCACGCACGCTCGATTCGCGCCCCGGGCCCGGGCCCTTGATGCGCACGTCGAGGTTCTTGATGCCTTGCTCCTGCGCCGCGCGGCCGGCATTCTCGGCCGCCACCTGGGCCGCGAAGGGCGTGCTCTTGCGCGAGCCCTTGAAGCCCTGGCCGCCGCTCGAGGCCCAGGCCAGAGCGCCGCCCTGACGGTCGGTGATGGTGATGATGGTGTTGTTGAACGACGCGTGAATGTGGGCAAAGCCATCCGCGACGTTCTTGCGGATCTTCTTGCTCACGCGACGCGCGGCGGTGTTCTGGGGTGCCTTGGCCATGATCTTTCCTTGAGTTCTCTATCGACGCGCGGGTTACTTCTTCATGAAGTGACGAGTCGTCATTTCTTGACGAGCGCGCCCGACTTGCGCGGGCCCTTGCGCGTACGCGCGTTGGTCTTGGTGCGCTGGCCACGGACCGGCAGGCCACGACGGTGGCGCACACCGCGGTAGCAGCCCAGGTCCATCAGGCGCTTGATGTTGATCGACATCTCGCGACGCAGGTCGCCTTCGATCGTCATGCGGCCGATCTCTTCGCGGATCTTTTCCAGATCGGCGTCCGACAGGTCCTTGATCTTCTTCGAGTAGGCGACTCCCGCCCGCTCGCAGATCTTCTGCGCCGTGCTGCGGCCGATGCCGTAGATCGAAGTCAGGCCGATCTCGGCGTGTTTGTGCGGCGGAATGTTGATACCGGCAATGCGTGCCATGGTGTTCCTTGCTGTGTGCTCTGGCGTGCTGGTGCGAGCGGGCCCGTTCAGCCCTGGCGCTGCTTGTGGCGCGGGTCGGTGCAAATCACGCGCACCACTCCGTTGCGACGGATGATCTTGCAGTTACGGCACATCTTCTTGACCGATGCAGCGACTTTCATCTTGCTCTCCTAAACCTTCACTCTTGACCGTCAATCGCGGCACTCACTTCGCGCGGAACACGATGCGAGCCCGACTCAAATCGTAGGGCGTCAACTCGACCGTCACCTTGTCGCCGGGCAGGATGCGGATGTAGTGCATGCGCATCTTTCCGGAAATGTGCCCGAGGACCAGGTGGCCGTTCTCCAACTTCACTCGAAACGTGGCGTTGGGCAAGTTCTCCAGAATCTCGCCCTGCATCTGGATGACATCATCCTTCGCCATCTCAAGATGCCTTGAAATTTGCCTTCTTCAAAAGCGACTCGTACTGTTGGCTCATGACGTAGCTCTGGACCTGGGCCCAGAAGTCCATCGTCACGACCACGATGATCAGCAGCGACGTTCCACCGAAGTAGAACGGCACGTTGTATTTCAGGACCAGGAACTCGGGCAGCAGGCAGACCGCGGTGATGTAGATCGCGCCGGCCAGCGTCAGGCGGCCCAGGATGCGGTCGATGTACTTGGCCGTCTGGTCGCCCGGGCGGATGCCGGGGACGAAGGCGCCGCTCTTCTTCAGGTTGTCGGCGGTCTCGCGGCTGTTGAAGACCAGCGCGGTATAGAAGAAGCAGAAGAAGACGATCATCGCCGCGTACAGCAGCACGTAGATCGGCTGCCCCGGCGACAGCGCCGACGAGATGTCCTTCAGCCAGCGCATGCCTTCGCCGGTGGCGAACCAGCCGACCACCGTGGCCGGCAGCAGGATGATCGACGAGGCGAAGATCGGCGGGATCACGCCCGACATGTTGAGCTTCAGGGGCAGGTGCGACGATTGGCCGCCGTAGACCTTGTTGCCGACCTGCCGCTTGGCGTAGTTGACCAGTATCTTGCGCTGGCCACGCTCGACGAAGACCACCGCGAAGGTCACGAACACCACCAGCGTGATGATGAACAGCGACGCGAAGATGCTCATCGAGCCGGTGCGCACCAGTTCGAACAGGCCGCCGATGGCGTTGGGCAGGCCGGCGGCGATGCCGGCGAAGATCAGGATCGAGATGCCGTTGCCCAGGCCGCGCTCGGTGATCTGCTCGCCCAGCCACATCAGGAACATGGTGCCGGCCACCAGGCTGACCACCGCCGTCATGCGAAAACCGAAGCCCGGGGCGATGACCAGTCCGGGCGAGCCCTCGAGCGCGATCGCGATGCTCAGCGACTGGAACACCGCCAGGCCCAGGGTGCCGTAGCGCGTGTACTGCGTGATCTTGCGCCGGCCCGACTCGCCTTCCTTCTTCAGCGCCTCGAGCGTCGGCACGACGTAGGTCATCAACTGCATGATGATCGAGGCCGAGATGTAGGGCATGATGCCCAGCGCGAAGACGGTGAAGCGCGACAGCGCGCCGCCGCTGAACATGTTGAACAGGTTCAGGATGCCGCCGCTCTGGCTGTTGAAGAGCTGGCGCAACTGCTCGGGGTCGATGCCGGGCACGGGAATGTGCGCGCCCAGGCGATAGACCACCAGCGCGAGCAGCAGGAACGTCAAGCGGCGACGCAGGTCGCCGAACTTGCCGCTCTTGGCCAGTTGGGTCGCGTTGGTTGCCAAGTCGCCTGTCCTCTGCGCTTACTCGGCGACCGAACCGCCGGCGGCGACGATCGCCGCCTTGGCGCCGGCCGTCGCGCCGACGCCCTTGAGCGCGACCTTGACGCTCAGCTCGCCGGTCTTGATGACCTTGACCGTCTTGATCATGTCGCCGACCAGGCCGGCCTGCTTCAGACTCAACAGGTCGACCTCGTCCAGGCCGAGCTTTTGCAGATCGCCCAGCGTGATTTCGGCGTTGTATTTCAGCGCATGCGACTTGAAGCCGCGCTTGGGCAGTCGGCGCTGCAGCGGCATCTGGCCGCCTTCGAAGCCGACCTTGTGGTAGCCGCCGGCACGCGACTTCTGGCCCTTGTGGCCACGTCCGGCGGTCTTGCCCAGGCCGGAGCCGATGCCGCGGCCGACGCGGCGGCGGTCCTTCTGACTGCCGGCGGCCGGCTTGATGTCGTTGAGGTTCCATCACAGCACCTGCACCAGGTAAGCGACCTTGTTGATCATCCCGCGCACGGCCGGCGTGTCTTCCAGCGTGCGCTGGCTGTTGACCCGGCGCAGGCCCAGGCCGCGCACGGTGTCGCGGTGCGATTGCTTGGTACCGGCCACGCTCTTGACGAGCTTGACGGTCAGGGTTTTCTTGTCGGACATGTCAGGCCTCCCGCCGGGCCGTCCCAAGGGCGGCCTGCGCCCCCTCGGGGGGCAGCGAACGAATGTGAGCTTGGGGGTTCATGGTCTCTCCGGCGCCGGCGTTTCAGTTGAAGATGTCTTCGACCGACTTGCCGCGCTTGGCTGCCACCGCCGCGGGGGTGGTGGAGTTGTTCAGCGCGTCCAGCGTGGCACGCACCATGTTGTACGGGTTGGACGAGCCCAGGCTCTTGGCCACGATGTCGGTGACACCCATGACTTCGAACACCGCGCGCATCGGGCCGCCGGCGATGATGCCGGTACCGGCCGCGGCCGGCGCCATCAGCACCTTGGCCGCGCCGTGCTCGCCACGCACGTTGTGGTGGATCGTGCCGTTCTTCAGCGGGCACCTTCTTCAGGTTGCGGCGCGCCGACTCCATGGCCTTCTGCACCGCGACCGGCACTTCCTTGGCCTTGCCCTTGCCCATGCCGATGCGGCCGTCGCCGTCGCCCACGACGGTCAGCGCCGCGAAGCTCAGCGTGCGGCCGCCCTTGACCACCTTGGTGACGCGATTCACCGCGATCATCTTTTCCTTCAGGCCGTCGTCGTTGCCTTCGGTCTGGGCGCGGGGTTGAAATTTAGCCATGGCTTACTGATTCCTTGATGTCAGAACTGCAGGCCGGCTTCACGCGCCGCCTCGGCCAGCGCCTTGACGCGGCCGTGGTAGGCGAAGCCCGCGCGGTCGAACGCGACGGTGTCGATGCCGGCAGCCTTGGCCTTCTCGGCGATGCGCTTGCCGACGATCGCCGCGGCGGCGGCGTTGCCGCCCTTGCCTTTGGCGCCGATCTCGGTGCGCACGTCCTTCTCGGCGGTCGACGCGCTGGCCAGCACCTTGGTGCCGTCGTCGGAGATGACGTTGGCATAGATGTGCAGGTTGCTGCGAAACACCGTCAGCCGCGCGACGCGCTGCTTGGCGATGCGCACGCGCGTCTGGCGCGAACGGCGGATGCGTTGATCTTTCTTGGTGATCGTCATGACGGCCGCTCCTTACTTCTTCTTGGTCTCTTTGAGGACCACGCGCTCGTTCGCATAGCGGATGCCCTTGCCCTTGTAGGGCTCGGGCGGACGGATCGCGCGCACTTCGGCGGCGATCTGGCCCACCACCTGGCGGTCGGCGCCCTTGATGATGATTTCGGTTTGCGTCGGGCACTCGACCTTGATCCCGGCCGGCATGTCCTTGACCACCGGGTGCGAATAGCCGACCTGCAGATTGAGCTTGCTGCCCTGGGCCTGGGCGCGAAAGCCCACGCCGACCAGCGTCAACCGGCGTTCGAAGCCCTTGGTCACGCCGCTGACCATGTTGGCCACCAGCGCGCGCATGGTGCCGCTCATGGCATCGGCTTCGGTGCTGTCGTTGGCCGCGGTGAAGCTCACCAGGCCGGCATCGTTCTTGACCGCCACCAGCGGATTGCCCTTGCGCAGCAAGGTGCCCTGGGCGCCCTTGACGCTGATCTGTTCGGCCGTGACCACCACGTCCACGCCCTTGGGCACGGTGATCGGCATTTTTCCTACGCGCGACATTGCAAGTCTCCCCTTAGGCCACGTAGCACAGGACTTCGCCGCCGATGCCCGAAGCGCGCGCCTTGCGGTCGGTCATCACGCCCTGCGGCGTGGTGACGATGGCCACGCCCAGGCCGTTCTGCACCTGCGGAATCGAATGCCGGCCCTTGTAGACACGCAGGCCGGGGCGGCTGACCCGCTCGATGCGCTCGATCACCGGACGCCCGGCGTAGTACTTCAGCGCGATCTCGAGTTCGGCCTTGGCCTCGCCCTTGACGGCGAAGCCATCGATATAGCCCTCGTCCTTCAGCACCTGCGCAATCGCCACCTTCAGCTTGGACGATGGCATCGTCACTGCGGTCTTCTCGACGGACTGTGCGTTGCGGATACGCGTCAGCATATCGGCGATCGGATCACTCATGCTCATTTGCGAATCTCCTGCGGTCCGATTACCAACTGGCCTTGACGACACCAGGGATGTCGCCCTTGAAGGCCAGGTCGCGGATCTTGCTGCGCGCCAGACCGAACATGCGGAACGTACCGCGCGGACGACCCGTCAGCTCGCAACGATTGCGATGGCGCGTCGGGTAGGCATTGCGCGGCAGTTGCTGCAGCGCCAGGCGCGCGGCGTAGCGCTCCTCGTCGGACTTCTTGGCGTTGTTCGCGGTCGCCTTGAGTTCGTCGTACTTCTTCTTGTACTTGGCGACCAGTTGCTCGCGCTTGAGCTCACGCTGGATGAGGGATTGTTTGGCCATGGAATGCCTCAGTTCTTGAACGGGAAGCGGAAGGCCGTCAACAGCGCCTTGCACTCGTCATCGGTCTTGGCGCTGGTCGTGATGCTGACGTTCATGCCACGCATCGCGTCGACCTTGTCGTAATCGATCTCGGGGAAGATGATCTGTTCCTTGACCCCGATGTTGTAGTTCCCGCGGCCGTCGAACGAGCGCCCCGAGATGCCGCGGAAGTCGCGCACGCGCGGCAGGGCCACGGTGACGAAGCGGTCGAGGAATTCGTACATGCGCACGCCGCGCAGCGTGACCATCGCGCCGATCGGCACGCCCGAGCGGATCTTGAAACCGGCGATGTCCTTCTTGCTCTTCGTGACCACCGGCTTCTGGCCGGCGATCTTGGTCAGGTCGCCGACCGCGTTGTCCATGATCTTCTTGTCGGACACCGCTTCGCTGACACCCATGTTCAGCGTGATCTTGGTCAGACGCGGCACCTGCATCACCGACTTGTAGCCAAACTTGGCCACCAGCTCGGGGACGATCTTTTCCTTGTACATGGTCTGCAGGCGCGCCAGCGGCACGGCGGACGTGCCGGTCGCGGCGGGCGCAGCGGCAGCAGCTTGTTTCTTTGCCATCTTGTTTGCCTCTTAAGCCTTGATCTCTTCGCCGCTGGACTTGTAGACGCGCACGCCGTTGTCCTGGGTCTTGCGCGCCTTCTTCTCGGCCTCGCTCAGCAGCTTGATACCGACGCGGTCGGCCTTGCCGGTCTTGGCGTTGTAGATCGCGACGTTGGACTGGTCGATCGGCATCGTCTTGTCGATCACGCCGCCGGTGGTGCCCTTCATCGGGTTGGGCTTGACGTGCTTCTTCACGACGTTGACGCCCTCGACCACCAGGTGCGTGTCATCGACACGGCGGGCCACGGTGCCACGCTTGCCTTTGTCGCGGCCGGTCAACACGATGACCTGGTCGCCTTTGCGAATCTTGTTCATGGGGTGAGTCCTTCCAGGCGGTGCCTTACAGCACTTCGGGTGCGAGCGACACGATCTTCATGAAGCGCTCGGTACGCAATTCGCGAGTCACCGGGCCGAAGATGCGGGTGCCGATCGGCTCGAGCTTGGCGTTGAGCAGCACGGCCGCGTTGCCGTCGAACTTGATCAGCGAGCCGTCGGCGCGGCGCACACCCTTGGCGGTGCGCACGACCACGGCGCTGTAGACCTCGCCCTTCTTGACGCGGGCCCGCGGCGCGGCTTCCTTGATGCTGACCTTGATCACGTCGCCAATGCCGGCGTAGCGGCGCTTGGAGCCGCCCAGCACCTTGATGCACATGACGGATTTCGCGCCGGTGTTGTCCGCGACGTCGAGCCGCGATTGCATTTGGATCATGTTCTTAACCCAACTTGAACTACAGCCGCCACCTCGTGGTCATGGATCGGCCTGCGGTCAGTCTTGGGCCCGTGGTGTGGGCTGAATCCGAAATCGAGGCCGGCGCAATGCGCATGGCACGCCGATTTCGGCGAAGCAGAGGATGATAGCGGGTAATGGCCGGCCCTGTCAAAGGCCGGCGTCGAAAAATCTCAGGCCAGCACCTCTTTGGCCTGGCGCAGCAGGGTGTCGGCGTCGCTGACCTCGAACTTGCCCGGGGCCTCGACATTGAGCGTCTTGACCACGCCGTCGACCACCAGCATCGAGTAGCGCTGCGAGCGAATGCCCATGCCGGCGGCGATGCGGTCCAGCGTCAGGCCAACCGCCGTCGTGAAGTGGGCACTGCCGTCGGCCATCATGCGCACCTTGCCCGCCGTGTGCTGATCGCGGCCCCAGGCGCCCATCACGAAGGCGTCATTGACCGACACGCACCAGATCTCGTCGACACCGGCGGCCTTCAGCGCCGCGGCCTTCTCGACATAACCCGGCACGTGCTTGGCCGAACAGGTCGGCGTGTAGGCGCCCGGCAGCGCGAAGATGGCGATCTTCTTGCCGGCGGTGATCTGGGCCACGTCGAAGGTGTTCGGGCCGAGCGAGCAGCCGTTGCCCTCGACCTCGACGAATTCCTGCAGTTTGCCGGCAGGCAGCTTGTCGCCAACTTTGAGCATGGTGAATCTCCTGGTGGATGGGAAACGGCCGGCCGCCAGTGTCCCAGCGTTCCGGCCGTCGTGCCGACGGTCAGGCCAAAGGGCCTAGACGTTCTTGGCCTTTTCGACCAGGCGCGTCACGACCCACGACTTGGTCTTCGAAATCGGCCGGCTCTCGGTGATCTCGACCACGTCGCCCATCTTGTACTCGCCCTTCTCATCGTGGGCGTGGTACTTGCTCGAGCGGCCGATGATCTTGCCGTAAAGCTCGTGCTTGACGCGGCGCTCGACCAGCACGGTGATGGTCTTGGCGCGCTTGTCGCTGACCACCTTGCCGACGAACGTGCGGGTGACCTTGGTCTTCGCGTCCGGCGCCTGGGTTGCTGCAGCGGTGTTCATTTCGCGGCTCCCTTGTTCTTCTCTGCCAGCACGGTCTTGGCGCGGGCAATGTCGCGGCGGGTCTTGCCCAGCTGCGAGTGGTTGGAGAGCTGTTGCGTCGCCTTTTGCATGCGCAGGCCGAAGTGGGCCTTGAGCAGGTCGGAGACTTCCTTCTCCAGCGCCGGCTTGTCCTTGGCGCGCAGTTCAGATGCTTTCATAGCCATTTCCTCTTGCTCAGGCGCCGACCTGGCGGGTCACGAAGGTGCACGACAGCGGCAGCTTGGCGGCGGCCAGCGTGAACGCCTCGCGGGCCAGCGCTTCCGGCACGCCGTTGAGTTCGTAAAGCACCTTGCCCGGCTGAATTTCAGCCACGTAGTACTCGGGGTTGCCCTTGCCGTTGCCCATGCGCACTTCGGCCGGCTTCTGCGAGATCGGCTTGTCGGGGAAGATGCGAATGAAGATTCGGCCACCGCGCTTGATATGGCGCGAGATGGCACGGCGCGCGGCTTCGATCTGGCGCGCCGTGAGGCGGCCGCGTTCGGTCGCCTTCAAGCCGAAGTCGCCGAACGAGACCGCGGCCCCGCGCGTGGCGATGCCCGTGTTGCGGCCCTTCTGCTCCTTGCGGTACTTGCGGCGTGACGGTTGCAGCATTCTTATTCTCCTTTGGCGCCGCCGCCGGCGGCCGGGGCCGCCGCTTTGCGTACGCGCTTGACGGCGGGCTTGGGTGCGTCGGCACCGGCTGCAGCACCGGCTTCGGCCGGTTTGGCGCTGGCCTCGGCCGGCGCCGCGCTGGGTGCGCGCGGTGCGCGCTCGGTGCGGCCGCGCGGCGCGCCACCGGGAGCGCCCGGGAAGCCCGAACCGCCGGGGCCACCCGGCCCGCCGGGGCGCGGCCCGCGGCGCGAGCGACGGTCGTCGTCGCCACCTTCGGGCTTGACGGCAGGCGCCTCGCCGTGGCCCAGACGGTCACCACGATAGACCCAGCACTTGACGCCGATCACGCCGTAGGTGGTCTTGGCTTCCGAGAAGCCGTAGTCGATGTCGGCCTTGAGGGTGTGAAGCGGCACGCGGCCTTCGCGGTACCACTCGCAGCGGGCGATTTCGATGCCGTTCAGGCGGCCCGACGACATCAGCTTGATGCCCTGGGCACCCAGGCGCATGGCGTTCTGCATGGCGCGCTTCATGGCGCGGCGGAACATGATGCGCTTTTCCAGCTGCTGGGTGATCGAGTCGGCAATCAGTTGCGCATCGATCTCGGGCTTGCGCACCTCTTCGATGTTGACCGCCACCGGCACGCCCAGGCGCTTGGTCAGCTCGGCCTTCAGGTTCTCGATGTCCTCACCCTTCTTGCCGATCACCACGCCCGGACGCGCCGAGTAGATGGTGATGCGCGCGTTCTTGGCCGGGCGCTCGATCAGGATGCGCGACACCGCCGCGCTCTTCAGCTTGGTCTTGAGGTAGTCGCGCACCTGCAGGTCTTCGGCCAGCATCTGGCTGAAGTTGGCCTTGGTGGCAAACCAGCGCGACGACCAGGCACGCGTGACGGGCAGTCGGAAGCCGATCGGGTGGATCTTTTGTCCCATGTGTTCTTCCTCAGTTCCCGACAGTCACGTAGATGTGGCAGGTGCCCTTGCTGATGCGGTTGCCGCGGCCCTTGGCGCGCGCAGAGAAACGCTTCAGCGTGGTGCCCTGCTCGACGTAGATGGTCTTGACCTTCAGCTCGTCGATGTCGGCACCGTCGTTGTGCTCCGCATTCGCGATCGCGCTCTCGAGCGCCTTCTTGATGATGCCGGCGGCCTTCTTCTGCGTGAAGGCGAGGATGTTCAGCGCCTGATCCACCTTCTTGCCGCGGATCAGGTCGGCCACCAGCCGGCCCTTGTCGGTCGACAGGCGCACGCCGCGAACGATTGCTTGGGTTTCCATGTTCGTGGCCATCCTTTACTTCTTCGCTGCCTTCTTGTCGGCCGGGTGGCCCTTGAAGGTGCGGGTCAGCGCAAACTCGCCGAGCTTGTGGCCGACCATCTGGTCGCTCACATACACCGGGACGTGCTGCTTGCCGTTGTGCACGGCGATCGTCAGGCCGATGAACTCGGGCAGGATCGTCGAGCGACGTGACCAGGTCTTGATCGGCTTCTTGTCCTTGACTGCAGAAGCCTTCTCGACCTTGACCAGCAGGTGGTGGTCGACGAACGGGCCTTTTTTCAGTGAACGTGTCATGGCGGCCTCTTACTTCTTGCGGCGCGAGACGATCATCGTCTGCGTGCGCTTGTTGCTGCGCGTGCGGTAGCCCTTGGTCATCGTGTTCCACGGCGACACCGGCACCTGGCCTTCGCCGGTGCGGCCTTCGCCGCCGCCGTGCGGGTGATCGACCGGGTTCATGGCCACGCCACGCACCGTCGGGCGAATGCCCATCCAGCGCTTGACACCGGCCTTGCCGTACTGGCGCAGGCTGTGTTCTTCGTTGGAGACCTCGCCGATCGTGGCGCGGCAATCGATGTGGATCTTGCGCACTTCACCGGACCGAAGCCGGAGCTGCGCGTAGGTGCCTTCGCGCGCCATCAGCGTGACCGACGTGCCCGCCGAACGCGCGATCTGCGCGCCCTTGCCCGGCAGCATCTCGACGGCGTGGATGATCGAGCCCACCGGGATGTTGCGGATCGGCAGCGTGTTGCCGGCCTTGATCGGCGCCTCGGCACCGCTGATCACCGTCGCGCCGACCTCGAGGCCGCGCGGGGCGATGATGTAGCGGCGCTCGCCGTCGGCGTAGCACAGCAGTGCGATGTGGGCCGTGCGGTTCGGGTCGTACTCGATGCGCTCGACCTTGGCCGCAATGCCGTCCTTGTTGCGCACGAAGTCGACCACGCGGTAGTGGTGCTTGTGACCACCGCCCTTGTGCCGCATCGTGATGTGGCCGTTGTTGTTGCGCCCCGCGTTCTGGATCTGCGGCTCGAGCAGCGAAGCCTCGGGCTTGCCCTTGTGCAGGTGCTTGTGCACGACCTTGACCACGGCGCGACGGCCGGGCGACGTGGGTTTGACTTTGACGACAGCCATTACGCGGCCTCCCCGGAGAAGTTGAGCTCCTGGCCCTTCTTCAGCGACACATACGCCTTCTTGATGTGGTCACGCCGACCGATCGACTTGCCGAACTTCTTTTCCTTGCCGCGCTGGTTGATCGTTCGCACGGCCTCGACCTCGACCTTGAACATCAGCTCGACGGCGGCCTTGATTTCGGGTTTGGTCGCGTTGCGCAGGACCTTGAACAGCACCTGGTTGTGCTTCTCGGCAACCGCGGTGGCCTTTTCGGAAACGATCGGCTCGACCAGCACCGTGGCCAGCCGGCTCTGTCGAACTTTGCGCGAGATGGACGTTGCGGCTCATTGGGTAACCTCCGCGCTGCGCGCTACGGTATTCGTCTTGGGAACGGCCCGGCGACTCATGCGAACATCTCCTTCAGCTGCTCGATCGCGCCCTTGGTCACCAGCACCTTCTTGTAGAAGACCAGCGACAGCGGATCGGCATAACGCGGCTCGACCACCAGCACGTTGGCCAGGTTGCGCGAGGCCAGCAGCAGGTTGTCGTCGACCTGGTCGGAGATGACCATCACCGAAGCCAGCCCCATGGCCTTGAACTTGGCGGCCAGCAACTTGGTCTTGGGCGCGTCGACCGAAATCGAATCGACCACTGCCAGGCGGCCGTCGCGAACCAGCTGCGACAGGATCGCAGCCATGCCGGCGCGATACATCTTCTTGTTCAGCTTCTGGCTGAAGTTTTCGTCAGGCCGGTTCGGGAAGATGCGACCGCCCCCGCGCCACAGCGGCGAGCTGGTCATGCCCGCGCGGGCGCGGCCGGTGCCCTTCTGGCGGAACGGCTTCTTCGTCGAGTGATGGACTTCGCCGCGGTCGAGCTGGGCCCGGGTGCCCTGGCGCGCGTTGGCCTGGAAGGCGACGACGATCTGGTGCACCAGCGCTTCGTTGTAGTCGCGCGCAAACACGGTGTCGGGGGCGTCGACCTTGGCTGTCGCCTGGCCCTGGTCATTGAGGAGCTCGAGTTGCATTACTTGGCTCCCTTGCTGACGGCGGCCGGCCGCGCCTTGACGGCGGGGCGCACGACCACGTGGCCGTTCTTGGAGCCCGGCACGGCGCCCTTGACGAGCAGCAACTGGCGCGCTTCGTCGACGCGAACGACGTCGAGGTTCTGCGTCGTGGTGGTCTCGTCGCCACGGTGGCCCGACATCTTCTTGCCCGGGAATACGCGGCCCGGGTCCTGCGCCATCGAGATCGAGCCCGGCACGTTGTGCGAACGGCTGTTGCCGTGCGACGCGCGCTGCGACTTGAAGTTGTGGCGCTTGATGGTGCCCGTGAAGCCCTTGCCGATCGAGGTGCCCTGCACATCGACCATCTGGCCGGCGGCGAACATCGTCACCGGCAAGGCGCTGCCGGGCTTGAACTGGCCGGCGACTTCGGCGCTGACGCGGAATTCGCTCAGGATTTCACCGGCCTCGACGCCTGCCTTGGCGAGGTGGCCGGCTTCAGGCTTGGACACGCGCGATGCCTTGCGCGAGCCGAATGCGACCTGGATGGCGCTGTAGCCGTCGGTGGCTTCGGTCTTGATCTGGGTGACGCGGTTGTTCGACACGTCGAGCACCGTCACTGGAACGGCGTCGCCGTCGTCCGTGAAGATGCGCATCATGCCGACCTTGCGCCCCAGCAAACCGAGCTGGTTGGCGAGACTCATATTGGCTCCAATGCCCCACATCGATTGGCAGGGCTGATGAGTTTGGGCGGCAGGGCCTCGGGATTCGCCAAGGAACCCGCCGCCGGGAAAGCCCGTGATTCTACTGCAGCTTGATTTCCACGTCCACACCGGCCGGCAGGTCGAGCTTCATCAGCGCGTCCACGGTCTTGTCGGTCGGGTCGATGATGTCCATCAGCCGCTGGTGGGTGCGGATCTCGAACTGGTCGCGCGACGTCTTGTTGACGTGCGGCGAGCGCAGGATGTCGAAACGCTGCATGCGTGTCGGCAGGGGCACCGGGCCCTTGACGATGGCGCCGGTGCGCTTGGCGGTGTCGACGATTTCGATCGCGGACTGGTCGATCAACTTGTAATCGAACGCCTTCAGGCGAATTCGGATCTTCTGTTTGGTGGCCATGATCGTTCCTTATTCCAAGATCTTTGCCACGACGCCGGCGCCGACGGTGCGGCCGCCCTCGCGGATGGCGAACCGCAGGCCTTCTTCCATCGCGATCGGGTTGATCAGCTTGACGGTGATGCTGACGTTGTCGCCCGGCATCACCATTTCCTTGTCCTTGGGCAACTCGACCGCACCCGTCACGTCGGTCGTGCGGAAGTAGAACTGCGGCCGGTAGTTGTTGAAGAACGGGGTGTGGCGTCCGCCTTCTTCCTTGCAGAGCACGTAGATCTCGGCCGTGAAGTGGGTGTGCGGCTTGACACTGCCGGGCTTGCACAGCACCTGGCCGCGCTCGACGTCCTCGCGCTTGGTGCCGCGCAGCAGGATGCCCACGTTGTCGCCGGCCTGGCCCTGGTCGAGCAGTTTGCGGAACATCTCGACGCCGGTGCAGGTGGTCTTTTGCGTCGGCCGGATGCCGACGATCTCGATTTCCTCGCCGACCTTGATCACGCCGCGTTCGACCCGGCCGGTGACCACGGTGCCGCGCCCGGAGATGGAGAACACGTCCTCCACCGGCATCAGGAACGCGCCGTCGATGGCCCGCTCGGGCGTGGGGATGTAGCTGTCCAGCGCCTCGGCCAGCTTCATGATGGCTTGCTCGCCCAGCTCACCCTTGTCGCCTTCCATGGCCAGCTTGGCGCTGCCGTGGATGATGGGGGTCTTGTCGCCGGGGAAGTCGTACTTGTCGAGCAGTTCGCGCACTTCCATCTCGACGAGCTCGAGCAGCTCGGCGTCGTCGACCATGTCGCACTTGTTCAGGAACACGATGATGTAGGGCACGCCGACCTGGCGCGCGAGCAGGATGTGTTCGCGCGTTTGCGGCATCGGGCCGTCGGCGGCCGAGCAGACCAGGATGGCGCCGTCCATTTGCGCCGCGCCGGTGATCATGTTCTTGATGTAGTCGGCGTGCCCGGGGCAGTCGACGTGCGCGTAGTGGCGCTTGGCGGTCTGGTATTCGACGTGCGCGGTGTTGATGGTGATGCCGCGGGCCTTTTCTTCGGGCGCCGCATCGATCTGGTCGTAGGCCTTGACTTCGCCACCGAACTTGGCCGCCAGCACGATGGTCATCGCCGCCGTCAGCGTGGTCTTGCCATGATCGACGTGGCCAATCGTGCCCACGTTGACGTGCGGCTTGGTCCGTTCAAATTTGCCTTTTGCCATTTCTCAATCTCCAAAAAAGAGCGTTGCCAGTGGATGGGTTTAAGGTTTCTGGTGGAGTCGGGTTCCCTGCATCACTGGCAATGCAGGGCGCCCCACCAAAGACCATCGAGGGAAAGGGCTCGCGAAGCGACTGCCCGCCTTCCGTCCTACTTACTTGCTCCCGCGTGCGGTGATGATGGCGTCGGCGACGTTCTTCGGCGCCTCGCTGTAATGCTTGAACTCCATCGTGTACGTGGCGCGACCCTGCGACATCGAACGCAACGTGGTCGAGTAGCCGAACATCTCCGACAGCGGGCACTTCGGCCTTGATGACCTTGCCGCCACCGGGCATGTCGTCCATGCCCTGGACCATGCCGCGACGTGAGGACAGGTCGCCCATCACGCCGCCGGCGTAGTCTTCCGGCGTCTCGACTTCGACCGCCATCATCGGCTCCAGGATCACCGGGCTGGCCTTGCGGCAACCGTCCTTGAAGCCGAACGACGCGGCCATCTTGAACGCGTTCTCGTTCGAGTCGACCTCGTGGTACGAACCGAAGGTCAGCGTGACCTTCACGTCGACCACCGGGTAGCCGGCCAGCACGCCAGTCGGCAGCGACTCTTCCACGCCCTTCCTGACCGCCGGGATGAATTCCTTGGGCACCACGCCGCCCTTGGTCGAATCGACGAACTCGAAGCCCTTGCCCGGCTCCTGCGGCTCGACGGTGAGCACGACATGGCCGTACTGGCCCTTGCCGCCCGACTGGCGCACGAACTTGCCTTCGACGTCGCTCACCGACTTGCGGATCGTTTCGCGATACGCCACTTGCGGCTTGCCGACGTTGGCCTCGACGCCGAACTCGCGCTTCATGCGGTCGACGATGATTTCCAGGTGCAGCTCGCCCATGCCGGAGATGATGGTCTGGCCACTCTCTTCGTCGGTGCGCACGCGGAACGACGGGTCTTCCTGCGCCAGGCGGCCCAGGGCAATGCCCATCTTTTCCTGGTCGGCCTTGGTCTTGGGCTCGACGGCCTGCGAGATCACCGGCTCCGGGAAGACCATGCGTTCGAGCGTGATCAGCGCGTCCGGGTCGCACAGCGTTTCGCCCGTCGTCACGTCCTTCAAGCCGACGCAGGCCGCGATGTCGCCGGCCAGGATTTCCTTGATCTCTTCGCGCTGGTTGGCGTGCATCTGCAGGATACGGCCGATGCGCTCCTTCTTGCCGCGGATCGGGTTGTAGACCGAGTCGCCCGACTTCAGCACGCCCGAATAGACACGCACGAAGGTCAACTGACCGACATAGGGGTCGGTCATCAGCTTGAAGGCCAGCGCGGCGAACTTCTCGTCGTCGGCCGCGCGGCGCACGGTCGGCTTCTCGTCGTCGTCCATGCCGGGCACGGGCGGGATGTCGATCGGCGAGGGCATGAAATCGATCACGCCGTCGAGCATGCGCTGCACGCCCTTGTTCTTGAACGCCGTACCGCAGAACATCGGCTGGATCTCGGCGGCGATGGTGCGCGTGCGGATGCCGAGCTTGATCTCGTCCTCGGACAATTCGCCCGACTCCAGGTACTTGTTCATCAGCTCTTCGCTGGCTTCGGCGGCAGCCTCGAGCATGTTCTCGCGCCACTTCTGCGCCTCGGCCAGCAAGGCCTCGGGAATCTCCATGTAGTCGAACTTCATGCCCTGCGAAGCCTCGTCCCAGATGATGGCCTTCATCTTGATCAGGTCGACCACGCCGGTGAAGTGCTCCTCGGCGCCGATCGGGATCACGATCGGCACCGGGTTGGCCTTCAGCCGCACCTTCATCTGGTCGAAGACCTTGTAGAAGTTGGCGCCGGTGCGGTCCATCTTGTTGACGAACGCCAGCCGCGGCACCTTGTACTTGTTGGCCTGGCGCCAGACGGTTTCGCTCTGGGGCTGCACGCCACCGACAGCGCAATAGACCATGCAGGCGCCGTCGAGCACGCGCATGCTGCGCTCGACCTCGATCGTGAAGTCGACGTGGCCCGGCGTGTCGATGATGTTGATGCGGTGCTCGGGATAGGCCAGCTCCATGCCCTTCCAGAAGCAGGTCGTCGCCGCCGAGGTGATCGTGATGCCGCGCTCCTGCTCCTGCTCCATCCAGTCCATCGTGGCCGCGCCGTCGTGCACTTCACCGATCTTGTGGTTCACACCCGTGTAGAACAGGATGCGCTCGGTGGTGGTGGTCTTGCCGGCATCGATGTGCGCGCTGATACCGATATTGCGGTAGCGCTCGATGGGGGTCTTGCGGGCCATGATCTTTTCTCCAAATGCAGGGGCCGCCGACGGGTTCAGGAAAACCCGAAGGCGGCCGCAGGAACCGTGTTTAGAAGCGGAAGTGCGAGAAGGCCTTGTTGGCTTCGGCCATGCGGTGCACCTCGTCGCGCTTCTTCATTGCGCCGCCGCGGCCTTCGCTGGCCTCGAGCAGCTCGTTGGCAAGGCGCGCAGCCATCGACTTCTCACCACGCTTGCGGGCCGATTCCTTCAACCAGCGCATGGCCAGCGCCACGCGGCGCACGGGGCGAACTTCCACGGGAACCTGGTAGTTCGCACCGCCGACGCGGCGGGACTTGACTTCGACCATCGGCTTGATGTTGTTCAGGGCGACCATGAAGACCTCGAGCGGGTCCTTGCCGGCCTTCTTCTCGACCTGCTCGAGCGCGCCGTAGATGATGCGCTCGGCCACAGCCTTCTTGCCGGACTCCATGATGACGTTCATGAACTTCGAGAGGTCGATGCTGCCGAATTTCGGGTCGGGCAGGATCTCGCGCTTGGGTACTTCGCGACGACGTGGCATGGGAATCTTCCTTTTGTGAGTTCAGTTGGTGCGGGCTTTTCGCCTGGCCCCGCGAAAGGCCATCGGGACCTTTCACTTACTTGGTCGGCCTTCAGGCCGACTTTCCTGTTCGCGCAGCGTTCCTTACGCCTTCTTCGGGCGCTTCGCGCCGTACTTCGAACGCGACTGCTTGCGATCCTTGACGCCCTGCAGGTCGAGCGAGCCGCGCACGATGTGGTAACGCACGCCCGGCAGGTCCTTGACGCGGCCACCGCGCACGAGCACCACACTGTGCTCCTGCAGGTTGTGGCCCTCGCCGCCAATGTAGGAAATGATCTCGAAGCCGTTGGTCAGACGCACCTTGGCAACCTTGCGCAGTGCGGAGTTCGGCTTCTTGGGCGTCGTGGTGTACACGCGGGTGCACACGCCGCGCCGCTGCGGGCCGCCCTGCAGCGCCGGCGACTTGGACTTCGTGACCTCGGTCTCGCGACCGTGGCGCACGAGTTGGTTGATGGTTGGCATGATGAGTTGACTTGTTCCCGTATGAAGTCAGACCGAAAGACGCTTCATTTTCGGGAGAGGCCGAGCGCTCCGCGATGTGCGGGCGGGCTCGAAACCGGGCCGCAAGGCACACGGCGCCGGTGAGCCGCTCGACAAAGAGCGCAGCAGAATCTGCCGAAAAGCCTGCGATTATATTCGGCGCAACCCTCAGCGGCAAGGCATGGACACCAAATTGACGCAAGCGCCACGGTGCCGATCGCGTCTGGGTGAGCCACTGCTCACATCTCTGGCCAAGCCACGCGGGCCGGCCATCGTGCTCGACACGAACGTCGTACTCGACTGGCTGCTGTTCAACGACCCGCGATCGGCGCCGGTGGCCGCCGCGATCGTGCAGCGCCAGGTGCGCTGGATCGCCATGCGTGCGATGCGCGACGAATTCGCCGCGGTCCTGCAGCGCGGCTTGGCTGCTGCCCGCGGCGCCGACGTGTCGGCCGTGCTGGCCGCCTGGGACAACCTACGCCCAGCCCTGCGACGCGCCGGCACCGTGCGCTGGCTCGACACGACTGCGCTGCTCCGACCCCGATGACCAGATGTTCCTCGACCTGGCGCACGCCGCGGGGGCGCGCTGGCTGCTCAGTCGCGACCGCGCGGTCCTGCGGCTGGCGCGCCGCGCCGCAGCCTTGGGGCTCGTCATTGCCAAGCCAGAGGATTGGCCCGACAGAGCGCAGAAAAAAGGGCGGCCGAGGCCGCCCTTTCCTGCCAGCCTGCTGGAACGCTCAGTCGGCTGACGCGTCGCCGCCGCCCGCAGGCGCCGCTGCCGTCTCGGCGTCGAGCGCCGCCAATTGCGCAGACGCCAGCTCTTCGGCTTCCTGCTGTGCAATGGCGCGGCGCTCGCTCTCGTCCATCTCTTCCTTCACCTTGCGTGCGGCATGGAAGGCCATGCCCGTTCCAGCGGGAATCAGGCGACCGACGATGACGTTCTCCTTCAGACCACGCAGTTCGTCGCGCTTGCCCATGATCGCCGCCTCGGTCAAGCACGCGGGTCGTCTCCTGGAAGGAGGCGGCCGAGATGAACGAGTCGGTCGACAGGCTGGCCTTGGTGATGCCCAGCAACACATCGGCGTGGGTCGCGGGAATCTTGCCCTCGGCACGCAACTTGTCGTTGGTACCCAGCAACTCCGAGCGCTCGACCTGCTCGCCATTGATGTACTTGCTGTCGCCGGCGTTGGTGATCTGCACGCGGCGCAGCATCTGGCGCACGATGACCTCGATGTGCTTGTCGTTGATCTTCACGCCCTGCAAACGATAGACGTCCTGTACCTCGTCGACGATGTAGCGCGCCAGCTCTTCGATGCCCAACAGGCGCAGGATGTCCTGCGGATCGGCCGAACCGTCGACCACCAGTTCGCCGCGGTTGACCACCTGGCCCTCGTGGACCAGGATGTTCTTCTCCTTGGCCACCAGCTCTTCGTGGACCTTGCCTTCGGGATCGGTGATCTGCAGGCGGTTCTTGCCCTTGGTCTCCTTGCCGAAGCTGACGGTGCCGGTGATCTCGGCCAGCGTGCCCACGTCCTTCGGGCTGCGGGCCTCGAACAGCTCGGCCACCCGCGGCAGGCCGCCGGTGATGTCGCGTGTCTTCTGGCCTTCCATCGGAATGCGCGCCAGCACTTCGCCAGGCGCGAGGTCCTGTCCGTCGCGGATCTGGATCAGCGCGCCGACCGGGAAGCCGATCGTCACCGAGTGGTCCGTACCCGGGATCTTGACCTCTTGGCCGGCCGCATCCATCAGCTTGACCTGCGGACGCACCACCTTGGCCGCGCCGCGCCGCTTCGGGTCGATGACCACCAGCGTCGACAGGCCGGTCACTTCGTCGACCTGCTTGGCCACGGTGACGCCTTCCTCGACGTTCTCGAACTTCGCCTTGCCGGCGAACTCGGTGATGATCGGGCGCGTCAGCGGATCCCAACTCGCCAGCATGGTGCCGGCCTTGAGTTGCTGGTCGGGCTTGACGTTCAAGGTCGCGCCGTACGGCACCTTGTGACGCTCGCGCTCGCGCCCATGCGGGTCGAGCACGATGATTTCGCCGGAACGCGAGATCACGACCAGCTCGCGCTTGCCGTTGGTCACGTAGCGCATCGTCGGGTTGAAGCTGATGTGGCCGTCGGACTTGGCATCCACGCTGTTGGCCACCGCGGCGCGCGAAGCCGCACCACCGATGTGGAACGTGCGCATCGTCAACTGCGTGCCCGGCTCGCCGATCGATTGCGCGGCGATGACGCCGATCGCCTCGCCGACGTTGACCAGGCCACCGCGCCCGAGGTCGCGCCCGTAGCACTTGGCGCAGATGCCGAACCGGGTGGCGCAGGTCAGCGGCGTACGCACCTTGACCTCGTCGACGCCCGCGGCTTCGGTCACGTCGAGCGTGTCCTCGTCGAGCATCTCGCCGGCCGGCACCAGCGGCTGCTGGGTCTCGGGGTGCAATACGTCGACAGCCGCCATGCGGCCCAGGATCCGGTCGCGCAGGCTCTCGATGACTTCACCGCCTTCGACCAAGGCACGAACGTTCATGCCGTTCTGGGTGCCGCAATCCTCTTCGATCACGACCAGGTCCTGCGTCACGTCGACCAGGCGCCGTGTCAGGTAGCCCGAGTTGGCGGTCTTCAGCGCCGTATCCGCCAGGCCCTTGCGCGCGCCGTGGGTGGAGATGAAGTACTGCAGAACGTTCAGGCCTTCACGGAAGTTGGCCGTGATCGGCGTCTCGATGATCGAGCCGTCGGGCTTGGCCATCAGACCGCGCATGCCGGCCAGCTGGCGGATCTGCGCCGCAGAGCCGCGAGCACCCGAGTCGGCCATCATGTAGATCGAGTTGAACGACTCCTGCTCGACCAGCTTGCCGTGACGGTCGGTGACCTTCTCCTTGGACAGCTGCGTCATCATCACGCGGCCGACCTCGTCGCCGGTCTTGCCCCAGATGTCGACCACCTTGTTGTAGCGCTCGCCCGAGGTCACCAGGCCCGAGACGTACTGCTGCTCGATCTCCTTGACTTCCTTCTCGGCGCGCTCGATCAGGCCCGGCTTTTCCTTGGGCACCAGCATGTCGTCGATGCCGATCGAGATGCCGGCACGGGTGGCCAGTCGGAAACCCGGCCTGCAGCAGCTTGTCGGCCAGGACCACGGTCTCCTTCAGACCGCACTTGCGGAACGAGACGTTGATCAGCTTGCTGATCTCCTTCTTCTTCAGCGCCTTGTTGATGTGCGCGAACGGCAGGCCCTTGGGCAGGATCTCCGACAGCAAGGCACGGCCGACGGTGGTATCGACCAGCTTGGTGACCGCAGCGAATTCACCGTCGTCGCCCTTGACCCACTCGGTCAGACGCACCGCCACCTTGGCCGTGACCTCGACCTGGGCGTTGTCCAGCGCACGCTGGACTTCGGCGATGTCGGCAAAGATCATGCCTTCGCCCTTGGCGTTGACGCGATCGCGGGTGGCGTAGTACAGGCCCAGCACCACGTCCTGCGAAGGCACGATCGACGGCTCGCCCGAGGCCGGGAAGAGCACGTTGTTGGAGGCCAGCATCAGCGTGCGGGCTTCCATCTGCGCTTCGATCGACAGCGGGATGTGCACCGCCATCTGGTCGCCGTCGAAGTCGGCGTTGAAGGCGGCGCAGACCAGCGGGTGCAGCTGGATGGCCTTGCCTTCGATCAGCACCGGCTCGAAGGCCTGGATGCCCAGGCGGTGCAGCGTCGGCGCGCGGTTGAGCAGCACCGGGTGCTCCTTGATGACCTCTTCGAGGATGTCCCAGACCACCGGCGTGCCGGATTCGACTTCCTTCTTCGCCGCCTTGATCGTGGTCGCGATGCCCATCGCCTCCAGGCGCGAGAAGATGAAGGGCTTGAACAGCTCGAGCGCCATCAGCTTGGGCAGGCCGCACTGGTGCAGCTTCAAGGTCGGGCCGACGACGATGACCGAACGGCCCGAGTAGTCGACGCGCTTGCCCAGCAGGTTCTGCCGGAAGCGTCCGCTCTTGCCCTTGATCATGTCGGCCAGCGACTTGAGCGCGCGCTTGTTGGCGCCAGTCATGGCCTTGCCGCGGCGTCCGTTGTCGAGCAGTGAATCGACCGCCTCCTGCAGCATGCGCTTCTCGTTGCGCACGATGATTTCCGGCGCCTTCAGCTCGAGCAATCGCGCGAGGCGGTTGTTGCGGTTGATGACACGGCGGTAGAGGTCGTTCAGGTCCGAGGTGGCGAAGCGCCCGCCGTCCAGCGGCACCAACGGACGCAGGTCCGGCGGCAGCACCGGCAGCACATCCATCACCATCCAGTTCGGCTTGATGCCCGACTTCTTGAAGGCCTCCATGACCTTCAGGCGCTTGGAGTTCTTCTTGATCTTCAGCTCGGAGCCGGTCAGGTCGTTGCGGATCTTGTCGATCTCGACGTCCAGGTCCATTTCCTCGAGCAGCTTCTTGATGCCTTCGGCACCCATCAGCGCGATGAACTCATCGCCGAATTCGGTGCGCTTGGCGTCGAAATCGTCCTCGCTCATGATCGAGAACTTCTTCAGCGGCGTCATGCCCGGGTCGACGACGACATAGGCTTCGAAGTACAGCACGCGCTCGATGTCGCGCAAGGTCATGTCCAGCACCAGGCCCAGCCGCGACGGCAGGCTCTTCAGGAACCAGATATGCGCGCACGGCGCGGCCAGGTCGATGTGACCCATGCGGTCGCGCCGGACCTTGGTCTGCGTGACTTCGACGCCGCACTTCTCGCAAATCACGCCGCGGTGCTTCAGGCGCTTGTACTTCCCGCACAGGCACTCGTAGTCCTTGATCGGGCCGAAGATCTTGGCGCAGAACAGGCCATCACGTTCGGGCTTGAAGGTCCGGTAGTTGATGGTCTCGGGCTTCTTCACCTCGCCGAACGACCAGCTGCGGATCTTGTCCGGTGAGGCCAGCCCGATCTTGATGGCATCGAAATGCTCATCCGGGGTGAACTGCTTGAAAAGGTCGAGTAGTCCCTTCATGCATCTTCTCCTTAGTTACGCTCGAGTTCGATGTCGATACCGAGCGAACGAATTTCCTTGACCAACACGTTGAACGACTCCGGCATGCCGGCTTCGATCGCGTGCTCCCCCTTGACGATGGACTCGTAGACCTTGGTGCGGCCGTTGACGTCGTCGGACTTGACCGTCAGCATTTCCTGCAGGATGTACGAGGCGCCATAGGCTTCCAGCGCCCAGACCTCCATCTCGCCGAAGCGCTGGCCGCCGAACTGCGCCTTGCCGCCCAGCGGTTGCTGGGTCACCAGCGAGTACGGGCCGGTCGAGCGGGCGTGCATCTTGTCGTCCACCAGGTGGTGCAGCTTCAAGACATGCATGTAGCCGACGGTGACCGGGCGCTCGAAGGCGTCGCCGGTGCGGCCGTCGTGCAAGGTCGCCTGCGTGCGCGTGGCGTTCAGGCCCTTCCTGGCCGCGATGTCGTCCGGATAGGCCAGCATCAGCATGCCGCGGATTTCCTCTTCCGCCGCACCGTCGAAGACCGGCGTCGCGAACGGCACGCCCTTGGCCAGGTTGGCGGCCATCTCGAGCACGTTGTCGTCCGACAGTTCGTCCAGCGATTCGGTCTTGCCGCCGCTCTTGTTGTAGAGCTCGTCGAACAGCTTGCGCAGCTCGGCCACCTTGCTGTGCTCCTGCAGCATGTCGCCGATGCGCTGGCCGATGCCCTTGGCGGCCCAGCCCAGGTGCACTTCGAGCACCTGGCCGACGTTCATGCGCGAGGGCACGCCCAGCGGGTTGAGCACGATGTCGCACGGCGTGCCATCGGTCATGTAGGGCATGTCCTCGACCGGGACGATCTTCGAGACCACGCCCTTGTTGCCATGGCGGCCGGCCATCTTGTCGCCGGGTTGCAGGCGGCGCTTGACGGCCAGGTAGACCTTGACCATCTTCAGCACGCCCGCCGGCAGCTCATCGCCCTGGGTCAGCTTCTTGCGCTTTTCTTCGAACATCACGTCGAAGCTGTGGCGCGTCTGCTCGAGCGAGTTCTTGATCGACTCGAGCTGGTTGGCGACGTCGTCGTCGGCCGGCCGGATATCGAACCAGTGGAAGCGGTCGATCTGGCTCAGGTACTCCTGCGTCAGCACCGTGCCCTTGGCGATCTTCTGCGGCCCGCCGTTGGCCGGCTTGCCGACCAGCAGCTTGGCGATACGGTCGAAGGCGTCGGCCTCGACGATGCGCAACTGGTCGTTCAAGTCGAGGCGGAAGCGCTTCAGCTCATCGTCGATGATCTGCTGCGCTCGCTTGTCGCGCACGATGCCCTCGCGGGTGAAGACCTGCACATCGATGACCGTGCCGTTGGTGCCCTGGTCGACGCGCAGCGAGGTGTCCTTCACGTCGCTGGCCTTCTCGCCGAAGATCGCGCGCAGCAGTTTTTCCTCCGGCGTCAGCGTGGTCTCGCCCTTGGGCGTGACCTTGCCGACCAGCACGTCGCCCGGGTTGACCTCGGCGCCGACGTAGACGATGCCGCTCTCGTCCAGGCGCGCCAGTTGCTGCTCCGACAGGTTCGGAATGTCGCGCGTGATCTCCTCGCTGCCGAGCTTGGTGTCGCGGGCGTTGACCACCAGCTCCTCGATGTGGATCGAGGTGTAGCGGTCTTCGGAGACCACCCGCTCGCTGATCAGGATCGAGTCTTCGAAGTTGTAGCCGTTCCAGGGCATGAACGCGACCAGCATGTTCTGGCCCAGGGCCAGTTCGCCCAGGTCGGTCGAAGCACCGTCGGCAATGACGTCGCCGCCCGCCACCTTGTCGCCGCGCTTGACGATCGGACGCTGGTGGATGTTGGTGTTCTGGTTGCTGCGGTGGTACTTGATCAGGTTGTAGATGTCGACGCCGACCTCACCGGCCACCGTCTCGTTGTCGTTGACGCGGATGACGATGCGGTTGGTATCGACGTAATCGACGATGCCGCCGCGGCGCGAGGCGACCACGGTGCCGCTGTCCTTCGCGGCCACGCGTTCGACGCCGGTGCCGACGAAGGCCTTTTCCGGCCGCAGCACGGGCACCGCCTGGCGCTGCATGTTGGCGCCCATCAGCGCGCGATTCGCATCGTCGTGCTCGAGGAAGGGCACCAGCGAAGCCGCCACCGACACGATCTGCGTCGGCGCCACGTCCATGTACTGGATGCGCTCCGGCGTGGTCAGTACCGATTCACCGTTCTCGCGCGCAGACACCAGCTCGTCGGCCAGCTTGCCATTCTTGTCCAGCGTGGCGTTGGCCTGGGCGATGACGTACTTGCCTTCCTGGATCGCCGACAGGTAGTCGATATCCATCGACACCTTGCCGTCGGCCACGCGCCGGTACGGCGTTTCGAGGAAGCCGTACTCGTTCAGCTGCGCGAACAGGGCCAGCGAGTTGATCAGGCCGATGTTCGGGCCTTCCGGCGTCTCGATCGGGCAGACCCGGCCGTAATGCGTCGGGTGCACGTCGCGCACCTCGAAGCCGGCGCGCTCGCGCGTCAGGCCGCCCGGGCCGAGGGCCGAGACGCGCCGCTTGTGCGTGATCTCGGACAACGGGTTGGTCTGGTCCATGAACTGCGACAGCTGCGAGGCGCCGAAGAACTCCTTCAGCGCCGCGGAGATCGGCTTGGAGTTGATCAGGTCGTGCGGCATCAGGGCTTCGGTCTCGGCCTGGCCGAGGCGCTCCTTGACGGCCTTCTCGATGCGCGCCAGGCCCGAGCGGTACTGGTTCTCGGCCAGCTCGCCGACACAGCGCACGCGCCGATTGCCCAGGTGGTCGATGTCGTCGACCTCGCCGCGGCCATTGCGCAGCTCGACCAGGATCTTGACCACGTCGAGGATGTCCTCGTTGGACAGGGTCATCGAGCCCTCGGCCGAATCGCGCCCGACACGGGCGTTGAACTTCATGCGCCCGACGCGCGACAGGTCATAGCTGTCGCCGTTGTAGAACAGGCGCTGGAACAGGGCCTGCACCGCGTCTTCGGTCGGCGGCTCGCCGGGGCGCATCATGCGGTAGATGGCCACCCGCGCCGCCAGTTCGTCGGCGGTTTCATCGGCCGCCAGGGTCTGGCTGATGTAGGCGCCTTCGTCGAGTTCGTTGGTGTACAGGCACTGCATGTCCTTGATGCCTGCCGTGCGCAGCTTCTTCAGCAGCGCTTCGGTCAACTCGTCGTTGGCCTTGGCCACGATCTCGCCGGTTTCGGCGTCGACCATGTCGCGGGCCAGGATGCGCCCGGCCAGGAAGTCTTCCGGCACGCTGATGAAGGTGGTGCCGGTCTGCTCCAGCGTGCGCACATGGCGCGCGGTGATGCGCTTGTCCTTCTCGACGACGACGTTGCCTTCCTTGTCGGTGATGTCGAAGCGCGCGATCTCGCCCTTCAAGCGCTCGGGGACGAACTCGAGCTGGGCGCCGGTGTCCATCAGCCGGAACTGGTCGAAGACGAAGAAGTTGGCCAGGATCGACTCGGGCGACAGGCCGATGGCCTTGAGCAGGATCGTCACCGGCATCTTGCGCCGGCGGTCGACGCGGAAGTACAGGATGTCCTTCGGGTCGAACTCGAAGTCCAGCCACGAGCCGCGATACGGAATGATGCGCGCCGAGAACAGCAGCTTGCCGCTCGAGTGCGTCTTGCCCTTGTCGTGCTCGAAGAACACGCCCGGGCTGCGGTGCAGCTGCGAGACGATGACGCGCTCGGTGCCGTTGATGATGAACGAGCCGTAGTCGGTCATCAGGGGCACCTCGCCCATGTAGACCTCCTGCTCCTTGATCTCCTTGACCGTCTTGGCCTGCGCCGATTCACGGTCGTAGATGATCATCTGCAGCTTGGCGCGCACGGCCGCTGCATAGGTCAGGCCGCGCTGCTGACACTCACGGGTGTCGAAGGCCGGCTTGGCCATGTTGAACTCGATGAACTTCATCTCCACGTAGCCGTTGTGCGACACGATCGGGAAGGCGGAGAGGAAGGCGGCCTGCAAACCCTCGGGTTTGCGCTTGGCGGGTGGCACGTCCTTTTGCAGGAACGCGACGTACGACTCCCGCTGCATGGTCAGCAGATAGGGAACGTTGAGGACACTCTCACGCTTGCCGAAGCTCTTGCGGATCCGCTTGCGCTCGGTGAAGCTGTAGGTCGGGGAGGATGCTTGCGCCATTGAACACTCCGTGGTCGAGAACGCGTGCCGGCCTAGCCCGCGTTCATCGGCGACTGGCTGCTCGAGCATTGCGCTCGATGGCTTGGTGGCAGGCCACTACCTGCCGCTGGCGGACAACCGAGGCATTGCACCTCGGCCCGACCAAACCCGTTCTCTGCAGTCGGATCAGAGAACACTGCGAAAGCCGGCGCGCCGGCCTTTGCAGTGGTCTCCCGACAAAGGGCCGCGGGCCCCTGTCGGAATGAGGCCCGGGGCGTTGACGCCCCAAGCCCGCACTTCCACTTGATTACTTCAGCGCGGCCTTTGCGCCCGCGTCTTCGAGCTTCTTCTTGGCGGCTTCGGCGTCGGCCTTGGCAATGCCTTCCTTGACGGGCTTGGGCGCACCGTCGACCAGGTCCTTGGCTTCCTTCAGGCCCAGGCCGGTCAGCTCGCGCACGGCCTTGATGACCTGCACCTTGTTGGCGCCGGCTTCCAGCAGCATCACGCTGAACTCGGTCTGCTCTTCGGCGACCGCTGCGGCGGCACCACCGCCGGCGCCGGCCGGAGCGGCCATTGCAGCGGCGGAAACGCCGAACTTCTCCTCGATGGCCTTGACCAGGTCATTGAGTTCCATCACGGACATGCTGTCCAGCGCGGTCATGAAAACGTCTTTGTCGAATGCCATTTGGGTTTCCTCGATTTCGGTAGATAGGTTTGGATTGGATCGTTCAGGCGCCGGCGGCCTCGGCTGCTGCGGGGGCCGCTTCCTGGCCGGCACCGCTTTCTTCTCGGCGATGGCGGCGACCACGCGCGCCAGGCGCGAGATCGGCGACTGCATCAGGCCGAGCAGCTGTGCCAGCAGGACTTCCTTGCTCGGGATCGCGGCCAGCGCTTTCACGCCGTTCGCGTCCAGCGCCTTGCCTGCATAGGCCCCGCCCCTGACGATCAGCTTGTCGTTGCCCTTGGCAAAGTCGGCCATGACTTTGGCCGCGGCGACAGCGTCCTGCGAAAAGCCGTAGATCAGCGGGCCGGACATGGCCTGCGCGGCGCACTCGAACGGGGTGCCGGCAACGGCGCGGCGGGCCAGGGAGTTCTTCAGCACGTGAAGATAGACACCCTTGGCACGCGCGTCGACGCGCAGCTTGTTCATGTGTTCCACGGTCAGGCCACGGTACTCGGCCAGCGCCAACGTCTGCGACCGCGCGACTTGCGCGGCCACATCCGTCACGACGGCTGCTTTCTCGTTGCGATTGAGACTCAAGGTCTGCTCCTCACTTCATAAACGTGTCGTCGAAGCCTTGCGGCACCTCGGACACACCCAGCGACCTTGCCGTCTCGGAAAACCCTCGGGCTTGCCTCGACAGCGGGGACGCCATCTGCGCTGGCCTCGGGCTTGCCCTTTCGGTGGGCCCTCGTTTAGGAAGCTCTCGCTCCACCAGCGGTCTTTGACGGCCTGCACCGAGCAGCCCCGGCTACAGCCCACCAATTCCATAGCAGCGGCGCGCCAAACGCTCGCGCCGCTTCGATTCACTTCAGGCCTGCGCCGGCGCTGCGACGATCGTCGCCACGTCCACCCGGGCCCCCACACCCATCGTCGACGACAGAGCCACCTTCTTCAGGTAGATGCCCTTGCTCGAAGCCGGCTTGGCCTTGTTCAGCGCATCGATCAGCGCCTGCAGGTTGCCCTGCAGCTTGTCGCTGTCGAAACTGCGGCGACCGATCGTGGCATGCACGATGCCGGCCTTGTCGACGCGGAACTGGACCTGGCCGGCCTTGGCGTTGCGCACGGCCTGGGCCACGTCGGCCGTCACGGTGCCGACCTTCGGGTTGGGCATCAATCCCCGCGGGCCCAGGATCTGGCCCAGCGTGCCGACCACGCGCATCGTGTCGGGCGAGGCGATGACGACGTCGAAGTCCATCTTGCCGGCCTTGATCTCGGCGGCCAGGTCGTCCATGCCGACGATGTCGGCGCCGGCGGCCTTGGCCTCCTCGGCCTTCGCGCCCTGGGCGAACACCGCGACACGCTTGGTCTTGCCGGTGCCGTTGGGCATCACCACGGCGCCGCGCACGACCTGGTCGGACTTCTTGGCGTCGATGCCGAGTTGCACCGCGACGTCGATCGACTCGTCGAACTTGGCGGTGGCGAACTGCTTGACCAGGCTCAGCGCATCGGCCACCGGATACAGCTTCAGGCTGTCGACCTTGCCCACCCGGGTCTTGGCCTTCTTTGTCAGCTTGGTCATGCTCAGACTCCTTCCACCGTCACGCCCATCGAGCGGGCGGAGCCGGCAATGATCTTCACCGCGGCGTCAAGGCTGGCGGCATTGAGGTCCTTCATCTTGAGCTTGGCGATCTCTTCGATCTGTGCGCGCGTCAATTTGCCGACCTTGTCGATATGCGGCTTGGCCGAACCCTTCTCCAGCTTGATCGCCTTCTTGATCAGTACCGTGGCCGGCGGCGTCTTCAGGATGAAGGTGAACGACTTGTCGGCGAACGCGGTGATCACGACCGGCAACATCAGGCCGGGCTCCATGCCCTGGGTCTGGGCGTTGAACGCCTTGCAGAACTCCATGATGTTGAGGCCGCGCTGACCGAGCGCGGGGCCGACGGGCGGCGAGGGGTTGGCCTTGCCTGCCGGAATCTGCAGCTTGATGAAGCCGACGATCTTCTTTGCCATGAAGGCACTCCTATCGAGTTCAAGCGCCTGTCGATTCGGAGAACCGACAAGCTCCTCGTCTGCTCAGCCCTTGTTGCTCAACTCATCGACCCCGGGGCTGCGGCGGCATCGACAATGAATGATCTAAATCTTCTCGACCTGTGCGAAATCCAGCTCGACCGGCGTGGCGCGGCCGAAGATCGTCACGCTGACGCGCACCTTGGACTTCTCGTAGTTCACGTCTTCCACGGCACCGTTGAAGTCGGTGAATGGACCGTCCTTCACCCGCACCAGCTCGCCGGTGACCCACTCGACCTTGGGCTTGGGCTTCTCGATGCCTTCCTGCATCTGGTTGACGATCTTCATGACCTCGGCTTCCGAGATCGGCGCCGGCCGGTTCTTCGCGCCGCCGACAAATCCGGTGACCTTGCTGGTGTGCTTGACCAGGTGCCAGCTCTCGTCGTCCATCAGCATCTCGACCAGCACATAGCCAGGGAAGAAGCGTCGCTGCGAGACTGCCTTCTTGCCGTTCTTCAACTCGACCACTTCCTCGGTCGGCACCAGGATGCGACCGAACTTGCCCTGCATGCCGCTGCGTTCGATGCGCTCCTGCAAGTTGCGCTCGACCGCCTTCTCCATGCCGGAATAGGCATGCACCACGTACCAGCGCAGCCCCGATGCGGGCGCCAAGGAGTTGGTGGCTACTGCTTGCGTTTCGCTCATTGACAACTCTCTCTCAGCGCTTCCAGCCCAGGACCAGGTCGTACAGCACCCACTCCAGCGTCTTGTCGGTCAGCCACAGGAACAGCGCCATCACGACCACGAAGGCAAATACGTAGCCGGTCATCTGAATGGCTTCCTTGCGGCTGGGCCAGACGACCTTTTGCGTTTCGCGCCAGGCATCCTGGCCAAAGGCCAGCAGTTGCTTGCCCGGTTCGGCCATGAAAAAGGTCGCCGCGGCGGCCAGCAGCAGCACGATCAATGCAGCCCAGCGAATCCAGTCGGCCTGCTTGATCAGGTAGTAGGCCGCCACGGCGCCCACCACCAGCAACGCGGCCACGGCCAGCTTGGCCTTGTCGGCCGCCGGGGAAATGGTTTCGATTTGGGGGGTGCTGGTGCTCATCTTCAGATTGCAAACTGTGCCGTTGGCGAGGGTCGTCTATCGGGAAACCTGGCTGCCGGCTGGCGCGGGCCAGCGGCGGTTCGGTCGTCTGACTGTCCAGGACGCTGTGGGTCTTTGGTATCGAAGATCCATCAGCTTCTGGCAGGGGCAGAGGGTCTCGAACCCCCAACCTTCGGTTTTGGAGACCGACGCTCTGCCAATTGAGCTATGCCCCTGCAGCGACTGACTCGCTTTGACTTCGTGTGTTACTCCAAGATCTTTGCCACGACGCCGGCGCCGACGGTGCGGCCGCCCTCGCGGATGGCAAACCGCAGGCCTTCTTCCATCGCGATCGGGTTGATCAGCTTGACGGTGATGCTGACGTTGTCGCCCGGCATCACCATTTCCTTGTCCTTGGGCAACTCGACCGCACCCGTCACGTCGGTCGTGCGGAAGTAGAACTGCGGCCGGTAGTTGTTGAAGAACGGGGTGTGGCGTCCGCCTTCTTCCTTGGAGAGCACGTAGATCTCGGCCGTGAAGTGGGTGTGCGGCTTGACACTGCCGGGCTTGCACAGCACCTGGCCGCGCTCGACGTCCTCGCGCTTGGTGCCGCGCAGCAGGATGCCCACGTTGTCGCCGGCCTGGCCCTGGTCGAGCAGTTTGCGGAACATCTCGACGCCGGTGCAGGTGGTCTTTTGCGTCGGCCGGATGCCGACGATCTCGATTTCCTCGCCGACCTTGATCACGCCGCGTTCGACCCGGCCGGTGACCACGGTGCCGCGCCCGGAGATGGAGAACACGTCCTCCACCGGCATCAGGAACGCGCCGTCGATGGCCCGCTCGGGCGTGGGGATGTAGCTGTCCAGCGCCTCGGCCAGCTTCATGATGGCTTGCTCGCCCAGCTCGCCCTTGTCGCCTTCCATGGCCAGCTTGGCGCTGCCGTGGATGATGGGGGTCTTGTCGCCGGGGAAGTCGTACTTGTCGAGCAGTTCGCGCACTTCCATCTCGACGAGTTCGAGCAGTTCGGCGTCGTCGACCATGTCGCACTTGTTCAGGAACACGATGATGTAGGGCACGCCGACCTGGCGCGCGAGCAGGATGTGTTCGCGCGTTTGCGGCATCGGGCCGTCGGCGGCCGAGCAGACCAGGATGGCGCCGTCCATTTGCGCCGCGCCGGTGATCATGTTCTTGATGTAGTCGGCGTGCCCGGGGCAGTCGACGTGCGCGTAGTGGCGCTTGGCGGTCTGGTATTCGACGTGCGCGGTGTTGATGGTGATGCCGCGGGCCTTCTCTTCGGGCGCCGCATCGATCTGGTCGTAGGCCTTGACTTCGCCACCGAACTTGGCCGCCAGCACGATGGTCATCGCCGCCGTCAGCGTGGTCTTGCCATGATCGACGTGGCCAATCGTGCCCACGTTGACGTGCGGCTTGGTCCGTTCAAATTTGCCTTTTGCCATTTAAGTTCTCCGACTGGACGGCGGGCTCGCTTCACGAGCCCTTGAGGGTTGCTTCTATCGTTCTCGCTACTCTGGTGCCCATGGCGCGGATCGAACGCGCGACCTCCCCCTTACCAAGGGGGTGCTCTACCACTGAGCCACATGGGCGTCGACACAGGCATGACAGCAGCGAACACAACCAAGCCTCTGGCGACAACACTTCAAACTCAACGCCGGCGCCTTCGATACTGGAGCGGGAGACGGGAATCGAACCCGCGTCATCAGCTTGGAAGGCTGGGGTTCTACCATTGAACTACTCCCGCCCGGGAGCTCCGGCTGCGTCAGCGCGACCCCGCAACCAAGACCTGAATCACACTCTCAAAACCCACGTTCTCGCCTGGTGGAGGAGGCTGGATTCGAACCAGCGTAGGCGTAAGCCAACAGATTTACAGTCTGCCCCCTTTAGCCACTCGGGCACCCCTCCGCGGCGAACCGCAGAATATAGCACGCCGTGCATGTCCCGCCGCTGCGCCGGGCCGCGCCAACGCTGCACCTTCAGGCGGTCCGCCAGTCGATCGGCGCTCAGTCCATGCGCGGCCAGGAACCGGTTGGCGGCAGAGAAGTGCCCGTTGCCCAGGAACGGCTGCGGATCTCGCGTTGCCGACAGCGGCGAGGGGTGATTCGACAGCAACAGCCCGTGCCCAGGACGGGTGGCGATGACGCGCGCCTGCGTTTGCGCATGGCGACCCCAAAGCAGGAACACCTTCGGTGCATCATCTTGCACCAGGCATTGAATCAGCGAATCAGTAAGCGCTTCCCAACCTTGCCCCGCATGTCCAGCGGGCTGCCCCTCCTCGACGGTCAGGCAGGTGTTGAGTAGCAGCACGCCCTGGCGCGCCCAAGACCCCAGGTGGCCGCTCGGCGGTGTGGGCAGGCCGAGATCTCGCTGCAACTCGCGGAACACGTTGCGCAGGCTGGGCGGCACGCGCTGGCCCACCGGCACCGAGAACGCCAGCCCCTCGGCCTGGCCGGCGGCATGGTACGGATCCTGGCCGAGGATGACCACGCGCACCGCGTCGACGTGGCGTCAACTCGAGGGCGCGCAACACCTGCGCCGGGTAGACCGTCGCGCCGGCGCGCTGGCGGGCGCCGACAAAGGCCAGCAGCGAGCGGCCGGCGGTCGATGCGCGCCAGGCTTCGACCACCGGCCGCCACGACGGCGGCGTGCGGTCGAGCACCTGCTCGAGCGGCTCGCGCAACCGGTTCAAGCGAACAGGTCCGCCAGCGCGGCGCCTGGGTCGGGCGCGCGCATGAACGCCTCGCCGACCAGGAAGGCATGCACACCGGCCGCACGCATGCGCCGCACATCGGCCGGCACGCGGATGCCCGACTCGGTCACCAACAATCGGTCTGCCGGCACCTGCGGCAACAGCGCCAACGTCGTGTCCAGAGATACCTCGAAGCTGCGCAGGTTGCGGTTGTTGATGCCGACCAGCGGCGTTGTCAGGCGCAGCGCCCGCTCGAGCTCGCCGGCGTCGTGCACCTCGACCAGCACGTTCATTCCGAGCGCGTGGGCCTGGGCCTCGAGGTCGGCCATCAAGGCGTCGTCAAGGCATGCAGCAATGAGCAGGATGCAGTCGGCCCCCATCGCCCGGGCCTCGAACACCTGATACGCATCGACGATGAAATCCTTGCGCAATACGGGCACAGTGCAGGCGGCGCGCGCTTGTTGCAGGTACGCCGGCGAGCCCTGAAAGAACTGCACATCGGTCAAGACCGACAGGCATGCCGCGCCGCCGCGTTCGTAGCTGGCGGCAATTTCGGCCGGTACGAATTGCTCGCGCAGCAGACCCTTGCTCGGGCTGGCCTTCTTGACCTCGGCGATCACCGCAGGCCTGGCGGCCCGCCAGCTTGGCGCGCAGCGCCGCCGCGAAGCCACGCACGTCGCGCCGGGCCTCGGCATCGGCACGCACAGAAGCATCGCCGCGCTGCGACCTGGCCGCAGCGACCTCTTCGCGCTTGACGGCAACGATGCGCTCGAGAATGTCAATGCTCATGCCTGCGCGAGCCGCTTCGTCGCATCGACGAACTGGCTCATCTTGGCCAAGGCTTTGCCCGAGGCCAAGGCCTCCCGCGCCAGCGTCACGCCGTCGGAAATCGTCGCGGCCACATTGGCCGCGTACAAGGCCACACCGGCATTGAACATCACGATGTCGCGCGCCGGGCCACTCTCGTTGTCGAGCACCGCAGCGCATCAGCGCCAGCGATTGCGCCGGGTGTTTCGACCTTCAGCGCGCGGCTCGACGCCATCGTCAGGCCGAAGTCTTCGGGGTGGATCTCGTACTCGGTGATGGCGCCATCCTTGAACTCGCCGACCATCGTCGCGGCGCCGAGCGAAACTTCGTCCAGGCCGTCGCGGCCGTAGACGACCATGGCGTGTTCGGCGCCCAGAGCGCTGCAGCGCACGCACCTGGATGCCGACCAAGTCCGGATGGAACACGCCCATCAGGATGTTGGGGGCGTCGGCCGGGTTGGTCAGCGGCCCGAGGATGTTGAAGATCGTGCGCACGCCGAGTTCCTTGCGCACGGGGCCGACGTTCTTCATCGCCGGATGGTGATTCGGCGCGAACATGAAGCCGATGCCCACCTCGTCGATGCAGCGCGCGATCGCGGCCGGCGGCAGCGCCAGCGTGACGCCCATGGCTTCGAGTACATCGGCACTGCCCGACTTGCTCGACACGCCGCGGTTGCCGTGCTTGGACACGCGTGCACCGCAAGCCGCAGCCACGAACATGCTGCAGGTCGAGATGTTGAAGGTGTGCGAACCATCGCCGCCGGTGCCGACGATGTCGACCAGGTGCTCTGCGGTCGGCAACCTCGACCTTGGTCGAGAACTCGCGCATCACCTGCGCTGCGGCGGTGATCTCGCCGATCGTCTCCTTCTTCACGCGCAAACCGACCAGCAGCGCGGCCATCATCACCGGCGACATCTCGCCGCCCATGATGCGCCGCACCAGCGCCAGCATTTCGTCGTGGAAGATCTCGCGGTGTTCGATGGTGCGCGTGAGCGCTTCGTTGTCGTTGATCGGCATGGTCAGGCCCCCTAGAGATGTTCACGCAGGATCGCAATCGCCCGATCGACGTCGGCGGCACTCACGTCGAGGTGCGTCACCAGTCGCAAGCGATACAGGCCGGTGGCGAGGACTCCCCGCGCACGCAGGCGGTCGACAACACCCTGCGCCTTTTCGGGTCGCAGGTCGACGAAGACGATGTTGGATTGCGGCGCGATCACCGAGACGCCGGGCAGGCCCTTCAGGCCCTCGGCCAGTGCACGTGCGTTGGCATGGTCGTCGGCCAGCCGCGCGACATGATGATCGAGTGCATACAGCGCGGCTGCCGCAAGCACGCCGCTCTGGCGCATCGCGCCGCCGGCCATCTTGCGCCAGCGGTGGGCGCAGGCCGATCAGTTCGCGGCTGCCGCACAGCGCCGAACCGGCGGGGGTGCCCAGGCCCTTGCTGAAGCACACCGAGACGCTGTCGAAGTGGCGCGCGATCTCGCGTGCCGGCGACCCCGACGCGACCGCGGCGTTGAACAGGCGCGCGCCATCCAGGTGCGTCGCCAGGCCGCGTGAATGCGCGAGCGCCGTCGCTGCCTCGATGTAGGCAAGCGGCAGTACCTGGCCGCCCCAGGTGTTCTCCAGCGCCAGCAGGCGGGTGCGCGCGAAATGAGCGTCATCGGGTTTGATCGCGGCTTCGATCTCGGCCAGCGCGAGCGTGCCGTCCGGCTGGTTGTTCAACGGCTGCGGCTGGATGCTGCCCAGCACCGCAGCGCCCCCGCCTTCCTAGCGGTAGGTATGCGCCATCTGGCCGACGATGTACTCATCGCCGCGCTGGCAGTGGCTCATCAGCGCGCACAGGTTGCTCTGCGTGCCGGTGGGCATGAACAGCGCCGCCTCGAAACCGAGGTCGGCCGCGATGCGCTCTTGCAGCGCGTTGACCGTCGGGTCGTCGCCGAAGACATCGTCGCCGAGTTCGGCGGCGCGCATCGCGTCCCACATCGCCGGCGTGGGCCGCGTCACGGTATCACTGCGCAAGTCGATGGGTTTCATGCCGGGTAGGCCTCCAGGAAGTTGCGCAGCATTGCGTGGCCATGCTGCGACAGGATCGACTCGGGGTGGAACTGCACGCCCTCGATCGGCCAGCGTCTTGTGGCGCACGCCCATGATCTCACCGTCGTCGCTCGTCGACGTGACGGCGAGGTCGGCCGGCAGCGACGCGCGCGCGATCGCCAGCGAGTGATAGCGAATCACCGAGAAGCGCCCGGGCAGGCCGCGATACACGCCCCGGCCGTCGGTGGTGATCTCGCTGGACTTGCCGTGCATCTGCGTGCGCGCGCGCACCACCTCGCCGCCCAGCGCGGCACCGATCGCCTGGTGCCCCAGGCACACGCCCAGGATCGGCAACTTGCCTGCAAATGCGCGGATCGCTTCGATGCACACGCCGGCCTCGGCCGGCGTGCAGGGACCGGGCGACAGCACCAGCCGCGCGGGCTTGAGCGCGGCGATGCCGGCGACGTCGATCTCGTCGTTGCGCACCACGCGCACCTCCTGGCCGAGCTCGCCGAAGTACTGCACCAAATTGAAGGTGAAGCTGTCGTAGTTGTCGATCATCAGCAACATGCGCTTGATCCTCTCTGCTTCATCGGCGGGTTGGTGCCGCACCCGTTGGGGAAAGTCAGCCTGCGGGCCTCTCGGCGCGGCGACTATGGCGCAAAGCGCGCGTCGCCGGTTGTCTGGTCTGCCCGCGCGGGCGTCACGGTTTCAACCGGCGACTGGCCAGTGCCAGCACCATCGCAGCGACGCGATCAGGAGGACGAAGGCAGTGGACATGGCAGCATTATCGGATGGACTTGGCGTGCCGGAGTGGGCGCCTGCCCGTGATCGACGCCATGAAATCGTGCCGTGGCTGCAAACCGTGCCTTCGATCGCTGCGCATGCAACATAGAATTTGCGCCCATGGCATTTGCGCCCGACCATGGCAAGCTTCCGCAGCGCCAGACCCTGATGCCGTCGGCAACGCGCACGCCGTGCCCAGGCGCCGCCCGCCCACTCGTCGTTGCCGTCGCCTTGGCCGCCGCAGCTTTGTCGGCTGCGTCCTGCCTGGCCGCCGGTTGGGCAACTTATCAAGTCGATGATTCGATGAGCCAGCTCCAGGCGCCCAGCGCGGCGCTGCACTGGCGTAATCCGTTGCCGTCGCGAAACACGCTCGACCAGCTCGAGGCAACGATGCAGGTGCGGGTGGTCCTCAACCTCAGTCCTTGGGTCGGCAAGCAGGCACGGGTCTACATGGTGATGCCCAGTCTGGCGCAATCGAGCCTCACGGTTCAATGGACGAGTACCGGCCTGCTCGCGCCCGGACGCTTGTCCGGCGGGCAGCGACAACTCGTGTATCAGGGCATTGTTCCCGGCGCGCGCATCGAAGATACGCTGCGGGTCACCGTACTGGCAGATGCGCGCGACGCGGCGACGCCGGCACGGGTGAACTTCACATTCGAGATCGAGGTACCGAGTCCATGACATCGACCGCGCCGACGTGGCAGATCCTGTTGCAGGTTCGGCGCATGCTCGCCCTGGCCACAGTTGGCATGGCGTTGGCCGCGCCGGCGTGGGCGCAGTTCGCCGCCGCCGTCACGCCGCCGCGTTTCGAGCTCAGCGTCGAGCCGGGAGCGGTTACGCGCCAGGTGATGGAGATCAACCAGGCGACTCCGGGTGCGGGGACTTATCGCGTCTACACCAATGACTGGGACCTGAGCGCCGGCGGCACGCTGACTTTCTACGACACGTTGCAACCGGGCAGTTGCCGGCGATGGGTCGCGATCGAGCGCGCGGAAGTCACGGTCACGATGGGCAGTCGGGTGCGCTATCGCTTCGAGGTCGCACCGCCCGCCGAGACGAAGGCACAGGAATGTCGTTTCGCGCTGATGGTCGAGGGCAAGACGCAGGAAGTGAAGACCGGCGATAGCGCGTCGTTTCCAATGAGCGGGCGCATCGCGGTGATCGTCTACGTCAGGGTTGGCGGCGCCAAGCCGGTGCTCGAGCCCGTCGCGACATCGATCGCCCAGGTCGACGGCCAGCCGACGCCGGTGTTGATGGTCCATAACAGTGGCAACGCCACTGGCCGCCTGGGCGGCATCCTGACCGGCACCGACGCCAGTGGGGCTGCGTTCGAATTCACGCCCGACACCGCGCCCATCTTGCCGGGGCAGACGCGGCAGATTTCGCTGCAAGCGTACCGGCCCGGGCCTCGCGTGCCCGCAGCGGCCTCGGCGGCGGCGGCGCCTCGACTGACGTGGCCCGTGCACTTGCGCGGCGTCGTCGAGTACGGACCGAAAGACACCGACCGCTTCGACCTGGACCGAATCGTCGCCGAGCGACCAGCGCAGTGAGCCTGGCGCTAACCACTGCGCCAAGGCGGCACTCGTATTGCGCAGGCAGCAAGTCTGCGGCCGGCTGCGCCGTGTTGCGCGCGGCCATCGCAGCGACCTGCCTGCTCGCGCAAGTCGCCGCACGCGGTGCAGAGAACACGCCCGCTGCACCGCAGGACACGCCGGCGCCGGCCTATGTCGACCGGGTGATCGAAAGCTCTTCGTTGCAGGCCGACCTCGCCGAAGATGCCAGCACCGCGTTCGACACCAGCGGCGCACCGCGCTCGTTGCTCGTCGATTCGCGCCTGCAGTCGTCGTCGAATGCACAAGGCGATGACCTGGCAGCCTGGGTCACGCTGCGCGGCACGCTGGACACGGCAAACTACGGCGCGTTTTCGCTCGACGGCTCGCTGCGCCTGTATGAGCGAAGCACACAACAGTTGCAGGGCGCGGGCGCATCGTTCACGCTGTACCAGAACGCCATGCCCTTTGCTGGCGGCTGGAGCGCCTCGCAGGGTCTGGGGGTGATCCAGACCCTGAGCCCGTGGTTGACGGCGCAGCAGACGTCATTCTTTCTGCCGACGCGGCTGATCCAGGGCGCATCGACGCTCTGGCGCAATGACGCCACCGGCATCGCGACCCAGCTCAGCGGCGGCCAGACCGGCTCCTTTGCCTCGATCGCACAGGGCTCGTTCTACACCTCGGGCAACCGCGTCGCGACGCTCGGCATCGACCTGCTGCCCGGCCGCGGCGGACGCTCTTCGCTGTTGCCCGCCGGCTGGAGCTACAGCGCAATGGCCAGCACGGCCTCTGGCAGCGCCGGCCAGGTCGTGCCGGGTTACGGCCAGACCGTCGCCGAGCCCGCCGGCAGCGGCCTGATGCAAAGCCTGCGCTGGGAATCGGCCGACAGGCTGGTGCAAGGCAACCTGCTTGCCAGCCGCAATCAGGATCCGTCGCTCGGATCGCAGCCGCTCGGAGCGCCTGAGGTGTCGCATGTCGGCGCCTGGGTCGACGGCGCACTACAGGAAGCGGAGATCACACACCGCTGGGGGCTGAATTACCTGCCGCCAGGCATGGCCTGGCAGGGCAGCGCGCTCGGAGGCAACTCGCAGGGTGGCTACTACCGCTGGTCGCAAGTCGGACTGCGTACGCAAGTCGAGGCGCAGGTTTCGACACTCAGACCCGTCGACCCGGCCGCGGGCGGCATCAAGCTGAACCAGGCCGGCGTATCGGTCAGCCGTCGCATCCACCAGCAACTCGGAATTGGCGGCGTCGTGCAGTTCAGTGGCGGCACCACCGACGGCGTGCAGGTCTCGGGTTATTCGGAACTGCACCGGCCCTGGGCCGACTTGCGCCTGCTGGCCGGCCTGGAGACCAACGACGGGTACATCGTCTTGCGGCGCCTGTCGGCCGACCAGGCCTGGCTGCAGGTGCCGAGCGAGATGCGCCTGAGCACCTCGCTGGCGCTGAACTCGACCAGCGCCGGTGCCCAGAGTACGAGTGGCGCACCGCTTATCAACTATGGCACCTCGGTCCAACTCGGCATCACCGGCGGGGTCGATGTCAGCGACCGCTTGGCCCTCGGCTTGAACGCGCAGGCCAGCTTGCCGGTGTCGGTGCAGGCCGCGCGAATCTACAACGTCAATGCCTCGCTGCAGTGGCGGCTGACACCCGGCTGGTCGCTCGCCGGTTCCGTGGCGCTGTCGCAATCGTCAGGCCTGAAGAGCCCGACAACGGCATCGCCGATCCCCGGCTTGCCCGGCACCTTTGCGCCCTATGCCTATCCCGCTGCCAGTTCGCACGACTTGTGGCTCACGCTGCGCTACGACTTTGCCGCCGGTTCGGCCGTTGTGCCGATTGGCGTCGGCGGCCGGCCCGGTGCCGGCGGCGGCACCATCGAAGGCATCGTCTACCTCGACGACAACCGCAATGGCCGGCTCGATGCGATCGAGGCCCGCGCCGGGAATGTGTCGGTCATGCTGGACGGGCGCTACGCGACGCGCACCGATGCGCAAGGTCGTTTCGAGTTTCCATTCGTGGTGCCGGGACCCCACACCGTACAGGTCGTCGCCGAGACGCTGCCGTTGCCGTGGATGATGCCTGCGGACGAAGTGTCGCGTATCGAAGTAACGCCGCGCGAAACCATCCGTCTGCAAATCGGCGCGGCGCGCGATCGCGCCAGCGCGAGCGCCGAATAGGCCGCGCCCATGGCCCTGACCGCTAGGGCGGTCAGGGCGCGACGACGGTGATCAGTTCCCCGTTGACCATCGCCGGCAACGGCACGGCAACTCCAGGCCGGCAGCCATCGGCGCTGCCGGTGGCGCGACGTTGCACGGTCATCACGCAGCGGTTGCCCTGTGCGCGCCAACCCGTGGATCGCAGCGACAGCGCCATTCAATTGTGCGCTTGTCATCGGGTCGGCGCAGTTGACGCTCAACCCAATGCAATCTGCGCCGACCTGTCGGCTGCTGCCGCAATGAACTTGAGCCCTATCGAACGACAAGAGGCATGAAAGCGGAGTTATTGCACGGACGCTGCAGTGCATATGCCGCAATCGGCGATGGCCATCTGCGCCAACGGCAATTCGCGCCCAGAGAATCCGGCCGTCGCGATCGGTTGCCCAACAGTGGGCCCAGTCGGTCGACCCAAAACAACCGGAGATCACTCGCCATGAAAATGCTTTCGCGCCGCGTCACTTGCGTGGCAATCAGCCTGGCCGGCCTTGCCGCCCCGATGTTCGCCAATGCCGAGTCGACCGCCGTGACCGGCGCCGGCGCCTTGTCGGCCAGCGCAAGGCTTGACTTTTCCGTCACCATTCCCAAGGTGCTGTTCCTGCATGTCGGCACCGGCACGTCAATGGCCAACAATGCCGCCATCAGTTTGATCGATTTCACGGTGCCGGCCGCCAACGTGGGTGACGGCAGCGTCATCAATGCGACCGCTGGCTCGGGCGACCTGGGCAATGGCGCCGTGACCGCAAGGGTCGTCGGCAATGGCGGCAACGTCACGTTGACGTCGACCACGGCCGGCGCGCTGAGCAACGGCGCGGGCGATACGCTGTCGTTCGGACAAATCTCCACAACTGCGACCGTCTTGTCCCCCGGCACGGCGCTCCCAGCGCCCGCACTTGCCGATGGCGCCACGACGACCACGACCGTGACTGCGGCCGGCAAGATCGTCAATCGCGACGCGCGCTGGACGTTCACCTACCTGAACGCCGCGGCTGTGGCGCCGGGCACCTACGGTGGCGTCGGCACCAATAACGGCCGCGTCACCTACACCGCCAGCGTCCTGTGAGTCGATGCGCAGGCTGACAGACACGCCCGCCACCGGCGCCGCACTCGCGTTGCGCCGGGTGACGTTCGTATGTCTGTTGGGCCTGGCATGCACCAGCGCGTCGGCCTGGGTCCTGACGCTGACGCCAGGGTCCAAGCAGTTGTTCCTGATGGTCGGCGTCGGGTCAGCTGCAGCCAACAACGCCACCATCAACCTCGTCTCGGTAACCGTGCCGGCCGCGAGCGTGGGCAATGGCACGTCGCTGCCGATGACGAGCAACAGCACGCAATCGATCAGCCCTTACGACAACTATGCCGTCTGCAATCCGCCGGCGCAGGTCTACGTCGGGGGCTCGTACCGGCAACCGAACTCGAATGCCGGCGGGGCGACGGCGGCGCTGACCGTGACCACGCCAGCCAACCTGACCAGCGGCGGCGACACGATCCCGTTCTCGCAGATCAGCTGGACCAGCACCGCCAACGGCAATGCCACGGCAAACATACCCGCCGGCACATTCAACGGCGGCACGCTGGCGCTGGCCAACTTCGCGCGCAACACCTTCGTCGAGAACTGCTTCACCTATCGCTACGCCAACACGGTGGTGGCAGCAGCGGGTACCTTCACCGGTCGCGCGACGTTCACGCTGACGACGCCCTGAGGCGTCAGAAGCCCTCCTCGACCAGTTCCGCGGCGCGCAACAAAGCCCGCGCCTTGGCCTCGGTCTCCTGCCACTCGAGTTCGGGTACCGAGTCGGCGACCACGCCGGCCGCGGCCTGCACGTACAGCGTGTTGTCCTGCACGATGCCGGTGCGGATCGCGATGGCCACGTCCATGTCGCCGGCAAAGCTCAGGTAGCCGCAGGCGCCGCCATAGATGCCGCGCTTGACGGGCTCCAGCTCGTCGATGATCTGCATGGCGCGGATCTTCGGCGCGCCGCTCAAGGTGCCGGCGGGGAAGGTCGCACGCAGCACGTCCAGGCTCGTCAGGCCCGGCTTCAACACACCCTCGACGTTGCTGACGATGTGCATCACGTGCGAGTAGCGTTCGACGGCGAAGGCCTCGGTCACCTTGACGCTGCCGGTGACGGCAATGCGGCCGATGTCGTTGCGCGCCAGGTCGATCAGCATCAGGTGCTCGGCGCGCTCCTTCGGATCGGACGACAGCTCGGCCTCGAGCGCCGCGTCGGCCTCGGGCGTGGCGCCGCGCCCGCGCGTGCCGGCCAGCGGGCGAATCGTCACCTTCTCGCGGCCGTCGGCCAGGCGTTCCTGGCGCACCAGGATTTCGGGCGACGCGCCGACGATCTGGAACTCGCCCATGTCGTAGAAGTACATGTACGGCGACGGGTTCAGCGAACGCAGCGCGCGGTACAGGCTGAGCGGGCTCTCGGTGTAGCGCTTCCTCAGGCGCTGGCCGATCACCACCTGCATGCAGTCGCCGGCCGCAATGTAGTCCTTGGCCCGCTGCACCGCGGCCTTCAGGTCGGCCGGCGCAAAGTCGCGCTCGACCGGGTGCGACGTCCCGCGCTTGACGGCCGGCGCGGTGACGCTGTATTGCAGCTTGTCGGCCAGCTCGCCCAGGCGACGCTTGGCCTTGAAGTAGGCGTCGGTCTGGCCCGGGTCGGCATAGACGATCAGGTACAGCCGGCCCGACAGGTTGTCGATGACCGCCAGTTCCTCGGTCTGCAGCAGCATGATGTCGGGCGTGTCCAGGCCGCCGGGCTTGGCCGCCTGCGCCAGCTTGGGCTCGATGAAGCGGACCGCGTCGTAGCCGAAGTAGCCCGCCAGGCCGCCGCAAAAGCGCGGCAGCCCCGGGCGCAAGGCGACCTTGAAGCGCTGCCGGTACGCGGCGATGAAGTCCAGCGGATTGCCGTCATGGCGCTCGGTCACCACGCCGCCGGTCACCACTTCGGTGTGCCAGCCGGTGGCGCGCAGCAGCGTGCGTGCCGGCAGTCCGATGAACGAATAGCGCCCGAAGCGCTCGCCACCGACCACGGATTCGAGCAGGAAGCCGTGACGCTGGCCGCCCACCAGCTTCAAGTACAGCGACAGCGGCGTCTCCAGGTCGGCGAAGGCCTCGCTGATCAGCGGTATGCGATTGAAGCCTTGCGCGGCCAGGCTCTGGAATTCAAGTTCGGTGATCACTTCAGTGTCCTGTGGGGCGGTGCGCCGGCTTCGCCAAGGAGCCGGGGCGCCGCGTCAGACAGACAGGCCGGGCGTACGGGCCGAGCCGACGGGCGTCAGCAGTGCGACGCGCGGCGCCAGGGCCAGGCTCCCTGGCCGCGAGGCCCGGCGCACTGCGTGTGGCGTGAAGTGAGTGTCATCCTGCGTATGCAGTTTAGCAGCGGCGGCAGGCCCCACGCGTCGAGGTCGATCTCGTCGAGACGATCGACCAGCACGTCGGCCCCGGCCGATTCGATCGGCTGGCCGTGGTTGTAGCCGTAGCGCACCAGCACCAGCGGGCAACCTGCGGCGCGCGCCGCCTGGGCGTCGTTTGCCGAGTCGCCGACGACCAGCGTGCGCGACGATCGGACTGCCGAGCGCGGCGGCCGCGCTCACCAGCGGCAGCGGGTCGGGCTTGCTGCGCTCGAAGCTGTCGCCGCCGTAGACCCGATCGAAGAACCTGGCCAGGCCCTTGCGCTCGAGCAGCGCCAAGGCGAATTCGCGCGGCTTGTTCGTCACGCAGGCCAGCGCCAGGCCGGCTGCGCGCAGCCGCTCGAGGCCGGCCTCGGCACCGGCGTAGACCGTGGAATGACTGCCGTTGACCAGCCCGGTAGTGGCGCTGGTAATGCGCCCACGCCAGGTCGTACGACGCGGCGTCGCCGCCGGCTGCCGCCAGCGCGCTGCGAATCAGGTGCGCCGAGCCCTTGCCGACCGTGCGCCTGATGAATGCGCGATCCACCGGCGGCAGCGCCAGTTCGGCCAGTACCAGATTGAGCGCGACTTCGAAGTCGCCCAGGGTATCGACCAGCGTGCCGTCGAGATCGATGATCGCAGCGGCAAAGCCGTGCCCGCTCACCGTGCCAGCTCGTTGACGCATTGCGGCGATCACCGCGGTGTAGTCGGGCTGGCCGAAGATCGCACTGCCGGCGACAAAGGTGTCGGCGCCAGCGTCGGCGATGCGCCGGATGTTGTCGACCTTGACGCCGCCGTCGACCTCGAGGCGAATGTCGCGCCCGCTGACATCGATGAGCTTGCGCAGGCGCTCGATCTTGCGCAACGCCGCGTCGATGAAGCTCTGGCCGCCGAAGCCCGGGTTGACGCTCATCACCAGCAGCAGATCGACCTTGTCGATGACCCACTCGAGCCCCTCGATCGACGCGGCCGGGTTGAACACCAGCCCGGCCTGCTTGCCCTCGGCCCTGATGACCTGCAACGTGCGGTCGACATGCGCGCTGGCGTCGGGGTGAAAGCTCACCAGGTCGGCACCGGCACGGCAGAAGGCCTGGGCCAGCGCATCGACCGGCTGCACCATCAGGTGCACGTCGATCGGCACCGTGCTGTGCTTGCGCAGCGCGGCGCAGACCATCGGCCCGAAAGTCAGGTTCGGCACGTAATGGTTGTCCATCACGTCGAAGTGGATCCAGTCGGCGCCCGCGGCGATGACGGCCTTGACTTCCTCGCCGAGGCGGGCGAAATCGGCGGACAGGATCGACGGCGCGATACGAAAGGTGTTCATGCCACAACGGAGGAATTTGCGCGGATTCTAGAATCGCCCGCATGGCCCAACCCCAGTTCACCTGCTCGACGAGCGTCGCCTACCTGCCCGACCAGTCGCAGCCGCAGAGCCATGTGTACGCCTTTGCCTATACCGTGACCATCGCCAACAGCGGCGACATCGCCGCGCAACTGGTCGCGCGGCGATGGTTGATCGCCGACGCCAACGGACACACCGAAGAGGTGCGCGGGCTGGCCGTGGTCGGCAACCAGCCCCTGCTCAAGCCCGGCGAGAAGTTCGAGTACACCAGTTGGACACGCATCGCCACCGCGCAGGGCACGATGCGCGGCACGTTCCTGTGCGTCACCGAAGAGGCCGAGCCGTTCGAAGCCACGGTGCCCGAATTCGTGCTGACGCGGCCCGAACAACTGCACTGAGCCGATCGCGTCAGCGGCCCGCCGCCTCGTCTTCGTCGTCGGGCCGTTCACCGCGCCGGCGGCCTGAAAACATGGTCCACCAGACGATGAAGAGCAGGATCAACAGCGCCCCCAGCGCCTCGAGCAAGAGCAAGCCACATGCGGCGAGCTTACCGTTTGCTGCCGCTGGCGCTCGTCGCGGCGCTGGGCCTTGCCCTGGGCCTGCCCGGCTGCGTCGAGCCGCCGACCCAGGCGCCGGCACCGCTGCCGCCGCGCAGCACGCCGGTGCCCGTTGCCCCACCGGTGGCGCTGCCCGGCGCGTCGCTGCACCCCGGCTCGCGCTGGCTGCCCGCGACCTGGGGCGAATTGCCCGGTTGGGACACCGACCGCCTGCGCGACGCCTGGCAGGCGCTGCAACGCAGTTGCGAGCGACTGTCGGCCGAGCTCGCGCGCGAAGCGCCCGCCTGGCCGCGGCTGTGTCAGGAGGCACTGCGCACGCAGCCGGGCGACGACGCCGCCGCCAGAGCCTGGCTGATGCAGCGACTGACGCCCTACCGCGTGCTGCCGCTGGATGCGGGCGCGAGCGCCGAGGGCCTCGTCACCGGCTACTTCGAGCCGCAAATCGACGCCAGCCGCCGCCCGCGCGGCGCGCTGCGCTTTCCGCTGTATGCGCCGCCCGCCGATCTGGCCACACGCAAGCCCTGGTTCACGCGGGCCCAGATCGAAACCTCGGCCGCCGCACAGGCCGCGCTGCGCGGCCGCGAAATCGCCTATGTGGCCGACCCGCTCGACGCCCTGCTGCTGCAGGTGCAGGGCTCGGGCCGGCTGCGCCTGATCGGCGCCGATGGGCAGACACAGACCATCCGCATGGCCTTTGCCGGGCACAACGATCAGCCCTACCAGTCGCTCGGGCGCTGGCTGATCGACCAGGGAGAGATCCGTCCCGGCCAGGCCTCGTGGCCGGCGATTCGCGACTGGGCACGGCGCAACCCGCAGCGCGTGCCCGAGCTGCTGGCAGCCAACCCGCGCGTGGTCTTCTTTCGCGAGGAGGCGCTGCCCGACCCGAACCTCGGCCCGCGCGGCGCGCAGGGCGTGGCCCTGACGCCCGAACGCTCGATCGCGGTCGACCCGAAGAGCCTGCCCTACGGCAGCCCCGTGTGGCTCGACACCACCGAACCCCTGACGGCCACGCCGCTGCGCCGGCTGGTACTGGCGCAAGACACCGGTTCGGCCATCACCGGCGCCGTGCGTGCCGACTACTTCTGGGGCTGGGGCGAACGTGCCGAACAGCAGGCCGGGCGCATGAGCCAGGCCCTGCGCATGTGGGTGCTGTGGCCGAAGTGATTCGCGCACTCAGGGTTGCCCCGCAGGGCTTGCCCACACGCGTCGAATGGCATCCGAACAAGGCCCACACCCGAGCGGCCAAGCCTCCTACACTCGCCGCTGCCCTCCTCGCCACGGAACGCCGCCATGAACGCCCCGCTACCCGAGTCGATTCGCAAAGCCCTCGAGACGGTGACGCTCGACGACAAGTATTCGTTGACGCGCGGCCGTGCCTTCATGAGCGGCGTGCAGGCGCTGGTGCGGCTGCCGATCCTGCAGCGCACGCGCGACGCGATGGCCGGGCTTGAACACCGCCGGCTTCGTCAGCGGCTACCGCGGCAGCCCGCTCGGCGGCTACGACCAGGCGCTGTGGGCGGCCAGGAAGCACCTGGCCGAACACCACATCGTGTTCCAACCCGGCGTCAACGAGGAATTGGCGGCGACGGCCGTCTGGGGCACGCAGCAACTCGACATCTACCCGGCATCGAAGAAGTACGACGGCGTGTTCGGCATCTGGTACGGCAAGGGTCCGGGCGTCGACCGTTGCTCCGACGTCTTCAAGCACGCCAACATGGCCGGCACGGCCAGGCACGGCGGCGTGATCGCGGTCGCCGGCGACGACCACGTGTCAAAGAGCAGCACGGCGGCACACCAGAGCGACCACATCTTCAAGGCCTGCGGCCTGCCGGTGTTCTTCCCGAGCAACGTGCAGGACATCCTCGACATGGGCCTGCATGCCTTCGCGATGAGCCGCTTCTCGGGCGTGTGGAGCGGGATGAAGACGATCCAGGAGGTGGTCGAATCCTCGGCCTCGGTCGTCGTCGACCCGGATCGCGTGAAGATCGTGCTGCCCGAGGACTTCGTCATGCCGCCCGGCGGCCTGCACATCCGCTGGCCCGACCCGCCGCTCGAGCAGGAGGCGCGGCTGATGGACTACAAGTGGTACGCGGCGCTGGCCTATGTGCGGGCCAACAAGCTGAACCACAACGTCGTCGAGTCCAGCCGCGACCGCCTGGGCATCATCGCCAGCGGCAAGGCCTTCAACGACACGCGCCAGGCGCTGGCCGACCTGGGCCTGGACGACGACACCTGCCGCACGCTGGGCATCCGGCTGCACAAGGTCAACGTGGTCTGGCCGCTCGAGGCGACGATCACGCGCGATTTCGCGCAGGGTCTGCAGGAGATCCTGGTCGTCGAAGAAAAGCGCCAGGTCATCGAATACCAGATCAAGGAACAGCTCTACAACTGGCGCGCCGACGTGCGGCCCAACGTGTTGGGCAAGTTCGACGAGCCCGAAGGTGCGGCCGGCGGCGAGTGGAGCATGCCCAACCCGAGCGAGAACTGGCTGCTGCGGGCCAAGGCCGACCTGACGCCGGCCATCGTCGCCAAGGCCATCGCCAAGCGGCTGGCCAAGCTCGGCCTGGCGCCGGCCGGCAGCGACGTCGCGGCGCGCATGGCCCAGCGCATCGCGGTGATCGAAGGCCGCGAACGCGCGATGGCCGAGCTCAAGACCGACACCGGCGAGCGCGCGCCGTGGTTCTGCTCGGGCTGCCCGCACAACACCAGCACCCGCGTGCCCGAGGGCTCGCGCGCGATGGCCGGCATCGGCTGCCACTACATGTCGGTCTGGATGGACCGCAGCACCAGCACGTTCTCGCAGATGGGCGGCGAAGGTGCGGCCTGGGTCGGCCAGCAAGCGTTCACCACCGACGCGCATGTCTTCGCCAACCTCGGCGACGGCACCTACTTCCACAGCGGCTCGCTGGCCATCCGCCAGAGCATCGCCGCCGGCGTGAACATCACCTACAAGGTGCTCTACAACGACGCCGTGGCGATGACCGGCGGCCAGCAGGTCGGTGAACGCCCGGAGGGGCATTCGGTCTTGCAGATCATGAACAGCCTGGTCGCCGAAGGCGTGGTCAAGCTCGTCATCGTGACCGATCAGCCCGAAAAGTACGACGGCGTCGCGCTGGCCAGCCGGCGTCACCGTGCACCACCGCGACGAACTCGACCGCGTCCAGCGCGAACTGCGCGAGATCAAGGGCACGAGCGTCATCATCTACGACCAGACCTGTGCGACGGAAAAGCGCCGGCGCCGCAAGCGCGGCAAGATGGCCGACCCCGACAAGCGCGTGGTCATCAACGAGCTGGTGTGCGAAGGCTGCGGCGACTGCTCGGTGCAGAGCAACTGCCTGTCGGTCGAGCCGGTCGAGACCGAATTCGGCCGCAAGCGCCGCATCAACCAGAACACCTGCAACAAGGACTATTCCTGCGTCAAGGGCTTCTGCCCGAGCTTCGTCACGGTCGAGGGCGGGCAGTTGAAGAAGCCGAAGAAGCAGACCCAGGGCGATCTGGCCTCGATGCCGCCGTTGCCCGAGCCCAGCCTGCCCATTGCCGAGACGGCCTGGGGCATCGTCGTCGGCGGCGTCGGCGGCACCGGCGTCATCACCATCGGCCAGTTGCTCGGCATGGCCGCGCACCTCGAAGGCCGCGGCGTCGTGACGCAGGATGCCGGCGGGCTGGCGCAAAAGGGCGGCGCGACCTGGAGCCACATCCAGATCGCGAATCGACAGGACGCGATCTTCGCGACCAAGGTCGATACCGCCAAGGCCGATCTGGTCATCGCCTGCGATTCGATCGTCGGCGCGACCAAGTACACCCTGGCGGTGATGCAGCAGGGCCGCACCTACGTCGCGCTCAACACCCACGGCACGCCGACGGCCGCCTTCGTCAAGAACACCGAGTGGCAGTTCCCGGGTGGCAATTGCGAGGCGCCATCAAGGCCAGCGTCGGCGACGCCTTCGTCGGCGCCTTCGATGCCGAACAGGTCGCGGTGCAACTGGTCGGCGACTCGATCTACACCAACCCGCTGCTGCTCGGCTACGCCTGGCAGCAGGGCCGCGTGCCGCTGTCGCATGCCTCGCTGATGCGGGCCATCGAACTCAATGCCGTGCAGGTCGACAACAACAAGGCCGCCTTCGAGTGGGGCCGCCACGCCGCGCACGATCTGCAATCCGTGCAGGCGCTGTTCAAGGCCGCGCAGGTGATCGAATTCGTGAAGAAGCCCTCGCTCGACGAAATGGTCGCCAAACGCGTCGAGTTCCTCACCGGCTACCAGGACGCCGCCTACGCGGCAGGCTACAAGGCCTTCGTCGACAAGGTGCGCGCCGCGGAAGCGCCGCTGGCCGGCACCCGGCTGGCCGAAGCCGTCGCCCGCTACCTGTTCAAGCTGATGGCCTACAAGGACGAGTACGAAGTCGCGCGCCTGCACACCGACGCCGCGTTCAGCGACAAGATCGACTCGATGTTCGAGGGCCCGTACAAGCTCGTGCACCACCTGGCGCCGCCGGGCATCGCGCGCAGGAACAGCCGGGGCGAGTTGGTCAAGCAGCCCTTCGGCCCGTGGATGCGCAGCGCCTTGGGCGTGCTGGCCAGGCTCAAGGGCCTGCGCGGCACGGCTTTCGACCCCTTCGGCCGCACCGAAGAGCGCAGGACGGAGCGCGCGCTGATCGTCGAGTACCGCGCCGCGATCGACGAGTTGCTGACCGGGCTCGACGCCGGCCGGCTGCCGCTGGCCCTGGACATCGCGCGCATCCCGGAAGACATTCGCGGCTACGGCCATGTCAAGCAACGACACCTGCAGGCCGCACGAACCAAGTGGCAGGGCCTGATGCAGCAATGGCGCCAGGGCCGGGACGCGCGCGCGGCGGCCTGAAGCGCCGTGATTGGCCGGCGCTCGCCGCGGCGACGCGCCGCGAAGTGCCGCGCGTGCCGTTCACGATCGCCGGCTTGACCGTCGGCTCGGTGGCCGCGACGCACATCGACGCGCTGGGCCATTGGCCACGCTGGCTGAGCGCCGACGACACCGGCGTGACGCTTCGCGCGGCCGACCGCGACGGCGCACTGGCCGCGATCAACGCCGCGCTGCGCGAACAAGGCCTGATCGTGGCCTGGCGCGACGAAACCTACGCCATCGTCGAGCGCTTCGGCACGCCGCCGCTGGCGCTGATCGAGCGCGCCGCTGCGCGCTTCTGGGGCACGCTGACCTTCGGCGCGCACGCCAATGGCTATGTCGCCGACGCACAGGGGCGGCCGACGCACCTGTGGATCGCGCGCCGCGCGATGAGCAAGGCCACCGACCCCGGCAAGCTCGACAACCTGGTCGGCGGCGGCGTGCCCTTTGGCCAGACGCCGCAGCAGACCCTCGTGCGCGAAGGCCTGGAGGAGGCCGGACTCGACGCGGCCGCGATGCAACGCGCCACGCCCGGCAACGTGGTCGAACTCGCCTGCGACATTGCCGAAGGCTTCATGCACGAGCAGATCCACAGCCTTCGATCTGCGCCTGCCGCACGGCATGACGCCAGTCAACCAGGATGGCGAAGTGGCGGAGCTGCGGCTGCTGCCGGTGGCGCAGGCCTTGGCGCTGGCCAGCGGCGACGACATGACGACCGATGCCTCGCTGGTGACGCTCGACTTCGCGCTGCGCCACCGACTGCTCGCGCCAGCCGAGCACACAAGCCTCGCGCCGCGCTTGACCGCGATCATCCCTGCGACGCGGGTTTGACCCAGTTCCGATGGCAAGATGCCCGCCGGATAGTCGTCGTTGTCCTATCCCGTCTTGGCAGCTGGCCTGCCGGCCGGCTGCTGCCTATCCAAAACTGGAGACTTGGCCATGAACGAATCGCCCACCCAATCCACCACCCAGCGCCGCCGCTTCCTCAAGCGCGCCGCGACCGCCACCGTCGGTACGACCGTGCTGGCGGCGCCGGCACTCGCCCAGGCGCCGGCCGTCACCAGCCTGCGCTTCCAGAGCACCTGGCCGTCGAAGGACATCTTCCACGAGTACGCGCTCGACTTCGCCAAGAAGGTCAACGACATGACCGGCGGCGAACTCAAGATCGAGGTCCTGCCCGCAGGTTCGGTGGTGCCGGCGTTCGGCCTGCTCGAAGCGGTGTCCAAGGGCACGCTCGACGGCGGCCACGGCGTGCTCGGCTACCACTACGGCAAGCAGAACGCACTGGCGCTGTGGAATTCCGGCCCGGCGTTCGGCATGGACGCCAACATGCTGCTGTCGTGGCACAAGTACGGCGGCGGCACAGGAACTGCTGGCCAAGCTCTACGCGTCGATCGGCATCACCACGGTCCAGTCCTTCCTCTACGGCCCGATGGCCACGCAGCCGCTGGGCTGGTTCAAGAAGCCGATCACCAAGCCGGAAGACTTCAAGGGCCTGAAGTTCCGCACCAACGGCCTGGCGATCGACCTGTTCACGGCGATGGGCGCGGCGGTCAACGCGCTGCCCGGCGGCGAGATCGTGCCGGCGATGGACCGCGGCCTGCTCGACGCCGCCGAGTTCAACAACGCCACCTCGGACCGCCTCCTCGGCTTCCCCGACGTCTCCAAGGTGTGCATGCTGCAGAGCTACCACCAGAGCGCCGAGACCTTCGAGATCATGTTCAACAAGACCAAGTACGACGCCCTGCCCGGCAAGATGAAGGCCATCATCGCCAATGCCGTCGAGGCCGCGTCGGCCGACATGTCGTGGAAGGCGATCGATCGCTACTCCAAGGACTACATCGAGTTGCAGACCAAGGACAAGGTCAAGTTCTACAAGACACCCGATTCGGTGCTGCAGGTGCAGCTCAAGCTGTGGAGCGAGATCCTGGAGAAGAAGTCGGCCGAGAACCCGCTGTTCAAGGAAATCGTCGAGTCGCAGAAGGCCTTCGCCGAGCGCGCCGTGAAATGGGATCAGGACACTTACGTCAGCCGGCGCATGGCGGTGAACCATTTCTTCGGAGCCAAGCCGGCCGCGCCGAAGAAGGCTTGAGGGGCTCCGCGCTCCGTCATTGGTCAGCCATCCGGGCCGGGTCCGGGTGGCTGATTTGTTTTGAGCAGGCCAAATCATGCAAAAACTGTTTCTGACGATCGACAAGATCAGCACCTTCGTCGGCCAGGCGTTTTCCTGGTTGATCGTCGCACTGACCTTGCTGATCTCGTGGGAGGTGTTTTCGCGCTACGTGCTCGACAAGCCGCACTCCTGGGCCTTCGACGTCATGATCATCATGTACGGCACGCTGTTCATGATGGCCGGCGCCTACACGTTGGCCAAGGCCGGCCATGTGCGCGGCGACGTGCTGTACGGCTTCTTCGAGCCGCGCACGCAGGCCACGATCGACCTCATCCTGTACATCCTGTTCTTCATCCCGGGCGTCGTCGCGCTGACCTATGCCGGCTACTCCTTCGCCGCCGAGTCCTGGGCCATGAACGAGCATTCCAGCATCACGGCCGAGGGCCCGCCGATCTATCCGTTCAAGACCATGATGCCGCTGGCCGGTGCCTTCCTGCTGTTGCAGGGCGTCGTCGAGATCATCCGCTGCGTGATCTGCATCCAGCAGGGCCACTGGCCCTCGCGCGAGGAGGACGTGGAAGAGGTCGACGTCGACAAGCTGAAGGAAATGGTGCACGTGAAGGACGAAGACATCGCCAAGCTCGACAAGTTCGTCGTGCAGCAGGGGGGCACGAAATGAAGATCCGCAAGGAGCTCTGGTTCGGCTTCATCCTGATGGGGCTGATCCTGCTCGGCGTGGCCATCATCCTGCTGCGCGCCGACACGATCACCAACGGCCACCTCGGCCTGCTGATGCTCGGCCTGATCGTGGTCGCGATCATGCTCGGCTTCCCGACCGCCTTCACGCTGATGGGCATGGGCATGTTCTTCGGCTGGCTCGCCTACCGCAGCGTGAACCCGGAACTCGCCGTGCGCCAGGTGCTCGACCTGATGGTGCAGCGCGCCTATTCGGTGATGTCCAACGACGTGCTGATCGCGATCCCGCTGTTCGTCTTCATGGGCTACCTGGTCGAGCGCGCCAACCTGATCGAGAAGCTGTTCAAGAGCCTGCACCTGGCGCTGGCCCGCGTGCCGGGCGCGCTGGCGGTGGCCACCATCGTCACCTGCGCCATCTTCGCCACGGCCACCGGCATCGTCGGCGCGGTGGTCACCTTGATGGGCCTGTTGGCGCTGCCGGCGATGCTGCGCGCCGGCTACAACATCAAGCTGGCTGCCGGCGCGATCACCGCCGGCGGCTGCCTGGGCATCCTGATCCCGCCGTCGGTGCTGCTGATCGTCTACGGCGCCACGGCCGGCGTGTCGGTCGTCAAGCTCTATGCCGGCGCCTTCTTCCCCGGCATCATGCTGGCCGGCCTGTACGTCGGCTACGTCATCATCCTGGCCAAGTGGAAGCCGCACCTTGCGCCGCCATTGGCCGCCAGCGACCGGGTGGTGCCGCTGCCGCCGCTGTCGCAGACCCTGAGCGTGCGCGGCGGCAATGCGCTGGCGGTGCTGTTCGGTGCCTTGCGCCTGCCCTCGCTGCCCAGGCGCCAGGTGGCGACGCAGTTGTTCATTACCTTGCTGCCAGCCATATCCATCGTCGCCTTGCTGCTCGTGATGTACGGCGCCGCGACGGCGCCCGAGGCCGTGGTCGACACCACCGGGCTGGTGCAATCGGGCGGCGCGATCAGCGCCACCGACGATCAGCCCGCGGATTCGGGCGGTGCCCTGGCCGAGCCGCCGAAGGACGACAGCGGGTTGAAGGAGCCCGCCGACAGCGACGCCAAGGACGCACCCGCGCAGGCACCCGCCGCGGCGGCCCCCGCTCGAGAAGGCTGCCGAAGCGCCGCCGGCCGCGGCGCGCCGCAGCCCGCGTGCCCGCAGCCACCTGGTACTGGATCGTCTTCGGCATCGGCATGGCCGGCCTGCTGCTCGTGAACTGGCTGATGAGCTGGCAGCGGCTCGAGATCTTCAAGATGCTGCTGGCCTCGTTCTTCCCGCTGGCGGTGATGATCATTGCCGTGCTCGGCTCGATCGTCTTCGGCCTGGCCACACCCACCGAGGCCGCCGCCGTGGGTGCGTTCGGCGGCCTGCTGCTGGCCGGTGCCTATCGCTACATCGCGGCCAAACAGGCCAAGAGCGGCAACGCGGTGGCGAAGACCATCGTCGACCTCGGCGGCATCATCAAGGAGTCGTCTTTCCTGACCGCCAAGACCAGCGCCATGGTCTGCTGGTTGTTCGTCGGCTCATCGATCTTTTCCGCCGCGTTCGCCTTGCTCGGCGGGCAGGAACTGATCGAACGCTGGGTGCTGTCGCTCGGCCTGAACACGGTGCAGTTCATGCTGCTCAGCCAGTTCATCATCTTCATCCTCGGCTGGCCGCTGGAATGGACCGAGATCATCGTCATCTTCATGCCGATCTTCATTCCGCTGCTGGCCAAGTTCAACGTCGACCCGCTGTTCTTCGGCCTGCTGGTGGCACTGAACCTGCAGACCGCCTTCCTCTCGCCACCGGTGGCCATGGCGGCGTTCTATCTGAAGGGCGTGTCGCCCAAGCACGTGACGCTGAACCAGATCTTCGCCGGCATGATGCCGTTCATGGGCATCCAGGTGCTGGCGCTGGCCTTGCTCTATATCTGGCCGCAGATCGGCCTGTGGCTGCCCACCCTGCTCTACAAGTAGCGTCGCCGCGGAACCGCCGCCAGGCGAATCCCTACCCACGACCCGCAGGCCTGCCGCCTGCGGGTCGTTCTTTTGTTTGTTGCTGACTTCCATCGTTCGGGCAACGGTGGCATAACCTAAGGCACAACGAACGGAGGTCAAGCATGAACGGGTGGCGCTTGTCATTGGCGATCGTCGCGCCCTGGCAGGCCCGCTGGCCGCGCAGACGCCGCCCGCGCAGAAGGTCAATCCGCCCGTCGCCCAGGCCTGGATCGACGTGGCCACCTTCAGCGGCATGGGCATGCCGATGGGGGGCCCGAACGCCAACCCGATGGCCGCCATCGGCAGCCTGTTCGGTGGCGGTGGTGGCAGCGGCGGCAACAACTTCGGCAACACCCAGGCCGCTTCGGCGGGCCGCTTCGTCGACGTGACGCTGCTCACGCGCAACAACCCGTCGCTGGCCGAAGCACAGCAGGCGGTGCCGGCGGGATTTCTGAGCCCCGCGCTGAAGCTGCAGGCGCCGCCGCCGGGCAAGCCGGTACCCGAGTCCGACGACGAGGTGCTGCCGCAGGAGCACGAGCGTCCGCGCGGCCGCATCCTGCTGTACTGGGGCTGCGGCGCCAGCGTGCGCAGCGGGCAACCGCTGACGCTCGACGCCGCCAGCGCGTCGGCAGCCGATTTCGCGCGCTTCTTCCAGTCGCGCCGCGCCACCCAGCGCGGCACGCACAGCGCGGCCGGGCGGCCGGTGTGGCCGAGCAAGAGCGACACGCGCATGGTGCCGGCCGCCGCGTCGCTGGCAGGTGAACACACCTTCACTGGCAGCGGCGTGCCCGAGGGCTTCAAGTTCCAGATCCCGCCGCAGCAGGATCTGATGCCCGCGCTCGGTCTGCAACAGGCCGACAACGCCGGTGCGACCGACCTGCGCTGGACCGCAGCGCCCACCGCGCGCGCCTATTTCGCCGCCGCGATGGGTGCCGGCGCGAAGGAAGAGATGATCCTGTGGACCAGCAGCGAGTTGCCCGACGTCGGCTTCGGCCTGCTCGACTACCAGACCAACGCCGCCGTCGACCGCTGGCTGCGCGAGAAGGTGCTGCTCGCCCCGTCCGTCACCAGCTGCACGATTCCCAAGGGCGTGTTCAGCGGCCAGGGCGCGATGCTGCGGCTGATCGGCTACGGCAACGAACTGAACCTGGCCCATCCGCCGCGGCCGACGGATCCGAACATCGCGTGGAGCCCGCAGTGGGCGCTCAAGGTGCGGGTGAAGACCGTCGCCCTGGCCATGCTCGGCATGCCCGAGATGGAGAGCATGGGCAAGCCCAGCGCGGAGACCAAGCCGGCTCAATCGCCCGCCGAGGAGGCGAAGAAGCCCGACGCACTCGATCTGTTGAAGGGCTTGCTCAAGCGCTGAGAACGCCGCGGGCGGGCGGCGGCGTCATCGTCGCCCGCACAATCCGCGCATGAGCGCCCTCCTGCTGCCCGGCGTTGCGGTCTTCGAACGCGGCTGGCTGTCGTCGAACAACGTCCTGCTGCACGGGGCCGACGGCGAAGACGCGACCTTGATCGACACCGGCCACGTCGCGCATGCCGAGCAGACGCTGGCGTTGGTGCGCCATGGCCTGCGGCCCGGCCAGACGCTCGCGCGCATCGTCAACACGCACCTGCATTCCGACCATTGCGGCGGCAATGCGGCGCTGGTGCGCGCGTTCGGCGCGCGCATCGTGATCCCGCCCGGCGACGCCGACGCGGTGGCGCGCTGGGACGAAGACCGGCTCAGCTACCGCCTGACCGGCCAGCGCTGCGAGCGCTTTGCCTTCGATGCGCTGCTGCGGCCCGGCGCGTCGTTCGGCGTCGGCACGCGCACCTGGCAGGCCCATGCCGCGCCCGGCCACGATCCGCACTCGCTGGTGCTGTTCGATGCCCGCGACGGCGTGTTGATCTCGGCCGACGCGCTGTGGGAGAACGGCTTCGGCGTGGTCTTTCCCGAACTCGACGGCGTGAATGCCTTCGAGCAGGTGGCCGCCACGCTGGCCTTGATCGAATCGCTGCGGCCGCGGCTGGTGATCCCCGGCCACGGCGCGCCGTTCGCGGACGTGACGGGCGCCCTGCAGCGGGCGCGCTCGCGGCTGGCGGCGTTTCGCGCCGAGCCCGCGCGCCATGCGCGCCACGGCATCAAGGCCCTGGCCAAGTACCACCTGCTCGAAGTCGGCAGCCAGCCGCTGGCCGAGCTGCTGGCCTGGTTCGCCGCCACGCCGATCGCGCTGCAGGTCTGGCGGCGCCTGGGCGAGCCCGGCAGGCTCGCCGAGCCGCATGGGGCGGGCAACTGGTGGCCGAACTGGCTGCCGGCGGCGCAGATCGCCTTGCGCTCGGGCATCGTGCACAACGACTGAGCGTGCGCACGGCGCGCCCTGCGCACTCGCGCGAGAATGGCTGCGTGACTGCCGCCGCCCTGCCCTCGCCGCAACGACTGCATGCGCTGATCGCCGCGCTCGAAGCCGGCCTGCTCGAACGCGACGCCGCGGTGCGCCTGGCCTTGCTGGCCGCGCTGGCCGGCGAGCATGTGCTGCTGATCGGCCCGCCCGGCAGCGCCAAGAGCGAACTGGCGCGCCGGCTGCACCGCGCGTTTGCCGACACACGCTACTTCGAGCGCTTGCTGACCCGCTTCTCGACGCCCGAGGAACTGTTCGGCCCGCTGTCGCTGGCGGCGCTCGAAGTGCGACCGCTACGAGCGCCTGACCGACGGCTACCTGCCCACGGCCGGCATCGCCTTTCTGGACGAAGTCTTCAAGGCCAACTCGGCGATCCTGAATGCGCTGCTGACCCTGCTCAACGAGCGCGAGTTCGACAACGGCAGCGCGCGGCGGCCCGTGCCGCTGGTCAGCGTGGTCGGCGCCAGCAACGAAGTGCCCGACGACGAAGCCCTGCTGGCGTTCTACGACCGCTTCCTGCTGCGCGTGCCGGTGGTGCCGGTCAGCGACGCAGCCTTCCACGCACTGCTCACCTTGCCGACCGCCGCCGCCACCTTGCCGGCGCAGCCGATCACCAGCGCCGAACGTGCCGCCATCCTGGTGGCACGCGACGCGATCCCGCTGGCCGACGATGCGCTGGCGGCGCTGCGCTCGCTGCGCACCTGGCTGGCCGCCGGTGATGGCAGCGCACCGTCCGACCGGCGCTGGCGCCAGTTGGTCGGCCTGCTGCGCGTGGCCGCGGCGAGCGAGGGCCGGCCCTGCGTCGATGCGCTCGACCTCTGGCTCGCACCCTATGTGATGGCCGCCGAGCCGGGCGATGCGGCCGGCATCGAACGCTGGTTCGTTGCGCAGGTCGCGCAATCGGCGCCGCTCGACGCCGCCTGGCTGGCGCGCGCGGTGCAGGCCTTCGAGCGTCAGCTCGACATCGAGCAGCGGCTGCCCGCCGTCGACGACGCAGCAGGCACGTCGGACGGCGCGGGCAAGCTGGCATTGGCGCAGTCGCTGGGCGGCGACGACGACGCCGGCGGCGACGCACTGGCGTCGATGCGCTTCGTCGCCGCAGCGCTGGAGGCGCGCCAGCGCCGCCGTTTCAGCCCGCTGCATGTGGCTGCGCGCCGAGCCCAGGTGGCCGAGGCCCGCGAACGTGCGCAGGCCGCGCGCGACGCCGTGCAGGCGCAGCATGCCGCGATGCAGGCGCAACTCGAGTGCCCGACTGTGGTGGCCGCCGTCGTTGCGCCAGCGCGTGCTCGAAGGTCCGGCCACGACGCTCGGCGTGCTCGACGCGCTGTTGGCGCGGCTCGACAGCGTCGAAGCGGGTTTTGCGGCACTGCCGGTCGACGCGCAACTGGCCGCGGCCGAGCCGGCGCCGGTCCAGGCATGAGCGCGCGCGGCCGCTCCAAAGCGCTCATCCCGGAGCTCGCAGCGCGAAGGGTCGTTCAGTGAGCGCGCGTGACCGCTCCAAAGCGCTATCCGCAGCGCGCAGCTTGCCTGATGACCCGCATCGACCCCGACGCGCCGTACGAGCGGCTGGCCGCCTTGCCGCGCACGCTGTGGCTGCCCGCGGTGACCAGCAGCAGCGGTGACACCGCGCAGCGCCTGGCCGACCTGGCACGCTGGCGCGACGCGCTGCACGCCGGCGCGCTGCCCGACCGCGAGGCCGACTTCGGTGACCCGGCGGCCGTGCAAGCACTGCGCGGCGCCGTGGCGGCGCTCGGCCTGCCGCTGCTCGTGCGCACCGCGCCGGCGCTGGCCGAGCAGGTCCTGCGCACGATGCTGTGGCACCTGGACCGCCTGATCGACCGCACGCCGACGCAATCGCGCGGCGACGCCATCGCCCAGATGGTGGCCGACTTCCATGCCGAATGGGTGCGCGAGAAGGGCGACTGGGAAGCCCTGCTGGCGCTGCTGCAGGGACTGGGCGACCTGTCCACGCTGCGCTGGGACGACTTGCAAGGCCTGCTGCGCCAGCGCGCACGCAAGGAATGGGGCGAGATCGAGCGGCTGTCGGCCTTGCTGCGCGCCCGGCCCGAACTGACGGCGCTGATCCGTCGCCTGGGCCGCGAGCAGCGCGCCGTTGCCGCGTGGCCGGCGCGGCCGCACAGCGTCGAGGCCGGCGGGCAAACGCGCCGCGCGGTGAAGCCGCGGCGCACCCTCTTGCCCGACGCCCCGGGTGCATTGCGCGGCCTGACCTTCGGCGACCGGCTCGACCGCATGCTGCCCAGCGAAGCCCAGCAACTGCGCCATCCGGTGCTGCGCAAACTCTGGCGCGCGCGCCGCGCCGAAGCCCGCTTGCTGCACTACGACAGCGCCGCCGAACTGATCGACTGGCGGCCCGACCCGGGGGCGCCGCCGCGCGAACGCAGCGCGCCGCCGGTGCCCGAGGCGTTGCAGCGCGGGCCGATGATCGTCGCGCTCGACACCTCGGGCTCGATGCGCGGCGCACCCGAGTCCATCGCCAAGGCCATCGTGCTCGAGGCCCTGCGCACCGCCGAGCGCGAACACCGCGGCTGCAAGCTGATCGCCTTCGGCGCGGCGGGTGAGCTCGTCGAGTCCGACCTGGCATTCAGCGGCCCCGGCCTGGCGGCGCTGCTCGACACCATCGGCCAGGGCTTCGACGGCGGCACCGACGTGCAGGCGCCGATCGAACGCGCCATCGAGTGCGTGCGCAGCCAACGCTGGGCCAGCGCCGACCTGCTGATCGCCAGCGACGGCGAGTTCGGCTGCACGCCGGCCACGCTGGCTGCGCTCGACGACGCCCGCGCCACGCTCGGCCTGCGCGTGCACGGCGTGCTGATCGGCGACCGCGAGACCCTGGGCCTGATGAACGTGGCCGACCAGATCCACTGGGTGCGCGACTGGCGCGACGAGCAGCCGGGAGCCCGGTTCTCGCCGGTGCACAGCCAGAGCCTGACCGCGCTGTTCTTCCCCGGCGCACTCGACACGCGCGCGCAACGCCATCGCCGCTGAAGCATTGCCGCACGCGATGCGACCGCTGCGGCGCCAGCCTGTCCGCGGCGGATGCAGCCTGTCCGCCGTATGGCACGCCGGGTCGCGTCGGGCGCGCAGCCCGGCCGGCACCTCGTTACATTGCCGGCCATGGCCGATCGCCCCGTCGACCCCGCACAAGCGCCCCAGATGACCCCCACCGCCCCCCCGCCCGCGAACACCAGTTGGACCACCCACTTCGCGCCACTGGTACGGGCCTTTCACGCCTACGCCAACTGGCTCGTGTCGATCAGCTGGAAGCGCTTCTTCCTGCTGTCGCTGCTGTTGTTGATCATCATGGGGATCCTGAAGGATCTGCCGCCCTTCACCTGGACCATGTCCGAGCGCGTCGAGACGCGCCCGGCACGGGTGATCGTGACACCCAAGCCGCCGAAACCCCCGACGCCGCCCTCGGCGCCGACCGGAACCGCCGACGGCAAGGCGCGCGAGCCGTTCATCAAGATCGAGAAACCCCTGCCCGGAGGCAAGGGCGATGTCGAAATCCAGATCGGCAGCCAGGGCATCCGCATCACGCCCCGGGCGCCGACGCAGGCGGCCTCGGCCGCCGAAGCGGCGGCGGCAGCGGCCATGGCGGCCGAGCGCGTTGCCGCGGCCCAGGCCTCGGCCGCCGAGCGCGGCATCCACATCGAGTTGCCGCCGGGTGCGACCAGTGACGCGGTGCGCGAGGCCGTCGAGCAAGCGCGCAAGGACATCGAGCAGGCGGTCGAAGAAGCACGCCACGACGCCGAGCAGGCCCGCAACGACGCCGAGGAAGCGCGGCGCGACGCCGAGGCGGCGATTGCCGACCTGGGCCACGCCGAGGCCAACTTCGGCACCCGCATCACGCGCGTCAGCGTCGGCGAGTTCCTGCCCCAGCTGGCGTTCCTGTGGATCATCGGCTCGATCATCATCAAGATCACCTACAAGGGCCAGTTGAAGGCCCAGGCCCAGGCGGCGGAGGCCACCGTCGTGGCCGAGTCGGAGCAATTGCGGCGCCAGGTGGTGGAGGCCCGCATGGCCGCGATGCAGGCGCAGGTCGAGCCGCACTTCCTGTTCAACACGCTGGCCTCGATCGACCACCTGATCGAGACCGACCCGCCGCGCGCCAGCATCATGCAAAAGAACCTGATCGCGCTGCTGCGGGCCTCGATGCCGACCATGCGCGAGGCCAACAACGGCGGCCCGCGCGACCTCGGGCGCGAGATGGCCGTGATCAGGCCCTACCTCGAGATCCTGAAGGTGCGCATGGAAGAGCGCCTGGTCACGCGCATCGACGTGCCCGATGGCCTGCTCTCGGCAGAGTTCCCGTCGATGATGATCCAGAGCCTGGTCGAGAATGCGATCAAGCACGGGCTCGAACCCAAACCCGAGGGCGGCGAATTGAGCATCAAGGCCGAGATCGTGCACGGCAAGCTGAGCGTCACCGTGGCCGACACCGGCCTCGGTTTCGGCAAGGCCGAGACCGCCGGCACCGGCGTGGGCCTGGCCAACATCCGCGAACGCCTGGCGCTGCTGTACGGCGGCAAGGCCACGTTGACGGTCAAGGAGAACCTGCCCAGCGGCACGGTATTGACGATCGCCGTGCCCTACACCACCGCGCGCGCCGACGCGCCGGGAGAGACAGCGTGAACCCACCCGAGCAACGCCCGCTGCGGCGCACCCGCCGCGCACTGCGCATCCTGGCCCTGCTGTTCGTGCTCGCGCTGGTGCTGGCAGCGGCTGCATGGCAAGGGCTGCACGCACTCGACACGAGCCACGTGCATGTCATGGTCGATGGCGATGAAGTGCTGCACGGCGCCGCACTCGCCGACATGCGGCCGGGTCAGCATGTGCTGGCCGTTCTGGTGGTCGCCGCCATCTTCCTGGCGCTGATGCTGGTCGTGCCGCTGCTGCTGCTGACGGTGGCGGTGGTGGTGCTGCCGATCCTGCTGCTGGTGTTCGGGCTGCCGCTGGTGGCGGTGCTCGCCATCGCGGCCACCGTGCTGGCGCCGCTGGCGCTGGTCGGGCTGCTCGGTTGGTGGTTGATTCGCGCACTGTGGCGCGACAACAAGGCACCGCCTTCCGCTACGATGACTGGATGAAGATCGACATGGTCCGCTGCGTGATCGCCGATGACGAACGCCTGATGCGCGAGCAATTGCGCGCACGCCTGGGCGAGGTCTGGCCCGAACTGCAGATCGCCGCCGAAGCCAAGAACGGCGCCGAGGCCGTGGCCCTGGTCGCCGAGCACCGGCCCGAGCTGGTGTTCCTCGACATCCGCATGCCGGGGCTGACCGGCGTCGAAGCGGCGCGGCAGATCGCGCAGATGGAAATCGGCGACGACGAGTTGCTGCCCGAGATCGTCTTCATCACCGCCTACGACCAGTACGCGGTCGAAGCCTTCGAGCAGGGCGTAGCCGACTATGTACTCAAACCGGCCGAACGCGAGCGCCTGGCGCTGACGGTCGAGCGCATCAAGAAGCGGCTGCTGCAACGCGAGGCCGGTGGCGGCGGTGGTGGCGACGGTGCGCCGCTGCAGCAGTTGCTGCACCAGCTGACAGCGAAGATGAACCCCGGCGGCGCGCCGCAATACCTGCAATGGATCCAGGCCACCGTCGGCCAGGCGATCCAGATGATCCCGGTCGACGAGGTGCTGTTCTTCATCAGCGACGAGAAGTACACGCGGGTCCAGACGCCGACGATCGAAGCCCTGATCAGGAAGCCGATCAAGGAGCTGGTCGACGAACTCGACCCGCAGCGCTTCTGGCAGATCCACCGCAGCACGCTGGTCAACGCCAAGGCCATCGGCAGCGTGACACGCGACTTTCGCGGCCGCCAGATCGTGGCCGTCAAAGGCCACGCCGAAAAGCTCGAAGTCAGCCGCAGCTACATCGGATTGTTCAAGGGGATGTAGCCGGGCGGCTCAGAGAAAGCCGAGGTCGCGTGCCGACAGGTCGTAGTTGGCCAGGTTCGGCAGCACCGTCAGCAGGTTGGCATCCGAAATGCCGAACCACTTGCCCAGCGTCGATGCCAATTGATCGACCGCGGTGGTCGGCAGCAATCGCCCCTGACCCACGTCGTCCGGCCCGTTGTTGGCGATGGCCGGCGGCGTGCCGTAGAAACGCTGGCCCTTGACCGCGCCGCCGAGCATGAAGTGCATGCTGCCCCAGCCGTGGTCGGAGCCGTCGTTGTTGCCAGCCAGCGTGCGGCCGAAGTCCGACGCGGTGAAGCTGGTCACTTGTGCCGCAACGCCGAGTTCGACCGTCGCGTTGTAGAAGGCCGAGAGCGCGTCGGCGACCGTCGTCAGCAGGCCGGGGTGGATCGTGAGCAGGCCGTCATGGTTGTCGAAGCCGCCGAGCGAGACGAAGAACACCTGGCGCTTGGCGCCGACCGCATCGGCCACCGAGATCATCCGCGCGACCATCTTCAATTGATCGGCCAATGAATTGCCGACCGGAAATGCGGTGCCGATCGCGGGGCCGCCGGCGAGCGCACCGGTGAGCACCGCATCGGCGTCGATCGAGCGCTGCATCACACGCGTGTGTTCGGCCTCGAGCAGTTGCGTGCGCGGCTGGGTGATCAGCGTGCGCAAGGCGCTCGAGGCCGCGGCCGAACCGAACAACGGGTTCTTCAATGCGTTCAACGGTACCGAGCCGTTGGGCGAGACCTGGTACTGAACCGCCGTGCGGCCCGACAGGTAGACCGCGTTGCCCGACACGTTGACGCAGGTGAACGTGGCGTTGCCGTTGCCGGCCATGAACAGGTCGCCCATGCGCCCGCCCCAGCCCGAAGTCGCGCCCTCGGCAGCCGACGATTGCCAGACCGACTGCTGATCGTTGTGCGAGAACAGCTTGGGCGGCAGCGGCACCGACTTGGCGCTGTACTGCGCCTTGCTGGTCGGCTGGATCAGCGTGCCGACGTTGAGCAGCGCGCCCAGGCGCCCGGCATTGAAGATCGGCAGCAGCGGCGCCAGTTCGGGCGCCAGTGCGTACTGGCGCGCGAAGCCACCGGCGTCCAGCGGCGCCAGCGTCGGGCTGAGCGCGGTGGCGTCGAGCGCGCTGCGCGCGTAGGCCAGCGTCGGGCGCTGCGCCTGGTACAGCGCGTAGCTGGTGCGTGTCGTAGGGCACCAGCGTATTGCCGTAGTCGTTGCCACCGTAGAGGAAGACGCAGACCAGGGCCTTGTAGTCGGTGGCCGTGGCCGCCGCGGCTTCACCGAGCGCGGCCAGGTTGAGCGCCCAGGGTGCGGCGATACCGCGCGACCGACAGGGCCGATGCCTGGCGCAGGAAAGCGCGGCGCGAGGCCCGCGAGCTCGGCAGGATTGTTTGCATCATGGTCTCCTTGCGCATCACTTGAGAACCAGGAACTCGGGCGCAGCCAGCACCAGCACCAGCGCCGCTTGCACCCGGTTGCGTCGCGCCGCGTCGGTGCCCGAGGCCATGCCGTCGAGTGCGGTCTTCATGGTCAGCAGGTTGGTCGCGCCGATTTGTCCGGCGGCGAGCACGAGGTTCAACTCATCGAGCAGCGATTGCGCGTCGTCGGCCAATGCCAGCAGGCCCGTGTAGTCGGCCGCCAGGTCGCCGATGCCCGTGCTGACGGCACGTTGCATGTAGTTGACGTAGCCCACGACCGACGATTCGTTGGTGATCTGGAACTCGGGCGCCACCAGGCCCGCGCTGGCGATGGCGCTGTTCGGCGGCACATAGCCTGGGCGGAAGAAGTTGAAAACGGATGGCGAGCGCAGCGGGCTTTGGCCCAGACGCGTACCGGGGTCGGACGTGTTGCCGATGGCCCAGGCATCGCTGGCCGACGTGGCATTGAAGGCCCGGGCCCAGGCCAGGAAACGCAGCATCGGCTCGCGCAGCTTGCCGCCGCCGGGCGCGGCGGCCACGCTCTGCGCTTCACTGTCGAGCAGGATCGCCTTGAACACCGCGCGCAGGTTGCCCTTGACGCCCGTGCCGTCATTGTCGAAGGCCGCCGCCACGCGCGCGATGTAGGCCGGGCTCGGATTGCTGGTCACCAGGCGCTGGATCAGTTGGCGACCGATGAAGGGCGCCACGTTCGGGTGCGCAAAGATGGCATCGAGCGCCAGCCCGAGGCTGGTGGCGCCATCGGTACCGGCGCCGATCGTGGTGCCGAGAAACGACTTCGCGCCGCTCTCGTGGCGCGACGCCACCTGGATCATCGGCCGGCGCTGGTAGTCGGGCGTGGCCGTGGTGCCGCCGGCGAGGTCGAAGTCCCAGCCGGTGAAGACGCGCGCCAGGCCGGCGATGTCGTCCTGGCCGTACGTGTCCTGCGGCTGGCCGCCCACCAGCAACAGGCTGCCGTCGGCATTGAGCTTTTGCAGACCGATCGTGAACAGCTGCATCACCTCGCGGGCGTAGTTCTCGTCGGGCAGCGTGCCCTTGATGGCGATCGGCCTTGACGTTGCCGCGGAACGTGAGGAACAGGCCCATCGCCGTACTGCGCGACACGTCCTGCAGCAGCGCGCGATAGTTGCCGAAGGCGTTGGCCTCGAGCATGTCGAACCAGGCCGCGGCGCAGAAGGCTTTCCAGCCACCGCCCCCCACCAGTCCGTCGATGGCGGTGACGACGATCTCCGACAAGGCCAGCGTGACACGCTGGCGCAGCGTGTCTGGCGACGCGATCAGCTTGCGCCAGGCGCTGGCATCGAAGCCGGCCTCGCTGTTCTTGTTGGTTGCGGCGTCGAAGCCTTTGGCCACCAGCCAGTCCCAGCGTGTGCCCTGCGTGCGGCAGCGCGAATTGGTCGTCGAGCCAGCCGGCGTAGCCGAGCGCCTGCACGCGCGCGATCTCGGCCCGCGTTGCGCCCATCGAAGCCTGGGCCAGAAAGCGCGAGGCCTGCGTCCGCGCTGATATTCGTCGGCGGCAGTGGCGGCACAGGGGCGCTGTCGCCACCCCCGCCACCGCAGGCGGCGACGGCGGCGCTCAACGCCGCCAGCGTGCCGAATTCAACATCGCGCGTGAGCGCCGCGATCGGGGCCTGTTCTTCGATCATCGCGAACCTCCAGCGTGCCGTATCGGCAGGCGCATCGAAGCAACGCAAGATAGCGCGGCCGCGTTGGCCGAGTTCCGGTCAAGGTAAGTAAAGATGCGTGAAGCGTCGTGCTTCACGCCCTCCCGTGCCTCACGGTACGGTCGTGGCCGCCGCGGCACGCGCTGCCGCTTCGGCCCGCTGGCGCTTGAGCCGCTCGAGCGGGTTCTCCTTGGTGGCCGTGGCCTCGTTCAATTTCATCTCGGCGATGAAGCGGCTGGGCACGGCGGCGACCGTGTCGCGGCCGCGCTTCCTGCGCCGCAGCGTGCTCACCACCAGCGAAGTGCGGGCGCGGGTCACGCCGACGTACATCAGGCGGCGCTCTTCCTCGAGCCGCTCGGTGCCCATCTCTTCCTCGCCGCTCTTGAACGGCAGCAGGCCTTCGTTGACGCCGGCCAGCAGCACGTGCGGCCACTCCAGGCCCTTGGCCGCGTGCAAGGTCGACAGCGTGATCACGTCCTGCTCGTCGCCGCGCTCGGCCAGGCTGATGATCACGCTGATCGGTCTGCGCGACATCGAGCACGCTCAGCTTCTCGGACTCGAAGCTGCCTGCTTCCTGGCTGACCGTGCCGCCACATCGGCGGGAGATCCAGTCGACGAAGTCGAGCACGTTGGTCCAGCGCGCGGCGGCGAGCTTGGCGCTGTCTTCGGCATCGAACAGGTGCTGCTCGTAGCCGATGTCCTTGAGCCAGCCCAGCAGGAAGGGCTTGGCGTCTTCGCTGCCGACGGTATGACGGGCACGGTGTTCGAGGTCGTTGACGTGGCGGCCGAACTCGCGCAGCGAACCCAGCGCCTTCGGATTCAACGTGCTGGCGAGTGAAGCCGAGAACAACGCCTCGAACAGGCTGCATTTCCAGCGCCCGGCGAATTCGCCGAGCGCGGCCAACGTCTGCGGGCCGATGCCGCGTTTGGGCGTGGTCACGGCACGCAGGAAGGCCGGGTCGTCGTCCTGGTTGACCCACAGCCGCAACCAGGCGCAGAGGTCGCGGATCTCGGCGCGGTCGAAGAAGCTCTGCCCACCCGAGACCTTGTACGGCAACTGCGCAGCACGCAGCTTCTGCTCGAACACACGGGCCTGGTGGTTGGCACGGTAGAGCACGGCGAAGTCGCCGAGCTTGACCGCACCGCCCTCGGCGCGCCGGGCCTGGATGTGGGCCACCGCGCGCTCGGCCTCGTGCTCTTCGCCATCGCACTCGAGCACGCGCACCGGCTCGCCTTCGCCCAACGCGCTCCACAACTTCTTCGGGTACAGCTTCGGGTTGGCCGCAATGACATGGTTGGCCGCGCGCAGGATGTTGGCGGTCGAGCGGTAGTTCTGCTCCAGCGCGATGACCTTGAGTTGTGGGTAGTCCTGCGGCAGGCGCTTCAGGTTCTCGATCGTCGCGCCGCGCCAGCCGTAGATGCTCTGGTCGTCATCGCCGACCGCGGTGAACAGGCCGCGCTCGCCGAGCAGCACCTTGAGCAATTCGTACTGCACGGCGTTGGTGTCCTGGACCTCGTCGACCAGGATGTGGCGGAATTGATGCTGCCACTTCGCGCGCACCTGGGCATCGGTTTGCAGCAACTTCAGCGGCAGGCCGATCAGGTCGTCGAAGTCCACCGCCTGGTAGGCCGACAGGCGTTCCTCGTAGCGTTGCATCACGCGCGCGGCGAGCTGCTCGTCGGCGTCGGCCGCGATGCGCATCGCGCCTGCGCTGTCCAGGCCCTGGTTCTTCCACAGGCTGATCGTCCACTGCCAGTGCCGCGCCAGCTTGGCGTCGGTGGTGCCACCGGCGTCGCGCAGCACGCCCAGCACGTCGTCGCTGTCCATGATCGAGAACTGCGGCTTCAGGCCCAGCACTTGGCCGTCGGCACGCAGCAATCGCACGCCCAGCGCGTGGAAGGTGCTGACCGCAAGGTCCTTGGCGGCGCGCGCGCCGACCAGCCCCTTGGCCCGCTCGCGCATCTCGGCCGCGGCCTTGTTGGTGAAGGTGATGGCGGCGATCTGTCTCGCCTCGAGACCGCTTTGCAGCAGCTTGGCGATCTTGTGCACGATCACCCGCGTCTTGCCCGATCCCGCGCCGGCCAGCACCAGGCAGGGGCTGCCGAGGTGGTAGACGGCTTCGAGCTGGGCAGGATTGAGGGTCTCGGACATCGCGTGCGGGCACAGGGCGGCGGATGGTACCTGCGAGGCGGTCGTGCGCGATGTGCTATGGCGCGTGCCGCGCGGCCATGGATACTGCACTCCCGATGCAGGCCATCCTCGCCGTCACCGTTCCGTTCTTTGCGCTCGTGCTGTGCGGCTTTCTCGCCGCCCGCCAACGTGTGCTGCCCGAGGCGGCGATTCCCGGCCTGAACGCCTTCGTGCTGTACTTCGCGCTGCCGTGCATGCTGTTTCGCTTCGGCACCAACACGCCGCTGGCGCAGTTGCTCAACCCGGTCGTGCTGGTGGTGTACCTGACCAGTGCCCTGTTGATCGTGTTCTTCACCATCGCGGTCACCTTGTCGGCCGCCGTGCAGATGAAGGACGCGGCCTTCGGCGCGCTGGTGGCGGCGTTCCCGAACACCGGCTTCATGGGCGTGCCGATGCTGGTGGCGCTGCTCGGTGCGGCCGCCGCCGGGCCGGTGATCAGCAGCATGCTGGCGGATCTGTTCGTCACCAGTTCGCTGTGCATCGCGTTGGCCCAGGCCCATGACGCCAAGGGTGCGGGCACGCGCGCGGTGCTGGCCAAGGCGCTGCGCGGCAACCTTGTCCAACCCGCTGCCGTGGGCCATCGCGCTGGGCGCCGCAGCCTCGGCCATCGGCTTCAAGCTCGCCGGACCGCCCGACGTGATCGTGCGCATGCTGGCCGATGCGGCCACGCCGGTGGCGCTGTTCACGATCGGCGCGGTGCTGTGGCGCGGTGGCCAGCATGCGCATACGCGCACGCCACCGAGGCTCGTACTGCCTGTGGTGGCGATCAAGCTGTTCGTGCACCCGACGCTGGTGTTCGTGCTGTGCGCCAGCGCGCGCCATTTCGGTGGCACGCTGTCGGCCTTCGAAGTCAGCGTGCTGACACTCGCCGCCGCACTGCCCAGCGCCAGCAACGTGTCGCTGCTGGCCGAGCGCTATGGCGCCGACAACGGCCGCATCGCGCGCATCATCCTGGGCTCGACAGCGATGGCCTTCGTTAGCTTTTCGTTACTCGCCTGGGCCTTTGGAGCGGTGGCGGCGCAGCTGACTTCAAGCGCTTCGGCGCGGCGATATTGCACAGCGAATGCGCCTTCGGCGCAGCACATGGACCCGCGCGTCAACGCCTGGCGGCAGACTGTCGTTGTGTTGCCTACGACATCCAGGAGATCGCATTGAAGAAATATCTACTCACACTTTTGGCCGCTGTTGCCGCGGTCTGTCGCCGCACCGGCGTGGTCGGCCGTTGATGTCGGTGTCGGCATCACGATTCAACAACCGGGCGTCTATGGCCGCATCGAAATCGGTGGCCAACCGCCGCCGCCGGTGATGTACCCGCAGCCGGTGATCGTCGCCCGCCCCGCCGTCGTCGTGCAGCAGCCGCCGCTCTACCTGTATGTGCCGCCCGGCCATGCCAAGGACTGGCGCAAACATTGCGGTCACTACAACGCGTGCAGCCGGCAGGTTTACTTCGTGCAGGAAGACTGGGTTCGCGAGCGCTACGACGAACACAACAGACACGAGCACGACAAGGGCCACGGCAAGAGCCAGGGCAAGGGGCAGGGCAAGAGCCAGAAGTACGAAAACTGAGCGCTGCCCAGTAGCCTCGCGGCGGTCGTCAGATCGCCAGCGGATCGACATCGACGGCCCACCGCAGCACCGCGCGGTGGGCTTTGTCTTTCTGACGCAGCGCATGCAGCGCCGGCAGCCACTGCGCGAGCAGTTGCTGCAGGGCCACGCGCGAACGTGACTCGACGAGCATCTGCATGCGTTCGACGCCGGCCACGCGGGCCACGGGTGGCGGCACCGGCGGGTAGACCATCACGCCGGCCGACTCGGGCAGCGCGGCGGCAACGACCGCAGCGGCATGCAGGAAATCGGCTGCCGCCTCGGTGCTCTTGGCCTCCGCGCGCAGCAGCGCCAGGCTGGAAAACGGCGGCAGCCCGGCCGCTTCGCGTTCGCGCAACTGGGTTGCGGCGAAGGCCGCGAAATCGTGCGCCCGCAAGGCCGCGTAGAGCGGGTGCCGCGGGTGCCATGTCTGCAACCAGACCTCGCTGACGCCAGCTTGTTCGGCGTCGCGGCCGGCGCGGCCGGCCGCCTGCATCAACAACGCAAACAGCCGCTCCGGGCGCGCGGAAGTCGCTGGCGAACAAGCCGCTGTCGGGGTTGACCGCAGCCACCAGCGTGATGCGCCGGAAGTCGTGCCCCTTGGCGACCATCTGCGTGCCGACCAGCACATCGACCCGACCCGCGTGCACGGCGTCGAGTTGCGCTTCGAGCGTGCCCTTCAGGCGCGTGGTGTCGGCATCGATGCGCGCCACGCGTGCGCCGGGCAGGGCCTGCGCCAGTTGCTCTTCGAGTCGCTCGGTGCCGCGGCCGACGGGTTGGATGTCGAGGTTGCCGCAATCGGGACACGCACGCGGCACGCGTTCGGTGAAGCCGCAATGGTGGCAGCGCAGCGTGCGATCGCCCTTGTGGAAGACGCGCCAGACGCTGCAATGGGGGCACGCGCTCTTCCAGCCACACGCGCCGCAATGCAGCACCGGTGCGTAGCCGCGGCGGTTGAGCAGCACCAGGCTTTGCTCGCCACGCGCGATGCGCGCCTGCAGCGCGTCGAGCAGCGGCGGCGACAACGCGGCAGCGCCTTGCTTGTCGCGCGGCAGCAGGTTCATGTCGACCATGCGCACGCGCGGCAGCGCCCCGCCGCCGATGCGCTCGGGCAGCGCGAGGCGCCGATAGGCGCCCTGCTCGGCGCGCTGCCAACTCTCCAACGAAGGCGTGGCCGAGCCGAGCACGACCGGCACGCCCTCGAGCTTGCCGCGGTAGACCGCCAGGTCGCGCGCCGAATAACGTGCACCTTCCTGCTGCTTGAACGAAGGGTCGTGTTCCTCGTCGACCACGATCAGCCCCAGCCGCGGCAGCGACGCAAAGACCGCCAGGCGCGTGCCCAGCACCAGGTCGGCCTGGCCGAGGTGCGCGGCAAGCCAGTGCCGCAATCGCTGCGGCGGCGTCAGCCCGCTGTGCAGCGAGACCAGGCGATGGCCCGCAAAGCGCGCCGCGAAGCGTGCCTCGAGCTGCGGCGTGAGATTGATTTCGGGCACCAGCAGCAGCACCTGCCGTCCCGCCGCGAGGGCCTGTGCGGCGGCGTGCAGGTAGACCTCGGTCTTGCCGCTGCCGGTCACGCCATGCAGCAAGTGCGTGGCCGCGGGCGCGCCAGCCAACGCGGCGACCGCGGCGGCCTGGCTGGCCGAGAGTGTCGGCGCCAGCGGATCGATATGGCTCGCCGGCGCCGCGTCGGCAAGGCGCGCCAGTCGGGCCAGCCGGCGATCGAGTTGGGTCGCATCGAGTCGGCGCAATTCGGGCGGCAGCACCGCCAGCGCCAGCTCGCCCAGCCCGCGCTGGTAATAGCCGGCGGCAAAGCCGACCAATTGGCGCCAGGCGTCCGACAAGGGCGGCAGCGCTGTCAGTGCCTGCCGCACGGCGCGCAATTCGACGCCCGTGGCGGCGCTGGCACCCGACTGCCACACGATACCGGGCACGTCGCGTTTGCCCAGCGGCACACGGACCAGCGTTCCCGGCGCAAGCGGCTGCTCACTCAGGTAGTCCAGCCACGGCGCCATTCCGGCGTGTTGTGGCGTCTCGACCGCGATGCCGAGGGTGGCAAGCGTCAAGGCGTCACTCATGGCGAAGTTGCACGCCACATCTCTGCGACAGCGCAACAAGCTTTGCTAAGTCTATGATTTCAAACGCCAATCGAAATACTCCGCTCGGCCTGTGGACAACTTTGTGGGCAAGCTGCCAAAAGTTGACCTAAATGCTTGATGCAGCAAGGGGGACATTGCCCCGGCGGTCCGCCGTGCACGCGCAGTGCTCCAATGAAATCAAGCACTTACCGTGACTTAGGGCAATACCGGATGGCGCCGCCTTTGCTGCTTTCGGATGTTGCACCGCATCGCGCCAAATGGGGATAAGTTGGTCTGAGCGCTCACTTACCTGCTGCACCAGCCAGACGTAGCGCGCGCGAATGGCGATGTACTTCATCGACCAGCGCGGCCACCGACTCGGGCGGCGTCAGCTGGTGAATGCCGTGGCCGAGATTGAAGATGTGGCCACCGCCCGCTCCGTCCGTGCCACTGCGCTGGCGGGTCGGCGCGCCGTAGGCATCGAGCACGCGGCGGGCCTCGCTGCGCACCGCCGCCTCGCCGCCGAACAAGACCATCGGATCGAGATTGCCCTGCAGCGCGACGCGCGCGCCGACGCGCTCGCGCGCGTGCGCCAGGTTCACCGTCCAATCGACGCCGACGACGTCGGCGCCGCTGGCTGCGATCTGCTCGAGCCAGGGGCCGCCGCCCTTGGTGAAGACGATCGCCGGCACGCTGCGGTCGAGCTGGTCGAGCACGCGTTGCGTGTAGGCCAGGCTGAAGGCCTGGAACGCGCCATCGGCGAGCACTCCGCCCCAGCTGTCGAAGACCATCACCGCCTGCGCGCCGGCTGCGATCTGTGCGTTGAGGTAGACCGCGACCGCCCGTGCATTGACGGCCAGGATGCGGTGCAGCAGGTCGGGCCGGGCATAGAGCATCGACTTGACGAGGCGGTAATCGTCACTGCCCGCGCCTTCGACCATGTAGCAGGCCAGTGTCCACGGGCTGCCGGAAAAGCCGATCAGCGGTACGCGGCCGGCCAGCGCCTTGCGGATCGACGTGACGGCGTCGGTCACGTAGCGCAGTTTGTCCATGTCGGGTACGGCCAGCGCGGCCACGGCGGCCTCGTCGCGCACCGGGTGCGCGAAGCGGGGTCCTTCGCCCTGCGCGAACGACAGGCCCAGGCCCATCGCATCGGGTACCGTCAGGATGTCGGAGAACAGGATCGCGGCGTCGAGCGGAAAGCGCTCCAGTGGTTGCAGCGTGACCTCGGTGGCGAAGTCGACGTTCGTCGCCAGGCCCATGAAACTGCCGGCCCTGGCCCGCGTGGCCACGTATTCGGGCAGGTAGCGCCCGGCCTGGCGCATCAGCCAGACAGGCGTATGGGCGGTGGGCTGGCGACGACAGGCGCGCAAGAAGGTGTCGTTGGCGAGTGGGGCGTACATGGCGGCCATCATATGGCGCGCGGTCCGTATCATTGGCGCGCCCCATGCCGACCAAACCCACCGTCCTGATCGTCGAAGACGAATCCGGCATCGCCGACACGCTGCAGTACGCACTGCGCACCGAAGGATTCGAGCCGCTGTGGTGCGCGACCGGTGAGGCCGCATTGGCGCGCGCGCATGGGGCCGCGCTGGTGATCCTCGACGTCGGCCTGCCCGACATCAGCGGCTTCGAATTGTTCAAGCGCCTGCGCGCGTTGCGCGAGGACTTGCCGGTGCTGTTCCTGACCGCACGCGGCGACGAGATCGACCGCGTGGTCGGCCTCGAACTCGGTGCCGATGACTACGTGACCAAGCCGTTCTCGCCCAGGGAACTGGTGGCGCGCGTGCGCACCGTGCTGCGGCGCACGCGCGGGCAAGGCCGCGACGCCGACCATGTCGGCCACCGCACTGCCACTGCACTGCGACGATGGCAAGCGCCAGATCCGCTATTACGGCCAGGTGCTCGACCTGTCGCGCTATGAATTCGGCCTGCTGAAGACGCTGCTGTCGCGCCCGGGCTTCGTCTACACCCGCGAGCGGCTGCTCGACCTGGTCTGGGACGACGCCAGCCAGAGCCTCGATCGCACCGTCGACGCGCACGTGAAGACCTTGCGCGCCAAATTGAAGGCGGTGGCGCCCGAACTCGAGCCGATCCGCACCCACCGCGGGGTCGGCTACGCATTGGCGGAGGACTTGCCGGCCACGCGGCAATGACCAAACGCAACCGCGTCTTCGCCGCCATCCTGCTGGCCTACGCGATCGGCGTCGCGCTGTTGATGTGGCGCCTGCTGGCCGACATCGACCCGCGCTACCGCGAGTCGGCCGAGGAGTCGCTGGTCGAGACCGCCTACCTGATCGCGGCACAGATCGAGCAGCGCGCACCGATGGACGGCAGCATCGACACGGCCACACTGGTGCCGCTGTTCAAGGACCTCTACGCGCGCGAGATCGACGCCGAGATCTTCGGCTTTCGCAAGACCCGCATCGAACTGCGCGTGGCCGTCGTCGACGCGCAGGGCAGGGTCCTGTTCGACTCCCTGCAGCGTGCGCTGGGCACCGACTATTCTCAGTGGCGCGACATCCGGCAGGCGCTAGCCGGCCGCTATGGCGCGCGCACCACGCCCGACGTGGCGGACGATCCCCGCAGCGCGGTGATGTACGTCGCCGTGCCCATCAAGCACGGCGGCACGAACATCGTCGGCGCGGTCAGCGTCGGCAAGCCGGTGCAGAGCTTCGGCCAGTTCATCGCCGCCGCACGGCAGAAGACGCTGCTCGTCGGCGCGACCTCGGTGCTGGCGGTGGCGCTGCTGGTGGCGATCCTGTCGGTGTGGCTGGTGCGGCCGTTCGGCCTGCTCGCCGACTACGTGCGCTACGTGCGTGCCCAGCGGGCGTTCAGCCTGCCGCGGCTGTCCAGGCGCGCGCTCGGCACCCTCGGCGCGGCCTACAACGAGATGCGCGATGCACTGGCCGGACGCAACTACGTGGCCGACTATGTGCAGACCCTGACCCATGAGCTGAAGAGCCCGTTGTCGGCGATCCGCGGTGCCGCCGAGTTGCTGCACGAACCATCGATGCCGCCGCCCGACCGCGAGCGTTTCGTTGCCAACATCGAACGCGAAACGGCCCGCATCCAGGAACTGGTCGACCGGATGATGGAACTGGCCGCGCTCGAGTCGCGCCGCGCCCTCGAACGCTGCGCCCCGGTGGCGATGCGCGCCCTGCTCGAGGAGCGCGTGGCCAGCGCGCGGGACTCGGGCGCACCGCGCCGCATTCGGGTCGCATTGCGCGCCGGTGCCGAGGCCACGGTCGACGGCGACGCACTGCTGTTGCAGCGCGCGGTCGGCAACCTGCTCGACAACGCCATCGACTTCTCGCCCGACGGCGGCACGGTCGACGTCAGCCTCGTCGCCGGCAGCCGCAGCCTGGACATCAGTGTGCGTGACCACGGACCCGGCATTCCCGACTACGCCGACGACAAGGTATTCGAGAAGTTCTACTCGCTGGCCCGCCCGCACAACCAGCGCAAGAGCACCGGCCTGGGCCTGCCCTTCGTGCGCGAGATCGCCGAGCTGCACGGCGGCCGCGTGACGCTACGCAACGCCGAAGGCGGTGGCGCGGTAGCGATCCTGTCGCTGCCGACCGGAGCATCGATTGCCGACTGACGCACCGCGGGCTGCGTTTCGTGGCATGGTCGTGGCATGAACGCGCTGCCACGCGAAATGTCGCGCACCTGGAAGCTGGCGACGGCCTGGCTGTTGCTCGGTGTGGCCGTTTTCGTCGGCGTGCAGGCCTGGCAGTCCGCCCAGCAGCGCTCGCGCTTCTCGGTCGACGCCCTCAGCGGCGCGATCGAATTGCGCCGCGCGCCCGACGGCCACTTCCACTGGCCCGGCAGCGTCAACGGCATCGGTGTCGACTTCCTGGTCGACACCGGCGCCACCGGAACCGCGATTCCGCAGGCCCTGGCCGACCGCGCCGGGCTGGTCGCCGAGGCGAGGCTGCAATCCTCGACCGCCGGCGGCGTGGTGCAAGGCACGCTGGCGCGTGCCGACGTCGCCCTGCAAGGCGGCGTGCGCGCCGAGCGCCTGCGTGTGGCGGTGCTGCCGCGGCTCGAATCGCCGCTGCTGGGCATGGATGTGTTGTCCAAGATGCGCTTCACGCAGAGCGATGGCGTGCTGCGTCTGGAGGCGCTGCGATGACGGCCTGGTCGGGCCGGCGCTGGCACGCGGCGCTGCTGATTGCCACGGCGTCGATGGCGGCGCCGGCGCAGACGGCACCCACGCCTGCGCCGTGCCCGCCGCAGGCCCAGCCGCCGACGCAGCAGCAATTGCAGGCCGCCGCCGCCAGCGCCCGCGATCACGGCATGCTCTGGCGCATCACGCGTGACGGCCGCAGCTCGTACCTTTACGGCAGCATCCACGTCGGCAAGCTCGATTGGTCTTTCCCCGGCCCGCAGGTGCGCGCGGCGCTGCAGGCCACCGATACATTGGCGCTGGAGCTCGACCCCGGTGACCCGCAGATCGTCGCGCGCATGCGGCCGCCCGCAGGGGCGGTCACGCCGACACTCTCGCCCGCGCTGAAGGAGCGCCTGGCGCGCCAGGCCGACGCCGCCTGCGTGCCGCGCGAATTGCTCGCCGCCCAGCACCCGGTGATGCAGGCGTTGACGCTGACCGTGCTGGCCGCGCGCTGGCAGGGGCTGGAGCCCGGCTACGCGCAGGAACTCGTGCTCGGCGGCTTCGCGCGGGAGGCGCAGCGCCGCGTGGTGTCGCTCGAATCGCCCGAATCGCAAATGGCGGCGCTGATCCCGCGCGCGGCCGCGGACGCCCGGCGCATGGTCACGCAGTTGCTGGAGCAGCTCGAACAGGGGGTGGCGCAGCGCGGCATCGCGCGCCTGGCCGCGGCCTGGGAGCGCGGCGATCTGGCCGATCTGGCCGACTACGAGCGTTGGTGCGAATGCATCACCGGCGACGACGACCGCCGGCAGATGCACCGGCTACTCGACGAGCGCAACCCCGGCATGGCCGCTGGCATCGAAGCCCTGCACCGCGAAGGCCGCACCGTGTTTGCGGCTGTCGGCGCGCTGCACATGACCGGCAGCAAGGCCCTGCCGTTGCTACTGCAGCAACGCGGATTCGGCGTCGAGCGCGTGGCCTTGCAGTAAGCGCTGCGATCGTCACAATCGCGGGACCAACTTCATTCCAGGAGCCTTGCATGGCAGACAACAGCGCCGCCTTCACCAAACTGGTGCCGGGCTTTGATTTTCTGCAAGGCCTGGTGAAGAACGCCGGCGCCGCATTGCCCAACATCGGCCAGTGGGTGGCGCCGACATTGAACCCCGAAGAGCTGGAAAAGCGCATCGAGGAGTTGCGCACGGTGCAGTTCTGGCTGGAGCAGAACGCGCGCATGCTCGGCGCGACGATCCAGGCGCTCGAGGTGCAGCGCATGACGCTGTCGACGCTGAAGACCATGAACGTGCAGATGGGTGACCTGCGTGAGTCGATGAAGCTGCGCCCGCCGGACGCGGCTGCGGCCAGGCCCGTTGCGTCGGGCCCGGCGAGCAAGGGCCGCGGCACGCGCAATCCGGCGCCGCCCGGCGCGGTCGATCCGATGCAGTGGTGGGGCGCACTGACCAAACAGTTCACCCAGCTTGCGGCCGGCGCCATGAAGGACAGCGCCGGCGACGCCGCCAAGTCGCTTGCCGGCACGATGGTCAAGCAAAGCTTCGATGCGGCCGAACAGACCTTGAAGAAGGCCGTCACCGCACCCGTCAAGATGGCCGGCGCGGTGGCCAAGGCCGCCGGCGGCAAGCGGCGCACGGCGCGCCGCTGAGGCCGTCGGCGCAAACGGGGCGCCTGATGAATACCTTCCTGGTCGGTCACGCCAGCCACCCCGATTGGCGCAACGCCCTGGCGCTGGCCGCAGTGCAGATCCAGGGCCAGCGTGCACACGCCGCGGGCGACAGCGCCGAACCCAGCCTCGGTTTCGTCTATTTCACCGACCATTACGCAGCGCACGCCAAGGCCTTGCTCGAGGCCGTGCGCGAGCGCTGGCCGGGCGTGGCCTGGGTCGGCACGGTGGGCGTGGGTGTCGCGGCCAGCGGCGTCGAGTATTTCGACGAACCGGCGCTGGTGCTGATGCTGGCGGCGTTGCCGGTCGGCAGCTTCCGGGTCTTCTCCGGCGCGCGACCGTTGGCGCAATTCGCGGCCCACACCGCGCTCATCCATGCCGACGGCAACACCCCCGACCTGCCCGACCTGATCAAGGACATGAGTTCGCGCACGGCCTCCGGCTACCTGTTCGGTGGCCTGAGTTCATCGCGCACCGTGGCCTGCCAGATCGCCGACGACGTGCTGCAGGGCGGCTTGTCGGGCGTGGCCTTCAGCCGCGACGTGACCTTGATCTCGCGCGTCACGCAGGGCTGCCAGCCGGTGGGGCCGGTGCGACGCATCACCGCTTGCGAGCGCAACGTGGTCACCGCGCTCGACGACGAGCCAGCCCTGCGCTGCCTGCTGCGCGATGCCGGCATCTCGCTGGACGAGCCACAACGCGCGGTGGCCACGCTGCGCGCCACATTGGTCGGCCTGTCCACCCCGCGCACAGCGAAGCCCGCGCGCGGCGGCGCATTCGGCGACGATGTCCGTGTGCGCCACTTGATCGGGCTCGATCCGAGCCACCAGGGCGTGGCCGTCGCGGATCTGCTCGAGCCCGGCATGCAGCTCGCGTTCTGCCAACGCGACGTGCAGGCCGCCCGGCGCGACCTGGTGCGCGTGTGCAGCGAAATCCGCGAAGAACTGGAGCCCGAGCCGGTGGCCGCGACGACGGCCCGCGCCCGTGAGCCCGCCGTCCCCGACGACCCGACGAGCCGCATCGCCGGCGCGATCTACGTCAGTTGCACCGGCCGCGGCGGACCGCATTTCGGCGCCCCGTCGGCCGAGTTGCAGATCGTGCGGCACGCGCTCGGCGAGGTGCCGCTGGCCGGGTTCTTCGCCAACGGCGAAATCGGGCACCATCATCTTTACGGCTATACCGGCGTGCTTGCAGTGTTTGTCTTGCCGTCCGGCGTGTGAACACGATCTAGCGCATTGCTGCAGCCGGCGCAAAGGCGTTTGTCGCGGCGCCGGCGCAACCGGCCGGGCGCCGCCGATTACAGTCAGGCCCTCCGACCCGCACGACCGTGAACGTACCGCCGCCCCCCGCACCGACCTCGGACGCCGCCGTGCGCAGCGAACGCCAGCGCGCCGTGGTGGCGGCGCTCGCCGCCGTCTTGCCGCCGCACGCCTTGCTGTGGCAGAGCGAAGACACGGTGCCCTACGAGTGCGACGGCCTGACTGCTTACCGCCAGCGTCCGCTGGTGGTGGCGCTGCCCGAGACCGAGGCCCAGGTGTCGGGCGTGCTGCGTGCCTGCCACGCGCTGGGCGTGCCGGTGGTCGCGCGCGGCGCGGGCACCGGCCTATCGGGCGGTGCGTTGCCCAACGCGCTCGGCGTCACGCTGGCGCTGGCCAAGTTCAACCGCATCCTCAAGCTCGACCAGGCTTCGCGCACGGCCGTCGTCCAGTGCGGCGTGCGCAACCTGGCCATCAGCGAGGCCGCGGCGCCGCTGGGTCTGTATTACGCGCCCGACCCGTCGAGCCAGATCGCCTGCACGATCGGCGGCAACGTGGCCGAGAACGCCGGCGGCGTGCACTGCCTGAAGTACGGGCTGACGCTGCACAACGTGCTCAAGGTGCGTGGCTTCACCGTCGAAGGCGAGGCGGTCGAGTTCGGCAGCGACGCGCTCGACGCTGCCGGGCTCGACCTGCTCGCCCTGGTCGTCGGCAGCGAAGGCATGCTGGCCGTGATCACCGAGGTCACCGTCAAGCTGGTGCCCAAGCCGCAGGCTCGCGCGCTGCATCATGGCCAGCTTCGACGACATCCGCAAAGCCGGCGACGCGGTGGCCGCGATCATCGCCGCGGGCATCATCCCGGCCGGGCTGGAGATGCTCGACAAGCCGATGACCGCGGCGGTCGAAGACTTCGTCCACGCCGGCTACGACCTCGACGCCGCGGCAATCCTGCTGTGCGAGAGCGACGGCACGCCAGAGGAAGTGGCCGAGGAGATCGAGCGCATGCGCGCGGTGCTGGCCGGCAGCGGCGCGACGCGCCTGCAGGTCAGCGAGAACGAAGCGCAGCGATTGAAGTTCTGGAGCGGGCGCAAGAACGCCTTCCCCGCCAGCGGCCGCATCAGCCCCGATTACATGTGCATGGACTCGACGATACCGAGAAAGCGCCTGGCCGACATCCTGCTCGCCATCGGGCAGATGGAGAAGAAATACGGCCTGCGCTGCTGCAATGTCTTTCATGCCGGCGACGGCAACCTGCACCCGCTGATCCTGTTCGACGGCGCCGATGCCGACCAGCTGCATCGCGCCGAGCTGTTCGGCGCCGACATCCTCGAGACCAGCGTCGCGATGGGCGGCACCGTGACCGGCGAGCATGGCGTCGGCGTCGAGAAGCTGAGTTCGATGTGCGTGCAGTTCAGTCCCGCGGAACTCGAACAGATGCTGGCACTCAAGCAGGCCTTCGATGGTGCCGGCACGCTCAATCCGGGCAAGGTGATTCCGAGCCTGGTGCGTTGCGCCGAATACGGCAAGATGCATGTCAAGAAAGGGCTGCTGCCCTTCCCGCAGCTGGAGCGGTTTTAGGCATGGACGCTTAAGCCTGCAGCTGACGCCGCGCTGCCCGCCTGGTTGACCAGGTGCAGACCGCGCGTGTCGGCGAACGGCCATTTGCGCATCGTCGGCGGCGCGACCAAGGATTTCCTGGGCAATGCCTTGCAAGGCGAGCGGCTCGATGTGCGGCCGCTGGCCGGCATCTCGAGCTATGAGCCGACCGAACTGGTCGTCACGGCGCGGGCTGGCACGCCGGTGGCCGAACTCGAAGCCACGCTCGCCGAGCGCGGCCAGCAGCTGGCGTTCGAGCCACCGCGCCTCGGGCCCCTCGTCGACCGTCGGCGGCATGGTCGCGGCCGGCCTGTCCGGGCCGGCACGCGCGGTGGCGGGCAGCGTGCGCGACCACCTGCTCGGCGCGACACTGCTCAACGGCCGGGGCGAAGTGCTGAGCTTCGGCGGCCAGGTGATGAAGAACGTCGCCGGCTACGACGTGTCGCGCGTGCTCGCCGGCTCGCTCGGCATCCTGGGCGTGATCTGCGAGGTCTCGCTGAAGGTGCTGCCGGCGCCGACCGCCAGCGCGACGCTGCGTTTCGAGTGTGACCAGGCCAGCGCGCTGAAGAAGCTCAATGCCTGGGGCGGCGAGCCGCTGCCGCTATCGGCCAGTGCCTGCTGGAACGACACGCTGGTGCTGCGCCTGTCGGGCGCGCGCACGGCCGTCGATGCCGCGAGCCGCCAGCTCGGCGGCGAAGCCATCGCGCCGGCGCAAGCCGCCGCGTTCTGGCGCGGGCTGCGCGACCAGGACGACGAGTTCTTCGTCAGTGCGGCGGCGGCGATCGATGCCGGCGCGGCCCTGTGGCGACTGGGTGTCGCGCAGACGGCGGCACCGATCACGCTGCCCGGCGAACAACTCGTCGAATGGGGTGGCGCGCAGCGCTGGCTGTGCACGCAGGCGCCGGCCGCCGTGGTGCGCGAGGCGGCGGCGGCGGCCGGCGGCCACGCGACGCTGTATCGCGGCCACGACAAGAGCAGTCGGCGCCTTCCACCCGCTGTCGGCACCGCTGGCGCGGCTGCACCGCGAACTCAAGCGCGCCTTCGACCCCGACCGCGTCTTCAATCGGGGCCGGCTCTACGCCGAGCTTTGACAGTGACAACCCACGTCATCCAAGCCAAATCGCGCGAAATCGCCTGATGCAGACCACTCTCGCCCCCGAATTCAAAGGCACGCCCGATGGCGAAGCGGCCCGAGGACATCCTGGGCAAGTGCGTGCACTGCGGTTTCTGCACCGCCACCTGCCCGACCTATCAGCTGCTCGGCGACGAGCTCGACGGCCCGCGCGGGCGTATCTACCTGATCAAGCAGGTACTCGAAGGCGTCACGCCGACACGCGCGACGCAATTGCACCTGGACCGTTGCCTGACGTGCCGCAGTTGCGAGAGCACCTGCCCGAGCGGCGTGCAATACGGGCACCTTGTCGACATCGGTCGCAAGCTGGTCGAGGCCAAGGTCGAGCGCCCACTGCAGGAGCGCCTGACGCGGGGCATTCTGAAAGCCGGCCTGACCTCGCCGCTGTTCGCGCCGGCGATGAAGCTCGGCCAATGGATGCGGCCGCTGCTGCCGGCCGCGCTCAAGCACAAGGTGCCGGCGCGCGGCGGCGCGCGCGCACATCAGTGGCCCACGCGCACCCACCCGCGCAAGGTGCTGCTGCTGCTGGGCTGCGTGCAGCCGGCGATGATGCCCAACATCAACGCCGCGACCGCGCGCGTGCTCGACGCGGCCGGCATCCAGACCCTGGTCGCCGACGACGCCGGCTGCTGCGGCGCGATCCGCACGCACATGAACGACGCCGAGGGTGGCCTGACCGACATGCGCCGCAACATCGACGCCTGGTGGCCGCTGGTGGAAGGGCTGACGAGCGCCGGCAAGGTCGAGGCCATCGTCATGAATGCGTCGGGCTGCGGCGTCACGGTCAAGGACTACGGCCACGCACTGGCGCACGACAGCCAGTACGCGGCCAAGGCCGAGCGCATCGGTGCGCTGACGAGGGACTTGTCGGAACTGCTGCCCGACATGGTCGACGCCCTGCACACGAAGCTGACCGCCACGCGCTCGGCCACAGGCGCGGGTGCAAAGGCCTCGTCCGCGCCGCGGGTGGTCCGCCTGGCATATCACCCGCCGTGCACGCTGCAGCATGGCCAGCAGCTGCGCGGCAGCGTCGAGACGCACCTTGGCGCGCTCGGCTTCGACGTCAGCCTGGCCCCAAGCGGCAGCCACCTGTGCTGCGGCTCGGCCGGCACCTACTCGGTACTGCAGCCCAAGCTGGCCGACGAGTTGCGCGACCGCAAGCTGAACAGCCTGGCGCCACTTGCGGCGCAGACCATCGTCTCAGGCAACGTCGGCTGCATCCAGCATCTGCAGAGCGGCACCACGACGCCGGTACGGCATTGGGTCGAGGTGCTCGACGATGCCTTGGCAGGTGATTGACGACCTCCTGCACGCTGCGCTAGCGGCCGCCGCGGCGAGCGCGGGCCGCTAGCGCGCGCCCGGCGCGGCCCGCATCAGACGATCTTCACACTCAGGTTGGGCAAGCGGTCGATGTGGATCTCGATCACGTCACCGCGCACGACCGGGCCGACGTTCTCCGGCGTGCCGCAGTAGATGATGTCGCCGGGCATCAGCTCGAAGGCCTCCGACAGCTTGCTGATCTGCTCGGCCACCGACCAGATCATGTGCCGCAGCGTGGCGTTCTGCTTGATCGTGCCGTTGACCTTGAGCCAGATCGCGCCGTCGCTGAAGTGGCCACCGATCTTGTCGACCGGGTGGATCTCGCCAATCGGCGCACTCTTGTCGAAGCTCTTGCCGATCTCCCAGGGCTTCTTCTCGTCACCCATCGCGCGCTGCAGATCGCGCCGCGTCATGTCCAGGCCCAGGGTGTAGCCGTAGACATGGTCCAGCGCGCGCTCGATCGCGATGTTGCGCCCGCCCTTGTTCAGCGCCACCACCAGCTCGACCTCGTAGTGGTAGTTCTTGGTCAAGGTCGGGTACGGGTGGTCGGCCACGGTGCCCGGGCGCACATGCTGGATCGCGTCGGTGGGCTTCTGGAAGAAGAACGGCGGCTCGCGTGTCGGGTCCGAGCCCATTTCGCGCGCATGGGCGGCGTAATTGCGGCCGATGCAGTAGATGCGGCGCACCGGGAAGGCCATCGTGCTGCCGGCGATCGGGATCGTGACGGACGCCACGCTGAACGGCGTCTGCGGCGCGTTCGGCTTGTCGGCCGTCGCACCCGAGACCGTGCCGCAGCCGGCGAGCGTGCTGCCCGAGAGGGCCGCACCGGTGGCCAGCAACATGCGGCGGCGGGCATCGGTCATGGCGGTCTCCTGCGGCGTCTGAAGCGCCTACTGTAGCCAGGACGCGCTGCGCACCCCGAGCGGGGAAACACCCAGCATCGCGCGCGCGGCGGTGTGCATTCGGCCACGGACTCGGCCACACATTCGGCCGTTGCACGCCGGCCGCAAACCTGCCGTTACGACCGCGCACGTGCATCGTTCACGGAGCCCGTGGTTGCGCGCGTTACACGTGTGCGCAACACGGGCCGAATGTCGAAGATGGGCGCCAGCGAAGCAGATCAAGCCCTCGCCACCGCCACAAGGAGAGCGCCTTGTTCGACCAGCCCGTTTCACTGCCGATGCGTGCCGCGATTGCCAGTCTGCTCGGCAGCCTGTTCGGCATTGCGCTGATCCTGGCGACCCACCCGTCGCAAGCGCAGACGCACGAAGGCGCCGCGGCCGCAAGTGCGAGCGCGGGCGCACCGCCCGAGGTGGCGATCTCGCACCTCGCCGACGCTGCGCTGCGCTCGCTGCGCAGCGCCGCCGAGCCGATCTTCCTCAGCGGCATGCCGCGCACGCAGGGCTTGCGAATGGCCGACATCACTGCCGCGCCGGACAACGGCCTGCGCTGGCAGGTGGCGCCCGTCTCCGGCCTGCGCAGCGAGAGCGAAAACCCGCGCGGCCGCGACGTCATCGGCCTGGGCATGCAAGTGCGTTTCTAGGGCCTGTTCACACTACAGGCCCTGGCTCAGCCGGCATGAGCCTGGGCTGCCATCGGCTCGGGCCGCACGCGCAACGCCCACAGCACGCCAGCCACCAGCAGCGCGACACCGGCCAAGGTCACCGCACCCGGCATCGCGCCGCGCAGCACGAAGGCGTAGGCCAACGCGGCCAGCGTCTCGAACACGATCAACTGGCCGACCAGTGAGGTCGGCAGGCGCTGACTGGCCTCGTTCCAGCACAGGGTGCCCAGCCACGACGCCAGCAGGCCGATGGCGAACATCAGGCCGACGAACAGCGCCGGCGTGGGGCCGAGCGGCATGACGAAGTCATTGCCGCTGACCGCGCCCCAGGCCCAGAACAGCGCGAAGCCCGACGCCGCCAGCGGCAGCGTGGCCAGGCCCTGCGCCGTGGCCCAGGCGCGCGGGCTGCGCTCGGCATGGGCACGCAACCAGTCGGCATTGCGAATCGGGTACCAGGTCCAGCAGGCCACGGCGCCGATCGCCAGCAAGCCGCCGCTGGCGTAGCGCACGAGGTCGGTGTCGGCGCGCAGTGCGGCGATCTCGGCCTGATTGACGCAGCCGATGCCGGCCGCGATCAGCAGCAGGGACGGCAGCAGCCGCAGCCACGGCAGACGGCCGTCGCGCTTCGCGTCACGCAGGTTCGAACTCACCGCAATCACCACCGGCAAGGTGCCGATGATCATGGTCGGCAACGGCCCACCGGCGCGCTGGATCGCCGCGGCCAGGCACAGGTAGTAGAGCAGGTTGCCGATCGCGCTCAGCTTGAAGGCTTCGCGCCAGTCCGCACGCGTCAGCTCGCCGATGCGTGCCCGGTCGAGCCAGCCCAGCGGCAAGGCAATCAACCCGAAGGCCAGGTAGCGTGCACACGACAGCAGCACCGCCGGGTAACTCGGCAGCAGCAATGGGGCGACGAATACCAGGCCCCACATCAGGCCGGCGGCGAGGGCGAACAGGGTGCCGGTAAGCAAGGCGCGTCGATGCATCACCCGAAGTGTGTCGCAATCAAGACAAAGGCCGCCGGGCGCCGCCACAGCGCACCGACGGCCCCGGGTCAGCGCGGCGCGCTGACCTTGCGCGCCGGCCGGGAGTCAAGCCCTTAGTAGCGATCGATCAGCGCACCTTGCCTGCCTTCCAGGCATTGAGCAGCGTGTCGTAGGCAATGGTCTCGCCCTTGGGCTTCTCATTGGCGAGCTTCTTCCATGGCGCGCCCTTGTCACTGAGCCACTTGCCTGCGTCGCTCTTGGCGTTCAGCTTGGGTGGGCAGTTGGCCATGCCGGCGCGCTCGAGCCGGCCCATCACGTCGTCCATCTCGTTGGCCAGGTTGTCCATCGCCGCCTGCGGGGTCTTTTCTCCCGTCACGGCCACGGCCACGTTCTTCCACCACAGTTGCGCCAACTTCGGATAGTCGGGCACGTTGGTTCCGGTCGGCGTCCAGGCCACGCGCGCCGGGCTGCGGTAGAACTCGACCAGACCACCCAGCTTGGGCGCCATGTCGGTCATCGCCTGGCTCTGGATGTCGCTCTCGCGGATCGGCGTCAGGCCGACGATGGTCTTCTTCAGGCTGATGCTCTTTGACGTGACGAACTGCGCGTAGAGCCATGCCGCGGCCAGCTTGTTGGCGTCGTGGTCCTTGAAGAAGGTCCACGAGCCGACGTCCTGGTAGCCGTTTTGCATGCCCTGCTTCCAGTACGGACCATTCGGTCCGGGCGCCATGCGCCACTTCGGGGTGCCATCGGCATTCACCACCGGCAGGCCCGGTTTGATCATGTCTGCAGTGAAGGCCGTGTACCAGAAGATCTGCTGCGCGATCTGGCCCTGGGCGGGCACCGGACCGGCTTCGCCGAAGGTCATGCCGATGGCTTCCTTGGGCGAGAACTTCTTCATCCAGTCGATGTACTTCGTCAGCGCATACACAGCGGCCGGTGAGTTGGTGGCGCCACCGCGAGCGACGGACGCGCCCACCGGTGTGCACTTGTCATCGGCCACGCGAATGCCCCATTCGTCGACCGGCAACCCGTTCGGGATGCCGACGTCAGCCGTGCCGGCCATCGACAGCCAGGCGTCGGTGAAGCGCCAACCGAGTGACGGATCCTTCTTGCCGTAGTCCATGTGGCCATAGATCGGCTTGCCGTCGATCTGCTTGACGTCGTTGGTGAAGAACGCGGCGATGTCTTCGTAGGCGCTCCAGTTCAGCGGCACGCCCAGGTCGTAGCCATACTTGGCTTTGAACTTGGACTGCAACTCGGGCTTGGCGAACAGGTCGGCGCGGAACCAGTACAGATTGGCGAACTGCTGGTCGGGCAATTGGTAGAGCTTCTTGTCGGGCGCTGTCGTGAAGCTGGTGCCGATGAAGTCCTTCAGGTCCAGGCCTGGGTTGGTGAACTCCTTGCCCGCGCCTTCCATGTAGTCAGACAGGGCCAGGATCTTGCCGTAGCGGTAATGCGTGCCGATCAGGTCGGAGTCGCTGATCCAACCGTCGTAGATCGACTTGCCAGACTGCATCGAAGTCTGCAGTTTCTCGACCACATCACCTTCCTGGATGATGTCGTGCTTGACGGTAATGCCGGTGATCTCGCTGAATGCCTTGGCTAGCGTCTTGCTCTCGTATTCATGCGTGGTGATGGTCTCGGAAACGACCGCGATCTCGTTCACGCCCTTGGCCTTGAGCTTGGCCGCCGCGTCGATGAACCACTTCATCTCGGCCGCCTGCTGTTCCTTGGACAGGGTCGACGGCTGGAACTCGCTATCGATCCACTTCTTGGCCGTGGCCTCGGCGCCGGTGGCGGCCGGCGCAGCCGTACTGGCTGGCGCTGCGGTGGTCTTGGCATCCTCCTTCTTGCCGCAGGCCGACAGCAGCATCGCCGCGGCCGCAACGGCTGACAGGGTGTACATCGCGAGTGAACGTTTCATCGTTGGTCTCCTGTGGAACTTCCCTTTGCTTTTTCGGCGGGCCGGATGGGAAGACAGGCCGGTCGCCATTTGATATCGGTCCGAGGATTCAACCCTTACGCAGGATCAGGCCCAGCAACAGCATCGAGAGTACGAAGCTGATCCAGATCGACGGCTCGCTCGCCAGGCCGAACCAGCCGACCATCTTCTCGCTGACCGCCACAAAGAGCAAGTTCAGGTACGCAGCGCAGAGCAGACCTATGAAGAGGCGGTCGCCACGCGTGGTCGCGATCGGCAGAAAGCCCTTGCGCAGCACCGTGGGGGACTTGATTTCCCACAGCGTCATGCCGGCCAGCAGCAGCACGATGCAGGTGAAGAACGTCGCCACCGGCAGCGTCCAGGCCATCCAGGCGAACATCACGTGCCTCCTTTCACACCCGGCCCATCGCGAAGCCCTTGGCGATGTAGTGACGCACGAACCAGATCACGATCGCGCCGGGCACGATCGTCAACACGCCGGCCGCGGCCAGCACGCCCCAGTCCATGCCCGATGCCGACACCGTGCGCGTCATCACCGCGACGATCGGCTTGGCGTTGACGCTGGTCAGCGTGCGCGCCATCAGCAGCTCGACCCAGCTGAACATGAAGCAGAAGAAGGCCGCCACGCCGACACCGGCCTTGATCAACGGGATAAAGATGGTGACGAAGAAGCGCGGGAACGAGTAGCCGTCGATGTAGGCCGTCTCGTCAATCTCACGCGGAATGCCGCTCATGAACCCCTCGAGGATCCACACCGCCAGCGGCACGTTGAACAGCAGATGCGCCAACGCCACGGCAATGTGCGTGTCCATCAGCCCGAGCGTGGTGTAGAGCTGGAAGAAGGGCAGCAGGAACACCGCCGGCGGCGTCATGCGATTGGTCAGGAGCCAGAAGAAGACATGCTTGTCGCCGAGGAACGAGTAGCGCGAAAACGCATAGGCCGCCGGCAGTGCGACGAGCAGCGACATCACCGTGTTGATGGCGACATAGATCATCGAGTTGATGTAGCCCGAGTACCACGACACGTCGGTAAAGATGGTGCGGTAGTTGTCCCAGGTGAGCGTGCGCGGCCAGAGCGAGAAGACGCTGAGGATTTCCTCGTTCGTCTTGAACGACATGTTGACCATCCAGTACACCGGCAGGATGGCGAACACGAGGTACAGGGCCAGGAAGACGCCCCGCTTCTTGAAGCGTCGATCATCCATGGCCGGCCCCCGGCTTGTCGGCCGTGCCCACGCGCTGCATCCAGTTGTAGAGGATGAAGCACAGCAACAGGATGATCAGGAAGTAGATCAGCGAGAAGGCCGCCGCCGGCCCGAGGTCGAACTGGCCGACCGCCTTTTGCGTCAGGTACTGGCTGAGGAAGGTGGTCGCATTGCCGGGTCCGCCACCGGTCAGCACAAAGGGTTCGGTATAGATCATGAAGCTGTCCATGAACCGCAGCAGCACCGCGATCATCAGCACGCCACGCAGCTTGGGCAGCTGGATATAGCGAAAGACCGCGAACTTCGATGCGCCATCGATGCTTGCCGCCTGGTAGAAGGCGTCGGGAATCGCGCGCAGCCCGGCGTAGCACAGCAGGGCGACGAGCGGGGTCCAGTGCCACACGTCCATCAGCAACACCGTGAGCCAGGCCTGGGTGGCGTTGCCGGTGTAGCTGTATTCGATGCCGAGCGCGGCGAGCGTGGCGCCCATCAGGCCGATGTCGGCGCGGCCATAGATCTGCCAGATCGTGCCAACCACGTTCCACGGGATCAGCAGCGAGATCGCGACCAGCACCAGCACCGCCGAGGACTGCCAGCCCTTGGCCGGCATCGAAAGCGCAAGCATGATGCCCAGCGGAATCTCGACCAGCAGCACGGCCAGCGAGAACACGATCTGCCGCCCCAGCGCGCCCTGCAGGTCGTCGTCGCGCATCACCGCCTTGAACCATTCGGTACCGACGAAGATGCGCCGCTCGGGGCTGATGATGTCCTGCACCGAGTAATTCACCACCGTCATCAGCGGCAGGATCGCCGAGAAGGCCACGCACAGCACCACCGGCAGGATCAGCAGCCAGGCCTTCTGGTTGACCGGCTTCATGCGATCAGCTCCTCGTTCCTGTAGTAGCAGGTGTGCTCGCTGACGACCTGCAACCACACGTCGTCGCCGACCTTCGGCATCGCCTGCTCGCCGCCGAGCCGCGCGCGCACCAGCGTGTCGGCACCGACCCGCGCCGTCAGCAGCCAGTACGTGCCGACGTCCTGCACCTGCGTCACGTGGGCCGGCACGGCACCCTCGGCCTTTGCGGCGGCCAGGCTGACGTACTCCGGCCGCACGCCCAGGATGAAACTGCGGATCGACGACAGCGCGGCCCGCGGCGAGCGCAGCATGGTGCCGGCCACTTCGATGCCGTCGGCCGTTCCGCTCGCGGGCAGGAAGTTCATGCCCGGCGAGCCGATGAAGTGGCCGACGAACGTGTGCTGCGGGCGCTCGAACAGCTCCGACGCGCTGCCCGCCTGCACCGTGCGGCCACGCGTCATCACCAGCACCTGTTCGGCGAATGTCAGCGCCTCGACCTGGTCGTGCGTCACATACACCAGCGTCAGCTTGAGCTGGTGATGGATCTGCTTCAACTTGCGCCGCAATTGCCACTTCAAGTGCGGGTCGATGACCGTCAGCGGCTCGTCGAACAGCACCGCGCTGACGTCTTCTCGAACCAGGCCGCGACCGAGCGAGACCTTCTGCTTGGCATCCGCGGCCAGGCCCGCGGCACGCTGGTCGAGCTGGCCGCTCAACTCCAGCATCTCGGCGATCTGGCCCACGCGCTGCTTGATTCGATCGGCGGCGAGGCCACGGTTCTGCAGCGGAAAGGCCAGGTTCTCGGCCACCGTCATGGTGTCGTAGATCACCGGGAACTGGAACACCTGCGCAATGTTGCGCAACTGCGGTGTCAGCGCCGTGACATCCCTGCCGTCGAACAGCACGCGGCCCTGTGAAGGCCGAACCAGGCCCGAAATGATGTTCAGCATCGTCGTCTTGCCACAACCCGAGGGGCCGAGCAGCGCATAGGCGCCGCCGTCGGCAAACGTCATCTTCAGCGGCAGCAGCGCGTAGTCCTCGTCGCGCTGCGGGTTGGGCTTGTAGGCATGTGCCAGGTCGAGTTCGATGCGCGCCATGTCAGGTCTTCCCGTTCGGTGCCGCCAGCAGGTCGCCCGCCGCATCGAATACATATACCTGCGCGGGGCTCAGGTACAGCCTGACCGGAGCGCCCAACTCGAACTGGTGCACACCGGTCAGCTGCGCCACCAGTTCACCGACCGGTGTCTCGGCGTGCAGGAAGGTATCGGACCCGGAAATTTCCGCCAGCTCGACGCTGCCGGCCAGCGCCAGATCGCCGTCACGCCCCTGCACCCGAAGGGCACCGGCGCGCACACCGACGGTCAGTGCTGCGCCGACGGCCACCGGCAGGTCGATCGCAAACGCCACGCCGCCGGCCAGCGTGATCCCACCCGGCGCCGCGGTGCCGGACACCAGGTTCATCGGCGGGTCGCTGAAGGCCCGTGCGACGCGGATCGACCTCGGCCGGCGAAAGACCTCCGAGGTCGGCCCGTATTGCAGCAACTCGCCAGCGTCGAGCACGGCGGTATAGCCGCCCAGCAACAGGGCCTCGGTGGGCTCGGTGGTGGCGTAGACGACGGTCGAGTCGCCACCCGCGAACAACTGCGTCAGCTCCTCGCGCAGCTCCTCGCGCAGCTTGTAGTCGAGGTTCACCAGCGGCTCGTCGAGCAGCATCAGCGGCGCGTTCTTGGCCAGCGCGCGTGCCAGCGCCACGCGCTGCTGCTGCCCGCCCGAGAGCTCGGCGGGCAGGCGCTGCAGGAAGGGTTCGATGTGCAACTTGGTGGCCAGGGCCTGCACGCGAGCCGCGACGCCGCTCTCGTGCCGCAGTTTGAGCGGCGAAGCGATGTTGTCGGCGACGGTCATCGACGGGTAGTTGATGAACTGCTGGTAGACCATGGCGACGTTGCGCTCGCGCACGGGCAGGCCGGTCACGTCCTGGCCATCGACGCGGACCTTGCCTGCGCTGGGCTGGTCCAGCCCGGCCATCAGGCGCATGAGTGTCGTCTTGCCGGCCTGCGTGGCACCGAGCAGCACGGTCACCGCGCGCGGCACCAGGCCCAGGTCGAGCGGGTAAAGGTGGGTCTGCGGACCGACCTTGCGTTCGACGCGCTCGAGCCTCAATTCCATGCCTGCTCCGTAGCCGGCGCCGTCTTGGGGCGCCATGCAATTGGTGGGATTCGGTCGCGTAATGTACGGCTGTACGGGCGGGCAGCGGTGGCGACACAATGTCGTACAGCCCGCGTGCAATCCTTAGCCTAACGCCCATGACCGCCAAAGACCACCTGCTGGCCCTCGACCAGGGCACCTCGAGTTCACGCGCCATCGTGTTCCACCGCGACGGCCGCATCGTGGCCATGGCGCAACGCGAGTTCGGGCAAATCTTCCCGCAGCCGGGCTGGGTCGAACACGACGCCAACGAGATCTGGGCCTCGCAGCGGGACGTTGCCGTCGAGGCGCTTGCCAAAGCCGGCCTGCGCGCCGGCGATATCGCCGCCGTCGGCATCACCAACCAGCGCGAGACCACGGTGCTGTGGAATCGTCGCAGCGGGCAACCCATCGCCAATGCCATTGTCTGGCAGGACCGCCGCACCGAGCCGCTGTGCGTGCAGTTGCGCGAGGCCGGCCTGGAGCAGGCAGTGCGGCGCAGCACGGGCCTGGTGATCGACCCGTACTTCTCCGGCACCAAGATCCGCTGGCTGCTCGACCATGTGCCCGGCGCGCATGTCGCCGCGGCGCGGGGCGAACTGGCCTTCGGCACGGTCGACAGCTGGCTGCTGTACAAGCTCACCGGCGGCCAGGTGCACGCCACCGACGTCAGCAACGCCTCGCGCACGATGTTGTTCGACATCCGCCACAACGTCTGGGACCACGAGCTGTTGAAGGCGCTGCACGTCCCCGACAGCGTGCTGCCGCAGGTGCATCCGTCCAGCCATGTCTTCGGCGCGACCGACCCGGCGCTGTTCGGCGGCTCGATCCCGATTGCCGGTATCGCCGGCGACCAGCAGAGCGCCCTGTTCGGCCAGGCCTGCTTCAAGGCCGGGCTGGCGAAGAACACCTACGGCACCGGCTGCTTCATGTTGATGCACAGCGGCGAGCACTTCGAGACCAGCGCCAACGGCCTCATCACCACCGCCGCCGCCCAGCCCACGGCAACGCCGGAATACGCGCTCGAGGGCAGCGTGTTCATCGGCGGCGCGGTGGTGCAGTGGCTGCGCGACGGCCTGCACGCGATCAAGGGCAGCGGCGAAGTGCAGGCCCTGGCCGAGAGCGTGCCCGATGCCGGCGGCGTGATCTTCGTGCCGGCCTTCACCGGCCTGGGCGCGCCGTACTGGAAAGCCGATGCGCGCGGCGCGATCGTCGGGCTGTCGCGCGGCAGCACGGTGGCGCACATCGCCCGCGCGGCGCTGGAAAGCATCGCCTTCCAGAGCGCCGCGCTGCTGCAGGCGATGAGCCGCGACGCGGTGGCCGCCGGTGGCGCGCCGGTGGCCGAGTTGCGCGTCGACGGCGGCGCCTGCGTCAACGACCTGCTGATGCAGTTCCAGGCCGATCTGCTCGGCATCCCCGTCGTGCGGCCCAAGGTGATCGAGACCACCGCGCTGGGTGCGGCCTACCTCGCCGGCCTGGCCGTCGGCGTGTACGACAACCTCGACCAGCTCGCCGCGCAATGGCAGGTCGAGCGCCGCTTCCTGCCGACGCTGCCGCGCGAGCGCGCCGCCGAGCGGATGGCGAACTGGGAACGCGCGGTGCGGCAAACTGTCGCGCCTTGATCCACCACCTGCAAAGGACGTGACATGACCCTGGCCCACAAAGCCACGGCGACGGCGGCCGCGCTGTGCGCGCTGATCGCGTTGCTGCCGCCGGCCCATGCCGCCAAACCCGAGACGCGCAACCGCGCCGAGATTGCGGCCGAGTTCCGCTGGGATTTCAGCGCCATCTATCCGAACTGGGCGGCCTGGGAAGCCGGCGTGGCGGAGATGGAAACGAAGATGGACGCCTTCGCCAAGCTCAAGGGCACGCTGGCGCAGGGGCCTGCCGCAGTGCTCAAGGCCTACCAGGGCTACGACGAAATCGGCAAGCTGCAGTACCTGGTCTACCGCTACCCGCAACTGCAACGCGACGTCGACACCCGCGACCAGGCCGTGGCCGGGCGCTTCCAGCGCGTCGGCGCGCTGTTCGCGAAGTTCGACACCGCGACCTCCTGGTTCACGCCCGAGTTGCTCAAGGTGCCGCAAGCGACGATGGAGAAGTGGCTCGCCGAAACGCCCGCGCTGGCACCGTACCGCTTCACGATCCTCGACAACTACCGGCAGCAAAAGCACGTGCTCGACGAAAACGGCGAGCGGCTGCTGTCGCTGGCCGGTCAGTTCAATCGCACACCGCAGGCCAGCTACCAGGAACTCAGCACCTCGGACATCAAGTTCCCGAGCATCAAGCTCGCCGACGGCAAGGAAGTGACGCTGAGCCCGGGCAACTACGCTGCGCTGCTCGAGAGCAACCCGAACCAGGCCGACCGCGCCAGGGCCGCGGCAGCGCATGTCGGCACCTACGGCGCCACCGCCAACACCTATGCCGCGATCTACAACGCGGTGGCGCAGCGCGACTGGTTCATGGCCCAGGCGCGCAACTTCCCGACCACCCTCGACGCTGCGCTGGAAGGCAACAACATCCCGCGCCAGGTGGTCGAGACCCTGGTCGAGACCACGCGCGCCGGCACCGCACCGTTGCAGCGCTACCTGCGGCTGAAGAAGAAGCTGCTGGGCCTGCAGGAGTTCCATATCTACGACAACTTCGTGCCGGTATTTCGCAGCGACAAGACCTACCCCTACGAGCAGGCGCGCGACGCCGTGCTGGCCTCGGTCGCGCCGCTGGGCGCCGACTACGGCACCAGGTACCGCCGCTTCGTCACCGGCGGGCGCATCGACGTGTACGAGAACGAAGGCAAGAAGAGCGGCGCCTACAGCGCCGGCGTCTACGGCGTCGGCCCTTACCTGCTGCTCAATCACAACGACACGCTGGACTCGGTGTTCACGCTGGCCCACGAAGGAGGCCACGCGATGCACACCGTGTTGTCGTACGAGGCGCAGCCCTTCGTGACCGCCGACTACACGATCTTCGTCGCCGAGGTCGCCTCGACCACCAACGAACGCTTCCTGCTCGAGTACCTGCTGCAGCAGACCACCGACCCGAAGGAGCGCTTCCTGCTGCTGCAGCATTCGGTGCAGGAGATCGTCAGCACCTTCTACACCCAGGTGATGTTCGCCGACTTCGAGCTGCAGGCACACCGCCTGGTCGAGAAGGGCGAGCCGGTGACCACCGAGGTGCTGAACCGGATCTACGCCGGCCTGCTCAAGACCTACTACGGCGACGCGGTGACCGTCGACGACTTCTACAAGTTCACCTGGTCGCGCATCTCGCACTTCTTCAACACGCCGTACTACGTCTTCCAGTACGCCACCTGCTTCGCCTCGTCGGCGCAGTTGTTCAAGGCCATGACCGGCGGCCCCGAAGCCGAGCGCAAGGCCGCCACCGAGCGCTACCTGACGCTGCTCAAGAGCGGCGGCAACGACCACCCGATGGCGCAGCTGCAAAAGGCCGGTGTCGACCTGACGCAGCGCGCCACGGTGCAGGCCGTGGTCGACCAGATGGACGCGCTGGTCACGCGCATGGAGGCCGAGGCCGAGCGCGTGCGCTGACATTTGAAGCCGCAGCGCCGAACCGGTAGCGTCCCTGTCATCGCCGGCCCCGATTGGTTTCACCCATGACGCAGGACGAATCACCTGACGCGGCCGAAGCGGCCGCCGCTCTTGCCGAGCGGCACTTGCGCCAGGGCGAACCCGTCCTGGCCTACAACGCGGCGCAGGCCGGCCTCCTGCAATGGCCGCAAGCACCTGCGCTTGCGACAACTGCAGGGGCTGGCACTGGCGCGCAGTGGCGATTTCGAACGTGCCAATCGATTGCTGACGCAACTGGCGCACGAAGGCTGCGCCGACGCCGAAACCCTGGGCATGCTGGCACGCACGCACAAGGACCTCGCGCTGGCCACGCAGGTTCCCGCGCTGCGCGCGCACCACCTGCAAGCAGGATTCGCAGCTGTATGCGCGGGCCTTCGACGACGCGCGCCGCGTCGGTGCGGTCGCCGATGCGCTCTACGTGGGCATCAACGCGGCGACGATGGCCGTGCTCAAGGGCGACCTGGCGCACGGCCGCGAGATCGCGCAACAGGTGCAAGCCATCGGCACGCAATTGCCCGAACACGGCACGCAGCCGCCGCAGGACTACTGGCAGGCAGCCACGCTCGGCGAAGCGGCGCTGATCCTGGGCGATACCGCAGCGGCCGCACTGCACTATGGCCGCGCGGCGACGCTGGCGGGCACGCGCTTTGGCGACATCAGCTCGACGCGACGGCAGGCGCGGCTGCTGGCGGCACACCTGCCCGGTGACGGCGCGGCAGCAGCCGCCGCCTTGCGCGTACCGCCGGTGCTGGTCTTCACCGGCCACATGGTCGACCACCCCGAGCGACCTGCGCCGCGATTTCCCGCTGAAAGCGAGGCGATGGTTCGAGACGCCATTCGCACGCGAATGTCGACACTGCAGCCCGTCGCCGCCTACGGCTCGGCGGCCTGCGGCGCCGACATCCTGTGCCTGGAACTCGCCCGCGAACTCGGCGCCGAGACGCACATCGTGCTGCCTTTTCCACCCGCCGAGTTCCGGCGCGCAAGTGTCGATTTCGCTGCCGGCCATTGGGGCGAGCGCTTCGAGCGCGCAATTGCCATCGCCGACAGCGTGACGATCACCAGCGACCACCATGCCCGCGGCAGCGTCGCCACGTTCGAATATGCGAACCTGATCCTGACTGGCATGGGCGCCCTGCGCACGCAGCTACTCGATACCGACCTGCGCGCGCTGGCCGTCTGCGAACCGTCGGCGCCCGGCCTGCCGGGCGGCGCGGCGTCGCTGGCGGCGCTGTGGCAAGCGCGTGGCTTGGCGGTGGAACATGTGCACCTGCCCGATGTGCAACTGCCCGGATCGGGGACCGCGCGTGCGCCCGCGCAGCCCGTGCGTGTACCGGCGCAAGTCGACAGCGCGCGCGTGCCGGCCACGGTCCGGCACGAGATGCGGGCCTTGTTGTTCGCCGATGCGGTGGGCTTCAGCCAACTCAGCGAGGACCAGATCCCCGCATTCATCGGTGGCTTCCTGGAGGCCGTGGCCGGCCTGAACCGGCGCAGCAAGCACCGCTTCGAGCATGTCGAAACCTCGGGTGACGGGCTGTACATGGTCTTCGGCGACGTCGCCGACGCGTGTCGCTATGCCCTGGAGTTGAGCACGCTGGTGCGCAATTTCGATCGCCAGGCATGCGGCCTGCCGCCCTCCTTCGACCTGCGCATCGCGCTGCATTGCGGGCCGGTGCATTGCGCGCCGGATCCGATCACCGGCGGCAAGCTCTTCACAGGCCCGCACACCAGCCGCGCGGCGCGCATCGAACCCATCACCCCGCCGGGCCAGGTCTACGTGAGCAGTGCCTTTGCTGCGGTGGCAGCAGCCGGCGGGCCACATGGCATGGCGATGAACTATGTCGGACGCATTCCATTGGCCAAGGGCTACGGCACGCTCGGGCTTTACTGCCTGCGGGCAACCGCGTAAGGCGCGGCATGCGCAGGCATGCGCGTAAACCTTGGCTGAGCGCGCGAAGCCGCAACCCTAGAATCGGCGCCATGACGCGAGCCCGACCCCGCGCTGCCAAGCGGGGCCGGGCCCCGTCCGCGTGGCCCAGGAGGACATTGTCTTGAGCAATCTGCTTGCCTTGCACCCGCCGCTGGCCACGCTCGACGACGATGCCTGGGACGACCTGCTCAATTTCATTGAGGAGCGGCGCGTCATCCCGATCATCGGGCCCGAATTGCTCACGGTCGACACCGAAACGCGGTCCGCGCCTGCTCTACGACTGGCTGGCCGAGAAGCTGGCCGCCAAGCTCGGCGTCGATACCGCGCAGCTGCCGGCGCCTTGCACGCTGAACGACGTGGTGTGCTGGTTCCTGTCGTCGCGCGGCCGCCGCGAGGAGGCCTACACGCGGCTGCGCAGCATCCTGCGCGACGCGCACTTCGAAGCCGCCGCGGGCCCTGACCCAACTGGCCCAGATCACGGATTTCAACCTCTTCGTCACGACCACGTTCGACCCGCTGCTGGAACAGGCCGATCAATGCCGTGCGCTTCGGCGGCGCGCAGTCGACCGATGTCATCGCCTACGCGCCGAACCGCGTCGCAGACCTGCCCACCGAGCGCGAGCGGCTCGAGCGCCCGGTCGTCTATCACCTGCTCGGACGGCTCTCGGCTTCGCCGACCTACGTGATCTGCGACGAGGACATGCTCGAGTTCATCTGCGGCCTGCAGAGCGAGCACCTGACGCCGGAGAAGCTGTTCCACGAGCTGGAGCACAGCCACCTGCTGCTGATCGGCGGCAACTTCAGCAACTGGCTGGCGCGGCTGTTCCTGCGCATGGCCAAGCGGCACCGGCTGTCGGACCCGCGCGACGTCGGCGAAGTGCTGGCCGACAGCCATTCCGGCGCCGACAAGCGTCTGATGGCCTTCCTGCAGCAGGTCAGCGTGCGCACGCGCATCTACAGCGGTGCGGCGGAGTTCGTCGACGAGCTGCACCGCCGCTGGCAGGCGCGGCAAACACCGGCGCAGGTGATCGCATTGAACGCGCCGCAGCGCTTCCTGCCGCCCGAACGCGAGATGCCCGACCACGCGGTGTTCATCAGCTACGCCCGCGAAGACCTCGCCGCCGTGCAGCCTGCTCAAGGCCGGCCTGGATGCGGCCGGCGTGACGACCTGGTTCGACCTCGACCAGCTCGAAGGCGGCGACGACTACGACCGCAAGATCCGCCGCAACATCGCGCGCTGCGGCTTCTTCATCCCGGTCGATTTCGGCCACCACGCAGCGCCGCCACGAAGGCTACTTCCGCCGCGAGTGGAGCTACGCCAGCGACCGCATGCGCAGCATGGCCGACGGCGCCGTGTTCGTGTTGCCGGTGTGCATCGACGACACCGGCCACGACGACATGCTGGCACCCGACACCTTCAAGCCGCTGCACTTCGCGCGCCTGCCCGGCGGCGAGGTCACGCCCGAATTCGCGCAGCGCCTGCGCCAGCTGATGGCGGTGCGCGGCGCATGACGCGACGACGCCAGGCGAAAGCGCCGCCGTCGACGCCGAGCACCCCTGGCTCGGCCTGGTCTCGTTCAGCGAGGAGACGCTGGGCTACTTCTATGGCCGCGAAGACGAGGTGGCCGAACTTGGCGCGGCGCGTGCAGCGCAAGCTGTTGACGGTGCTGTTCGGGCAAAGTGGCCTGGGCAAGACCTCGATCCTGCGCGCCGGCATCGTGCCGCGGTTGCGGCCGCAGGGTTACTGCCCGGTCTACGTGCGCATCGACTACGGCCGCGACGCGCCGTCGCCGGCCGAGCAGATCAAGCAGGCGATCTTTCGCGAGACCGAGAGCTCGGGCACCTGGTCGCAGACCGGCGTCGCGGTCGAAGGTGAGTCGCTGTGGGAATTCCTGCACCACCGCGACGACACCCTGCGCGATGCGAACGGCCGCACGCTGACGCCGCTGCTGATCTTCGACCAGTTCGAGGAGATCTTCACGCTCGCGCAGAGCGACGACTTCGGCCGCCAGCGCGCCGCGGAGTTCATCGCCGACCTCGCCGACCTGGTCGAGAACCGCCCGCCCAAGGCCGTCGAGGCGCGCCTGGACAGCGACGACTCGGCGATCGAACGCTTCGACTTCGCGCGCAGCGACTACCGCATCCTGATCGCGCTGCGCGAGGATTACCTGGCGCACCTCGAGGGGCTGAAGGGGGCGATGCCCAGCATCACGCAAAACCGCATGCGGCTGGCGCGCATGACCGGCGCGCAGGCGCTGGACGCCGTGATCAAGCCCGGCGGCAAGCTGGTGTCGCAGGAAGTGGCCGAAGCCATCGTGCGCTTCGTCGCCGGCGGCGCCGAACTGCGCAACGCCGAGGTCGAACCCTCGCTGCTGACGCCTGATCTGCCGCGAGCTGAACGCCGCGCGCATCGCCCAGGGCCGGAGCGAAATCTCGGCCGACCTGCTGGCCGGCTCGCACGCCACGATCCTGGCCGAGTTCTACGAGCGCGCGCTGGCCGACCAGCCGGCCGGGGTGCACCGCTTCATCGAGGAAGAGCTGCTTACCGACAGCGGCTTTCGCGAGAACATCGCCCAGGAGAGGGTCGCCAAGGCCTTTGCCGAGGCCGGTGCCGCGCCCGACGCGCTGGCCAGGCTGGTCGACCGGCGTCTGCTGCGCATCGAGGAGCGGCTGGACATCCGCCGCGTCGAGCTGACGCACGATGTGCTTTGCAGCGTGGTGCGCGCCAGCCGCGACCTGCGCCACGAGCGCGAGGCCCGCGACGAAGCCGAGCGCCAGCTCGCGGTGCAGCGCGAGCGCGAGGCGGCGAGCAAGCGCGCACTGGTGCGTGCGCGCCAGATCGCGGCCGGCTGCGTCGTGCTGGCCGTGGTGGCCGTCGGCGCCGCCGCGTTCGGTGTCTTCGGCATGCAACGCGCGCAGAGCCACGAGGCAGATGGCCGAGGCCGCGCGCGGCGAGTCGGAGCGGCTGATCGTCTACCTGCTCGACGATTTCCAGCGCGAGCTCGAGCCGGTGGGCCGGCTGGACATCGTCGGCGAACTGGCACGGCGCGCGCTCGAGTACTACCAGGCGCCTGCCGGCCGAGCTGCGAACGCCCGCAGACCGAACGCAACCGCGCGCTGGCGCAGGTGCGCTATGGGGCGGTGCTGCGCAACCAGGCGCCGCATCGACCGAGGCGCAGACGGCGCTCGGACGAGGCCATCGCCACGCTGGACAAGCTGCGCAGCGGCGGCGACGCTTCCGAGCCGACCGCCGTGGGCCTGGCGCTCGGCCTGGTTGCGCAGGCACGTGTGCTCGATGCGATGGGCCGCGACGAGCCGCGTATTTGTGCCCGCACAGCGCGCCGTCGAGGTGCTGGCGCCGATGGCCACGGCCGCGGCACCCTCGGCCACCGTGCGGCGCACCTACGGCGCGGCGCTGACCCAGTTGGGCTTCATTCAACTGCGGCAGTCGCAGGAGGCGCAAGCCGCAAAGACCCTCGATGCGGCGCGCAATACATTGCGCAGCATCGACGGCCTGACCACCGATGCCGACGCCATGGCCAACTACGCGATCACCTCGGCCTGGCAGGTCGACGCCCTGGTTTCTGCTCGGCCGCAACGCCGATGCGCGCGCAGGTCGGCGACGAAGGCCGCCATGCCGCCACGCAGGTGCTCGAGCGCCACCCGACGCACATGCTGGCGCTGCGCGGGCGTGCGCTTGACCGTCAGTGGCCTGGCCAACCTGGCAGAGCAGGAACTGCGCCATGCCGAGCGGCTGGCGCTGGCCGACGCTTTCACGCGCCGACTGGGCCCTGGTCACGCGCATCGACCCGTCCAACGTGATCGCCTGGAACAACCGGTTCGCCGGTGACGGCACCGCAACGCGGCGCGCTGTGGCAAATGGGCCGCACCCGGGAAGCTGTCGCGCGCGCGCGCCAGGGCCTCGACGGCCTGGCCCCGCAGTATCGGCGGCTCGAGCCCATGCTGGCGGGCCGGATGGTCGATGGCCATGTCTTCCTCGGCCTTTGGGCTGTCGGACACGGGCGACAGCGCGGGCGCCGAGCGGGCCTGGCGCGAGCGCGAGAAGTATGTGCCGCTGGCTCGCCGCGAGCTGGGACCCGACTCGCCAGTGCTCGACCAGCTCAAGTGCAGGCGTGGAGCGTGCGTCGGGGCAGCATCGAGCCTGCTGTCAGAACCAATGGGCCGCCGCCCGCAAGCAAAGCGAGGCGGCACTGACCTGCGTCGAACGGTTGAAGAGCGACTCTCGCAGGGGCCACCCAGCGTCGTGCTCGATCGACGGCGTCAGAGCGTCTGACTGATGCCGCGCTCGGCCGCCATCGCGCAGGGCGATGACGCGGCAGCCGAGAACGCACCTGCGGGCGTCGATCGAGGCGGCCAAGCAGGTACCCGCAGGCCGCGCTCGGCGAGCAACTGCGCAGCGCTGACGACGCGGATCTGGCTGGCCATCGCGCTGGCGCGCCAAGGGCACAGCGACGAGGCGCGTGGCACTGATCGGCCCGGTGCTGGCGATGCAGCGCTCTCTGCAGCAACGGCCCGACAACGACGACCAGTTTCAGCGCCGAGTCCCTGGTCATGGCCTTGGTGGCCGCCGCCGCGGCCGAGCCCGCCGCTGGCAAGGCCCTGCTCGACGAAGCGCAGACCCTCTACGACAGGCTGCCAGCGGAGTTCCGCAGCCTCAACAGCACGGCCTTCGTCGGTCAACGGCTCGCCGAGGCGCGCCGCTGAGGCCGGCTCGTGCCCCCGGCGTCGTCGCATCGCTGACGCAGACTTGTCCCAGATCGTGGGAGGCGCTGCACGTTCGCGACCGCGGTGCGGTTGTTCAAAGCGCGCCGGTGTCGAACAATGCAGCGCATGTACATCAGTGAACAGTTGTTGAACCCGAGCGCGGACCGCCTGCGCCTGTCGACCCAGCTCGGCGTCGAGCATGTGGTGCTCGACAACCGCGGCACCGAGCTCGTCTCGGCCGCCAGCGGCGGCATCACCGCCTGGGACGCGGCCAAGTTGCGCGAGTACCGGCGCTGGGTCGAGGGCTTCGGCCTCACGCTCGACGTCTTCGCGCTCGATGTCGGGGCCATCCTGCTCGACTCGCTGGTCGACCTCGAAGGGGCGAAGAAGAGCCGCGACATCCTGGCGCGCAACATCGCCATCGCGGCCGACGCCGGCATCAGCTGCCTGAAATACAACGTGCAGATGGTCGGCATCACGCGCACGGCCTTGAAGCGGGGCCGCGGCGGGGCGATGAATTCGAGCTTCGTCCACGCCGAGTACTCGGCCGAGGACGACCGCAAGCATTCCTACTGGGGCGTCGGCTACCCGAGCCATGAATTCGCCGACGCGGCCGATTCGGCGGTGTTGTGCGGGCAGAAGCAGGCCCGCGACGTGCCGCCGGTGAGCGAGCAGGCGGGCTGGGACGCGATCGAGTTCCTCGTCGATGGCCTGGTGCCTGCCGCCGACGCGGCGGGCGTGCGCCTGGCCTGCCATCCGCACGACCCGGCCTACCCGATCGGCGGCCTGAACGGCATCGAACATGTGATGGGTTCGGCCGACGGCCTGCGCCGTTTTCTGGCGCTGTCGAGCAGCCCGCGCCATGGCCTGAATTTCTGCCAGGGCACGGTGTCGGAGATGTTCCGCGAACCCGGCAAGGCGATGATCCCGGTGATCGAGGAGTTCGCCGCGACCGGGCGCATCTTCATGGTCCACTTCCGCAACATCCGCGGCGGTTACCTCGACTTCCAGGAAACCTTCCCCGACGAGGGCGACGTCGACATGTTCGAGGCCATCAAGGCCTATCAGCGCGCGGGCTACAAAGGCCCGCTGTGCCCCGACCATGTGCCGGTATCGGACCTCGACGAAGGCCGCGAGCGCTTCATGGCCTTCGCCCTCGGCTACACCCGCGGCCTGCTACAGGCCGCCGGCGTGTGGCACGCGCCGCGGCGCTGAACGACAGACAACCCACTGAATGGAGATTCGAATGATCCGTCGCACTCTCGCCGGCGCTGCTGCAGCGCTGGCCCTGTTCATGGCCCCTGCGTTCGCGCAGGAAACCTGGCCGAGCAAGCCGGTGAAGATCGTCAGCCCGTTCCCCGCCGGGGGCACCAGCGACATCATGGCCCGCATGGTCGCCGAGGCCATGAGCAAGGAACTGGGCCAGCAGTTCATCGTCGAAAACATCGGCGGGGCCGGCGGCACGATCGGCACGCTGCGCGCCAAGAGCATGCCGGCCGATGGCTACACGATGATCCAGACCGGTGTCGGCCAGAACGCGGTCGCGCATGGCCTGGACCCGAAGCTCGGCTACGACTCGATGAAGGACTTCGTGCACCTGGCCCAGGTGCACTCGGGCCCGAACGTGCTGGTGGTGCATCCAAGCACGCCGTTCAAGACCTTCAAGGAGCTGATCGACTACGTGCGCGCCAACCCCGGCAAGCTGAACTACGGCTACACCCACGCGGCCTCGGGGCACATGGCGATGGAGCTGATGAAGCTCGAGGGCAGCAAGTGCGCGCCGGCGGTCAAGGACTGCAAGGCGCTGTTCATGGTCGGCATCCCCTACCGCGGCGGTGGCCCGATGATGCAGGACCTGCTGGGCGGCCAGATCCCGCTGATGTACATCAACCAGGACGTGGCGCTGCCGCACGTCAAGGCCGGCAAGCTGCGCGCGCTGGCGGTGAGCAGCCTGCAGCGCAACCCGCTGTACCCGGACACGCCGACGGTGGCCGAGAGCGGCATTCCCGGCTTCCAGGCCCTGTCCTGGTCGGGCATGTCCGCGCTCAAGGGCACGCCGCAGCCGATCGTCGACAAGATGGAGGCCACGCTGCGCAAGGTGATGACCTCGCCCGAGATCAAGCAGCGCCTCGAGTCGGTCGGCTTCGTCGTGCCGGCGCCTGGCGCGGCCAGCTACACCAAGTTCGTGCAGAGCGAATTGGACCTGTGGACCCGCGTGATCAAGACCGCGGGCATCAAGCCGGAGTGAGGACAGCATGAGCGAACGCCTGATCCAGGCCAACCCGCTCGCCGCCGGACTGGCGGCGGGCGCGGCGAGCACCGACCGCATCGAGTGGGTCAAGCTCTCGCTGGTCTTCCTGCCGCTGGCCACGCCGATCTCCGACGCCAAGGTGCTGACCGGGCGCCAGAAGCCGCTGACCGAGATCGCCTTCCTGTTCGCCGAAATCGCCACCCGCGAGGGCCACGCCGGCATCGGCTTTTCGTACAGCAAGCGCGCCGGCGGCCGTGGCCAGTATGCGCACGCGAAGGAGATCGCCGACAACCTTCTCGGAGAAGACCCGAACGACATCGCGCGGCTGTGGGAGAAGCTGATCTGGGCCGGCGCCAGCGTCGGGCGCAGCGGCCTGGCCACGCAGGCCATCGCGGCCTTCGACACCGCGCTGTGGGACTTGAAGGCCAAGCGCGCCAAGTTGCCGCTGGCCAAGCTGCTGGGCGCGCACCGCGACGCGGTGCAGTGCTACAACACCTCGGGCGGCTACCTCTCGTCGCCGCTGTCCGAGGTGCTGGCGAATGTCGAGAAGTCGCTCGAACGCGGCATCGGCGGCATCAAGATCAAGGTCGGCCAGCCCGACCCGATGGTCGACTACGAGCGCGTGAAGGCCGTGCACAAGCTGATCGATGGCCGCGTGCACATGATGATCGACGCCAACCAGCAATGGGACCGCGTCACCGCGCAACGCTTCGGCAAGCTGGTCGAGCCGCTGAACCTGACCTGGATCGAGGAGCCGCTCGACGCCTGGGACGCCGAGGGCCACGCCAACCTGGCCGCGATGTTGGACACGCCGATCGCCACCGGTGAGATGCTGACCAGCGTGGCCGAGCATTGGGAGTTGATCCGCCAGCGCAGCGTCGACTTCATCCAGCCCGACGCGCCACGCGTCGGCGGCATCACGCCGTTCCTGAAGATCATGGCCCTGGCCGACCAGGCACGCCTGCGCCTGGCACCGCACTTCGCGATGGAGATCCATCTGCACCTGAGCGCGGCATACCCGCACGAGCCCTGGGTCGAGCACTTCGAGTGGCTCGAGCCGATGTTCAACGAGCGATTGCAGATCAAGGACGGTCGCATGGTCGTGCCCAACCGCCCTGGGCTGGGCTTCTCGCTCAGCGAGCAGGCCATGCGCTGGACGGCCGAGAGCGCACAGTTCGGCAAGCGGCCTTAGCCGATCAAGCGAGGCCTCGGCATATGGAAGAATGGACCGCGGCGGCGCGTCGGCCAGGCCATCACGCCCGACGAATTCGAGGCCCTGTCCGACGCGCAACTCGCGCGCCTGGTGCCCAAGGCCTACCGCGAGTTCTTCCCGGGCAAGGAGAACTGCGCCGACGGCCACTTCTACCTGCACGACGGCACGGCCTGGAGTTTCTACAAGGGCGACCTGCTCGACGACTGAGCGCCGGCGCGGCGCCGGCACGCAGGGCCTTCGTCAACCGGCGCTTGCCGCCGCCAGGCCTGCAGCGCCAGCAGCAGCAAGGCGCCGCTGATCGTGCTCACCCCCAGCCTGCTGTCGGCCAGCAACGCGGGCAATTGCAGCAGGGATTCCGGGCTCTTCTGCTCGACGTAGCGCGCCAGCTCGAGCACCTGCCCGGCGCTCAGACGCAGCGCATCGTCGAGCGTGGCGCTGGCGCCGTGCCAGCGGGTGGCCGGCAACAGGCTGGCGAACGCGCCGGCGGCGATGGCCACCAGCGCCAGTGGGCCGACGGGGCGCAGCAAGCCATTGAGCAGGCGCACGCGCTAGCGTCGGCGGCGCCTCGGCGAACAGGTCGGCCACCAGGGGTGCCAACTCAGGCGGCGGGTGCAGGGGTGGGGGATGCTGCGGTTCGGATCGCGGCGGTGACATCGGCGGCCCTTGCGATCAGTGAAAGAAGGCGCAGCCTAGCGCCCGGTTGTGACAATTAGGTTTCCGCGCCGTGCGCAATTGCAAGCAAGTCTTTCGCGTCAGGCCACGCCGGCGGCCGCATTCACTGCCGCCGCGTCCAGGCCGAGCTTGCCCGCCGCGTCGAGGATCTCCTGCCAGGTCGTGCCGTCGACCGGCACGCCCTCAGCCGTGCGCAGCTTGCGCTTGGCGCGCTCGGGCTCGCCGGCCACCAGCACCGCGTCGAAACCTTCGCGCGGCGGCGAGGCCTTGACCCAGTCGATGAAGGCCAGCGCCTCCTGCTCGAACGCCGCGCGCTCGCCGAGCACGGCCGGGTCGACCAGCACGCTGAACATGCCGTTCAGGATGCGTCGCTGCGAGGTGTCGTTGTCACGCTGCGTCATGCCCGAGGCCAGTGCGCCGCCGAGCAACTCGGCCATCAAGGCCATGCCATAGCCCTTGTGCGCGCCGAAGGTGAGCAGGGCGCCGAACGGCGGCACCACGGTGTAACGCGGGTCCTGCGTCGGCCGCCCCTGGTCGTCGATCAGGTGGTCCGGCGGCACCAACTCGCCCTTGTTCATCGCCACCCGCGTCTTGCCCTGCGCGATCACGCTGGTGGCGAAGTCCAGGATCACCGGCTCGCGGCCGCTGAACGGCACACCGGCGCAGAAGGGGTTGGTGCCGAAGCGCGCATCGGCGCCGCCGAACGGCGCGACGATGCCGCGCGCGATGACGTTGACGAAGTGCATCGACACCAGCCCCGCAGCCGCCGCCTGCTCGGCCCAGGCGCCGATGCGGCCGAGGTGGTGCGCGTTGCCCAGCGCGACGATGCAGCTGCCATGTTCCCTGGCGCGGGCGATGCCCAGCGCCATCGCTTCCTGGCCGATGACCTGGCCGAAGCCCGCCCCGCCATCCAGCCGCAGCATGGCACCGGCGTCGAGCACAGTGCGCACATGGGTGTTGGGTTTGAGCCCGCCTTGCAGATAGGCCTCGGCGTAGCGCGGCAGCATGCCGATGCCGTGCGAGTCGTGGCCGCTGAGGTTGGCCTCGATCAGGTTGCCGGCCACGGCCTCGACTTCGGCCGGGCTGCTGCCGAAGCCGCGCACGAAGATCCGAATCGCCGTGTTCAAACGGGCCAGGGCGATGGTGTGCGTCAGGCTCATGCGGGTCTTTCCGGGGCTGTGGTGGCAGGCAGCCAATCCTAGACCGAAGCCGCAGCACGGCTACAGTGCGGCCATGAAGAGCCCAGACTTCGTCACCGTGCGCGAGGTCGGCCTGCGCGACGGCCTACAGATCCTGCCGCGCGTGCTGCCCACCGCGCGCAAGCTCGAGTGGATCCGCGCCGCACACGCGGCCGGGCTGCGCGAACTCGAGGTCGGCTCCTTCGTGCCGGCCAAGTTGATGCCGCAAGCTGGCCGACACCGCCGAGCTGGTCACCTTTGCGAAGACCTTGCCGGACTTGCTGCCGTCGGTGCTGGTGCCCAACCTGAAGGGCGCCGAACGGGCCATCGATGTGGCGGCGCATGCGCTGCTGGTCCCGCTGTCGGCGAGCCACGCCCACAGCCTGGCCAACCTGCGCAGGACGCCCGACGAGGTGGTGGCCGAGATCGGCCGCATCGTCGATCTGCGCGACGCGAAGGGCAGCGACTGCCTGGTCGAGGTCGGCCTGTCGACCGCCTTCGGTTGCACGATCCAGGGCCGCGTCGAACCGGCCGAGGTGCTGCGTCTCGTGCGCGCGGCGCTCGACGCCGGCGTCGACCGCATCGGCCTGGCCGACACCGTGGGCTACGCCGACCCGCTGCAGGTGAAGGCCCTGTTCGAGCAGGCGCTCGGCGTGGCCGGCGACGAAGCTCTCGTGCGGCCACTTCCACGACACCCGCGGCCTGGGTTCGGCCAACGTGTTCGCCGCCTGGCAGACCGGCATCCGTCGCTTCGACGCCTGCACCGGCGGCATCGGCGGTTGTCCGCACGCGCCCGGCGCAAGCGGCAACGTGGCCACCGAAGACCTGGCGTATCTGTTCGCCAGCATGGGCGTGCCGACGGGCCTCGACTTCAAGGCCCTGATCGCGCTGCGCGGGCAGATCGCACAATGGCTGGACGGTGAGTCGCTGTACGGCGCGATCTGGCGCGCCGGCCTGCCCAGGACCCTCGCATGAACACAAGCACCGCGCACCCGATTCCGCAGCCGCTCGCGGGCCTGCGCGTCGTCGAGTTCACGCACATGGTGATGGGCCCGACCTGCGGCATGGTGCTGGCCGACCTGGGCGCCGAAGTGATCAAGGTCGAGCCGATCGAGGGCGACCGCACGCGCACCCTGCTCGGCGCCGGCGCCGGCTTCTTCCCGATGTTCAACCGCAACAAGAAGAGCATCCAGATCGACCTGCACAAGCCGGCCGGTGCCGCGGCCGCGCGACGCCTGGCGGCCAGCGCCGACGTGGTAGCCGAGAACTTCAAGCCCGGCACGATGGCCAAGTACGGCCTCGACCACGCGTCGCTGTCAACGGACAACCCGCGCCTGATCTACGCCAGCCTGAAGGGCTTCCTGCCCGGGCCCTACGACCACCGCACGGCGCTCGACGAGGTGGTGCAGATGATGGGTGGCCTGGCCTACATGACCGGCCGGCCCGGCGACCCGCTGCGCGCCGGCACCTCGGTCAACGACATCATGGGTGGCATGTTCGGCGCCATCGCGATCCTCGGCGCGCTGATCCAGCGCGGCATCAGCGGCCGCGGCATGGAGGTGCAGGCGGCGCTGTACGAGAACAACATCTTCCTCGTCGGCCAGCACATGCTGCAGTACGCCATCACCGGCCAGCCGGCCGCACCGATGCCCGCGCGCATCAGCCCGTGGGCGATCTACGACGTGTTCACGGTCAAGGACGGCGAGCAGGTCTTTCTCGCTGCGGTCAGCGATGCACAGTGGCTCACCTTCTGCGACGCGCTCGGTCTTGCGGACCTGAAGGCCGATCCGCGCTACGCGCGCAACAATGAGCGCGTGAAGCTGCGCGAAGAATTGCTGGCCGATTTGCGCCGGCGCTTGGCGCCGCGCAGCGCCGCCGAGATCTCGCGCACGATGGAAGATGCTGGTCTGCCGTTCGCACCGATCATGAAGCCCGAGGACCTGCTCGACGACCCGCACCTGCTGGCCACCGGCGGCCTGGCCGACATCCAGCTCACCGACGGCGTGCGCGCCGGCCAGACTGTGAAGACCACGCTGTTCCCGTTCACGCTCGACGGCGAACGCCTGGGCGTGCAGCTCAACCCGCCCCGGCGCGGCGAACACACCCGCGAAGTGCTGCTCGAGGTCGGCGTGAGCGATGCCGAGATCGACGCGCTGATCGAATCCCACGCGGTGGCCTGAATGCCACCGACCGATCCATTGCCAACGGAGACAACACGATGTCCAAGCCATTGCTGAATCGCCGCCGCCTGCTCGGCGCGGCGCTCGTCGCCGCGTTGACTGCGCCCGCGCTGGCGCAGGTCGGCGACAAGACCGTCAGGTTCATCCTGCCCAACGCCACCGGCTCGGGCGTCGACGCCATCACGCGCGCGGCGCAGCCGGCGCTGGCCAAGGCGCTGGGCTTCGCGGTGGTGGTCGAGAACCAGCCCGGCGCCGGCGGCATCGTCGGCCTGCAGGCGCTGACGCGCGCGGCGCCCGACGGCATGACGCTGTCGGTGGTGTCGAACAACGTGGTGATCTTCCCCAGCGTCTACAAGACGCTGCCGTTCGACATGCCGGGCGACTTCACGCCGATCGCCATCGTCGGCGCGACGCCGATCGTGCTGGTGGTCAACCCGAACAAGGTGCGCGGCCAAGGACTCGAAGGAGTTCGCCGCGCTGCTCAAGGCCAAGCCCGGCGAGCTGAACTACGCCTCGGGCGGCAACGGCACCATCCTGCACCTGGCCGCGGCGATGTATGTCGACGAAGCCGGCGCCAAGGCGCGGCACATTCCGTACAAGGGCGTCGGGCCCGATGGTCACCGACCTGATCGGCGGCCAGGTCGACTTCGCGACCGCGGCGCTGCCCAGCGTGCAGCAGCACATCAAGAGCGGCGCGCTGCGCGCCATCGGCATCGGCGGGCCGCAGCGCACGCCGGCCGCGCCGGAGATCCCGACCTTCGTCGAGCAGGGGCTGCCCGGCTACGTCGTCGAGGCCTGGTTCGCGGTGATCGGGCCCAAGGGCATGACCGCCGCCGACGTCAAGCGCGTGCACGAGGCGGTGAGCGCCGCCTTCGCCGACCCGGCGGTGAAGGAGGCGATGGCCAAGCAGGGCAACATCGATCAACATCAGCACGCCGGAGTTCGCGCAGCAGTACTTCCGCAGCGAGCTGGCGAAGTACGCCAAGCTGGTGAAGAAGGCCGGCATCGAACTGCAATAGGGCCATGACCGCCGCCGAGCCGGTATCGATCAGGTTCGCGCCGCGTTGCCTGTTCCTCAGTGCCGATCCGGCGCAGTTGCGTGCGCAACTCGGCGGGCGTGCCGGTGCCGCTTGCCCAGGCGCGGCCGCTGCGCGACGACATCTCCACCGACGAGATCACGCCGCTGCCGGTGATGGTGCACTTCGATGCCACGCTCGGCCGCTACCCCTACATCGGCTTCGCGGCCGGCGGCGAGCGCCCGATCGGTCGCGATGCCGTGCGGCGCGCGGGCATCGAGGTGGTCGTGGCCGGCAAGCGCTACGGCAAGGGCAGTTCGCGCGAGCACAGCGTGGTGGCCGAGCGCAGTCGCCGGCGTGCGCCTGGTGATCGCCGAGAGCTTCGAGCGCATCTACCGCCAGAACGCCGACAACGTCGGCCTGTTCACCAGCACCGATTTCGGCCTCGTCGAGCGCATCGTGCGCGGCGAGGCGATCGCGGTCGACGAACTGGTCGCCGGCCGCGACGCGCTTGCGGCGGCCGATGCTGCGCGCGGGCGGCCTGCTGGCCTACGGCCGCCAGACGGCACGTACGTGCAGCCGCCCGACGCGACGGTCGGCGCACCGCAGACGCTGTTCGAGAAGATCGTTGCACGCCATGCGCTGGCGACGGACGACACGCCGGCGCCGACGCATGTCGGTGCCGGCGGCTTCGTCAGCGCCGACTTGCGCTTCATCCACGAGTACTACACCGGCATGTGCGCGCACATGCTCGACCAGGCCTATGGCGCGGCGCTGCAGCTGCACGAGCCCGAGACCATCGTCACCTTCGAGGACCACCTGTCCTACGTGCACCGCAGCCCGGTGCATGTGCGCGACGGCCTCGTCGGCGGCGTGCTCGGCCTGTCGCGTGCGCACCGCGCGTTCGCGGCGCGATTCGGGCTCGTCGAGCACGGCTACCTGCAGCCACAGCTTGAAGCCGGTGACGAGGGCAACACCGGCTCCGAAGGCATCTCGCACGCGCTGATGGCCGAGCGCTATGCCTTGCCGGGCCAGCTGATCGTCGGCACCGACTCGCACACGCCGCACAGCGGGGCCCTCGGCTGCGTGGCCTTCGGCGTCGGCACGCACCGACATGGCCAACGCCTTCGTCACCGGCGCTGTCCGGCTGACGATGCCGGCGAGCTTGCGCATCGAGCTCGACGGCGACGCTGCCGGCGGGCGTGACGGCGAAGGACCTGGTGCTGCATCTGCTGGCCGAACCGTCGATCCGCGCCGGTGCCGGCATCGGCAAGGTGTTCGAGTTCGGCGGCGCGGGCGTGCGCGGCCTGTCGATCGACGAGCGTGCGACGCTGACCAACATGACGGCCGAGCTCGGTGGCTTCACCGGCATCGTCGAGCCCGATGCGGAAACCCTGCGCTTCCTGCGCGAGCGGCGCGGCGGCGATTTCAGGCTCGAGCCATGGATGAAGAGCGATCGTGGCGCCCCCTACGCCGCCACCCTGCACGTCGATTGCCAAGCCGCTGACGCCGATGGTCGCTCGCCCCGGCGATCCGGGCAATGGCGTGCCGCTGGCCACGCTGACCGAGCGCCCGCGCCTTGACATTGCGTACGGCGGCTCGTGCACGGCCGGCAAGCGCGCGGACTTCGACCACTACCACGCGGTACTGGTCTGGGCCGCATCGCACGGCTTGCGCGTGGCCGAGGGCGTGCGCCTGTACTTGCAGTTCGGCACGGTCGACGTGCGCGACTACTGCATCGCAGCGCGGCTACCTCGACGCCTTCGACGCCGTCGGCGCCGAAGTGTTGCAGCCGGCCTGCGGCGCCTGCGCGAATTGCGGCCCGGGTTCGTCGACGGCGACCGGGACGGTGACCGTCAGCGCGATCAACCGCAACTTCCCCGGCCGTTCTGGCCCGGGGCAGGTCTGGCTGGCCAGCCCACCGACGGTCGTCGCCAGCGCGATCGCCGGGCACCTGTGTTCGTTCGCAGAACTGCGCGCGTCGGCATCGCGGCCGAACGCCGGTACCTGAAGCGGCCGCGCCGACGAGCGGCCTACTTCTTGCCCAGGCCCATCTGCTTGGCGACTTCGGTATAGACCTTGGTGCGGTCCTTCATGAATGCATCCATGCCGTCGATGCCGACATTGACCAGTTCGAAGCCGCTCTTGAATGCCAGCTCCTTCATCTCCGGATCGGCATTGAGCGCCGCGAACAGGTCCGACAGCCGCTTCTTGACCTCGGGCGACGTCGACTTGGGCACCGCGACGCCGCGGTAGGCGCCGTCGACCCAATCGACACCGAGTTCCTTGAAGGTCGGCACGTCGGGCATCAGCGGGTGGCGCGTGTCCATCGCCACCGCCAGCGCGCGCACGCGGGTCTTGTTGTTGACCGCGAACGCGGTGTAGGTCATCGCGCCGTCGATCTGCGCGCCGAGCACGGCGTTGGCCAGGTCGCCGGTGCCCTTGTACGGCACGTAGGTGGTCTTGATCTTGAAGGCGCTGTTCATGCGCTCGTGCGCGGCGTGGTTGGCCGAGTTGAGGCCCGAGCCGCCGAGGTTGAACTTGTCCGGCGTGGCCTGCGCCGCCTTCAAGAAGTCGGCGAAGGTCTTCAACGCGCTCTGCTCGGGCACGACCAGCGCGTCCGGCGTGTAGTGGTACCAGTACACCGGCGTCAGGTCCTCGGTCTTGTACTGGACCTGGCCTTCGAGCGGCTGCAGCACCACGTGCGGGAGGTTGATGCCGTAGATGTTGACGCCGTCGGCCGGCAGGTTGTTGGCCGAACTCCACAGCACCGCGCCGCCGCCGCCGGCCTTGTACTGCACGACGGTATCGATGGCCGGGCACTTCTTCTTCAGCACCATCTGCTGGTGGCGCGCCGAAATGTCGGATTCGCCGCCGGGCGGGAAGGCCTGCCAGTAGTTCAGGTTCTTGTCCGGGCAAGGTTGGGCCATTGCGCCCGCCGCGGCGGCGGCAGCCAGCGCGGCAATCAGCGTGCATTTCATGCGGGGTCTCCATTCACGACACTGCGACGCACGCATCATGACCGCAAGCACCAGGCGCCGCCACCGGGTTGGCCAGTAGCCGGCATGCAGGTTGGCGGCGGCAGTTACGATGCGCTGCGTCCTTCGTACCCCGCCTCACTCATGACGCCCGACCCTTTCGCGCCACCCACTGTACCGTCGAAAGACGCCAACCGGTCCTGGCCGCCACGGCCGCCGGCCGTGAACCTGGCCTGTCGACTGATCATCGCCTCGTTGGCGCTGGGCATCGTCAGCCTGCTGCCGGGCATTCGCCTGCCCCGGCCCGACGATCCGGTCGTGCCGCTGACCTACACCCTGGGCGCCGTGCTGGTCTTCGGCGGCCTCACGATCTGGTTGGCCATCGAGGTGCTGCGTGGCAAGACCTGGGCGCGCTGGGCCATGCTGGCCTACCTGGCGCTGGGCTGGTGGCTCGGCGGCGGCGAACTAGGCGACGACTTCATGCGCTCGCCGGTGCTGGGCGTCATCGACGTCGCCTGCATCGCGCTCGAAGCGGTGGCCTGCGGTCTGTTGTTCTCCGGCGCGGGCGCGCAGTGGTTCGCGGCGCTGTCCCGCCTGCCGCGGCGCACGTGAGCTGCGTTGTGAAGCGCCGTCGCTAGATCGTCAGTCCGCTCAGCGGCCCTTGGCCTTGCGCCAGGCCGCGAAATCGGTGCGGCTCTGCTCTTCGGTCGGCGGGTACAGGCCGAGGATCGAGCGGCCGGCCATCACCTGTTCCTGCACGAAGTCCTCGAACGCGGTCATCTCGACGGCTTCGGCGGCGACTTCGTCGGCCAGGTGGGCGGGGATCACGACCACGCCCTCGGCATCGCCGACGATGACGTCGCCGGGGAACACCGGCGCATCGCCGCAGCCGATGGGCACGTTGATGTCGATCGCCTGGTGGATCGTCAGGTTGGTCGGTGCCGCCGGGCGCTGGTGGTAGACCGGGAACGGCATCTTCGCGATATCGGGGCTGTCGCGAAAGCCGCCGTCGGTGACGATGCCGGCCACGCCGCGCTTCATCAAGCGGCTGATCAGGATGCCGCCGGCCGAGGCGGCGCGCGCGTCCTTGCGGCTGTCGATCACGAACACCGCGCCGGGCGGGCATTGCTCGACCGCCTTCCTCTGCGGATGCTCGCGGTTCTTGAACACCTCGATCGTGTTCAGGTCTTCGCGCGCCGGCATGTAGCGCAGCGTGTAGGCCGGGCCGACCATGTTCGGCAAACCGGCGTTGAGCGGGTGCACGTCCTGGATGAACTGGTGCGACAGGCCGCGCTTGAACAATGCGGTGCACAGGGTGGCGCTGCTGACGCCCATCAGTTTTTGCCTGGTGTCGGGATTCATGTCGAGTCCTCAGGGTTGATGCGTGGGCAGCGCGACATCGAGTTCGCGCGCCCAGGTCTGCAACGACTGCCAGGTCGCGGCGTCGTAATCGATGCCGTCGCGTTCGGCCTGCGCGATGCCGCGCGCGGCCTGGTCGCCGGGAACGCGCACCGGGTGGGCCGGATCGATCGGCCGGTTGGCGCGGCAGCGCTCGGAGAAGTGATCCATCTGCTCGGCGAACGCGTCGGCGCCGGCAAACACTTTGGGGTCGATGACCTGCACGAAGGTGTTGCCGCCCCAGCGCTTGGGGGCGTCCTTGCGGCCATGGCCCGACAGGCCCTGCGACAGCGCCTCGATCATCAGCGCCAGGCCGAAACCCTTGTGGCCGTATTCGAGCACCGCCGATCAGCTGCAGCGAACCGCGCGGCGTGGCGTGTTCGAGCACGCGCGGGTCGCGCGTCGGCCGGCCTTCGGCGTCGAGCAGCCACGGGTGTTCGAATTGTTCGCCCGCGGCGTGTTTCTGCCGCGTCATCGAGGTGGTGGTGATCGAGGCGCAGATGTCGACCAGCACCGGATGATCTTCGCCCGGGTAGCCGACCGCGAACGGGTCGGGCGTGAACAGCGCCTCGGTGCCGCCGTAGGGCGCGACGCGCTGGCCGGCCGGGTCGGAGTTGGCGATCAGCGCGACGAAACCCTTGTCTGCGGCCTGCTTGGCCAGCGCCGCGAGGCAGCCGATGTGGTGGCTGCGGCGGATGGCAATCGCCGCAATGCCGCTCTTTGCGGCGCGCGGGATCAGGGTCTCGATCGCTTCGTTGACCAGCCACAGGCCGGGCAGGTAGTCGCCGTCCCACACCGCGCTGATGCCGTTGTCGTTGACCACTTCGTGCTCGCCGCGGCCACGCGCATGCCGCCCTTGCGGATATCGGCCAGGTACAGCGGCGCCATCGCCAGGCCGTGCGTGCGCCGGCCCATCGCGTCGGTCAGCACCTGCAGCCGCGCGACCGTGGCAGCCTTGTCGCGCGTCCATGCCGACGGCGACATAAAGCGCACCCGCGAAGCGTTCGAGTGCCTCGAGTCGGTGGCCCTTCACGTCAGGCCACTGCCGTGTAACACCGGGCCACGCGGCCGCCGTGGATCCGGCTCTGCCGGTCCACCAGCGGCGCCCCCTTTGAGGGGGAGGCGCCGCAGGCGCTTCGGGGGTGGGTCCACCTCACGCATTGCCTTCGAGCTGCTTGCCCGCGCGCTGGATCACGCTGGCCCAGCGCTTGCCTTCGCGGACCAGGAACTCGGTCGTCTCCTGCGGCGACGAGGTCATCACTTCGGCGCCGGCCGCCGCCAGCTTGGCGCGCAAATCGGGCATGCGGATGACCTGGATCAGCGCCGCCGCCAGGCGCTCGGCCAGGCCTTGGGCATCGTCGACGCGACCGCGATGCCCTGGTAGGTGCCGGACTCGAAATCCTTGACGCCCTGCTCGGCGATGGTCGGCGCGTCGGCAGCAGCGCCATGCGCGTGCGCTTGGAAATGCCGATCAGCTTGAGGCGGCCGCCCTGCACCAGCGGCAGCGTGGCCAGCATGCCGTTGAGCACGATCTGGGTGTTGCCCGCGGCCACGTCGGCGATCGACTGCGCGCCACCGCGGAAGGGCACGTGCTGCCACTTCATGCCGGTGGCCAGCGCGATCTCGACGATGCCCAGGTGGTTGGCCGAGCCGATGCCCGACGACGCGGCGTTGATCGGCTTGGTCTTCGAATAGGCCACCATCTCGGCCACAGTGTTGAATGGCGGGCTCGGCGTGGCTGCCAGGAGGTGCGGCGAGTAGGCCAGCATCGTCGCGCCGCGCAGCTGCTCCGGCTTGTACGGCAGCGCCTTGTCCATCACCGCGTTGATGGCCAGCGAGCTCATGTCCGACAGCAGCATGCGTGTGGTTGTCGGTCGCGGTGCGCCACGGCGGCCGCGCCGATCGCGCCGTTGGCACCGGTCTTGTTCTCGACGATCACATTGGCGTTGAGCAGGTCGCCCAGCGGCTTGCTGATCAGGCGCGCGATCACGTCGGAGGTGCCGCCCGGCGGGAAGGGCACGATGATCTTCAGCGGCTGGTCGGGCCAGGCCGCGCGCGCCGGCAGGCCCAGGCCTGCCGCGGCCAGTGCCGCGGTGGATTGGAGGAAGTGGCGGCGTTGCGTCATGGCAGTTGTCCTTGGGTTCGGTTCAGTAGATGGCCGGCTCGGGCACGGGTGCGCCGAAGCCGGTTTCGAGGAAATCGAAGTCGCAGCCCTGGTCGGCCTGCAGGATGTGGCGCGTGAACATCCAGCCGTAGCCGCGCTCGTAGCGTGGCGGTGGCGGCGTCCACGCCGCACGGCGGCGGGCGAGTTCGGCGTCGCTGACCTCGAGCTGGATGCGCCGCGCCGGCACGTCGACCGTGATGATGTCGCCGGTCTGCACCAGCGCCAGCGGGCCGCCGACGAAGGCCTCGGGCGCGCAGTGCAGCAGGCAACCGCCGTAGCTGGTGCCGCTCATGCGCGCATCCGACAGGCGCAGCATGTCCTTCACGCCGGCCTTGAGCAGCTTGGTCGGGATCGGCAGCATGCCCCACTCGGGCATGCCGGCGCCCTTCGGGCCGGCATTGCGCAGCACCAGGATGTGCTCGCCGGTGACGTCGAGGTCGGGGTCGTCGATCGCCTTCTTCAGCGCCGGGTAGTCGTCGAAGACCAGCGCCGGCCCGCTGTGCTGCAGCAGGTGCGGCGCGCAGGCGCTGGGCTTGATGACCACGCCGTCGGGCGCGAGGTTGCCGCGCAGCACGGCCAGCGCGCCCTCGGCGTAGATCGGGTTGGCCAGCGGCCGGATCACGTCGTCGTTGTAGACCTCGGCGCCGGCGATGTTCTGGCCCAGCGTGCGCCCGTTGACGGTCAGCGCGTCGGTCTTCAAGTGGCCGGTCATGCGCTGCAGCATCGCGCGCAGGCCGCCGGCGTAGTAGAAGTCTTCCATCAGGTAGGTGTCGCCGCTGGGCCGGATGTTGGCGATCACCGGCACCGTGCGGCTGGCGGCATCGAAGTCGTCGAGCGTCAGCGCATGGCCGGCGCGGCGCGACATGGCGATCAGGTGCACGATCGCATTGGTCGAGCAGCCCATGGCCATCGCGCAGGCGACGCCGTTCTCGAAGTTCGCGCGTGTCAGCAAGCGGGCCGGCGTCAGGTCGTCCCAGACCATGGCCACGATGCGGCGGCCGCATTCGGCGCTCATGCGGATGTGGTTCGCATCGGCCGCCGGAATCGACGAGGCGCCGGGCAGCGTCAGGCCGAGCGCTTCGGCGATGCCCATCATCGTCGACGCGGTGCCCATCGTCATGCAGGTGCCCTGGCTGCGTGCGATGCCGGCCTCCATCTCGCGCCAGGACTCGTCCGACAGGCGCCCGGCGCGGCGCTCGTCCCAGTACTTGAAGGCATCCGAGCCCGAGCCGAGCACCTGCCCCTTCCAGTTGCCGCGCAGCATCGGGCCGGCCGGCAGGTAGATGAAGGGCAGGCCCATGCTCAGGGCGCCCATCGTCAGGCCCGGCGTGGTCTTGTCGCAGCCGCCCATCAGCACCGCGCCGTCGACCGGGTGGCTGCGCAGCAATTCCTCGGTCTCCATGGCCAGGAAGTTGCGGTACAGCATCGTCGTCGGCTTGACCATCGACTCCGACAGGCTGATCGCCGGCAACTCGAGCGGGAATCCGCCCGCCTGCAGCACGCCGCGCTTGACGTCGTCGACGCGCTGCTTGAAGTGCGCGTGGCACTGGTTGGCGTCGCTCCAGGTGTTGACGATCGCGATCACCGGCTTGCCGACCCAGTCCTCGTGCGCGTAGCCCATCTGCAGCACGCGCGAGCGGTGGCCGAAGGAGCGGAAGTCGTCGGGCGCGAACCAGCGCGCGCTGCGAAGTTGATCGGCGGTCTTGCGGCTCATGGGTCATTGCCGATCAGGTGGTAGCCACGACCCTTGTAGTCGAACTCGACCAGCTCACCGATGGGCACATCCTTCACCGCCGGCGCCGCGTAGTAGGCACGGATCTCCTTGATCAGGCCGCTCGCTCGTCGAAGACATACCACTCGTCGCCGCGCTGCGCGGTGCCGCTCTTGCGCTTCCAGTGCGTCCACTCGATGACCGCCTCGTTCGAGTCGGGGCTGACCAGCACCTTCTCGATCGTCCACTGCGAGCCCAGGTTCTCCACGCACCAGACCCACTTGCTGGCGATCGTCTCGGCGCCGCGCCACGGGATCTCGGGCAGGCCGGGCGGAAAGTAGTGCACCGCATCGGCCGTGAAGCAGGCCACCAGCGCGCGGTGGTCGCCCGCGTTGCAGGCCTCGAAGTAGCGGCGGATCAAAGTCTCGTGGGCGTGCATCGGGCGTCTCCTTCAGGCCAGCGGCGGCCGCCCCGCAGCGACCCACTCGCGGTACTGCGCCCGCGTCGCCTCGCTCGGCGGATACAGCCCCCACAGCGCTTCGCCGCGGTCGACGCGCCGCGCCAGGTAGGCCTCGATGTCGTCCTGCGCCTCGCACAGGTCGGCCATCTCCTCGGCCAGGTGGGCCGGGATCACGCTCACGTTGTCGGCGTCGCCGTGGATCACGTCGCCCGGGTAGACCGCCACGCCGGCGCACGACACCGGCACCTGCAGGTCGGCCACATGGTGGTAGCTCAGGCGCGTGGTGGCGGTGATGGCGGCGCTCCAGGCCGGGAGCTGCATCTGCGCGATCTCGCTGCCGTCGCGAAACGCGCCGTCGGTGACCACCGCGCGCACGCCGCGCCGGGCCATGCGCAGCAGCAGCATGTTGCCCATCGACGCCGCCGAGCTGTCGCCGCGGCTGTCGATGACCATCACGTCGCCGGCCTGCGTCTGCTCGACGCCGACCCACTGCAGGTTGTCGGCATTCGGCGTCACGGTCAGCGTGGCGTAGGTGTCGATGTCTTCACGCGCCGGGATGAAGCGCATCGTGAAAGCGCGGCCGGCAAAGGGCCTGGGCGGCGCCTGCAGCGGCCGCAGGCCCCGCAGCACCGGCTGGCGAAAGCCCTTCTTGAACAGCTGCGTCGTCAGCGAGCCGCTGCTGACGCGGGCCAGGCGGTCGAGCACGGCATCGCTGACCGATACCCGCTCGCGCAGCGGTGGCGGCGTCGGTGTGATGCGGGTGTCGGCCATGTTCCAGTGTTCGGGGTCTTGATGAAGGCCTGATGCTAGGTGCGAGCCCGCGCCGCAGCCAAGCGTCGTACAGTGGCGGCCCCGCCCGCAGTTCCACCAATTGGGACCATGCCCGCCAAAGTTGCCGAAGGCACCGCCTCGCTGGACAAGGCGCTCGACGTGCTCGACGCCGTCGGCCAATCCGCCGCCGGCCTGAGCCAGGCCGAACTGGCCGAGCGGCTGGCGTTGCCGCGCACCACGCTGTACCGCCTGCTCGGCACGCTGGTCACGCGCGGCCTGTTGCGCCGCGATCCGCAGCGCCGCATCTATTGCCTGGGCTTTCGCTGTTTCGAATACGCGCGCACGGCTTATGCGATGCCCGACCTGGTGGCCGCCGCCGGGCGCCGAGTTGCGCGCGCTGCGCGACATGACCGGCGAGACCACCTACCTGGCCACGCTCGACGGCCTCGAAGTGATCTCGCTCGAACGCATGCGACGGCGCGCACAGCCAGCGCTCGCAACTCGCGGTCGGCCAGCGCAAGCCCCTGCACTGCACCAGCCAGGGCAAGGCGATCCTGTCGGCGCTGCCGCCCGAGCAGCGCGACGCGATGGTGAAGGACCTGCACGCTCACCGCCGTCACGCCGCGCAGCGATCACCGATCGCCGCCGCCTGCAGGCCGAGCTGCGCCTCACGGCCACGCGCGGCTGGTCGATCGACGACGAGGAGATCGTGCCCGGCGTGCGTTGCTGCGGCGCGCCGATCGTCGACGCCGAGGGCCAGCGTGCGCGGTGCGATCAGCGTGGCCGGCCCGGCGTTTCCGCTTGACGATGGAGCGGATCGAGCTGCTCGGCCCCGAAGTCGCCGAGGCGGCGCGGCGCATCGGCGCGCAACTGTCGGCCGCGCAGCCGCCGCACGAGCGCCGGCGACGCCGACGGTCGTGCCGGGCGACTGGGCGTTCAACGGCGCCGCGCCCCGCTGGTCGGCCGCCGACGGACGGGCTGCTGCTGGGCCGACACGCTGGCGCCGGCGGTCCACGGCGCGCACACGGCCGGCGACAGCGTGATCGCGCAGCTCGACCAGCCGATCCAGGCCCTGCTGCCGCACGCGCGCGGCGCTGGCGGTGCTCGGACCGGAAGGCCTGGCGCCTGGTCACGCCCGACGGCGCGATGCAGGCGCTGCACGGGCTGCCCAGCGCCGCCTCAGCGCGGCCTGCGTCGGCCCGGGCGGCACCTTCTGGGCCTGCATCGCCGACGGCGAGCGCTGGCGCGTCACCGAAATCTGCCGAGCGAAGGCCGCCGCTCGGCGGCTGGCGCCTGCCCGAGCCGGCCAGCCGCACTGGCCTGGGACGCCGCGGGCCAGACGCTGTGCCTCGCCGCGGCCGACAGCGGCACGCTCTACAGCGCGCAGCGCCGGCAGCGCGCAGCGTGCGCCGGCTGGCCACCGTGCCCAAGGGCTCGGGCCGACTCGCCGGCCTGGCGGTCGACCAGGCAAGGTGGCGTCTGGAGCGCGCTGCGCGACGGCTGGAGCGTCGTCCGCTTCGAGGCCGACGGCAGCCTCGACCGCGTGATCGCGCTGCCGGTGCCATGCCCGACCGATGTCGGCTTCGGCGGCGACGACGGCGACACGCTGTTCGTGACCAGCGCGCGCGACGCGGTGACGCGCGAGGCGCTCGACGCCGCGCCGCTGTCGGGCCGGCTGTTCGCGGTGCACGACGTGCCGCGGGGCGTGTTGCCCGTCGCGCTCGGCGACTGAGCGCAGCCCCTCAGGACGGCGTATTGGCGAAATCGACGGCGGTGAAGCCGCCGTGGTGCATGAACTCGCGCAGGATCAGCAGCGTGGCGACGAAGCGCATGCCCGACGGCAGGCCGCGCCCGGCGCTCGGGTCGCCGAGCGAGACGGATGCGATGCGCTGGAACATCTGTTCCACCGCGTCGAGCGAAAGCCGGTCGGCACCGCCGGCGGCATCCGCGACCTCGCGCAGCGCGTCGCCACTGGCACGCAACAACGGCTCGCTCGGACCCGCGCCATGCGTGCGCATCACCTCCTCTTCGACCATCTCGATCGCGCGCTCGAGTTCGGCCGGCGTCGGCGGGTCGTGGAAGAAGCAGGCTTGCGGCGTGACGACCCACCCGAGCGCGAGCTGCGCGGCCTCGCGGCCCGTGCGGGCCTCGGTGTGGCGCGCGCCGATGTCGAGCCGGGTGGTCGCCATGGCGCCGGCTTCAGCGCGCGCCGCCAAGGCGCGCGGCCCACGCGCGGTCGAGCGACACGCGACCGCCGCCGCTCAGCAGCAAGGCCACCGCCACGGCGAGCAGCGCCAGGCCGTACTCGTAGCCGTTGTTGGCGACGAACAGACCGTGGCCGACGTGCACCGCCAGGATGGCCACCGCCATCGCGACGGCCAGCGCCGCGGCCGCCGGCCGGACCAGCAATCCGAGCAGCAGCGCAATGCCGCCGAAGAACTCGGCGCCGCCGGCCAGCAGCGCCATCAGGACGCCGGGCGCGAGGCCGATCGAAGCCATCCACTGGCCGGTGCCTTCGAGGCCGTAGCCACCGAAAGCGCCGAACAGCTTCTGTGCGCCGTGCGCGATGAAGATGATGCCGACGGGGACGCGCAGTGCCAGCGGCCCGAAGCCGGCGTCGGTGGCGAGAAGGCGCTTGATGAAATGGCTCATGGGAATCTCCTGCAGCATGTGGATCGGATTCAGGCCTTGCGCAGCCAGGTCGGCGCGATGCCCGTGCCGAGCCCGGCGCCGTAGCCGAGGTAGATGTTCAGGCCGGCCAGCGGCTCGAGGTAGCGCGCGTTCTTCAGGCCGCCGGCATCGACGACGGCAAAGCCCAGCGTCTCGGCCAGGCCGGCCACCGCCTGGCGCGCCGATTCGGTGTCGCCGGCGACGAAGACCGTGGCCTTGCGGCCGGCGCCGAAATCGGCGCCTTCGGCCAGCACCTGTGCGAACAGGGTGTTGAAGGCCTTGACGACCTGCGCGCCCGGCACGGCCTTGGCGATCTCTTCGGCCGCCGAGGTGCTGTGGCCGAGGGTCAGGCCCATGTAGTCGGGCGTCAACGGGTTGGTGATGTCGACCACCACCTTGCCCTTCAGGTCGCCGAGCGAACGCAGCGCGGCGGGCGCATCGGCATAGCCGGTGGCCAGCACGACGATGTCGGCCTCCGCCGCGGCATTCGCGGCCGGCACGGCGACGACGCCGGGGTACTGAGCGGCCAGCGCGGCCGCCTTGTCGGCGTTGCGCGCGGTGACGCGCACGGCATGGCCGGCGCGGTGCAGTTGCTTGACGAAGGCCGAGCCCATGTTGCCGGCGCCGATGACGGTGACTTTCATTTGCTTCTCCTGGTGAGGGTTGGATCTGGCGGTGGTGAACGCCGCGGTTCGCAGCGCATGGACAGGACTGTATTGATTGGCTGTTGCAAGATAAACTGGCCGTGTATTGATTGACTGTTCCATTTTTCTATCCAATGGATAAATTCCAGGCGATGCGCAGCTTCGTGGCCGTGGTCGACGCCGGCAGCTTCGTGCGCGCCGCCGAGGCCTTGTCGGTGTCGAAGGCCGCTGTGTCGCGCTACGTCAGCGAGCTGGAAGCGCGCCTGGGCGTGCGCCTGCTGCAGCGCACGACGCGGCGCCTGTCGCTGACCGCCGAAGGCGAGGTCTTCCACGCCCGCTGCCAGACGCTGCTGGCCGACGTCGACGAGGCCGAGGCCGAGATCACCTCGCGCAGCGGCGATGCGCGCGGCCTGCTGAAGGTCAACGTGCCGGTGAGCTTCGGCATCCTGCACCTGGCGCCGCTGTGGGGCGAGTTCATGAAGCGCCAGCCCAACGTGTCGTTCGATGTGACGCTCGCCGACCGCGTGGTCGACCTGGTCGAGGAAGGCTACGACCTCGCCGTGCGCATCGCGCGCCTGCCGAGCTCGACCCTGATCAGCCGCAAGCTCTCGGCCACGCGCCTGGTGGTCTGCGCGTCACCGAAGTACCTCAAGCGCGCCGGCACGCCGAAGGCGCCGCAGGACCTGGCGCGGCACACGGTGCTGGCCTACAGCCTGCTGGCCGGCGGCGACGAATGGCACTTCGACGGCCCCGACGGGCCGGTGAGCGTGAAGACCGCGCCCTGCCTGCGCACCAACAGCGGCGACACCTGCCGCGCCGCGGCCCTGAATCACCAGGGCGTCGTGATGCAGCCCAGCTTCATGGTCAGCGCCGACCTCGCTGCCGGCTCGCTGGTCGAGCTGATGCCACGCTACCGCGGCATCGAACTCGGCATCTACGCGGTGTACCCGACGCGCAAGCACGTGGCGCCGAAAGTGCGCCTGCTGATCGACTTCCTGGCCGAGTCGTTCAGAAGGCCGAAGTGGGCGGACTGAGCATCCACTCGTGCGCCGGGTCGTTGCGGAAGACCCAGAGGCGGTTCGGCCCGGCCATCACGTTGAGGTAGTACAGGTCGTAGCCGTGCGGCGCGACGACCGGGTGGTAGCCGCGCGGCACCAGCACCACGTCGTGGTCCTCCACCGCCATCGCCTCGTCGAGGCTGCGGTCGTCGGTGTAGACGCGCTGGAAGGCGAAGCCCTGCGCCGGATCGAGGCGGTGGTAATAGGTCTCTTCGAGCTGGGTTTCGGCCGGCGGCGCTTCGCTGTCGTGCTTGTGCGGCGGGTAGCTCGACGAGTGCCCGGCCGGCGTGCGCACTTCCACCACCAGCAGGTGCGCGGCGGTCGGGTCGTCGTGCGGCAGGATGTCGCAGATGTAGCGCGTGTTGCTGCCCTGGCCGCGCTTGCTGCGGCGCATCGCCAGCGGATCGAGCAGGCGCACCGCGCGCGGCTTCGCGTCGCAGGGGGCGCTGCACAGCGCCACTTCGGCCGGCCCGTCGGCCATGATCGTCACGTCGTGGTTTGCCGGCACGTACAGCGCGGCGGGGGCCACGTCGTCGAAGACGCTGTCGCGGCTGCCGAGTTCGTCGAAGCTCTGGCCGCCGGCCGTGACGTCGACGTTGCCGGCCAGCACCACGATGCACAGCTCGCGGCTGCCGGTGTTCAGGCGCTCGCTGTCGCCGGCGGCCAGGCGCAGCGCGCGAAAGCCGACATGCGTCCAGCCGGCGCTTTGCGGCGTCACGCTGACGATTTCGCGGCCCTCGCGCCGCGCCTTGACGAGCAAGCGGCTGGTCATCTGGCAGTCCCTCGCGTTCAGGCCGTCGACGATGCGACGCAGCGTCTGGTAGCCCTTCTTGGCGTAGACGTAGCTCGGCGCCACCGCCGGGTCCTGCTCGGCCTCGACGACCAGCCAGCCCTGGTAGCCGCCGGCGTGCAGCGCGCCCAGCACCGCGTCGTAGTCGATCACGCCGTCGCCCGGCACCGTGAAGGCGCCGGCGAGCACCGATTGCAGGAAGCTCCAGCCGTCGTTGCGCGCCTTGGCGATCAAGGCCGGCCGCACATCCTTGCAATGCACGTGCACGACGCGCGCGACATGTTTCTTCAGCAGTGGCACCGGATCGGCGGCGCCGCCGAAGTAGGCGTGGCCGGTGTCGAACAGCAGGCCGACCTTGGCCGGGTCGGTGAGCGCCATCAGCCGGTCGACGTCGGCCGGCGATTCGACATAGGCGCCCATGTGGTGGTGGTAGGCCAGCGTGATGCCGTAGCGCGACTGCAGGTGCGCGCCGAAGGCGTTCAGCCGCTCGGCGTAACCCTGCCACGCGGCGTCGCTGGCGAATCGCGGGCGCTGCGAGACCGGGGTGTCGATCTGGCCCTGCACCGAGCCGGCGACCTCGCCATAGACCACGACCTTGACGCCGTTGTAGCGCAGCTTTTCCATGTGCGCGGGGCAGCGCTCGATCTCCGCGGCCAGCGTCGATTCGGCCAACTCGCCCGAGTACCAGCCCGAGACGCAGGCCAGGCCGAATTGATCGAGCTTGGCCTTCAGGCCCGGCCCGTCCTTGGGGAACTTGTTGCCCAGCTCGAAGCCGGCGTAGCCGATCTCCTTGCCCTCGGCCAGCGCCGTCTCGAGCGGCGTTTCGCCGCCGAGCGAGGGCAGGTCGTCGTTCATCCACGACAGCGGATTGACCCCGATGCGTACGTTCCAGCTCATCACCCGTTCTCCCTCTCGTTCACAGGCGCTGGCGCGCCTTGCCCTGCCGATAGGCGCTCGCGCGCGGATGCCACCTCGGCGCGCGCGGACACCTCGGGGATCGCCACTTCCCACCAGGCGCCGCCGTCTTCGGTGGTGCGCCACGGCGAGGTGTCGATCACGATCACCTGCGTGCGCGCTGCCGCGCGCGCGCGCTGCATCGCGCTCTTCAGCTCGGCCACGTCGGCCACATGGCAGGCTTCGGCGCCCAGGCTGCGTGCGTGGGCGGCGAAGTCGATGCGCAGGTCGATGCCGCCCGGCAGCGTGCAGTCTTCGAGCAGGTTGTTGAAGCGCGGGCTGCCCGACGCCAGCTGCAGGCGCTGGATGCAGCCGTAGCCGCGGTTGTCGAGCACGACGACGATCAGCTTCAGACCCAGCATCACCGAGGTCGCGAGCTCGGAGTTGAGCATCAGGTAGGAGCCGTCGCCGAGCATGACGATGACTTCGCACTCGCGGCCGCGCCTGCTTCACGCCCAGGCCGCCGGCGATCTCGTAGCCCATGCACGAGTAGCCGTACTCGACGTGGTAGCCGCCGGCATGCGCGCTGCGCCAGAGCTTGTGCAGCTCGGCCGGCAGGGTGCCGGCGGCGCAGACGACGATGTCGTGGCTCGCGCTGGCCGCGGCATCGCTCGCCGAATCGCGCACCGCGCCGATGACTTCGGCGTCGTAGGGCAGCTCGCCTTTCGGTGGGTCGCCCGTCAGTACGGTGACGCGCTCGTTCCAGTCCAGCGCCAAGGCCTTGGCCCGCGTCGTCCACGCCGCATCGGCATGCCAGCCGGCGAGCGCCGCGCCGAGCTGCTGCAGCGCGCTGCGCGCGTCGGCCACCAGCGCGACGCTGCCCCGCTTGCCGGCGTCGAGCGGCTGCACGTTGATGGCCAGGCGCCGGGCGTCGGCGGCGAACAGCGCGTGCGAGCCGGTGATGAAATCCTGCAGCCGCGTGCCGACGGCGATCACGACATCGGCTTCGCGCGCCAGCGCATTGGCCGACGGCGCGCCGGTGACGCCGACCGCGCCGACGTTGAGCGCGTCGTTCCAGGCCAGACTGCCCTTGCCGGCCTGGGTTTCGGCCACCGGCACGCCATGCGCGCGCGCGAAGGCGGCCAGCGCGGCACCGGCCTGGCTGTAGAGCACGCCGCCGCCGGCAATGACCAGCGGCCGCCTGGCGCTGCGCAACAGCGCGGTCGCGGCTTCGAGTTCGCGCGCGTCGGGGCCGGGCCGGCGAATGCGCAGCACGGCCGGCGCGAGGAACGAGCGCGGGCAATCGAAGGCCATGGTCTGCACGTCCTGCGGCAGCGCCAGGCAGACCGGGCCGCAGGTTGCGGGGTCGGTCATGACCGCGATCGCCCGCGGCAGCGCGGTGAGGATCTGCTCGGGCCTGGTCAAGCGGTCGAAGTAGCGCACCAGCGGGCGGAAGGCGTCGTTGGCGCTGATGTCGCCGGCGGCGAAATCCTCCACCTGCTGCAGCACCGGGTCGGGCGCGCGCGAGGCGAACACGTCGCCCGGCAGCAGCAGCAGCGGCAGGCGGTTCACATGCGCCAGCGCCGCGGCGGTCAGCAGGTTGGTGGCGCCGGGCCCGATCGAGGTCGTGACGGCCATGATGCGCTGGCGGAAGTTCGCCTTCGCGAAGGCGATCGCGGCATGCGCCATCGCCTGCTCGTTGTGGGCCCGCCATGTCGGCAGCGCCGTCGCGGTGCGCGGCCAGCGCCTCGCCCAGCCCGGCCACGTTGCCGTGGCCGAAGATGGCCCACACGCCGGCGCAATAGGGCACGCGTGTTGCCGTCGCCCTGCTCGATGCGCAGCGCGGCCAGGTGCGCGACCAGCGCCTGCGCCATGGTCAGGCGAACGGTGTCTTGGCTCATGACGACCCCCTTGTCTGCCGCCAGGCGTCGACCAGCCGGCCGAAGCGCTCGGCCACCTGCTTGATCAGCGTGGCATCGTCGATGCGGCCCGCCAACCAGTCGCGGCTGGCCTCGCCCCAGATCGTGCGGCCGACCATGAAGCCCTTGACGACGGGGTGCGTGGCCTGTGCGAAGCCGGCCACCAATTCGTCGAAGGGTTGGTTCAGTCCCAGCACGACGGCGCCGCGGCACTGCGCGTCGCGTTCGGCGATGAGCGCGGCCAGCGCCGCCCACGACGCGCTGGCCATCGGCGCCAGTTTCCACCACTCGGGTTTGAGGCCGAGGTTGTAGAAGCGCTTGACCGCGCGCAGCACCGCGGCGTCGGCGCCACCCGGCGCCAGCATCGACGGCGGCGGGATGACTTCGAGCAGCAGTTCGTGGCCGCTGGCGCGCGTGGCCTCCCACAACTCGAGCAGGCGCTCTTCCTGCGCCACGCGCAGCTCGGCGGCGTCGTCGGGGTGGTAATGCACCAGGCACTTGACGACCTGCTCGCGCGGCCAGGCAATCAGCGTCGTGGCCAGCGAGCGCGTGCCGTCGAAGGCCAGCGGCCGCGAGCCCGGCAGCTCGACCGGGCGGCCGACCCACCAGCCGCGGCCGGTCGCGGCGTTCAGCGTGTCGCTGCCGTAGCGGCCGTCGATCAGCACACCGAGCGCGGCCGTCCAGCCCGCGATCGCGGCCGGTGGCCTCGGCCGCGCGCAGCAGCAGCTGCTTCAAGGCCGTGATGCGCGCCAACGGCGCGCCGGCGGCCTGCGCCATCTCGACGAACTGGCTGCGGTGGTCGAAGGCCATCACGTTCAGCTCGGGCCAGGCCGGCCGCGGCGCCGTCGTGCGGTGCAGGTGCGCGAGCAGCGGGTCGGCGTCGACCTTGGGCAGGCGCTGGCCGCTGAACCAATGCGCCAGTTCGGCCGGCGTGGGCATCGCCGGTGCGCAGGCGTGGCGCGAGACGACGATGGCGCCGCAGGCGTTGGCGATGCGGGCGGCGCCGAGAAAATCCTCGCCGCGCAGAAAGCCGCTCATCAGGCCGGCGGCGAAGGCGTCGCCGGCGCCGAGCACGTTGAGCACTTCGATGCGCTCGCCGACCGCGGTCGGCGCGTCTTCCAGCCGCGCGGGCACCGCGCCGTCGATGAAGCAGCAGCCCTTGGCGCCGAGCTTGACCACCAGCGCCGCGCCGCTCACCTCGCGCACGCGGCGCAGGCAAGCCAGCAGGTCGCCGGCCACGCCGCCGGCGATCATGAACTCCTCCTCGGTGCCGATCAGCAGATCGAACTGCGGCAGCACCTCCTGCAGCCTGGCGGTGACCGCCGCGTCGGCGACATAGCGGTTGGCGCCTTCGCCGCGCTTGGTCAGGCCCCACAGCACCGGCCGGTAGTCGATGTCGAGCACGCGCACCACGCCGTGCCGTCCGGCGTGGCCGAGCGCGGCGAGCGAGGCCGCGCGCACCGTCGGCGTCGACAGGTGCGTGCCGGTGATCAGCAACGCGCGGCAGCCGGCGATGAAGTCCTCGCCGATCGCCGCGGCGTCGACGGCCATGTCGGCGCAGTTCTCGCGCACGAACAGCAGCGGGAAGGTGTCGCGGTCCTTCAGGCCCAGCAGCACCAGGCCGGTCAGGCGCTCGGGGTCGACCTGCACCTGGCTGGTGTCGCAACCCTCGCGTTGCAGCGTCTCGAGCAGGAAGCGCCCCATCTGCTCGTCGCCGACACGCGAGATCATCGCCGCGCGCAGGCCCAGCCGGGCCACGCCGAAGGCGATGTTGGCCGAGCTGCCGCCGAGGTACTTGGCAAAACTGGCGACATCCTCCAGCCGCGAGCCGACCTGCTGGGCGTAGAGGTCGACGGCCAGGCGACCGAGGCAGGCCAGGTCGAAGCGGCGGGGCCCGGGAAATCGCAGACTGCTCACGCGAAAACTCCTAGTAGCAGGAACGGCGGCGCTACTTCATGGAGCCCAGCGTCAGCGCCTGCACGATCAAGCGCTGGCCGAACACCGTCAGCACCTTGCCGAATGGTAGCCAGGATCGGCCCCTCCGCCGTCCGTCCATGCTGGATTTCGCCGTCCGCCACGAACTTGGCCGCCGCCGCGGCCAGCGCCGCATGCGCCTGCGGCGCCCGGTCGAGCGCGTGGCTGCGGTCGTCGATGCAGCGTCGCGACGCCATGGCGCAAGAAGAGTTTGAGGTCCGCACGCCGGACTTGTCGAAAGACGGTGCGGCCGATCGTCGTGAAGGCGAGGCACGCCGTGGGCACGTAACCGTGCCGCGGCATGCCGATCGGATCTGTCATGAACACCAATTTCCCCTGCACCTATGGGGGCAACGCTCCGTCCATAGACTGCTTGCCGAGTGGAGGAACTCTCCGGTGCCCGCACGGCCCGCCACTGCGCGGCTGCGGGTTACGCCATGTCCACGCCATTGAAGAGGCCGCTTCCATGCACAAGTCCGACCGCCACCGCCCGCTCCACAACGCTGCACCGACGGTCCGCGGTGTGGCGCTGCACATCGCCATCGTGGTGGCCTGCCTGGCCGCCGCATCGATCACCCTGATCGGTTGCGGGCCCGAGGTCTCGCACGCGCAAGGCGCGTCGGGCGGCCCGCCGCCGGCTGCCGTGGCCGTCGTGTCGCTGGCCGCCACCACGCTGGCGATGAACTACGAATATGTCGGCCAGACGGCCGGCTCACGCGACGTGGAGGTGCGCGCCCGCGTGGCAGGCATTCTGCTCAGGCGCAACTTCACCGAGGGCGGCACGGTGCGCAAGGGGCAATCGCTGTACAGCCTCGACCCGGCGCCGTTCCAGGTCGCGTTGAACCGCGCCGACGCCGACGTGGCTTCGGCCGAGGCCAAGCTCGCGCAAACCACACGCACCCTCAACCGCTTGAAACCGCTGTGGGACGCACGCGCGGTGAGCCAGCGCGAATACGACGATGCCGCGTCGGCCGAGCAGGTGGCGCGTGCCGATCTCAAAGGCGCGCAGGCGCGCCGCGACGAGGCGGCGTTGAACCTGGATTACACCAAGGTCGAGGCGCCGCTGTCGGGGGCCGCCGGCCGCTCGCAGGTGAGCGAGGGCACGCTGGTGGCCGGGCCCGGCACGCTGCTGACCACGCTGACGCAGACCGACCCGGTGAAGGTGCGTTTCGGCATCGCCGACACCGACCAGATGAAGTGGCGCGCCGAAGTCGCTGCCGGCCAGCTCAAGCTGCCGGCGCACGAGGCGTTCACGGTGGAGGTGAAGCTGGCCGACGGCAGCGTGTACCCGCGCAAGGGCAAGCTGCTGTTCAGCGACACGCGGGTCTCGGGCAACACCGGCACGGTGGAAGCCGAGGCGGAGGTCCCCAACCCCGACGGCGTGTTGAAGCCGGGCCAGTTCGTGCGCGTGCGGCTCACTGGCGCGACCAAGCCGCAGGCGCTGCTGGTGCCGTCGCGCGCCGTGCTCGAAGGGCCGCAGGGCAAGTTCGTCTACATCGCGGCCGACGGCAAGGCGATGCCGCGACCGGTGCAGGTGGGTGACCAGATCGGCGACCAGTGGATCGTCACCAGCGGCCTGGCGGCCGGCGACGCGGTGATCGTCGACGGCATGGCGCGCATCTTCTTCCCCGGCGCGCCGATCCAGATAACGCAGGCGCCTGCCACGGCGGCCAGTGCGGCGGGTGGTGCCGCGGGCGGTGCGCCGGGCGCTGCCCCCGCGCCGGCGGCCAAGGCCGCCTCGAAGTAGTCGATCGCCCAAAAGACACAAGGAGAGCACGCATGTTCTCGCGCTTCTTCATCGACCGGCCGATCTTCGCCGCCGTGCTGGCGATCTTCATCGTCATTGCCGGCCTGTCGGCCATGCGTTCGCTGCCGATCGCGCAGTACCCCGAGATCGCGCCGCCGGTGGTCACGGTAACGGCGATCTACCCCGGCGCCAGCGCCGAGGTGATCGAGCAGACGGTGGCCGCGCCGCTGGAAAACGCCATCAACGGCGTCGAGCACATGATCTACATGGGGTCGACCTCCACCAGCAACGGCATGGTCACGATCCAGATCAGTTTCGACATCGGCACCGATGTCGACCAGGCGGCGCAGATCGTCAACAACCGCGTCAAGCAGGTCGAGACCAAGCTGCCGCAAGAGGTGCGTCGCCAGGGCGTGACGGTGGAGAAAGGGCTCCTCGGCGTTCCTGCAGGTGCTGGCCTTCTTCTCCGACGACGGCAGCAAGGACGATCTGTCGATCAGCAACTACGTGACGCTCAACGTGCTCGATTCGCTCAAGCGCGTGCCGGGCACCACCAACGTGCAGATCTTCGGCGCCAAGGACTATGCGATGCGCATCTGGCTGCGCCCCGACCGGCTGGCGCAGTTGAAGCTCACCACCGGCGACATCGCGCGTGCCGATCAACGAGCAGAACGCGCAGTTCGCCGCCGGCAAGGTGGGCCAGGCGCCAACCGGCGGTGCGCAGGAGATGGTCTATACCGTCACCACGCAGGGCCGCCTGTCGGACCCCAGGCAGTTCGAAGAGATCATCGTGCGCGCCAACCCCGACGGCAGCACGCTGCGCCTGAAGGACGTGGCCCGCGTCGAGCTCGGGTCGAAGGACTACGACTTCATCGGCCGCATCAACGGCAAGGCCGCCACGCTGGTCGGCATCTTCCTGCAGCCGGGCGCCAACGCGCTCAACGTGGCCAAGGACGTCGAGCGCACGGTCGAGGGCCTGAGCAAGCGCTTTCCCAAAGGCATCAACTACTCGATCCCGTACGACACCACACGCTTCGTGAAGGTGTCGATCGAGGAGGTGGCCAAGACGCTGGCCGAGGCCATGATCCTGGTGATCCTGGTGGTCTACCTGTTCCTGCAGAACTGGCGCGCCACGTTCATTCCGGTGGTGGCGGTGCCGGTGTCGCTGATCGGCACGATGGCCGGCCTGTTGATGCTGGGCTATTCGATCAACACGCTGACCCTGTTCGGCATGGTGCTGGCCATCGGCATCGTGGTCGACGATGCGATCGTCGTGCTGGAGAACGTCGAGCGCATCATGCACGAAGAGAAGATGGCCGCGCGCGAGGCTGCGATCAAGGCCATGCGCGAGGTGTCGGGCCCGGTGATCGCGATCGTGCTCACGCTGTGCGCGGTGTTCGTGCCGATCGCCTTCCTCGGCGGCCTGACCGGCGAGCTGTACCGCCAGTTCGCGGTCACGATCTCGATCGCGGTGGTGATCTCGGGCATCGTGGCGCTGACGCTGACGCCGAGCCTGTGCGTGCTCCTGCTCAAGCGCGAGCACCGGACCCCAGGGCGGCTGTTCGCGGCGTTCAACCGCTTCTTCCTGCGCGTCACCGGAGGCTACGTCAACGGCGTGGGCTTCATGGTGCGTCGTGCCGGCATCGGGCTGGCCCTGTTCGCCGGCATGGTGGCGCTGGCCGTCGGGCTGTGGCGCATCACACCGGGGTCCCTCGTGCCCGACGAAGACCAGGGCTTCTACATCTCGGCGGTGATCCTGCCCGACGGCGCCTCGCTGCAACGCACCGACGAGGTGGTGGGCGAGGTCATCAAGATCATCAAGAGCAACCCCTACAACCTCGACGTGGTGGCCTTCACCGGCTTCGACTTTCTCGGTGGCGGTTATCGCAACAACGCGGCCACGATCTTCGTCACCCAGACGCCGTGGGACAAACGGCCGGTGCCGGTGCAGGCGCTGGTCGGCGAGCTGTTCATGAAGACCGCCCACATCAAGGAGGCGCTGGTGCTGGCGTTCAATCCGCCGCCGATCTTCGGCCTCGGCACCGCAGGCGGCTTCGAGTTCTACGTGCAAAACCGCGGCGAGGGCGGTGCCCAGCGGCTGGCGCAGGTATCGCAGCAGTTCATGGGCGCGGCCGCGCAGAGCAAGCTGCTCGGCGGCGTGCAGACGCTGTGGCGCGCCAGCTCGCCGCAGCTGTTCGTCGAGGTCGACCGCGAGCGCGCCAAGGCGCTCGGCGTGCCGGTGGACGAGCTGTTCAACACGCTGTCGTCCACGCTCGGCAGCTACTACGTCAACGACTTCAACAAGTACGGCCGCACCTGGCAGGTGCTGATGTCGGCCGAGGCCGGCTACCGCAAGCGGCCCGACGACATCGGCCGCATGTGGGTGCGCTCCGACAGCGGGCAGATGGTGCCGGTATCGGCGCTGGCCCACGTCAAGTTTTCGTCGGGGCCCGAGACGCTCGATCGCTTCAACAACCTGCCGGCCGTGAAGATGTTCGGCCAGGGTGCGCCGGGCGTCAGCTCGGGGCAGGCGATCGCCGAGGTCGAGCGCATCGCGCGCGAGGTGCTGCCGCCGGACTTCGGCTTCGACTGGGGCGGTGCCTCGTACCAGGAGAAGCGCTCGAGCGGCACCTCGGGTCTGGCACTGGTGCTCGGCGCGTTGATGGTGTTCCTGATCCTGTCGGCGCAGTACGAGAAATGGTCGTTGCCGCTGTCGGTGATGCTGGCGCTGCCGTTCGGCACCTTCGGTGCACTGGCCGCGGTCTGGCTGCGCGGCATGACCAACGACGTGTATTTCCAGATCGGCCTGGTCACGCTGCTGGGCCTGGCGGCGAAGAACGCGATCCTGATCGTCGAGTACGCCTCGCTCAAGCACCACGAGGGCATGAGCGCGTCGGCCGCTGCGTTGGAGGCGGCGCGATTGCGCTTCCGGCCGATCATCATGACCTCGCTGGCCTTCATTCTCGGCGTGCTGCCGCTGGCATTCTCCACCGGTGCCGGCGCGGCGGCGCGACGCTCGGTGGGCACCGGCGTGATGGGCGGCATGCTGGCGGCGACCTTCCTCGCGATCTTCTTCGTGCCGATGTTCTTCAAGATCATCACGGCGCGCAAGCTGCGCGAGAAACGCTCGACCGCCGAGATCCAGGCCGAGGCGCAGCACGTGCTCGAGATCCAGCGCCGGGCCGCCGCGATGCAGCCGCCGCACCGCAGCGGACAGACCGGGCCCTTGTTGCCCGACGTGAAAGGAGAACCGGCGTGAGGCGCCCTCTTCTGCTCAGTGCTCTGGCCCTCGCCGCGGCGGGGTTGGTCGCGTGCGCCGTTCCGCCGGCCGCGACACACGAGACGCCGCAGCTCGAGCTGCCGACCGCCGGGCCTGCCGCCACGACGCAGCCCGAATGGTGGCGCAGCTTCGGCGACCCCAGGCTCGACGCGCTGGTGACCGAGGTGCTCCACAACAATCGCGACCTGGCGCGCGCCATGGCGCGCATCGACGAGTCGCGCGCGGTGCTGCGCGCGGCGCAGGCCAACCGGCTGCCCAAGGTCGACGCCACGCTGTCGGGCAGCCGGCAGCGCTTCGGCGAAAACGCACCGCTCACCGTCGGCGGCAACCAGCTGATCTTCAACGACATTCGCGCCAACCTCAATGTGGCCTACGAGGTCGACCTGTGGTCGCGCGCGGCCAAGCTGGACGCCGCCGCGCGCGACGAGCTGCTGGCCACCGAATACGCGCGCGAGACGCTGCGCACCGCGCTGGCCGCGCAGGTAGTGCAGTCATACGCGGCGCTGCAGTCGCTCGACGCGCAGGTGCTGCTGTTCGGGCAGGCGGTACAGGCCCAGCGCGACAGCCTGAAGCTGCAGCGTTTGCGCTTCGACGCCGGCGACATCTCCGAGCTCGACATCCAGCAGCTCGACGCCGAGCTGCTCGACAACGAAGCGCAGCTGCCCAAGCTCGACCGCGCCCGCGGTGAGGCGGAGCGAGCGCTGGCGCTCGTGCTCGGCCGCTCGCCCAAGGCCTTGATCGAACAGGGCGTGGTGCGCAGCGAAACGCCCACGCTGCGCGCCAGCGGCGTGCCCGAGGGCCTGCCATCGGATCTGCTGCTGCACCGACCCGACGTACAGGCGGCCGAAGCCAGGCTGCGTGCCGCCGGTGCACGTATCGACGCGGCGCGCGCGGCCTACTTCCCGGGCATCACACTCACCGCCTCGTATGGCGGCGAGAGCACGGAACTGTCGAACCTGCTCGACGCGCGGTCGCTGGCCTGGAACGTCGCCGCGTCGCTGACGCAGCCGATCTGGGACGGCGGCCGCATCGGCGCGATATACGACGCCACGCTGGCGCGTCGCGCGCAGATCGAGCTCGACTACCGCGACAGCGTGGTCACCGCGTTCAAGGAAGTGCGTGACGCACTCGGCCAGTACGGCGAGGCCAGTCTCACGCTGCAAAGTGGTACGCGCCGGGCGCAGGCACTGCTGCGCGCGGCCGAATTGACGCGGCTGCGCTTCGACGGCGGCGAATCGAGCCGGCTCGACGTGATCAATGCCGAGCGCCTGGCGCTCGCCGCGCAGGCACAGAACGCCGATGCGGCCCGGGCGCTCGCCGCAGCGCAGGCCAATGTGTTCCGCGCCCTCGGCGGCGGCTGGCAGCCTGCTGCGCCATCGCCCTGAGACGGCGCGGATCTACTTCACCGAACCCAACGTCAAGCCCTGCACGATGAAGCGCTGGCCGAAGACCATCAGCACGAGCGCCGGAATGGTGGCCAGCATCGACGCCGCCGCCATCTGCCCATGCTGGATTTCGTCGTCCTGGGCGATGGAGAACTCGTTCCAGCTGAAGACGAAGGCCAGCACACCGGCAGCGATCAGGCTGTTGCGCACGCCGGCGTAGTTGTCCAGCGTCGGCGTGCGCGGGCAGGTGTCCGACGACCCTTAACATGACCAGACGGTCACGGTGGTCTGCGTTTGAGCACCCCGCAAGCGAAGCGGGGGGCCAAAGCGACGCCCGGCGCCGCTGTCCGCGGCCTGGCCACAAACGTACCGAGGTGATAGCCAATCAAGGCGTGCCGGACTCGAACGACTTCAGCACGTCCCGCCAGCTGACGATGCCCACCGGCTCGAACTGCGCGTTGACGATCGGGATGCAGGACACCGGGTGTGCCAGGAAGACCTTGATCGCATCGGCGACCGAGGCCTCCGGCGGCAAGGTGATCGGCTTGCGCGTCATGATCTGGTGCACGGCTTTGTTCAGCGTGGCCGCGTCTCGAACGGTTTCCACCGTGCTGCCGATGAAGGGGCTCAGTGCCCGCAGCAGATCGCGATCGGAAACGACGCCATACAGCGTCCCATCATCCTCGATCGCCAGCAGGTGGTGGAAGTGCGTCGAGTCGAAGATCGTCTTGACGACATGGAGCCGGTCGTCGAGTTGGACCGTGACCACCCGTCTCGACATGATGTCCTGGACCTTCATCGTGCGCTCCTCTCGGGTTGCTGGATCGTCACAGGATGGCCGGCCCATGCGACCGGGCGTGCGGCAGCCGGTGGGTGCCTATCGTACGATCCGACGCCACCATTCCTGCAAGTCAGCACCCGAGCTGCCGGCGGTCCGAGTTTCCTCGCGGCCGGCCGTCCTGCAGGCAAGCCCGGTGCAAAAAGGCGGCGCCTTGACCCCACAATCCGCTGCAATACCTCAACCACCTGGCAGGAGACTCCCATGTTGAGCCGCAGACAACATCTCGCCGCACTCGCGGCATGGCTTGCCGCGGGCCGCGTGCACGCGCAGAGCGAGGCGGTGAAGATCGGCCTGATCTTGCCGATGACCGGACCGCAGGCATCCACCGGCCGCCAGATCGACGCCGCGGTCAAGCTGTTCTTGGCACAGAACGGCGCCAGGGTCGCTGGCCGCAAACTCGAGGTCATCGTCAAGGACGACGCCGGCGTGCCCGACACCGCGCGCCGGCATGCGCAGGAACTGGTGGTCAACGACAAGGTGGCGGTGATCGCCGGCTTCGGCCTCACGCCTTGCGCGCTGGCCGCCGCGCCGATCGCCACCCAGAGCAAGACGCCGCTGGTGGTGATGGCCGCCGGCACCTCGAGCATCACCGAGGCCTCGCCGTTCGTCACGCGCACCAGCGTCACGCTGCCGCAGGTGGCGGTGGGCATGGCCGAATGGTCCAACCGCAACGGCATCAAGAAGGTGGTGACGTTGGTGGCCGATTACGGCCCCGGCATCGACGCCGAGAAGTACTACGCCGACCGCGTCACGCTCAACGGCGGCAGCGTGCTCGACAAGCTGCGCACGCCGCTGCGCAGCCCCGATTTCGCCCCCGTGCTGCAGCGGGTGCGCGACACCAGGCCCGACGCGCTGTTCGTCTTCCTGCCCTCGGGCCAGGGCGCCCAGTTCATGAAGCAGTTCGCCGAGCGCGGCCTGGACAAGCTGGGCGTGCGGCTGATCGGCAGCGGCGAGATCACCGACGACGACCAGATCGCCGAAATCGGCGACGTGGCACTGGGCATCGTCACCGCGCACCACTACTCGGCGGCGCACCCGAGCGCGATGAACAAGAAGTTCGTCGCCGACTTCCAGACCATGCACAAGTTCCGGCCCAACTTCATGGCCGTCGGCGGCTGGGATGGCATGCGCCTGATCAGCAAGGCCTTGGAGGCGACCAAGGGCGGCGGCGGCGAGGCATTGATGGCGGCGATGAAGGGCCAGGTCTGGGAGAGCCCGCGCGGCCCGGTGTACATCGATGCGCAGACGCGCGACATCGTGCTCGACATGTACATCCGCAAGGTCGAGCGCGTGAACGGCGAGCTGTGGAACATCGAGTTCGACGCCATCAAGGAAATGAAGGACCCGGGCAAGAGCAAGTGATCGCGCAACGCCAGCCTGGCCTCGAGCAACCGGGCTTGCGGCACCACCGACCCCATAGCGCCGAGGAGCATCCATGAGCATCCGTACCGCACCGCCGTTCCGCGCCGACCATGTCGGCAGCTTCCTGCGCCCGAAGGCCCTGCTCGACGCACGCGACGAGTTCTTCGTCAAGAAGACCATCGACGCGGCGCAGCTGCGCGCGGTGGAGGACCGCGCCATCAGCGAGATCGTCAAGTTCCAGCAGGACGTGGGTCTGCAGTCGATCACCGACGGTGAGTTCCGCCGCACCTTCTTCCACATCGACTTTCTCGAACAACTCGGCGGCGTGAAGACCGAAGTCGGGCAATTGGTCATCAAGAACGCCGACGGCAGCGAGAGCCTGGCGCCGCCGGTGATCAAGGTGGTGGACAAGGTGCGCCACGTGAAGGACATCCAGCGCGCCGACTTCGAGTACCTGAAATCGCAAGTCTCGAAGGGGATGACGCCGAAGGTGACGATTCCATCGCCGACGATGCTGCACTTTCGCGGCGGACGCGCGGGCATCAGCCGCGAGGCCTATCCCGAACTCGACCCGTTGTTCTATGACGACGTGGCCAAGGCCTATGGCGAGGAGTTGCAATCGCTGTACGACGCGGGCTGCCGCTATGTGCAGATGGACGACACCAACATGGCCTACCTGTGCGACGAGAAGATGCGCGAGGCCGCCCGTCAGCGCGGCGACGACCCGAACGTATTGCCGCACCGCTACGCCGGCTTCATCAACAAAGTCGTGGCCGCCAAGCCCGCAGGCATGACGCTGGCGATGCATTTGTGCCGCGGCAACTTCAAGAGCACGCACGCCGCGAGCGGCAATTACGAGCCCGTGGCCGAGGCGCTGCTCGCGGAGATGAACCTCGACGCCTACTTCATGGAGTACGACGACGACCGCTCGGGCGACTTCCGGCCGCTGCGCTTCCTCAAGCCCGGCAAGACCGTGGTGCTGGGCCTGGTGACGACCAAGTTCGGTGAAATGGAAAGCAAGGACGCCCTCAAGCGCCGCATCGACGAGGCGGCGAAATACGCGCCGCTCGAGCAGTTGTGCCTGAGCCCGCAGTGCGGCTTCTCGAGCACCGTGCACGGCAACAACATCGCGGTCGAGGCGCAGCGCGCCAAGCTGCGGCTGGTGGTGGAGACGGCGGCCGAAGTCTGGGGTTGAGCGACGCCGCGCTCGCAGGAGCCCGCAGCATCAGGTCGTCGCGCCGTTGGCCGCAAAGTAGTCGATGAACTGCGCTGCGGGCAGGGCCGCGCAATACAGGTGGCCCTGGGCCATCACGATGCCGGCCTCCATCAGCGCCGCGTGCTGGTGCTCGTTCTCGACGCCCTCGGCCACCACCTGCACCGCGGTCGCGGCCAGGATCGCGCGCAGCCCGGGCAGCCAGTCCGGCGCAGGCGCCTGCGGCTGCAGCGCGTGCACGAGCACTTGATCGATCTTGAGCAATTCGAAGTGGCAGCGCGAGAGCAGCGCCAGGTTGGCACCCGCCAGGTGAACATCGTCCAGCGCGATGCGCATGCCGGCCTTGGCCATGTGATCGAGCGCCAACAGGCCCTGCGCATCGGGTACGCCGCGCTCCGTCACCTCGAACACGATCTGCCGGCGCACGTCGCGCAGCCCGGCCTTGGTCATGGCGTATTCGATGCCGCCGCGCCCGAGAACGTCGGGCGGAATGTTGACGCTGACATGCGCGCCTGGATGCAGTTGCAGCCAGGGTTTGAGTTCGGCACCGACCGTGTCGATGACCCAATAGGTGATCAGTCCCGCCAGCGGCGTGCGCTCGGTATCCGGGATGAACTCCATCGGCGGCACCCAGGCGCCATCGCGCTTCCAGCGGATCAGCGCTTCGGCACCGACGCAGCGCCGGTCGGCCAGCCGCACCGTCGGCAGGTAATGCAGTTCGAAGTCACCGGCCTGCAGTGCCTGATAGGTCTCGAGCTCGTACATCACCCCTCCCGGGATCGCCTACTTCTGCCTCGTGCAGCGACGCGATGGCCGCGCGCGCGCCGCACACTGCGAGGCGATCCGAATCACTGACCTGGCCGGTCGCGCAGCGCTTGTCGAGCAAAGTATAGATTCGGCGCTCGGCAGGCGCTCGCCTGGACACCGGCGGGCGGGCGCGGCCTTGATGGCCGCCGCGCGGGCTTGGCGATCGATGTTCCCAACGTCGATGCGTTGGTGAACGCCGCGCGGGGCGCTACAGTGTGCGCCGTCCCGCACTGTCTGCCACCGCCATGAACACCGCATCCGCCCCCCGCCACCGTGACACGCGCGCCGTCATCACCGGCGGCACGCAGGGCCTGGGCTTGGCCGTGGCGCGGCGCCTGGCGCGCGAGGGTGCTGCCGGCATCGTCATCAGCGGCCGGCGTGCCGCGATCGGCGAGGCGGCCGCGGCCGAGGTGCGTGCACTCGGCACCGCGTGCCACTTCGTGCAGGCCAACGTCGGTGTGGCCGACGACTGCCAGCGCCTGATGGACGAGTCGTTCGCGCGGCTGGGCAGCGTGAACGCCCTGCTCAACTCGGCGGCCACCACCGCCCGCGGCAGCCTGCTCGACACCACGCTGGCGATGTGGCAGGAGCAGATGGACATCAATGCGCGCGGCCCGTTCCTGTTGATGCAGCGGCTGGTGCGCCATCTGCTGGAGCAGGGCGCGCCAGGCGCGATCGTCAACGTGTTGTCGCAATCGGCGCACTGCGGCCAGTCGTTCCTGGTGCCGTATTCGGCGTCGAAGGCGACGCTGGCCAACCTGACCAAGAACGTGGCCCAGTCCTTCCGTCACAAGCGCATCCGCTGCAACGGCGTGATGGCCGGCTGGATGGACACCCCCGGTGAAGCCGCGATCCAGAAGAAGGCGCACAACGCACCGGCCGACTGGCTGGCCAAGGCCGAGGCCTCGCGGCCGATGGGCCAGCTGGCCAAGCCCGACGAGTTGGCCGGCCTGATCAGCTACATGCTCAGCCCCGAGTCGGGCGTGATGACCGGCGCATTGGTCGACTACGACCAGTGGGTGCCCGGCGCGCAGCCCGAATAGTGCGAATCACAACAAGGAGACCCTGCATGAAGAACGTCGCCGTGTTCGGCGCCGGCCGCATCGGCCGCATCCACGCCGGCAATGTCGCCACGTTGCCGGGCGTGCGCCTGAAATTCGTCTGCGACCCGGTGGCGGCGAGCGCCAACGAGTTGGCGGCGCAGCTCGGCGCCGCGGTGTCGACGCCCGAGGCGGTGCTGGCCGACGCCGGCATCGACGCCGTCGTCATCGCCTCGCCGACCGACACCCACAGCGACCTGATTCACCGCGCCGCGGCAGCGAAGAAACACATCTTCTGCGAGAAGCCGGTCGACCTGTCGGTGCCGCGCGCTGCCGAATGCGCCGCCGCAGTCAAGGCCGCCGGCGTGGCCTGCATGATCGGCTTCCAGCGCCGCTTCGACCCGACGTTTGCCGAGGCGCAGGCGCGGCTGGCGCGCGGCGAGATCGGCGTACCGGAGATGCTCGTCGTCACCAGCCGCGACCCGGGCGCGCCGCCGGCGCAGTACCTGAAGGGCTCGGGCGGCATCTTCCGCGACATGCTGATCCACGACTTCGACATCTTTCGCTGGATCCTGTGCAGCGACATCGGCGACGGCGGCGATGCGGCCGACACGCTATACGCCAACGGCTCGGTGCTGGTCGACCCCGAGATCGCCAAGGTCGGCGACATCGATTGCAGCGTGGTCACGATCCGCACGAAGAAGGGCCGCCTCTGCCAGATCAACACCAGCCGCCGCGCGGCCTACGGCTACGACCAGCGCTTCGAGGTGCTGGGCTCGAAGGGCCTGCTGCAATGCGGCAACCACCGGCCGACCGAAGTCGTGCAACTCGACGGCAGCAGCGTGCGGACCGACAAGCCCGAGCATTTCTTCCTGCAGCGTTACCGCGAGGCCTACCGGCTCGAGGTGGCGCACTTCTTCGACTGCCTGCAATCGGGCAAGCCCTTTCGCACCGGCGTGGCCGACGGGGTCGAGGCGCAAAAGCTGGCCGACGCGGCGACGCAGTCGTGGCAGGCCGGCGGCAAGGTGATGCAGCTGTAGTCGGCGCCGCACCCAGCGCCGCCATCGGCGCGGCGGCCACGCCCTTGCGCCAGGCATGAATCGATACGGGGGTTTGCCCATGCTCGAACTGCGCCCGACCTGCGAACACTGCAACAAGGCCCTGCCGCCGGCCTCACTCGAGGCGCGCATTTGCAGCTTCGAGTGCACGTTCTGCGCCACCTGCGTCGACACCGTGCTGGGCAACGTGTGTCCGAACTGCGGCGGCGGTTTCACGCCGCGGCCGATCCGGCCGGCAACGAACTGGAAGGGCGACAACTATCTCGGCAAGTACCCGGCCAGCGACCGCGTCAGGCACCGGCCGGTGAATGCCACGGCGCACGAGGTGTTCGCAGCGGCCATCAAGAGCCTGCCTGCGCCGCAACGCTGAATGCAAGCATGACCGAGCTCTGGCTGCCGCTGCTGGACAATATCGCCTGGCACAGTCTGGTCGGCCCGCACGCGGCCCTGTCGGTCGGCACCGACGACGCGCGCCGCTATGCACCCGGCCTGTCGCCGATCGCCGCCTTCGCCGATATGGCACGGCCGAATTTCGCCGACGCTGGCGCCGCACTGCGTGCCGGACGAACATGTGTATTGCAGTGGCTGGACGGGCTCGGCGCCCGCGGGTTGGGTGATCCACGCCGAGGCGGTGCTGGTCAAGATGGTCTGGGACGCGCCGGCGCCCGCGGCCGACACCGGCGCGGCCGCCGTGCGCCTTGGCCCCGAGCATGTGCCGCAGATGCTGGACTCTGGTGGCGCTGACCAAGCCGGGGCCGTTCGGCCCGCGCACGATCGAACTCGGCGAATACTTCGGCGCCTTCGACGGCCCGCGCCTGGTGGCGATGGCGGGCGAGCGCATGTTCGCCGGCCCGCTGCGCGAAGTCAGCGGCGTGTGCACGCACCCGGAGTTCCAGGGTCGCGGCCTGGCGCGTGGGCTGATGCAGCTGCTGGTGCTGCGCGAGCTACAGCGCGGCGAGACGCCGTTCCTGCACGTGATGCGCGACAACCGCAGCGCCCACGACTTGTACGAGCGCATGGGTTTTCGCGATCGGCAGGAACAGGTCGTGCGCGTGCTATCGCGCACCGTGTGAGCACCGTGCGCCCAGTGCGTGATGCACCGAGTGAAACATTCGGGTACGGCAGTGGGCCACGCCCGCGATAGCATCGCGGCGCACACCCGCAATCGCATGGAGCTGCAATGACCCGCACCCCGTCCTCACTTTGCGCCGCTGCCCTGATCGCCCTGGCCAGCGCCGGGCCGGCGCTGGCAGACAGCCTGGCCTCGTCGGCGTCTTCGGCGTCTTCGGAGTCGGTCGGCAGTGTCTCGACCTCGTTCGGCAAGTCGAGCGACAGTTCCAAGACCACCACGGCGGCGGTCGGCGACTACAAGATCGTCGCCCTCGCCGCCGCACCCGAGCGTCCGGGCATGCTGCGCGTGAAGCCTGCAGGCCGTGGCCGAGGACAACACCGACCCCGAGTTCGTCCTCTACTTGCCGCAGGCGTTGGCCGAGCAGGCCCGGCTGGCCGAGGGCGGCATCGTGACCGCGCGTCAGCGGCCCTACGGCACCGAATTCGCGTACGCCAGTGGCGGCAACGAGCGACAGGCGTTCTACCTCGTGCTGGCCGACGACTGGTACCGCGAGTTGCAGTCCCGGGCCGTGCAACTCTAGTCATGACAGCCCCAAGCTCACTGCGTTCGCGTCCCCCGAGGGGAGCTCAGGCCGCTTGGGAGCGGCCCGGCGCGGCCTGAGGCCTTGCGCGCCTTGCGCCGGCAGGCCAGCGCCTGCGCATTCGCGCTGCTGGCAGCGCTCTGGTCTGCGGCCCCGGCGCATGCCGGCGCACTGCGCCTTTGCGACCAGGCGACGCCGCTCAATGCCGAGCAACGAGACCTGTTGCTGCGCTTCGGCGCCATCGTCAAGACGGTACTCGAGGACTCGGACCAGGATCTGGCACTGATCGCCCGCTCGGGCCTGGATCTGGGCCGCTTCGGCGTGCGCTACTCGCATGCCGGCCTGAGCCTCAAGGCCAGCCTGAACACGCCGTGGTCGGTACGCCAGCTGTATTACGCCTGCGACGAAGGCCGGCCGCGGGTGTTCGACCAGGGCATGGCCGGTTTCGTGCTCGGCCTGAACGACCCCACGCTCGGCTATGTCTCCGTCGTCCTGCTGCCGGCGGCCGCGGCCGCGATGCTGGAGACCACCGTGCTCGACGATCGCCTGGCGCTACAGGCGCTGGGGCCGGCCTACAGCGCCAATGCCTACGCCTTCGGGCTGCGTTACCAGAACTGCAACCAGTGGGTCGTCGAGATGATGGCCACCGCCTGGGGTCGGCTCGAGCGCAGCGGCGGCGACGACGATCTGCGCGCGCAGGCCCAGCGCTGGTTGGCCGAGCAGAACTACCAGCCCAGCGTGATCGAAGTCGGCTGGCCGCTGATGTGGCTCGGGCCTTTCATCCCCTGGGTGCACAACGACGACCACCCGCAGGCCGATGTCGAGCACGCGACCTACCGCACCAGTCTGCCGGCCTCGATCGAAGCCTTCGTGCGGGCCACGGTGCCAGGAGCCACCCGCGTCGAGTTCTGTCACGCGGGCCGGCGCGTCGTCATCCACCGCGGCTGGGACGCCATCGCCGAGGATTGCCAGCCCGGCGAGCACGACACCGTCGTCACGCTCGAATAGGGTCTGCCCGCAGATGGCGCGCCGCACGCGGCGGGTAGCATTGACCGGCCCTGCACGCCAGCCGCGCGCTGCCCAGCCAAGCCCATGAACCGCCTCGATTTCTGTCGCACCCTCGCCGCCGATGCGGGCCGCCTCGCGCATGGCGCCTTCGGCTCGCCGTCGATCTCGCTCAAGGGCCGCCACGACGAGGTCACGGCGATGGACCGCGAGGTCGAGCGCTTCATCCGTGCGGCGATCGGCCGCGCCTACCCCGACGACGCGGTGCTCGGCGAGGAAGACGGCGCCAGCGCCGGCCTGGCCGCGGCCGACCGGGTCTGGATCATCGACCCGATCGACGGCACCGCGAACTACGCGCGTTCGATCGCGCATTACTGCGTCTCGATCGGCTACACCGAGCGCGGCGTGCCGACCGTCGGCGCGCTGCACGACCCAAGCCATGAGCGGCTGTACTTCGCCGAGCGCGGCGGCGGCGCGTGGCTGGCCGAAGGCGGCTGCGGCACCCAGGCGGCTGCACGGTGAGCCCGGTGGCGACACTGGACAAGGCCACCGTCGAATGCGGCTGGTCATTGCGCCGCTCGCAGGCCGACTACATGTCGCTGCTCACGCGAATCCTCGATGCCGGTTGCGCCTTTCGCCGCGCCGGCTCGGGTGCGCTCGGCCTGGCCGACGTGGCCGCCGGACGCACCGAGGGCTATTGCGAGCTGCACATCAACTCGTGGGACTGCGCCGCCGGCCTGCTGCTGGTGGCCGAAGCCGGCGGGCGCATCAACCCGTTCTTTGCCGGCACCGGGCTCACCGAAGGCAACCCCATCCTGGCCACCAACCACCTGCTGGGCGACGCGCTCGCCGGCGTGGTCGGCATTCCCCTGCAACACCCTTGAAGGAGACGACGATGAAGCTGTTGACGAAGTGCCTGTCGATGCTGGCTCTCGCGGCCAGCGCCTTGCCCGCGTTCGCGCAGGGCGAGCTGGTGCTGTACTGCACCGTGCAGGAAGAGTGGTGCCGGCCGATGGTGGCGGCCTTCGAGAAGGCCACCGGCATCAAGGTGCTGATGACGCGCAAGAGCTCGGGCGAGTTCTATGCGCAGCTCAAGGCCGAGGCGGCGAATCCGAAGGGCGACGTCTGGTGGGGCGGCACGGGCGACCCGCACCTGCAGGCGGCGGAAGAAGGGTTTGACGCTCGAATACAAGTCGCCCAAGTTGGCCGACCTGCAGGACTGGGCGGTGCGCCAGGCCGAAGCCTCGAAGTACCGCACCGTCGGCGTGTACGCCGGCGCGCTCGGCTACAGCTTCAATACCGTCGAGCTGGCCAAGCGCAAGCTGGCCGAGCCCAAGTGCTGGTCCGACCTGACCAAGCCCGAGTTCAAGGACGACGTGCAGGTGGCGAACCCGAATTCGTCGGGCACCTCGTACACCATGCTGGCGACCCTGGTGCAGATCATGGGTGAGCAAAAGGCCTTCGATTACCTGAAGGCGCTGCACAAGAACGTCAACCAGTACACCAAGAGCGGCGCCGCACCGGCCCGCGCGGCGGCCACCGGCGAGAGCCTGATCGGCATCACCTTCCAGCACGACGCGGTGGTGCAGGCGGTCGGCGGCGCGCCGGTGAAGATCGTCTCGCCCTGCGAGGGCACCGGCTACGAGATCGGCAGCATGAGCATCGTCAAAGGCGCGAAGAACCTCGAGAACGCGAAGAAGTGGTACGACTGGGCGCTGTCGCCCGAGGCGCAGTCGGTCGGCGCGGCGGCCAAGGTGAGCTACCAGGTGCCGTCGAACAAGAATGCCTCGGCGCCGCCGCAGGCGCCCAAGCTGTCGGAGATCAAGCTGATCAACTACGACTTCGTCAAGTACGGCTCCTCCGCCGAGCGCAAGCGCCTGCTGACGAAGTGGGACGAGGAAGTCTCGAAACTGCCGAAGTGAGCGACAACCCGGCACGATGACGACACTGGCCCTGCCCGCTGCCGGCATCGCGCCGCGCCGTGACCGCTGGCTGGTCGGGCTGTCGGCGTCGGCCCTGATCGCGGCGCTGGCGCTGCCGTGGTTCATCGGCCGCAGCGCTTCGGCCCTGACGCTGGCGCTGGGCGGTGCCGCGACGGCGCACGCGCCGGTGCTGCTGGCCTCGCTGCTCGCCCTCTGGTTTGCCTGGCGCTCGAACTTCGTTGCGCTGACGATCAGCGCGGCGGTGGTTCTGCTCTGGGCCCTGGGTACGGGCTTTGCCGCCGGTGCCGCCGGCGGCTCGTTCGGCCTCGGTGCGACGGTGACGCTCGCCGCCAGCGGGCTGCTGTTCGCGCGCGCCGTCGGGCGCAGCGGGCGCTTTGGCGGCGACACCACGGTGGCCTCGATCGTGATCGTGATCGCGGGCCTGCTCCTGCTGTTCATCTTCTACCCGGTCGGCCTGGCCCTGGTGGCCGCCCTGCGCGACAGCAGCGGCGCCTTCGCACCCGGCTTGGCGGTCGAGCGCCTGACCCACGCCGACATCTGGGGCCTGGGCTGCTTCGGCGGCGGCATCGGCTGTGGCGTGGCGGTGAACTCGCTGATGCTGGCGACGATCGTCGGCTTCCTCTCGACCGGCTTCGCGCTGGTGCTCGCGCTGGCCGTGCAGCGCGGCCAACTGCGTGGCCTGGGCGCGGTGGCCAAGCTGATGTCGGTGCTGCCGATCGTCACGCCGCCGTTCGTGATCGCGCTGGCGCTGGTGGTCCTGTTCGGCCGCACCGGCCTGGTCACCACCTTCCTGTCCAACACCGTCGGCCTGCCGCGCTCGCGCTGGATCTACGGCCTGCCGGGCGTGACGATCGCGCAGGTGCTGTCGTTCACGCCGATCGCCTTCATGATCCTGTCGGGCGCCATCGCCGCCATCAGCCCGACGCTGGAGGAGGCGGCGCAGACCCTGCGCGCGTCCAAGGCGCGTGTCTTTCGCAGCGTGACCTGGCCGCTGCTGCGGCCGGCGCTGGCCAACGCCTTCCTGCTCGGCTTCGTCGAGAGCCTGGCCGACTTTGCCAACCCGATCGTGCTGGCCGGCAACTTCGAGGTCCTGTCGACGAAGATCTTCTTCGCCATCGCCGGCGCGCAGCACGACCCGGGCCGGGCGGCATCGCTGGCCGTCGTGCTGTTGCTCTTCACGCTGATCGCGTTCTGGTTGCAGCAGCGCTGGCTCGGCCGCGCGAGCTACGTCAGCGTCGGCGGCAAGGGCGACTCGGGCATCCCGGCGCCGCTGCCCGACGGCTTGCGCCGGGCCTGCACCGGCACCGCGTTGTTGTGGATCGGCTTCACGCTGGCCTGCTACGCGGTGATCGCCGTCGGCGGCTTCGTCAAGGACATCGGCCGCGGCGAAATGAGCCTGGCATTGACCCACCTCAGCGCCGGTTTCGGCATCGACTGGAGCGAGGGCTGGCCACGCTTCGTCGGCTCGGCCTGGAACAGCTTCTTCACCACCATCGAAGTGGCCGCCGTCGCCGCGCCGCTGACCGCGGTGGTCGGCCTGCTCTCGGCCTACGTCATCACACGCCACCGTTTCGCGGGCCGCGCCGCGTTCGAATTCCTGACCATGGTCAGCTTCGCGGTGCCGGGCACCGTGATCGGCGTGGCCTACATCGTGGCCTTCAACGTCGCGCCGGTCGAGCTGACCGGCGGCATGGCGATCCTGGTGCTGTGTTTCGTCTTTCGCAACATGCCGGTCGGCGTGCGTGCCGGCATCGCGGCACTGGCGCAGATCGACAAGTCGCTCGACGAGGCCTCGTCGACGCTGCGCGCGTCGACCTGGCGCACGCTGACCCAGGTCGTGCTGCCGCTGTTGAAGCCGGCGATCGTCGCCACGCTGGTCTTCTCGTTCACGCACGCGATGACAGCCGTCAGCGCCGTGATCTTCCTGGCCACCGCCAAGTACAACCTGGCCACGGTGTACATCATCGGCCGCGTCGAGGCCGGCGAGTACCCGCTGGCGATCGCCTACTCGAGCGTGCTGATGCTGTTCATGCTGGCCGTGCTGCTGTTGGTGCAGCGCTTCACCGGCGCGGCCCGGCTCGGCCGGCGCGAGCGCGTGCAACCCTTGATCGTCACCGGAGCCTGAATGAACACCCTCACCGCCGGCGGCGTGACCTTCGACCGCGTCAGCAAGCGCTACGGCGAGGTCGCCGCCGTCGACGACGTGTCGTTCACGATCGCGCCGGGCACCCTGGTCACCCTGCTCGGCCCCTCGGGCTGCGGCAAGACGACCACGCTGCGCATGGCCGCCGGTCTGGAGTCGGCGAGCAGCGGGCGCATCCTGATCGGCGGCGAGGACGTGACCCAAGCGCGCCGCGAGCGAGCGCAACGTCAGCCTGGTGTTCCAGTCCTATGCGCTGTTCCCGCACATGAGCGTGCTCGACAACGTCTGCTACGGCCCGGTCTCGGCCAAGGTGGAGAAGTCGCGGGCGCGCGAACTGGCGCGCGACAAGTTGAACATGCTCGGCCTCACGGGCCTCGAGCAACGCCTGCCGAGCGAGCTGTCGGGCGGCCAGCAGCAGCGCGTGGCCGTCGCGCGCGCGCTGGTGCTCGAGCCGGCCGTGCTGTTGTTCGACGAGCCGCTGTCGAACCTCGACGCCAAGCTGCGGCGCCGCGTGCGCCAGGAGATCCGCGAGCTGCAGCAGTCGCTGCAGCTGACGGTGCTCTACGTCACGCACGACCAGTCGGAGGCGCTGGCGGTGTCGGACCAGATCATCGTGATGGACCGCGGCCGCATCGCCCAGCAGGGCACGCCGCGCACGCTGTACCGGCAGCCGGCGAGCCACTTCCTGGCCGACTTCATCGGCGACGCCAATCTGGTCGACGGCGAATTGCTGCGCGTCGGCGATGCGCTGCACTTCAGCGCCGCCGGCGTGTCGCTGCCCGTTCGCAGCCCATCGATTACTGCCGGCCCGGCGACGCTCGCGCTGCGCCCGCACCGCCTGCGCCTGGTGGCCGCCGCCGGCGCCGCATTGCACGGCACCTGCAAGCGCGCCGACTACCTGGGCAGCCACATCGAGGTGCTGGTCAACACGCCGTGGGGCGAACTGCTGGTGTTCGGCGACGCCGACGCCAGCGACGCGCCGCTGCCGGGCGCGGCCATCGGCCTGGCCTTCGACCCGGGCGACGCCATCGTCCTGGCGCGCTGAGACCCGGCACGCTTCAACACGGCGCTCGGTCGCGCCGTCAGGGCTTTCGCGGCGTGCGGAAGTGCCACCACGGCAGTGCCTTGGTCAGCGCCAGCACGCTGCCGGCCTGCTCGTGCGGCGCACAGCCGCGCAATGTGGCCAGCACCTGCCGCCAGGCCTGGCCGGCGAGCAATTCGCGCAGGCGCACGACGGCCGCACTCTCGAGCGCTTCCTTGCGGCACAGCAGGTAGTAGTCCTCGTCGGTCAACGGGCACGAAGGCCAGGCTGAACTGCGCCGCCGCGGCTTCGATGCCCAGGCCGGCATCGGCCACGCCGCTGGCCACCGCGGCCGCCACCGCCACATGCGTGTCTTCGCACGGGCCGTGAAAGCCGGCGACGCTGCTCGGCCTGGATGCCGGCTTCGGCCAGCAGGTGCTCGGCGAGCAGGCGCGTGCCCGAACCCGGCTGGCGGTTGACGAAGCGCAGGCCCGGCTGGGTCAGGTCGGCCATGCCGGTCAAGCCGCGCGGGTTGCCATGGGCGACGATCAGACCCTGGCGGCGGCGGTGGCTGGCGATCAGCTTGTGCCGGCCGGGCTTGAGCAGGTGCTTGAGCGCGCGCGCGAAGGCCGGCTGCCTGCCGGCGGCAAGCACCGGCACGTGAAAGCCCGCCACGTCGCAGCGGCCATGGGCCAGCGCCTGCAGCGCGTCGGTGCTGCCGGCAAAGCGCAACTCGATGTGCAGGCCATGCGCGTCGGCATGGTCGCGCAGCATCGGCAGCGCCAGGTCATGGCTGGCGTACACGGTGAGCGCCTCGTGGGCGCCGTCGAAGGCCAGGCTCAGCACCCGTTCGAGTTCATTGCGCAGGGCCTCGATGTGCGGCGTAAGACGCGTGCGCGCGCGCGTCTCGGCCCACAGCAGCCGCTCGGCCAGCGGCGTCAGGCGCGCCGGTTGGCCCTGGGTCCAGACCACCAGCTCGGCCGCCAGCACCTGCTCCCAATGCTTGAGCGCACCCCAGGTGTGGCGGTACGAGCCGCCGAGCGCTGCGCGCCGCAGCACTGATCGAGCCGGTGTCGCGCAGCGTGCGCAGCAGGTCGATCAAGGGGTTGGCCAGCGTGGCGCCGCGCTGCGCGGCGTCGGGCGCGAAGCGGTATTCGAGGTGGATGCCGCGGCGCGGCGATGGGTTGGCCATGCAGGACAATACAACGAGCCCCGATCGGTACCTCCCCACCCCCTGCCACACCATGATCCAACTGCACTACTACCCCGGCAACGCCAGCATGACGCCGCACCTGCTGCTGCGCGAACTCGGCGTGCCCTTCGAGTTGAAGTATGTCGACCGCAGCACCGGTGCGCACAAGGCGCCGGAGTACCTCAAGCTCAACCCGAACGGCCTGATCCCGGTGCTGGTCGACGGCGACTTGGTGCTTTACGAGACGGCGGCCATCGTGCTGCATCTGGTCGACACGCACCCGGCCAGCCGGGCTGGCGCCGGCGCTCGGCACGGCCGAGCGGGCGCAGTTCTACAAGTGGCTGATCTGGCTGGCGAACTCGGTGCAGGCCATGATGCCGCATTACTTCTACAGCGACCGCATGGTCGCGCCCGGCAATGCGGCCGGTGCGCTGGAAGTGAAGGCGCAGGCCGAGGCCAAGCTGGGCGCGATGTTCGACCAGATCGACGCCCACCTCGCTGCGCCCGGCGGGCCGTGGATGATGGGCAAGCGCTTCTCCGCGCTCGACCCCTACACCTTCATGCTCTGCCGCTGGAGCCGCGGCTTCGGCCGGCCGGCGCGCACGCTGCCGCACATCGCGCCGTTCCTCGAACGCATGCTGGCGCGGCCGGCGGTGCAGAAGGTGTTCGAGGTCGAGAAGCTGTCCGCGCCCTGGGTCTGAGCGGCGGCTACGGCGACATACCAAGGTGGTCGTCCAGCAATTGCAGGCGCTGCGCGCGTTTGTCTTCGGCCGTCATTTGCGCAGCAGCGCCCTGTGCTCGCCCAGCGTTTCGATCCAGTGCCGCGTCAACGGCGTGACGGGTTTGGCCAGCACGCGCTCGTTGAGCAGCGCGCGCCCGAGCGAGCGGCGCTGGCCGCGCGCGCAGGCCGCGAGCAGCGTCTGGTCGATCAGGTCGCGCTGGGCGTGGCTGCCGCCCAGCCGCTGGGCCTGGGTGCGGGCGGTGTAGAGCAGGTCGGCGCCGTCGTCGACCTCGCCGCGGGCGAAGGCCAATAGCCCACGCGCCAGTGGCTGGCCGACTTCACGCGCCACGGCATGGTTGTCGCGGCGCGCATCGTCGGCGGCCAGCGCGCGCTCGGCGCAGCGCGCGAGCCAGCGCTCGGCGGTCGCCAGATCGCCGGCCAGCAGCATCGGCAGCAACGCGTGCACGTCGTTGAAGGTGTAGTGCCCGGCCTCGCCGTCGTCCCCGTCGGCGTTCAATGGCCAGCCGGCCTGCAGCGCGGCGGCGCGCGCGGCGACATCGGCGCCGAGCAGGTGCAGGCGCCACAGCGCCGACTGCGGCGTCGACGCGCTGCAGGCCGATCTGCATGTGTTCGGCCGCCAGGTGGCCATCGACCACGCGCAGCGTGCCGGCGATGTCCAGCCCTTCGAGACGGAACAGTGCGGTGTGCCACCACAGATGGCCGGCGAAGCCATTGCCCTCGGCCCAGGCGCCCTGGTGCTGGCGCAGCCACGCGGCGCCGTCGTCGAAGCGGCCCTGCATCTCCATCACATGCGCCACCGCGTGCACCGCCCACGGCGCGCGCGCATCCAGCGCCAGCGCGCGGCGGCCGGCCTCCTCGGCCTGGCCGTGGCAGTGGTTCTCTTCCAGGCCGAAGGCCCACAGCGCCAGCACATGCGGGTACAGCGGATCGTGTTCGTCCCACTCGGGCAGGGCGCGCGCCGGGCGGGCGCGCAGCGCGGCGGCGTCGCCGCGATAGAAGTCCCACAACTGCGCCCACTGCAGCGCCAGCGCGTCGCGCGGGTGCTCGATCAACAACGCGTCCCAGATGCGGCAGGCGCCGGACCAGCGGCCGTCGACGACGCGCTGCACGGCTTCGAGGTGCGCGCGCTCGCGGGCCGGGGACTGCCGGGCCACTGAGCGCCGCCGCGGCGGCCAGGTGCGCGCGGGCTTCGGGCAGCAGCGCGGCTTCGGTCAGGCTGGCCAGGAAGCCCGCCTTCATGATGTGCGGCAGCGCCCAGCCCGGGGTCGGCGGCGATGGCCGCGTCGAGGTCGGCGATCGGCGTGTCGTAGAACGACATCATTCGCCACAACGCCACATCGACCGCCGCGCGCGCGCTCGCCGATCGGCTGCCGATCGGAAGGCCGCGGGCATCCTGCGCTGTCATGGCGGCAAATGTAGCGCGCAGTTGTGTCAGCTCAAGCGTGGCCACGGGCGCTGCGGGCCGCGCAGCTGCTCCCAGGCGCGGGCCAGTCGCAGCACGCCGAGGTCGTCGTGGCGTCGGCCGATCAGCTGCAGGCCGATCGGCATGCCGCCGGCGCTGAAGCCGGCGTTGATCGACGCGGCAGGTTGCTCGCTCATGTTGAACGGCAAGCGTGAAGGCGATGTGCTCGAACGGGCGCGCCGGGTCGTTCAAGGGGCTGGCGAACTCGGCCGGGAATGCCGACCACGGGGCTGACCGGCGCGAGCACGAAATCGAAGCGCTGCGTGGCGGCGATGGCGGCGTCGCGCAGCGCCGCCATCTGGCTGTAGCCGCGAAACACCTGCGCGCCGCCGAGCGCAGCGCCGCCTTCGGCCCAGCTGCGGATGTAGGGCAGCACGCGGGCCTGGCGTTCGACCGGCAGGGCCGCGATGTCGAGCCAGGCGCGCATGCGCCAGAACGCGTCCATGCCGTCGGCCATGCTGCGCGTGGTGAACGGCGCCACGGGTTCGACGATCGCGCCGGCGGCCTCGAAGGCGTTGGCGGCGGCATTGACCGCGGCATGGATCTCGGCGTCGAGCGGCTGGCCCCAGCCGGCGTCGAGCCACAGGCCCAGGCGCAGACCGCGCAGCCTGAAGTCGAGGTCGCTCCAGGCGATGTCCTGCGCCGGCAGGCTCGTCGGGTCGCGCGCGTCGGGCCGCGCCAGCACCGTCATCGCCAGCGCGGCGTCGGCCACCGTGCGCGTCATCGGCCCGGCCACGCGGCCGGCATAGGGCGGGTGGATCGGAATGCGGCCCTGGCTGGGCTTGAGGCCGAAGATGCCGCACCAGCCCGCCGGCAGGCGGATCGAGCCGCCGATGTCGGTGCCGACATGCAGCGGGCCATAACCGGCGGCGCAGGCCGCAGCGGCGCCGGCGCTGCTGCCGCCGGGGTTCATCGACAGATCCCAGGGGTTGCGCGTGAGACGGTGAAAGCTCGACAGGCCCGACGACAACATGCCGTAGTCGGGCATCGTGGTCTTGCACACGATCACCGCGCCGGCCTCGCGCAGGCGCGCCGCCGGTGGCGCATCGGCCGCGGCCGGTGCCAGCGTGGTGGCCGCGGTGCCCAGCGGCACCGGCGTGCCCCGGGTGGCGATGTTCTCCTTCAGCGTCACCGGCACGCCGTCGAGCGCCAGGGCCTGGCCGCGCTGCCAGCGCGCTTCGCTGTCGCGCGCGGCCTGCAGCGCCGCGTCGGCGTCCAGGGCCCAGGTGGCAGCGACGTGCGGTTCGCTGCGTTCGATGTGCAGCAGCAACTCGCGCACCACCTCGACCGGCGAGGCCTCGCGCGCGGCGTACAGCGCGAGCAGTTCGGTGGCGCTGCGGTCGTGCAATGCGGTCACAGTGCGATCACGCCCGGGCGGCCTTGCGCGACGCGACGAAGCGCTCCAGGTTCTTCGCCGCCTGCGCCCGCACCTTGGTGCGCAGCAGCGGCGTCCAGCCCAGCAGCAGGCCGGGCGCGCCGAGCGCCTGGCGCGCCCAGCGCCAGAAGTCGAAGCGGTCGCGGTGGCGCGTGATCAGGCCCGCGGCGTCGAAGTCGAACTCGGCATCGATGACGTTGTGCACCATGCGCCCGGTGGCCGAGAAGCGGTAGGTCGGCTCCCAATGCGCGCTGCGCTCGGTGATGGCGCTGGCCTCGAGGCGCCACACGTCGCGGCCCTTGGCCTTGACGGCGTCGCAGAGCATGGCCCACATCGCGCCGATCGCTTCGCGCCCACGCAGCGAGAAGGCCTCGTCGTCGAAGCTGGCGTCGGGCGCGTAGCAGGCCGCCATCGCATCGGCATCGAGACGCTCGAAGGCGGCATACAGCCGCTCGATCGTGGCTTTGCGGCTCATTGCCAGCTCACGGCGGCCATGTCGTTGGCGAAGATCGGCGAGCTCGACCACAGGCCCTTCAGGCCCTTCCTGGCCACCGCCACCTGCGACGGGTTGAAGATGAAGGCGTTGACGGCGTCGCTGGTGATCATGCGCTGCATGTCGCCGAACAACTTCGCACGCGTCCTTGGCGTTCGTCTCGGCCGCATGCCTGGCGGCGAGGTCGCGGAAGGCCTGGCTGTCGTAGCCCCAGTAGTAGGCCGTGTTGGCGTACTGCATGTAGTCGAGCGGTTCGACATGGTTGATCACGGTCAGGTCGAAATTGCCCTTGAAGGTGCCGCCCAGCCACTGCGCCCACTCGACGTTCTCGATCTTGGCGATCACGCCGACCTTGGCCAGTTGCGCGGCCAGCACCTCGCCGCCCTTCCTCGCGTACTGCGGCGGCGGCAGCGTCAGCGTCACGTTGAGCGGCGTGGCCACGCCCGCCTCCTTCAACAGCGCCTTGGCCTTCTCCGGGTCGTACGGGTACTGTGCGGTGAGGTCGACGTAGCCGGCATCGGTCGGTGCGAAGTGGCTGCCGATCGGCCGGCCCAGGCCTTCGAGCACGCCGTCGATGAAGGCCTTGCGGTCGATGGCGTGCATCAGCGCGCGGCGCACGCGCACGTCGTCGAAGGGCTTTCGCTTGTTGTTGATGGCCATGATGCCCTTGCCGGCAGTGCTGCCGATGGCGACCACGAAGCGCGGGTCGGCCTGCAGTTGCTTGACGGCCTGCGGCGCATCGAGCCGCGGCACGCCGTCGATGTCGCCGGCCAGCAGCGCGGCCACGCGTGCGGCCGGGTCGTTGATGAAGCGGAAGGTCACGCGCTCGAGCTTGACCGCGCTTGGCGTCGCGGTAGCCTGGCCACTTGGCCAGCGTCACCGACGAGCCCTTCTTCCAGTCGTCGAAGGTGAACGGGCCGGTGCCGATCGGCTTGGTGGCCGTGCCGGCAGCGCTCTTCGGATCGAGGATCACGGCCGTGTTCTCGCCCAGCCGGAACAGGAAGTTGCCGTCGGCGTTGTTCAGCGTCAGGATCACGGTGTGGGCGTCGGGCGTGTCGATGCGCGAGATGTTGTCGAACACCGCCTTCTTCGCCTTGTTGGTGCTCTTCTCGTCCTTGGCGCGCTCGAAGCTGAACTTCACGTCGGCCGCGTCGAAGGCCTCGCCGTCGTGGAACTTGACGCCCTTCCTCAGCCTGAAGGTGTAGCTCTTGCCGTCGGGCTCCATGGTCCAGCTCTCGGCCAGCAGCGGCGTGACCGTGCCGTCGACGTTGATCTTGGTCAGGCCTTCGAGCACGTTGTAGTGAACGATCTCGCCGATGGCCGCGGCCGGCGCGATGGTCGGGTCCATGCCCGGCGGCTCGAGCACCATGGCCAGCGTGACGCGGGTCTTGCCGGTCTGCGCCTGCGCCGCCCACGGTCATGCAGGCCACGGCGGCGAGGGCGAGGGCGACGCGTTGCAGGGATTTCATCTGGCAGCCTCCGGACGGCAGGGTTTGGATCGAGTGCGCATGCTGCCACATCGCAGCGCCGCGACCTACGTTTGCCAGCGCGGCCGCGGCAAGGCCGCCAGCAGGCGCCGGGTGTAGGCGTGCGCCGGCGCGTGCAGCACGTCGGCGGGGCGGCCGCGCTCGACGACGCGGCCCTGCTGCAGCACGAGCAGTTCGTCGGCCATGCGCTCGACCACCGCGAGGTCGTGGCTGATGAACAGGTAGGCCAGGCCCAGGCGCTGCTGCAGGTCCTGCATCAGGTTGAGCACCTGGGCCTGCACCGACACGTCGAGCGCGCTGACCGGCTCGTCGGCGACGATCAGCTTCGGGTGCGTGACCAGCGCGCGCGCGATCGCGATGCGCTGGCGCTGGCCGCCGCAGAACTCGTGCGGCACCTTGTCCAGGTCCTGCGCGGCGTTCAGCCCTACCGCGTCGAGCATCGGCCGCGGCACGCTCGCGGCGTTCGGCGCGGCCGACCTGCGCCAGCTCTTCCAGCGGCTCGGCGACGGTGCGCGCGATCGACATGCGCGGGTCGAGCGAACTGAACGGATCCTGGAACACGATCTGGAATTCGCGCCGCGCCTCGCGCAGCGCCGCGGGCGTCAGCGTTTGCAGGTCACGGCCCTCGAAGCAGCAGCCGGCCGGCGCTCGGCGCCTCGAGCGCCATCACCAGCCGCGCCAGCGTGCTCTTGCCCGAACCCGATTCGCCGACGATGCCCAGCGTGGTGCCTGCGCGCAACGTGAAGCTGACGTCGTCCAGCGCCTGCACGACGGCGCCGGGCGCGAGCAGGCGTTCGCGCGGCAGGCGGTAGCGCTGGCCCAGGCCGATCGCCTCGACCAGTGACGCCGCGCGCACTGAACCGCCCTCCGCGCTGTGCGCGCCGGGATGAACGCTCATGGCGACACGTCCCAGCGAATGCAGCGCACGAAGTGGTCGTCGCCGACTGTGGCCGCCGGCGGCGCGGCCGATCGGCAGGCGTCGACGGCCAGCGTGCAGCGATCGGCGAAGGCGCAACCCGACGGCATCTCGTGCAGCGCAGGCACGCGGCCGGCGATGGTCGCCAACGGCACGCGTGCGGTCGGTGCCCAGCCGCGGCCGCGCCGCGAACAGGCCGCGCGTGTACGGATGCGCGCGGCGCTCGAACACCGCGCGCGTCGGCCCGCTTTCGACGATGACGCCGCCGTACATCACCGCCAGGCGCTCGACATGCGCGGCCATCACGTCCAGGTCGTGGCTGATCAGCAGCAGCGCCATGCCGCTGGCGCGGCGCAACTCATCGAGCAGGTCGAGCACCTCGCGCTGCACCGTGGTGTCCAGCGCAGTGGTCGGCTCGTCGGCAATCAGCAGGTCGGGGCCGCAGGCCAGCGCGATGGCGATGACCACGCGCTGGCGCTGGCCGCCCGAGAGCTGGTGCGGGTAGGCGGCCAGGCGCCGCGCGGCGTTGGGCAGTTGCACGCGTTCGAGCAGGCGCAGCGCTTCGGCGCGCGCGGCCGCTGCATCAGGCCCCGGTGCAGGCGCAGCGGCTCGGCGATCTGGCGGCCGATCGGGTGCAGCGGGTTCAGCGCCGTCATCGGCTCCTGGAACACCATCGCGATGCGGTCGCCGCGCAAGGCGCTGTAGGCGGCGTCGTCGAGCGCCGTCAACTCGCGGCCGGCGAGACGGATCGAGCCTGTGATTTTCGCACCCTCTGGCAGCAGACCCATCAGCGCCAGCGCGGTCATCGACTTGCCGCAGCCCGACTCGCCGATCAAGCCCAGCGTAGCCCCGGCCTGCAAGGTGAACGACACGCCGCGCAGCGCTTCGGCAGGCCCATGCGCGGTGGCCAGCGTGACGCGCAGGTCGTCGACTTCGAGCAGCGTTGTCATCGTCGCCCGCAGCGCCGGGGCCGCGAACGATGTCCGCGCAAGGCCCTCATACCGGGTCTTCGATCGCGGCCGCGATCTTGCGCAGCGCCTGCGCGAAGACCTCGGGCGGTTGCCCACCCTGAATCAGGTGGCGCCGGTTGATCACGACCGCGGGCACGCCGTCGATGCCCGCCTCCTGCCAGAAGCGCTCGGCATCGCGCACCTCGTCGGCGAACTGCCGGCTCGCAAGCACGTCGCGGGCGCGTTCGGTTGGCAGGCCGGCGGCGGTTGCGAGTTCGAGCAGCACGTCGTGCGCTGCGGGGTTGCGGCCGTCGCCGTGGTAGGCCTGCAGCAGCGCCTTCTTCAGCGCGTACTGCTGGCCCGGTGAGCCCTCGACGCCGGCCCAATACAGCAGCCGGTGCGCGTCGAAGGTGTTCCACACATGCTTGCGCTCGCCGAAGGTGAAACCGACCGCGGCGCCACGCTCGGCGATGCGCTTGCGGTTCACGGCCAGCTGCTCGCGGCTCATGCCGTACTTGGCGATCAGGTACTCGGCCGCATCGGCACCTTCGGCGCCCATCGTGGGGTTCAACTCGAAAGGCTGGAAGTGCATCTCGACGTCGAATGCTTTCGGCCACGTCCTGCAGTGCCAGTTCAATCGAGGCCAGCCCGACCGCGCACCACGGGCAGGCCACGTCGGAGACGAAATCGACTTGCAATGTCTTCATCGCTGATTCACCTCTGTCGGGAGAGTTGGGGGTCGAGCAGGTCGCGCAGCCCGTCGCCCATCAGGTTCAGGCCCAGCACCGCGAGCGCGATCGCGACGCCGGGATAGACGGCCAGCAACGGCGCCTCGAACAGCATCGTCTGCGCTTCGTTCAGCATGCGGCCCCAGCTCGGCTGCGGCGGCTGCGTGCCCAGGCCGAGGTAGGACAGCGCGGCCTCGGCCAGGATGGCCAGCGCGAACTGGATCGTGGCCTGCACGATCAGCACGTTGGCGATGTTGGGCAGCACATGGTCGGTGGTGATGCGCCAGCCGCCCTTGCCGGCAGCGCGCGCGGCGAGCACGTAGTCGCGCGTCCACACGCTGCGCGCGCCGGCGCGGGCCAGGCGCGCGAAGACCGGGATGTTGAAGATGCCGATGGCGACGATGCTGGTGACCAGCCCCGGGCCGTAGATGGCGCTCAGCATGATCGCCGACAGCAACGCCGGGAAGGCGAAGGTGAGGTCGCTGGCGCGCATCACCAACTCCTCGACCCAGCCGCGCCGCGCGGCGGCCAGGCAGCCGAGCGCGACGCCGATGCTCAGACCGATGCCGACCGCGATGACGCCGACGACGATGGAGTTCTGGCTGCCGACGAGCAGCTGCGAGGCGATGTCGCGCCCCAGGCTGTCGGTGCCGAGCCAGTGCGCTGCGGACGGCGCGGCCAGCTTGTGCGGGATGTCGATCTCGGCCGGCGGCCAGGGCTGCCACAGCAGCGACAGCGCTGCAGCCAGCAGCAGCAGTGCGACCAGCACCGCGCCGACCACGAAACTGGGGTGCCGCGTCGCGCGTTCAAGCATCGCCGGCCACCCGCATGCCGCGGATCGATCAGCGCGTACAGCACGTCGACCACGAAATTGATCACCACCACGACGGCGGCCAGCAGCATCACCACGTCGCGCACCAGCACCAGGTCGCGGTTGTTGATGGCCTGGAACACCAGCCGGCCGATGCCCGGCAGCACGAACACGTTCTCGACCACGATCGCGCCGGTGATCAGGTTGGCGAACTGCAGGCCCATGATGGTGATCACCGGAATCATCGCGTTGCGCAGCACATGGCGCCACAGCACCGCGCGGCGCGACAGGCCCTTGGCGCGCGCCGTGCGCACGTAGTCTTCGCGCATCGCTTCGAGCACCGCCGAGCGCGTGACGCGGGCCAGGATCGCGGCCTGCACCGCGGCCAGCGACAGCGCCGGCAGCAGCAGCGCCTTGAGGCCCGGCCAAATTCCCCCTTCGCCGCCGCCGTCGCCGCCACTCCAGCCCGGAAAGCCGCCGGCGCTGACCCACTGCAGTTGCACCGCGAAGAGCAGGATCAGCAGGATCGCGAGCCAGAAGCTCGGCACCGCAACGCCCAGCTGCGACAGCGCCATCACGCCGACGTCGCCGGCGCGGTTGTGGCGCGACGCGGCGTAGACGCCGAGCGCGAGCGCGACCAGCACCGTCAGCGCCATCGCCAGCAAGGCCAGCGGCAGGCTGACTTGCAGCCGTTCGGCGATCAGCTCGAAGGTCGGCGTGTCGTAGGCGTAGCTCGTCGCGCTGTCGCCGCGCAGCAGGCCGCCGATCCATGACGCGTAGCGCACCCAGGCCGGCCGGTCCAGCCCGAGCCGGGCTTCGAGCGCGGCGATCGACTCGGGCGTGGCGGTGTCGCCGAGCATCACCTGTGCCGGGCTGCCGGGCAGCCATTCGAGCACCGCAAACACGACCAGCGACGCCACGATCAGCGTGGCGGCGAAGGTGGCGGCGCGCCGGAGCAGGAACAACAGCATCGTGGCCGCGGAGTATCCTGCATAGCCACTGTCGAGCACGCCCCAGGCCATGCAAACCCTGCCTCTTCTCGGTGCCAGCAACCATGTCTACATCGGCGGCCATTGGCGCGACGGCGCGGCCCGCGAAACGCTGCCGCTGCTCAACCCGTCCGATGGCAGCCGGCTGGCCGAGATCGCCCGCGGCAACGGCGCCGACATCGACGCCGCGGTGACCGCGGCGCAGGCCGCGCTCGACGGCGAGTGGGGCCGGCTCGGCGCCGCCGATCGCGGCCGCGCACTGATGCGGCTGTCGCAGCGCGTGCTCGCCGCCGCCGACGACCTGGCCCGGCTCGAGGCGCTCGACGTCGGCAAGCCCTTGAAGCAGGCCAGGGCCGACGCGCTGGCGCTGGCGCGCTACCTCGAGTTCTATGCCGGCGCGGCCGACAAGGTGATGGGCGAGACGATTCCCTTCGCCGCCGGCTTCACCGCGCTGACGCTGCGCGAGCCGCATGGCGTGACCGGCCACATCGTGCCCTGGAACTATCCAATGCAGATCATCGGCCGCAGCGTCGGCGCCGCACTGGCGATGGGCAATGCCTGCGTGCTGAAGCCCGCCGAGGAGGCCTGCCTGACGGCGCTGGCCTTTGCCAGGCTGGCGGCCGATGCCGGGTTGCCGGCCGGTGCGCTGAACGTGGTGCCGGGGCTGGGCGAAGAAGCCGGCGCGGCGCTCAGCGCACACCCGGGCGTCGCGCACCTGTCGTTCACCGGCTCGGTGGCGGTCGGGCGCCTGGTGCAGGCGGCGGCGGCGCAGAACACCATTCCCGTGACGCTGGAGCTCGGCGGCAAGAGCCCGCAACTGGTCTTTGCCGACGCCGACCTCGACGCCGCCCTGCCGTTCCTGGTCAATGCCGGGATCCAGAACGCCGGCCAGACCTGCTCCGCGGGGTCGCGCATCCTGGTCGAGCGCTCGCGGTTGGACGAGGTGGTGCAGCGCATGGCCGAGCGTTACCGCGCGCCTGCGCGTCGGCCCGGCGCTCGACGATCTGGACGTCGGCCCGCTGATCTCGGCGCGGCAGCGCGACATCGTCGAGCGTTACCTCGCATTCGCGCGCGACAGCGGGCTGGCCGTGGCGGCCCAGGCGTCGCTCGGCAGCGACCTGCCCGCGGGCGGCTTCTATGTGCGCCCGACCCTGCTCGCGCCGGTCGGCGACGCGCACCGGCTGGCGCAGGAGGAGATCTTCGGCCCGGTGCAGGTGGTGATCCCGTTCGACGACGAGGCCGACGCGATCGCCATCGCCAACGGCACCGCCTACGGCCTGGTGGCGGGCGTGTGGACACGCGACGGCGGCCGCGCGCTGCGCGTCGCCCGCTCGCTCAAGTGCGGCCAGGTCTTCGTCAACAACTACGGCGCCGGCGGCGGCGTCGAGCTGCCGTTCGGCGGCGTCAAGTCGTCCGGCCACGGCCGCGAGAAGGGCTTCGAGGCGCTGTACGGCTTCTCGACGCTGAAGACGGTGGCCATCCACCACGGTTGAGGAGACCGGACATGAGACTGAACGGCAAGGTGGCGATCGTCACCGGCGGCGGCTCGGGCTTCGGCGCGGGCATCGTCAGGAAGTTCGTCGCCGAAGGTGCGCAGGTGCTGGTGGCCGACCTGAACCTCGACGGCGCGCTCGAGGTGGCCGCCAGCGCCGGCGCGGCCGCGCGCGCGATGCGCGTCGACGTCAGCGACGCCGCCGACGTGCGCGCGATGATGGGAGCGGCCGAAGCGCACTTCGGGCGGCTCGACATCCTGGTCAACAACGCCGGCATCGGCCACCTGCCGCAGCCGCTCGAGGCGCTGCCGGAAGAGCAGTTCGACCGCCTGTTCGCGGTCAACATGAAGGCCATCTACCTCGCGATGCGCGAGGTGGTGCCGCGCTTCAAGGCTGCAAAGGGCGCGGCGTGGTACTGAACATGGCCAGCACCGCCGGCGTCAGCCCGCGGCCGCGGCTGGCCTGGTACAACGCCAGCAAGGGCTGGGTCATCACGGCCACGCGCGCCAGCGCGGTCGAGCTGGCGCCGTTCGGCATCCGCGTCAATGCGTTGAACCCGGTCGCCGGCGAGACGCCGCTGCTGGCCACCTTCATGGGCGAGGACACGCCCGAGATGCGTGCCAAGTTCCTGGCCACGATTCCGCTCGGCCGCTTCTCGACGCCCGCCGACCTCGGCAATGCCGCCTGCTTCCTGTGCAGCGACGAGGCCTCGATGATCACCGGCGTGTGCATGGAGGTCGACGGCGGGCGCTGTATTTGAATGACGCGGCCTCTGACTCGCGCCGGAAGTTCGGGCTGCCAACGGCCACGTGAATGCTCGGATGCCCGATGGCACCTCGAGTTCGGCTACCCTGAGGCCATGTACACATCCACGTTCACCTTCGCCAAGCGCGAGTTCGACGATCAGTTCCACGCGCTGGACAACGTGGTCGGCCAAGTCGCCAGATCAACCCCGGGCTACCTGGGCGAAGAGTGCTGGGAGAACCCAAGCAACGGGCTCGTCTCGAACGTGTACTACTGGGCGACGATGGAGTCGCTGCAGGCGCTGATGAAGCATCCGGCCCACATCGCCGCCAAGCAGCGTCACCAGCAATGGTTGGCCGGCTACCAAGTCGTCATCGCGCAAGTGGTCGGCAGTTATGGCGATGGAGGGATCGCGCATCCCTTGGCGGGCATGACGCTGCCCGCATACGGGCGCGCCGAGCCCAAGCATTGAGCAGACGAACACCATGTCATTGCTTGCCTTCCTTGTCGCTGCGGTCGTTCTCGCCCTCACGCCAGGTCCCGGCATCGCCTATGTGGTGGCGCGCACAGTCGCGGGCGGCCGTTCCGAGGGGTTGGCCTCTTGCATCGGCACCGGCATCGGTGGGCTCCTGCACGTGTTCGCCGCCGCAGTCGGTCTGTCGCTCTTGGTCGCGCAGTCATCGGTCGCCTTCAATGCGGTCAAGTACCTTGGTGCGGCCTATCTGATCTACCTGGGTCTTCGAATGCTGCTGCGCAAGGAGCAGGCATTCACCGTCGAAGCGGTTGCATCGCAGGGCGCGCGACGCGCGTTGTTCGACGGCATCCTTGTCGAGGCCATGAACGTCAAGACTGCGTTGTTCTTCCTGGCGTTTCTGCCGCAATTCACGTCGTCGCATGCAGCCCTTGTTCCGCAGCTCGTGCTGATGGGCGGCGTCTGCGTGGCGCTCAACACGCTCGTGGACGTGGTGGCCGTCTTTGCTGCACACCGGCTGCTCAAATCAGGGCCCGCACGGGCGGCGCGCGCCCGCATCATGACTCGCGTGTCCGGCGTCACGATGTTGAGTCTGGGCGCCATCCTCGCGTTGACACGCCGAGAGGCTTAGCGCTGCCAATGCCGGCGCACAAGCGTCTCAGCCCAGCACCGCCGCCATCGCCGTCGCCACCGGCTCGACGTTCTTCGTGTTCAAGCCGGCCACGCACATGCGCCCCGAGCGCACCAGGTACACCGCATGCTCTTCGCGCAGGCGATCGACCTGCGCGGCCGAGAGGCCGGTGTAGCTGAACATGCCGCGCTGGCTGAGGAAGTAGCCGAAGTCGCGGCCCGGCAGCTTGGCCGCGAGCACGCCGTGCAGGCGCCGGCGCATGGCCAGGATGCGTTCGCGCATCGCCGCCACGTCGGCCTGCCACGACGCACGCAGCGCCGGGTCGGTGAGCACGCGGCTGACGATGCCCGCGGCGTGGATCGCCGGGCTCGAGTAGTTGCGGCGCACGGTGGCCTTCAGCTGGCCGAGCACGAGTTCGGCCTCGGCGCGGCTGGCGCAGACCACGCTCAGCGCGCCGGCGCGCTCGCCGTACACGCTCATGCTCTTGGAAAACGAGTTGGCGACGAAGAACGTCAGGCCGGCCGAGGCCAGCAGCCGGATCGCGAAGGCGTCTTCCTCGATGCCGTCGCCGTAGCCCTGGTAGGCGATGTCGAGGTAGGGCAGCAACTCGCGCTCGCGCAGCAGCGGCAGCAGTTGCTCGCCACTGCGCGTGCGTCAGGTCGACGCCGGTCGGGTTGTGGCAGCAGGCGTGCAGCAGCACCACGCTGCCGGCCGGCAGCGGTGCGCAGCGTGGCCAGCATGGCGTCGAACTTGCAGGCCGCCGGTCGTCGGCGTCGTAGTACGGGTAGGTGTGCACGGCGAGGCCGGCGCCTTCGAACATCGCGCGGTGGTTGTCCCAGCTCGGGTCGCTGACCCAGACGGCGCTGCCCGGCAGCCAGCGCTTGATGAAATCGGCGCCGACCTTCAGGCCGCCCGACGAGCCGATCGTCTGCAGCGTGGCGATGCGCCCACCCTTGACGGCCTCGTGGCCGGCGCCGAACAGCAGCGCCTGGACCGCGCTGCGCATCTCGCCCGCGCCCTCGATCGGCAGATACGGCTTGGGCCCGGCCGCGGCCAGCATCTGCGCCTCGGCCTCGTGCACGCAGCCGAGCACCGGGATGCGGCCGTCGTCGTCGAAGTAGATCCCGATCGACAGGTTGACCTTGTGCGGCCGCGGGTCGGCGTGGAAGGCCTCGTTGAGGCTGAGGATCGGGTCGCCGGCGTAGGGCTCGAGGTGCTGGAACATGGTGCGGTCGATGGTGAGATCTTACAGGCGGCTGTCTGGCGCCGGGCCGCCTCGAACCGGACGCGCCGCCCAGGGGAGGGGCGCGCAGCCCCTGGAGGGGGCTGACAGTGCGGCTTCGATGTCGCCGCGCAGGCTCTGCGGCTCGTCGTTGGGCGCATAGCGCTTGATGACCTGGCCGTCGCGGCCGACCAGGAACTTGGTGAAATTCCACTTGATGGCCTGGCTGCCCATCAGGCCCGGCGCCTCGCCCTTGAGCCACTGCCACAGCGGGTCGGCATTGCTGCCGTTGACGTCGACCTTGGCCATCATCGGGAACGTGACGCCATAGTTCATCTCGCAGAAGGAGGCGATCTCGTCGTTGCTGCCGGGGTCCTGGGCGCCGAACTGGTTGCTCGGGAAGCCCACCACCACCAGGCCGCGCGCGGCGTAGTCCTCCCACAGCTGCTCCAGGCCCTTGAACTGCGGCGTGAAGCCGCAGGCGCTGGCGGTATTGACGATCAGGAAGACCTTGCCGCGCTGGGCAGCGAAGTCGGCCTTCTTGCCGTTGATCGATACGGTGGAGAAGTCATACAGCGAGAGTTGGGCCATGATGGGTCTTTCTCGGTGGGCTGCGGGAAGGCCGGAACGGCCAGCGGCTGGCGCCCCGGCGGCGCACAGTCGGTCACGCATCGTAGCGTCTTGCCGTGGCTGGCGCCGTTTTAGGGGCCATCTCGCGTTGACGGCGGTTCGCCACCCGAGGAACATGCGTGCGGTGAACATGGTCGTGGCTACATGAAGTCAGTGAAGGCGCCCAAGGCGCTGCAGGTGGCGCTGCTCGGTTTTGGTGACTTCGAGCGCAGCGCGTTGGTTTCGTACCTTCGCCTGTCGGCTTCGCGCGTGCCGGCCTATGTCGAAGCAAGCAGCCTGGCCAGCGCCGACTACGTGGTTGCCGACGCCGACCACACCGGCACGCTCGACACCGTGCTCGGCGCCGACCGCGTGGCCGACACGGTATTCATCGGCTCGCTGGCCCCCGACGGTGCGCTGGCCTGGATGATGCGGCCGATCGATCCGCTGCAGGTCATCCGCGAGATCGACGCCGCCGTCACCCTGCGACAGGCACAGGCGCAGGACCGCATGGCGCCGCCGGCCGCGCCGCGCGCGATCCGCGCCCACGCCCGCGCGGGCGCGCCCGACCAGCCGGCGTCCACACCCGCAGCCGACGCGCCGGCGCCTGCGGCAAGCACCGCCGCAACAGCTGCCGCGAGCCGCGCACCGGCGCGCCAGCGGCCGCCCAGCAGCCACTGGGCGCGCAGCCCCGGCCCGCGGCCGCAGCGCCGCCCGTGCCGGCGACACCAGCGCGCCCACCGCCGCCCTGCTGGTCGACGACAGCGAGATCGCCCTGCGCTTCCTCGAGCGCCAACTGCAGGCCCTGGGCCTGCGCACCGACACCGCAGCCACCAGCGAGCGTGCGCTCGAACTGCTGGCGCGGCACCGCTATGACGTGGTCTTCCTCGACGTCGAACTGGGCCCGCAGAGCGCGCTCGACGGCCTGGCGCTGTGCCAGCGCATCAAGAACCCGCCAGGGCAGGCGGCCAAGGCCGCAGCGCCGCTGGTGGTGATGGTCACGGCGCACGCCGGTGCCACCGACCGCACGCGCGGCAGCTTTGCCGGCTGCGATGCCTACCTGGCCAAGCCGATCAACGACGAAGCCATGCGGCGCAGCCTGCGCAAGCTCGGGCTGCGCCTGTCGGCCACCGAGAGTGGCTTTGGCAGCAGCCGGCCGGGCGCACTGAGCAGCCGCCTGCAGCCGCTCGACGACCCGAAGTGAGCCCGCGTCGCCGGCGCGGCGCCGTTCAGGCCGCGTGGGGCAACCCGGCACCGGGCTGCGGCCTGCGGGCATGCTGGCGCGCCGCCAGCAACGCCGCGCCGACGATGGCCCCGCCGCCAATGGCCAACCGCAGGTCGAGCGTGCCGGCGCCGAGCGCCAGTGCCGAGCCGCTGGCAAACAGCACCTCGGTGAGCATGATCACCGCCGTGGCGTGCGCCGGCAGCCTCGTGGCGCCGTACTGCAGTGCCAGGTTGGACGCCAGGAAGCAGGCCGCCAGGGCCAGCGTCGCGCCGACCCAGCCCGGCGCCAGCGGCGGCAGCGGCGGCACCGTGCCGCCCGGCGTGAGCAGGCCGGCAAGCGAGGCCCCCACCAGCGCGCCACCGACGAACATCGCCAGCGCGCGCGCGCCTTCGGAGCGCGCCGCCTCGCGCTTGAGCATCACGTTGTTGAGCGCAAAGGCAAAGCCGCCGAGCAGGCCCAGGGCTTCGGGCAGGCTGCGCGGCACGGGCAGGCCGCCGCCCGGCGGCCACAGGATCACCAGCGCCCCGGCCAGCGCCAACGCCACGCGCAGCAATGCGCTGCCGGTGAAGCGCTCGTGCAGCAGCAGCCGCGCCAGCAGCACGGCCCACAGCGGCATCAGGTAGAACAGCAGCACGACGCGCACCACGTCGCCGATCGTCACCGCCCAGTTGAAGCTCGCGTTGGTCGTGCCCGAGGCCAGCACCAGCAGCCACAGCGTGGGCTGCGTGGCCAGCTCGCGCCAGGCGGCAGGCCGGGCCAGCGAGATCGCGACCACGGCGAAGACATAGATCAGCACGGTGGCCCACAGCGGGTGCAGGCCCACCGCCTCGAGCTGGCGCAAGGGCCACCACGAGACACCCCAGACGAAGGCGTTCAGCACCAGCGCCAGCGCAGGCCAGAGCGACGCGGTGGGCAGCGCTTTCAATGCGGGTCCGAACGCGCGATCGCCAGCAGGCGCTCGACCTCGTCGCGGTGCCTGACCGTGTTGTCGCGGTGCCAGCGCCGGATCAACTCCATCGTGCCGGCCACGACCAGGCCGAACAGCGTGATGGTGCCGAACGCCGAGACGCCGAACTTGGTCATCGCGGTATAGAACGCGCCCAGGCCGAGGATGCAGGCCTGCTCGTTGAAGTTCTGCACCGCGATCGAGCGGCCGGCGCCCATCAGGTTGTGGCCGCGGTGCTGCAGCAGCGCGTTCATCGGCACCACCAGGTAACCACCGACCGCGCCGAGCAGGATCAGGAACGGCGCGGCGAGCCAGACATTGGTGATGAAGTTCATGCCGATGATCAGCAGGCCCATCGCGGTGCCCAGCGGAATGACGCCGGTGGCGCGATCGAGCCGCATCACGATCGACGCCATGATGGCGCCGGCCGCGGTGCCGATCGCGACCACGCCGACCAGGCTGGAGGCCTGCGTGGTGCCGTAGCCCAGGGCGACCGAGGCCCAGGCCAGCACGACGTAGCGCAGGTTGCCGCCGGCGCCCCAGAACAGCGTCGTGGTGGCCAGCGAGATCTGGCCCAGCTTGTCGGACCACAGCCGCGCATTGCAATGCGAGAAGTCGCGCACCAGTGCGAGCGGCCCGTGGACGATGGGTTGCAGCGGCGACTCGGTGCGCGGGATGCGCAGGTTGAACACGGCGGCGACGATGTACAGCGCGACCATGGTCGAGATCGCCGCCTCGGGCGCCGTGTCGACGCCGGTGTCGAACCACGGCAGGTCGAAGCCGAGCAGCCATGGCGCGACCTTGGGCCCCATCAACTGGCCGCCGAGCAGCACGCCCAGGATGATCGACATGATGGTCAGGCCCTCGATCCAGCCGTTGGCCTTGACCAGCTGCGACGGCGGCAACAGCTCGGTGAGGATGCCGTACTTGGCCGGCGAGTAGGCGGCGGCGCCGAGCCCGACGATGGCATACGACAGCAGCGGGTGGGTGCCGAACAGCATCATCAGGCAACCGACCACCTTGATGCTGTTGGAGACGAACATCACGCGGCCCTTGGGCAGGGCATCGGCGAAGGCGCCGACGAAGGGGGCGAGAACGACGTAGAACAGCGCGAACATCGGCACCAGCGCGGCGCGCTGCCACTCGGCCGCGCCGCCGCTGCGCAACATCTCGACTGCGGCGACGAACAAGGCGTTGTCGGCCAGCGAGCTGAAGAACTGCGCGGCCATGATCGTGTAAAAGCCTCGTTTCATGCGCGGCGCAGGGGCGTGTCTCCGGTTCGTGCCTCGGGGTGGGCGCCGGGTTATAGCACGCAGCATCGAGCGGGCAGAATGACGCCATGCCGCGTCCGATCGAAGCCTTGATCCACACCGGCGCGCTGGCGCACAACCTGGCGCGCGCGCGCGCGGCCGCGCCCGACGCCAAGGTCTGGGCCGTGGTCAAGGCCGATGCCTACGGCCACGGCATCGAGCGCGTGCTTACGAGGGCCTGCGCAGCGCCGACGGCTTTGCGCTGCTCGACCTGGCCGAGGCCGAGCGCATCCGTGCCTGCGGCTGGCGTGGCCCGGTGCTGCTGCTCGAAGGCGCCTTCGAGGCGCGCGACCTCGAAACCTGCTCGCGCCTCGCGCTGTGGCACGTGGTGCATTGCAGCGAGCAGATCGACTGGCTGGCGGCGCACAAGACGCAGCAGCCGCAGCGCGTGTTCCTGAAGATGAACAGCGGCATGAACCGGCTGGGCTTCACGCCGGCGGCGCTGCGCGCGGCCTGGGCGCGCCTGAATGCGTTGCCGCAGGTCGACGAGGTCTCGCTGATGACGCACTTCGCCGACGCCGACGGCGAGCGCGGGCCGGCGAGCCAGCTCGCCGCGTTCGAGGCCGCCACGGCCGACCTGCCCGGCGAGCGCTCGTTGTCCAACAGCGCCGCGATCCTGCGCCACCGGCTGCGCAGCGACTGGGTGCGGGCCGGCATCCTGGCCTACGGCAGCGCGCCCGACTTTCCGGCCCACGACATCGCGCATTGGGGCCTGCAGCCGGCGATGACGCTGCGCTCGCGGCTGATCGCCACGCAACAACTGCAGCCCGGCGACACGGTCGGCTACGGCAGCAGCTTCACTGCCGCGGCGCCGCTGCGCATCGGCGTCGTCGCCTGCGGCTACGCCGACGGCTACCCGCGCCATTGCGCGACGGGCACGCCGGTGCTGGTCGACGGCGTGCGCACGCGCACGCTGGGCCGCGTCAGCATGGACATGATCACGGTCGACCTCTCGCCCACGCCCGGCGCCGGCATCGGCAGCGAGGTGACGCTCTGGGGCCGCGGTCCGCACGGCGCGCTGTTGCCGATCGACGAGGTCGCGCACGCCGCCGGCACGCTGGGCTACGAGCTGATGTGCGCGCTGGCGCCGCGCGTGCCGGCCCGCGTCGATGCCGCGTGACGGCGGTCCTCGGTTGACGCCGGGCCGGCACTGCCTATCATCGCGCCACCCCACACCAGGAGACGGGCATGACTCACTTGCTTTGGATGGTCATCGTCGGCCTGGTCGTCGGCGCGATCGCGCGCTTCATCATGCCGGGCGAGCAGAAGATGGGCTGGATCCTGACCTGCCTGTTGGGCATCGGCGGCTCGCTGGTCGCCGGCTACGTCGGTCAGGTACTGGGCATGTATGCCGTCGGCGAGCCCGCGGGCTGGATCGCGTCGGTGGTCGGCGCGCTGGTGCTGCTGTTCGTGGTGAACAAGCTGCGCCGCAGCACGCCGGTGCAGTGAACCTGCTGCGGCGGTGATGGCCGCGCCGCTGACGGTCGACCCGGACGAAGTCACGCTGACGTCGATCCGCGCCCAGGGTGCGGGCGGGCAGAACGTCAACAAGGTGTCGAACGCGGTGCACCTGCGCTTCGACATCCGCGCCTCGTCGCTGCCCGAGGCCGTGAAGGAGCGCCTGCTGGCGCTGGCCGATTCACGCATCACGGTGGAAGGCGTCGTGGTGATCAAGGCGCAGGAACACCGCAGCCTGGAGATGAACCGCGCCGACGCGCTGGCGCGCCTGAATGCCATGGTGCAGGCCGTGGCCACGCCGCCGCGCAAGCGCAAGGCGACCAAGCCGACCTACGGCTCCAAGCTGCGCCGGCTGGAGGGCAAGGCGCAGCGCGGGCAGGTCAAGGCCGCGCGCTCCAAGGTCGCTGAATAGGCCGGCCCCGGCCCGCGACAATGCGGCCATGGCCAAGGAAGCGAAGACGATCTACACCTGCAGCGAATGCGGCGGCACGAACCCGAAGTGGCTGGGCAGATGCCCGCATTGCAGCGCCTGGAACACGCTCGGAGGAAAGCGTGGCCGAATCGGCCGCCGCGACGCGGCACCGCTTCTCGCCGCTGGCCAAGGCGGCCGCGGTGGCGACGCTGGCCGAGATCGACGCCGCCGACGTGGCGCGCTGCCCGACCGGCCAGACCGAACTCGACCGCGCGCTCGGCGGCGGCATCGTGCCCGGCGGCGTGGTGCTGATCGGCGGCGACCCCGGCATCGGCAAGAGCACGCTGCTTGCTGCAGGCGGTCGACACCCTGCCCGGGCAGATGAAGGCGCTGTACGTCACCGGCGAAGAAAGCGGCGCGCAGGTGGCGCTGCGCGCCAGGCGGCTGGGGCTGGACGGCTCGCGCGTGCGCGTGCTGGCCGAGATCCAGCTGGAGAAGATCCTCGCCGCGATCGAGGCCGAGGCGCCGGACTTCTGCGTCATCGATTCGATCCAGACGCTGTATTCCGAGCAGCTCACCTCGGCACCGGGCTCGGTGGCCCAGGTGCGCGAGTGCGCGGCCCAGCTCACGCGCACGGCCAAGTCGCGCGGCACGGCGATGGTGCTGGTCGGGCATGTGACCAAGGACGGCACGCTGGCCGGGCCGCGCGTGCTCGAGCACATCGTCGACACCGTGCTCTATTTCGAAGGCGACACGCATTCGAGCTTTCGCCTGGTGCGGGCGATCAAGAACCGCTTCGGCGCGGTCAACGAGATCGGCGTCTTCGCCATGACCGAGCACGGCTTGAAGGGCGTGGCCAACCCGAGCGCGATCTTCCTGTCCACGCACGGCGAGCCGGTGCCGGGCTCGTGCGTGCTGGTCACGCTCGAAGGCACGCGGCCGCTGCTGGTCGAGATCCAGGCCCTGGTCGACAGCGGCGGGCCGAGCCCGCGGCGGCTGTCGGTGGGGCTGGACCGCGACCGCCTGGCCATGCTGCTGGCGGTGCTGCATCGCCACGCCGGCGTGGCCTGCATGGACCAGGACGTGTTCGTCAACGCCGTCGGCGGCGTGCGCATCAGCGAGCCGGCCGCCGACCTGGCCGTCATGCTGGCGATCCAGAGCAGCCTGCGCGGCAAGCCCTTGCCGCGCGGCTTCTTCGCCTTCGGCGAGGTCGGCCTGGCCGGCGAGGTGCGGCCGGCGCCGCGCGGGCAGGAGCGCTTGAAGGAGGCGGCCAAGCTCGGGTTCTCGGTGGCGCTGGTGCCCAAGGCCAACGCGCCGAAGAAGGCCATCGAGGGCCTGACGATCCACCCGGTCGAGCGCGTCGAGCAGGCCATCGACGTGCTGCGCGGGCTGTGATGACGGGCGATGCACTCGGCTGGGGCCTGGCCGCGCTGGCGGTCGCCGTCGGCTACTGGGGCTACGGCTGGCCCGGCGTGGTGCTGGCCGCCACGGCCGTCGTGTTCTGGCTCTTGCTGCAGTTCAGCCGTGCGCTGCGCGCCTTGCGCCTGGCCGCCGGGGCCCCGGTCGGCCAGGTGCCGAGCGCGGTGATGCTGCATGCCCGGCTGCACCCGGGCATGCGCCTGGCCGACGTCATCAAGATCACGCGCAGCCTGGGCCGCAAGGTCGGCGACGATCCGGAGACGTTCGCCTGGCGCGACGAATCGGGCGCCGAAGTGCAGATCGAGTTTGCGCGCGGGCGCAGCCGCGTCTGGCAGCTCAAACGCAACGGCCCGGCCGGGGCCGACGCATAGAATTCAAGCCCTTTCGAGACCCCTTTGGAGCACGGCGATGTCGATGTCCGATCGCGACGGCAAGATCTGGATGGACGGCCGCATGGTCGAATGGCGCGACGCCAAGATCCATGTGCTGAGCCACACGCTGCATTACGGTTGCGGCGCATTCGAGGGAGTGCGCGCTTACAACGCCAAGGGCGGCACGGCCATCTTCCGCCTCCACGAACACACCGAGCGGCTGTTCAACAGCGCCAAGATCCTGCGCATGAAGATCCCGTTCTCGATGCAGCAGGTGATGGACGCGCAGCGCGAGGTGGTGCGCGCCAACGCGCTGGAGAGTTGCTACATCCGGCCGCTGACCTGGATCGGCTCGGAAAAGCTGGGCGTCTCGCCCAAGGGCAACACCATCCACCTGATGATCGCGGCCTGGCCCTGGGGTGCGTACCTCGGCGAGGAGGGCATGAAGCGCGGCATCCGGGTCAAGACCTCGAGCTACACGCGCCACCACGTCAACATCACGATGACGCAGGCCAAGGCGGTGAGCAACTACACGAATTCGATCCTGGCCAACATGGAAGTCACCGAAGAGGGCTACGACGAGGCGCTGCTGCTCGACGCGTCGGGCTTCGTCAGCGAAGGCGCGGGCGAGAACCTGTTCGTCGTCAAGGGCGGCGTCGTCTACACGCCCGACCTGTCGGCCGGCGCCTTGAACGGCATCACGCGCAACACGGTGTTCGCGATCTGCCAGGACCTGGGCCTCAAGCTGGTGGAAAAGCGCATCACGCGCGACGAGGTCTATATCTGCGACGAGGCCTTCTTCACCGGCACCGCGGCCGAGGTCACGCCGATCCGCGAGCTCGACCGCATCGAGCTCGGCGCGGGTTCGCGTGGGCCGATCACCGAGAAGATCCAGACCGCCTTCTTCGACATCGTCAACGGCCGCAATCCGAAGTACGCCGAGTGGCTGACCCGGGTCTGAACCCGAACCCCATCGCATCATGAGCAACACCGACACAGCGCCCGCCACCGTCGAAGTCACGGCCGCCGACCTGCAAGGCCCGGGCGTGGTCTTCTGCCCGAACCCGAAGATGACGCTGTGGAGCAATCACCCGCGGGTGTTCATCGACGTTGCCGCCAGCGGCCAGGGCAAGTGCCCGTACTGCGGCACGCTGTACAGGCTGGCCGCCGGAGTCCGTCCGCACGGCGCGCATTGACCCGGCCATGGCGCGCCCCAAGGGCCAGACCGCGGTGCTGATGGCGTCGGTCGACGATGTGGAGGCCGAGTTCTACGAGTCGCTGCAGCGCGCCGACATCGAGCGCCTGATGGCCGTCTGGTCCGACGACGACGAGATCTTCTGTGTCCATCCTGGCGGGCCGCGGGTGGTCGGCCCGGCGGCGATCCGCGCCACCTTCGAAGCCATCTTCGCCAACGGCGTGATTCCCGTGCGGCCGGAGAAGATCCGCCGGGTCGAGAGCGCCGGTTGCGCGGTGCACAGCCTGATCGAGCGCGTCGACATCCAGACCACCTCGGGGGCGCAGACGGCGTGGGTCATCGCCACCAACGTCTACCTGAAGACCGCCCAGGGGTGGCGTCTGGTGGCACACCACGCCAGCCCGGGGTCGGCGCTTGAGTTGCCCGACAACGTCGACGCGCCGACGACGATCCACTGAGGATGCGGGCCTACCGCGCCCCTGTGTGGCTGCCGGGCGGCCACCTGCAGACGATCTGGGCCGCGCGCTTCGCGCGTCGCGACACCGGACTGGCGCCAAGCTTCGCGCGCGAGCGCTGGACCACGCCCGATGGCGACTTCATCGATGTCGACATTCAAGCCGGCGCCGCCGGCGCGCGCTGGCTGGTGGTCTTCCACGGCCTGGAAGGCTCGTCCGACAGCCATTACATCCAGGCCTTCGCCTGGGCGGCCCGCGCGGCGGGACTGTCACTTCGCGGCGCCGCACTTTCGCGGCTGTTCGGGCGAGCTGAACTTGGCGCCACGGGCCTACCACTCCGGCGACTTCGAGGAGATCGGCTGGATCCTGGCGCGGCTGCGCGAGCGCAGCGCCGCGCCGCTGCTGGCCGCGGGCGTATCGCTGGGTGGCAATGCGCTGCTGCGCTGGGCCGAAGAGGCCGGCGACAGCGCCGCGCGCAGTGCTGCCGCCGTGGCCGCGGTCTGTTCGCCGGTCGACCTTGCGGCCGGCGGCCACGCGCTGGCCCACGGCTTCAACCGGCAGGTCTACACGCGGCTCTTCCTGCGCACCATGAAGCCGCGCGCGCTGGCCAAGCTGGCCCAGTTCCCGGGCTTGTTCGACCGCCAGCGATTGCTCGCCGCGCGCGACCTGTACGAGTTCGACAACGTGTTCACCGCACCGCTGCACGGCTTCGTCGATACCGACGACTACTGGGCTCGCGCCTCGGCCAAGCCGCTCGCTGCACACGATCCGCATTCCGGCGCTGATGCTCAACGCGCGCAACGACCCCTTCGTCCCTGCGGCCAGCCTGCCCGCGACAGCCGAGGTCGGCGACCACGTCACGTTGTGGCAACCTGCGCATGGCGGTCATGTCGGCTTTGCGGCCGGACTAGCCGCCGGGCCACGTGCTGACCATGCCGCTGGCCGTCCTGGGCTGGCTGAGAGAACATGCCTGAGGCAAGCGGGAGTGCATCGTGGACGAGATCGTCGAGGCGGCGCTGAGGAAATGGCCCAACGTGCCGGACTGCCGCGGCTGGCTGGCGCTGGACGCGCGCGGCAACTGGTACATGCGCGACGACCGCGTGCAGGCGGCGGGCCCCTTCCCGCGCAGCAAGGGCAGCCGCATCGACCACGACAAGCTGCGCGCCTTCATTCAGCGCAATTACGGCCACGACGCAGACGGGGCCTGGTTCTTCCAGAACGGCCCGCAGCGGGTCTACGTCGAACTCGAAGCCGCGCCCTTCGTCTGGCGCGTGGCGGCGCAGGACTTCGCGCTGACCAGCCACAACGAGCTGCCGGCCACGCTGCGCAGCACCTGGCTCGACGACGGCGGGCGGCTGTTCATCGACACCGACCTCGGCTTCGGCCTGGTGCACACGCAGGACATGCACCTGGCCGCACGCGCCGTCGAGGCTGGCCTGTGGACGCCCGCGCCGCTGGCCTACGCCGCGATGCCGCAGCGCTTCGGCTTCGTGACCAGCCCGCAGCAGGCGCGGGCGACGGCCGCTACGCCGGGCCGGACTACTTGACGCTGGCCACCATGTAGGCGACCACGGTCTTGATGTCGGCCTCGCTGGCGCCACGTGCCGCCCTTGGGCGGCATCGCGCCCTTGCCCTTGATGGCGCTGGCCGTCAGGCCGTCGACGCCCGCCGCCAGGCGCGGCGCCCAGGCGGCCTTGTCGCCGAGCTTGGGCGCGTTGGCCACGCCGGCGGCATGGCACACCGAGCAGGCCTGGGTGTAGAGCGCCGGCGCCGCATCGGCCTTGGCTGCGGCAGGCGCGGGCGCTGCTGCAACGGCAACGGCGGGCGCAGCGGCAGCAGGCGTCGTCGCGGGTGCCGGCGTGGGTGCGGTGCAGGCGCGGTGCAGCGGCCGCAGTCGTCGCGGCAGCCGGCGGGGCCTTGGGCGGCTCGAACTTGCCGCCGCCCTGGTTGGCCATGTAGACGACGGCGCGTGCGACCTCGAGATCGCTGAAGTCCCCGCCGCCCTGTGCCGGCATCGCGGCCTTGCCTTTCAGGGCCGAGGCCAGCAGGGCCTCGTAGCCTGTCTTCACGCGCGGGGCCCAGGCCGCGGCGTCGCCGAACTTGGGTGCGCCGATCACGCCGGTGCCATGGCAGGTCACGCATTGCGCGGCATAGACCTGCTCGCCGGTCCGTTGCGCGGCGGGGTCGCTGACGTCCTTGATCTCGATGCGGCCGACCGGCTGGATGCGCTCGGCCACGGCTTCGGCAGTGAGGCCGGTGCTGCCGGCGGCGGGCATCTTGTCGGCGACGACGTAATTGACGAGCAGGATGATGGCGATGATCGGCACCACGAATGACGCCACGATCGCCCACACCAGCTGCTTGGGCGTCTTGATCGGGCCCTCATGGGGCAGGTCGTGTTCGGCGTCGCTCATGGAATCCTCAAAACAAAGCGTGCCTGGGGGCACGCGAAAGCCGCAAATTATAGCGGCGGGGCTTGCGTCGAGCGGGTGTCTTGCAGCCGCCGCGCAAGGTCTGCGCAGGGCCCGCTGATAGAATGCGCCCCCTCGCGCCCGTAGCTCAATGGATAGAGTACTGGCCTCCGAAGCCAGGGGTTGCTGGTTCGATCCCAGCCGGGCGCACCAGCTCCATCTGCGGGCCTTGACGGGCTCCGCTTGGCGTGCGGCGCGGTCAGACCGGGCGCAGTCGGGCGTTGCCCGACAAACCGTCGAAGCAGGTCGACAACAGCATGTCGATGATTTGCTCGTGCCCATAGCTGCCCGTCGCCTTGAGCAGACTCAGCACCGGATCGCAAGCGCGGGCAAACAGCGTGTAGAGAATGACCTCGGGCGGCAGCTTGCGGCTGAGCTGGCCCGCCTTCTGTGCCGCCGTGATCCACTCGCCGAGTTGGTCGCTGACGCGAATCAGGCGGTCGAGGTAAGCCTTGTTCGCGGTCAGCGCCGCGCGCAGTGTCGAGTTTTGAGCCGGCAGCGATGGCATCTCACCGGCCAGTTGAACCTGCATGGCCCAGCGCGCAACGGCCTTCAGGCGATCGATGGCACTGACCTTGGGTTGCGCCTCCAGCGTCGCCATGAAGGCCTGCGCATGGTCGAGCACACGGATCATCGCGGCGGCGGCAAGCTCTTCCTTCGATGCGAAGTGCTTGTACAGGCTGGCCTTGGCGATGCCGACATCGGCGGCTACCTCGTCCACCGTCATCGCTTCGTAGCCCTTTTCCGCCAGCAAGCGGTTGACCGACGCCACGATCGCGTCTTCACGCGCTTGCAGGACTTGCAGACGGAAAGAACCCTTGGCCATGCGCCATTCTATACGGATCCGACCGCAACGAGAACTATCAGTCCCAATATAGGCGTTTGGTCGTTGTTAGACCATACAGTTGCTTTTGTGAACTGTTGAGTTCACAATACGCGTTCGATATCGCCACCCAATGAGACTGCGCATGAAGAAGGTTCTCGCCCACGACGCTCGTTCCCTCGGCTTCCCGCCGACGCCGATCAGGCACGCCGGCGGCGGCGACCGGCCCCGGTGAGGCCCGCTGCGTATCGCTGAACCGGAACGAACATGGAACGCATCGCCGTCATCGGCTCGGGCATCGCGGGACTGGCAGCCGCCCGTGAACTGACTCGCGCGTCCGGCCGCCGCAGTGTGACGCTGTTCGAAGCCCAAGCGCACTTCGGCGGGCATGCCAATACCGTCGACGTGACCCTCGACGGCGTGTCACATGGCGTCGACACGGGCTTTCTCGTCTACAACGAGCGGACCTATCCGAAGCTGATCCGTCTGTTCGCAGAGATCGGCGTCGAAACGGCGCGCTCGGACATGTCGTTTTCGGTTCAGGCGCGCAGTCACGCGATCGAATGGAGCGGAAGCAACCTGGCCTCCGTGTTCGCGCAGCGCAGCAACCTGCTGCGACCCGCCTTCTGGCGCATGCTGACCGAAATCACCCGCTTCAATCGGTTGGCAAGCGCCATTGCGCCGTGCAACGAGGCGGCGATGGCTGAACAGACGGTCGGCGAGTTCCTCGACCAGCACCGTTTTGGCGGCGAGTTCCGGCAGTGGTACCTGCTGCCGATGATCGGGTGCATCTGGTCGTGCCGCGGCGAACAGATGCTGGCCTTCCCGGTCGCCACGCTGATCCGCTTTTGCCAAAACCATGGCCTGCTGCAGATCGCCGATCGCCCGCAATGGATGACGGTGCGCGGCGGCTCGCGACAATACGTGCGCCGCATCGTCGATCACTTGCACGACGCCCGGCGCAGTACGCCGGTGCTGGGCGTCAAGCGGGTCGAGACCGGCGCGCTGGTGCGCACGGCGAACGGCACCGAGCACTTCGAGCAGATCGTCTTCGCCTGCCACAGCGACCAGACCTTGCGCCTGCTGGGTGCCGATGCAACGCCCGCCGAAGCACGGGTGCTCGGCGCCATCCGGTATCAGCCGAACCGGGCCGTATTGCACACCGACGCATCGGTGTTGCCGACGCGGCGTACGGCTTGGGCCGCATGGAACTACGAATCCTCGAATGCCGGGGATGACGCTGCGGTCTGCCTGCACTACCTCATCAACCGGCTGCAGCCGCTGCCCTGGCCGCAGCCGGTGGTCGTCTCGCTCAATCCCTTGCGCGAGCCCCGTGCCGAGACGGTGATCCAGCGCTTCGATTACGACCACCCCGTCTTCGACGTCGGGGCCATCGCCGCGCAGCGGCGGTTGTCAGAGATCCAGGGCCAACGACGGTCGTGGTTCTGCGGTGCCTGGGCCGGCTACGGCTTTCACGAAGACGGATTGAGCGCCGGCATGGCCGTGGCCGAAGCCCTGGTGCTGGCAAGCAGGGTGCCACAGCGAGGCGTCGCGTGAGCCTGGCGACGCCACTCATCGGCTTCGGCCGCGTCTGGCACCGCAGGCTGCGCCCCGTACTGCACACGTTCGGCTACGCAAGCTACTTCCTGCTGTTACCGATGCGCACGCTGCGCGCGCGACCAAACGCCTTGCTGCGGCGAAATCGGTTCGGCGCACTCGCGTTCTTCGACCGCGATCACGGCGACGGCCGCGACGACTCACTGGCCTGGTTCGACGAGTTGCTTGCCGCGCATCACATCGGCGATGCGCAGGGTGAAGTCTGGCTGCATACCTTTCCACGGGTACTTGGCCACGTCTTCAACCCGGTGAGCTTTTGGTATGCGCACCGTATCGACGGCTCGCTGGCGGCGGTGGTGGCCGAGGTCAACAACACCTTCGGCGAGCGCCACTGCTACTTGCTGAGCGGACCCGCGCTCGGTTGGGGCCGCTCGCTGGAGGCGAACAAGGAGTTCCACGTCTCGCCGTATTGCGCTGTCGACGGGTACTACCGCTTTCGCTTCGAGTTGAACGGCAACGCCGCGACAGCGCCGACCTACACGGTGGCGAACATCGACCACGCCGATCGCGACGGACCGCTGCTGCAGACCCGGATCAGCGGTGCGCTCGAGCCACTGAATCGCGCGAGCGCGCGCCGCGCCTTCTTCAGCATGCCGCTGATGACGGTCTTTGTCGTGATCCGCATCCACTGGCAAGCGCTGCAACTCGCGCTCAAGCGTGTGCCATTCCATCGCCAACCTCCAGCACCCGACCGATTCGTCACGCGATGAACTCCACCAGTCTCGACCTCACCCACCCGTCCAGGCCCTCCGCCCCTGCCGCCGCGCGCGCGGTGCTCAATCTGCTGTCGGTCCTGAAGCACGGCTCGCTCGAGATGCGACTGCCCGACGGATCGAGCGCCCGCTTCGGCCAAGGCACACCCGCAGCCTCGGTGCGCATCCACGACTGGAGCGCCTTTGCACGCGCGCTGCAAGCGGGGGACATCGGCTTTGCCGAAGGCTTCATCGCCGGCGAGTGGGACTCGCCCGACCTGACCGCGTTGCTGGAGTTGCTGATTGCGAATCGCGACGGGCTCGAGCGCATCGTCTATGGCACCTGGTGGGGCTCCTTGATCTACCGCCTCAAGCACGCCCTGAACCGCAATTCGCGCCGCGGCAGCGCTAAGAACATCCACGCCCATTACGACCTCGGCAATCCGTTCTACTCGCTGTGGCTGGACCCGACGATGAGTTACTCCAGCGGCTGGTTCGAAAGCGACCTGACACGACCGTTGGCCGCGGCCCAGCACGCGAAGATCCGGCGCGCACTGCTGGAGGCGGGCGTGGCCAACGGCTCGCGCGTGCTCGAAATCGGTTGCGGTTGGGGCAGCCTGGCGGAAGTCGCTGCGCGCGACTTCGGCGCGCATGTCACCGGGGTCACGCTGTCGCGTGAACAGCTCGCCTGGGCCCGGCAGCGCTTGCACACCTGCGATCTCGCTGCGCAGTGCGACCTGCGGCTGCAGGATTACCGTGACCTCGCTGCCGAGCACGAAGGCAAACCCTTCGACGCCGTTGTCTCGATCGAGATGTTCGAGGCCGTCGGCAGCGAATACTGGGATGGCTACTTCGACACGCTGCGGCGTTGTCTCAAGCCGGGGGGCCGCGCCTGCATCCAGAGCATCACGATTCGTGACGATCTGTTCGAGCACTACGTGCGGTCGACCGACTTCATTCAGCAATACATCTTCCCCGGCGGCCTGCTGCCCAGCGTCGAGAAATTCGAAGCGCAGGCCCGCAGATTCGGGTTCAGCGTCGAGCGCAAGTTGGCCTTCGGCCTGGACTACGCCGAGACATTGCGCCGCTGGCGTGTCGCCTTCCTGGGCCGCGAGCAGCAAGTCCGCGGACTCGGCTTCGACGACCGCTTCATGCGCATCTGGCAGTTCTACCTGGCCTATTGCGAAGCGGCGTTCATGCGCGGCAACACCGACGTCGTGCAGTTCACGCTGCGACGCGACTGAATGCGCAACACCTGGCCATTCACAAGGCGCGCTTGGTGCCTGGCGGCGGGATCGGTCTTGCTCGCGGACCATGTCTTCGCCACTGCGTTCGCCGCGTCGACCGCGGCGGCGATGGCGCCACCGACCGAAGTTGCAATCGCCGTCTCCGCGGCTCGCTTGCAGGGTCGCGGCACGCTGCACTACTTCGGCCTTCGGGTCTATGAAGCGCGGCTGTGGGCCGGCCCCGGGTTCGCCGCTGAACGCTACACGGACCAGACCTTCGCGCTGGAACTCGAATACGCCCGCGCATTCGCAGGCGGCGCGATCGCGCAGCGCTCGATCGACGAGATGCGCCGCTCCGCCATCGTGGCCAACGGCCAGGCCCGGGAATGGCAGGCGGCGATGGTTGGCGCATTCCCCGATGTCGCGCCCGGCGACCGCCTGACCGGCATCCACGCTCCAGGCGCAGCGACGCACTTCTTCCACAACGGACGACCGACGACGCCAGTGCCGGGCCCCGAATTCGCCCGCTTGTTCTTTGGCATCTGGCTCGCTGAGAGCACATCCGAGCCCACCTTGCGCCGGCAATTGATCGGGGCCGGTTCGTGAGCACCGGCGTCCTGCCGCGTCCGACCGTCGCCGACATACCCGTGTTGGCGGGCACATGGGCCGGCGTGCGCTATGGCGCACTGGGGTTTGCGCTCGCCTTCCTCGCGTTGCCGCTGTACATCGTGCTGCCGAGCCACTACGCGGCTCAGTTCGGCGTGCCGCTGACCACGCTCGGCCTCGTGTTGCTCATCACCCGCGCGCTCGATGCAGCGCTGGACCCGTTCATCGGCCAGTTCACGGACGGCGTCTTTGCGCGATCGACGCGCCGGGCGTGGTGGGTTGCGGCGGTCGCCGCCGTCGTTGTCAGTGTTGGCTTTACGGCGCTCTTCTTCCCTCAGGTCGGCTCCAGCGCACTGTTGGCGTGGCTGGCCGGCGCACTGCTGCTGACCTACGTGGCCTTCAGCGTACTGAGCGTGGTCCACCAGGCCTGGGGCACGCGCCTGGGTGGCGATCCGAAGCAGCGCGCGCGCGTGGTTGCCTGGCGTGAGGCGTGCGGCTTGGTCGGGGTGCTCGCGGCCAGCGCACTGCCGTTGCAGCTGGGCATGCAAGCCGCGTGCATCGTGCTCGCAGTGGCGCTGGTGGTTGCCGTGGCCTTGCTCGCCGGCGTTCCGAGCGCGCCTTCGCGTCCGCGGTCGTCGGCCGCGCATTGGACGCTGCCGTGGCGCAGTGCACCGTTTCGCCGCCTGCTCGCGGTCTTCATGCTCAATGGCATTGCGAGCGCGGTGCCGGCAACGCTGGTGCTGTTCTTCGTGCGTGATCGCTTGCAAGCGGGCCATGGGGAGGCACTCTTCCTGGGCGCCTACTTCGCGGCAGCGGCAGTGTCGATTCCGCTGTGGGTTCGTGCCGTGCGTGGATTCGGCCTGGTGCGCACGTGGCTGTTCGGCATGGGTCTGGCAGCTGTCGCGTTCGCGTGGGTGCTCACGCTGGGCGCGGGCGACAGTGCCGGGTTTCTCGCAGTCTGCGTTGCCAGTGGCGTGGCAATGGGCGCGGACTTGACGGTTCCCGGCGCGCTGTTGACCGGCGTCGTGCAACGCGCCGGCCATGCGGCCTTCGCCGAAGGCGTCTACGTCGGGTGGTGGAATTCGGCGACCAAGCTGAATCTGGGTCTGGCCGCTGGCACCGCGTTGCCGCTGCTCGCGCTCGCTGGGTATGCGCCCGGCCAGCGCAGCGCGCAGGCCTTGTTCGCGCTCAGCATCGCCTATGTCGGCGTGCCGTGCTGCCTGAAGCTGATGGCGGCGGCCTTGCTTTGGCGAGGCTGGATCAAATCGGAGGAAGCGGAGTGAAAGCGACATTCGATTCAGCACGGCGCCTCGTGCGCTACCTGGTGGCGGCAGGCGTCGCCGGCGCGGCTGCCCTGGCGCTCGCCGGCTGCGCCGGCCCGCGAGCCGCCGACTACGCCACGCAACGGCCGCTGTTCGACTTCAAGAGCTACTTCAATGGCACGCTGCTCGCGCATGGCCTGGTCAGCGACCGCAGCGGCAAGGTCGTGCGCCGCTTTGTCGTGACGATGCACTGCGAATGGGTCGGCGACGCGGGCACGCTCGATGAGCGATTCGTCTACGACGATGGCGAGCGCCAGACCCGTGTCTGGCACGTGCGCAGGCTCGCCGACGGCTCGATGGTCGGAACCGCCGACGATGTCGTTGGGCAGGCGCTGGGCATGTCGTCCGGATCGGCCTTCAATTGGCGCTATACGCTCAGACTGCCGGTCGGCGGCAATGTCTACGACGTGCAGTTCGACGACTGGATGCACCTGATCGACGAACGCACTGTGCTCAACAAGGCGGTCATCAGCAAGTTCGGCTTGCGCGTCGGTGAAGTGCTGTTGTCGTTCAGCAGGCCCTGAGGCGATGCCTCTGAACCCCTTGATCGGCAGCTGGCACGGACGCGTGGCGTGGATCGTCGGCGCGTCGTCGGGTATCGGGCGCGCGACGGCGCACCGTCTGCACGAGTTGGGGGCCGTCGTCGTGGTGTCGGCGCGCAATGGCACGTCGCTGGGCGGCTTCGTGGCCACCCATCCAGGCAGCCACGCCCTCCCGCTGGACGTGGGTGACCGCGCAGCGCTCGCAGCCGCTTGCGCGCAGGTCTTCGCCTTGCACGGTAAGCTCGACTTGGCGATGTATTGCGCCGGGCACTATCGCGCAATGTGCGCTGCCGAGTTCGACGTCGACGAAGCGTTGCTGCACATGCAAATCAATTACGCCGGCGCGCTGCACCTGCTCGATGCCGTCTTGCCCAGATTGACCGCGCAAGGGCACGGCCATCTGAGCCTGACGGCGAGCGTCGCCGGCTATCGGGGTTTGCCAAGGGCGATGGCCTATGGCCCCTCGAAGGCGGCGCTGCAATACCTTGCCGAGTCTCTCTACCTCGACCTGCACCGCGCCGGCATCGGCGTGTCGGTGATCAACCCCGGCTTCGTGGCAACACCGCTGACCGCGGGCAACCGCTTCGAGATGCCGGCATTGCTGACGCCCGAACAGGCCGCAGACCACATCGTGCGCGGCTGGGAAAAGGGACGCTTCGAGATCCACTTTCCGAAGCGCTTCACGCTGTGGCTCAAATTGCTGCGACTGTTGCCGCATGGCCTGTACTTCGCGGCGGTGCAGCGCGCCACCGGCACATGAACATGCAAGGTTCCACGGCGAAATCGGCGATCACGACGGACATGCGCGTGAGCCAGGTGATCGCGTTCTTCGAGACGTTGTCGCCCGACACGCTGCAGCGCCTCGATGAGATCTATGCCGATGCCGCGCGCTTCACCGATCCATTCAACGACGTATCGGGCATCGCCGCCATCCGCCGCGTGTTCCAGCACATGTTCGCGACGCTGGATTCGCCGCAATTCCGCATCGTGCTGACGGTCACGGAGGGTGACCACGCCTTCTTGCTTTGGAACTTCCGATTCCGCCGCCAGGGCCGGTCGAGCACGGCATTGATTCACGGTTCAACCCACCTGCGGTTCGCCGCAGACGGACGCATCACCTGGCATCGCGACTACTGGGATCCGGCGCGCGAGGTGTATGAATCGCTGCCACTGCTGGGCGCGGCCCTGCGCTGGTTGCGGCGGCGCTTGTCTGCCACGGTCTGATGCGGGCTCGCTTGCGGGCCGGCCAACGCGAAGGCGGGCGGCGTCGATGTCCGGCTTTGCCCGAAACGCGCACTGCCCGTCGGCTTGCTTGCGATCTGTCTCGCCTTCGAACGACTTGCCGCTCAGAATCCGCAATATGGCCGCGCGCGATTCGCCCTCTTCCACGATCCTTCAGGTCAAGGTCAAGCCCAACGCGCGGGCTTCGCAGTTGATTGCGCAAGACGATGGCACCTGGCTGGCGCAAGTCGCGGCTCCGCCCGTCGACGGCAAGGCCAATGAAGCGCTGATCGCGCTGATTGCCAAGCACTTCGGCGTGCGCCGCCTTCAGGTGCGGATCAAGACCGGCTCGTCGGCGCGCATCAAGCTCGTGCAGATCGACGCCCCGGGCTGAACTCAAGGCCCGGCCGCGACGGCGACGTCGGCCTGGCCTTCGACGACGACCCGGCGCACCCGCAATTGCGCGTCCAGCACGACCACATCGGCCAGCGCCCCGACGCGCAGCACGCCGCGGTCGGCGATGCCGAGGTAGGCCGCGGCGTGCGTCGACACGCGCCGCGACGCCTCGGCCAAGTCCAGGCCCAGCCCGTCGACGAGGTTGCGCAAGGCCTGGTCCATCGTCAGCGTGCTGCCGGCCAGCGTGCCGTCGGCCAGGCGCACGCCGCCACCGCATTTGTGCACCACATGGCGCCCGAGTCGGTAGGCGCCGTCGGGCATGGCCGCGGCCGCCGTCGCGTCGGTGACGCAGTACAGGCCGGGAATCGCGCGCAATGCGGCGCGCATCGCGCCGGGGTGCACGTGCAGCAGGTCGGGGATCAGCTCGGCGTGGGCGGCATGCGCGAGTGCCGCACCGACCACGCCCGGCGCGCGTTGGTGCAGGCCGCTCATGGCGTTGAACAGGTGCGTGAAGCCGCTGGCGCCGCGCTGCAGCGCGGCACAGGCCTGCTCGTAGCTGGCCGCGCTGTGGCCGACCTGCACGCGCATGCCCGCCGCCACCAGCGCCGCAACGGTCTCGAGCGCGCCCGGCAACTCGGGCGCCAGCGTGACGACGCGAATCGGCGCCAGTGCATGCAAGGCAAGGATTTCGGCGGCCGACGGCAGGGCCGCGAACGCCGGCTGGGCGCCGAGCCGCTCGGGGCTGATGTAAGGCCCTTCCAGGTGCACGCCGAGCACGCGCGCCGCGCCGTCGCTGCGCGTGCGGCACGCGCCGGCCAGGGCACGCAGCGCGGCCTCGATCTCGCTCGGCGGCGCGGTCATCGTGGTGGCCAGCAGGGCCGTCGTGCCGTGCTGCGCATGGGTGCGCGCGATGGTCTGGATCGCGTCGCCCGCCTGCATCGTGTCGGCGCCGCCGCCGCCGTGCACGTGCAGGTCGATGAAGCCGGGCAGCACGATGGCATCGGCGCCGTCGCGCCAGGCCCCGTCGCTGGCCGGCTCGCCCTGCAGCGCGACGATGCGGCCGGCGCGATGCGTCAGCGAACCACGCAACCAGCCGTCGGGCGTGAGGATCAGGCCCTGCAGCGCGTTCACGCGGGTGCCGGCTCGCTGGCCTGGGCGAAGTAGAACCACTCGTGCCCGGGCAACGCGCCCGCGTCGGGGAACACGATGTGGCCGTCGCTGCGCGCGATCACTGCGGTGCCGTCGGCGCGCTCGCCGACATGCTCGCCGGCGTGCACGGCGTCGAAGCTGCACCACTCGCGCACGAAGCGGTCGGCCTCGTGCAGGCGGTCGACGACCTCGGTCAGGCGAAGGCGCTCGAACTCGGGCGCCGGCGGCGTGAGCGTGTCGTCGGCCAGGCCGAGCAACGCGATCGCCTGGCGGATGGCGCGATAACCGACCTCCGGCGCGGCCGGGTCGGCATGCTGGCCGCACTCGAGCGTGACGCCGTAGCCGCCGCGCGAGCGCATGTACTCGGTGGTGCCCACGCCATAGCTGGGGTCGGCGTCATCGGTCAGGCCCAGCGCACGGCGTCGCGCCGCACCCTGTGCGTAAGCCGCCATCCAGCCTTCGACGATGCGCGTCGGGCCCAGATGCTCCGCCAGCCGGCCCTCGGCGGCGGCGTGGCCGAAGGGCTCGAGCGCGGCGTCGTTGTCGGCCGGGCCGCGCATCACGAACGGCCGGCCCGGGCCGGCGAACGAGTGCAGATCGAGCAGCACATCGTGCGCGGCGAGCCACGGACACAGGACATTCGCGATATGGTCTTCGAACTCGGCGGGTTGCGGCGTCGGCTGCAGGCGCCGGTTCAGGTTGCGCTGGCCCTGGCGCTGCCCCTTGACGTAGGCCAGCGGGTTGGCCACCGGCACCAGCGTCAACAGGCCACGCTCGATGCGCAGCGCACCGGCGTCGAGATCGGCCAGCACACGCTCGATGGCGCGCGTGCCGCAGGTCTCGTTGCCATGCACGGCGCCGAGCACGATCAGCCGCGTGCCGCCACCGCCCAGCCCGGCGAACTGGTGCGCGCGCAGCGTGTGTTGACTGCTGGTCATCGGCAACCCATCGTGGTGCCGAGAATACTTGGCCCGGCCTCGATGCGCACGTCGGTGCCGCGCGTCAGACGAGCACGGCCTCGTCCAGCGTCAAGGTGCCCGCGCCGGCGTCGAGCGTCACTGCCGCGCCGAGCGGCAGCGCGCGGTTGGGCCTGGCGTGTCCCGCGGGCCAGCCGGCGAGCACCGGCTTGCCCAGGCCGGCCAGGTGCTCGCGCAGCACGGCGGTGGCGTCGCCGTCCTCGCTGAAGCTGCCGAGCAGGAAGCCGCGCGCACTTCGCAGCACGCCGGCATGTCGCAGTTGCGTCAACAGGCGGTCGACACGGTACGGCGCTTCGGACACCTCTTCGAGAAACAGGATCGCGTCGTCATCGGCCAGGCCCAGGGCGTGCCGAGCAGCGAGGCGACGATGGCCAGGTTGCCACCGACCAGCCTGCCGCTGGCCTGCCCGGCCACCCGCCACGAGTCGGCCGCCAGCGCCGGCGCGAAGCGATGGCCGGCGGGCAGCGGCTGCATCAGCAACTCGAACAGCGCCCGTGCATCGTCTTCATCGCCCGCCAGGACCAGGTTGGAGCCCGGCATCGGCGCGTGCAAAGCCGACCAGCCCCTCGCGCGCCAGCAGCGCGTGCAGTGCGGTGATGTCGCTGAAGCCGACCAGGGGTTTGGGATTCGCGCGCAGCAGTGCCGTGTCGACGCGGTCGAGCAGCCGCGCGCTGCCCCAGCCACCGCGCAGACAGAAGACGGCGGCGACATCGCGGATCGGCGAACGCGGCATGCAGGTCGGCCAGGCGGGTGGCGTCGTCGCCGGCCAGGAAGTCGTGGTCCGGGTGGCGCGCGTGGCAGCCCGGGTACAGTCGCGCGCGCAGGCCATGACGCTCGAACAGCGGCTCGACCAGGGCCACGCGCTCGGGCGTGCAGGGGCCGGCCGGGGCGATCACGCCGATGCGATCGCCACGCCGCAGGTGCCGGTACGGGCGCTTCATGGCGGACCCCTCGGCGCTGCCGCGCTCACGGCGGCGGCGCCTCCAACGCGCCGTGAACGCTGCCGCCATGCGCCTGCAGCAGGCGTTCGGCGCGGCGCGTGTCGATGCCGCGCTTGAGCGCCACGATGGCGACCTTGACGCGGTAGTCGCAGGCCGCGAGCGTGCGCTCGGCGTCGACGGCGCTGCAGCCGGCGGCCTGCATCGTCAGGCGCTGGGCGCGGTGCAGCAACTTGGCGTTGGTGGCGCGCAGGTCGACCATCAGGTTGCCGTAGACCTTGTGCAGCCGCACCATCAGCGCGCTCGAGAACGTGTTCAGCGCGATCTTCTGCGCCGTGCCGGCCTTGAGCCGCGTGCTGCCGGAGATGACCTCGGCGCCGGTGTCGAGCGTGATGCCGATCTCGGCGAACGCAGCCAGCGGCGAGCCCGGGTTGTTGGCGATGCCGATGGTCAGCGCACCGCTGGCGCGTGCGGCCTGCAGGGCCCCGAGCACGTACGGCGTCGCGCCCGAGGCGGCGATCAGCAGCACGACGTCGTTGCCGCCCGGCGCCAGGCGGTGCAGGTCGGCGCCGCCCTGCGGCCCATCGTCCTCGGCGCCCTCGACGGCCGCGTACATCGCCGCATCGCCACCGGCCATCAGCGCGTGGGCGCGTTCGCGCGGCCAGGAGAACGTGGGGTTGAGTTCGACGCTGTCGAGCACGCCCAGCCGGCCGCTGGTGCCCGCCCCGACGTAGATCAGCCGCCCGCCGGCAGCGATGCGCGGCACGGCCGCGTCGACCGCGCGCGCCAGATCGGCGGCGGCGGCCTTCACGGCCGCCGCCGCACCCTGCTGGTCATCGACGAAAGCCGCGACCAGCTGCGCCGTGTCGTAGCGGTCGAGCTCGGGGTGCCGCTCATCGGCGGCCTCGGTGTTCAAGGCAGTGGGCTCGAGGCTCGGCATCGGCATCGACGTCATCATGGTGCAACAGCGGTCTTGACACACGCCCGCCCGGCCATTCGCGCCCGTGATAGTGCGATTCGCACAGGCAATTGGCCACGCATCAGTGTTTACCCTAGGCTGACCGCATCGGGCTCCTGTGGCCCGCCTGCTAAGCGAAGGGAAGTCACCATGCCGAGTCAGCAGCATTCAAAGTCAAACGCCCTGGATGGCCGCATCGTCACGCATCGGCGTGCTGTACGCAGCCATCCATGAGCGAGCGGCCCGCATCGGGCGCGCCGTCTGGTGCGGCCTCGAAGAACAAGGGCAACGGCGCAGCACACGCGAGTTGCTCGCCTTGGCCGACCGCTGGGAGCACATAAACCCCACGCTGGCCCGCGAGTTGCGCTCGCATGCCCGCGGCGGGTCGTCGTACTAGGCGTCGCGCTCCACGCGCCTGTTCACGCCGCAGGCCGGTGGCCGACGGCGGGCCGCTGCCGCGTGCGTCGCCTCGGCGACCGTCGTCAGCTGCGCGCCGCATGGTGTCGCGCAGCCAGCGCTGGCCGGTGTCCTGTTCGTGGCGTCGGTGCCACAGCAGCCCGACCTCGATGCCGGGCATCTCGAAGGGCACCTCGGCCAGCGCCAGTTGCGCGGCAAAACCGGTGGCCGGCACGAAGCTGCGCGGCAGCACCGTCAACAGGTCGGACTGGTGCACCACCGCCCCGGCGGTGAAGAAGTTGCTGACCGTGATCATGACGCGGCGCTCGCGGCCGAGCCGCGCCAGCGCTTCGTCGACATAGCCGCGCGGGCGGCCGGCAAAGCTGACGCGCAGCCAGTCGGCGGCACAGAAGGCGTCGAGGTCGAGCGCGCCAGGTTGCGCCAGGGCGTGGTCGTTGCGCATCACGCACGCGTACTCGCAGCCGTAGAGCGGCTCCAGGCGCAGCAGGCCGTCTTCACCCTCGGCCGCCAAGCGCCGCATCGACGTCGGGGAAGAAGCCCAGCGCGATATCGGCCTGGCCCTGCTCGAGCATCGGGCGGGGGTCGCGCGAGGTCAGCGGCACGACGCGCAGATCGACACGCGCCGCCTCGGCATGCAGGATCTGCACCAGCAGCGGAACGAACAGCGCGGCCGTCGCATCGGCCATGGCCAGCGTGAAGGTGCGCGCATCGCTGCGCGGGTCGAACCCCTGCGGTTCGAAGACTTCGTGCAGGCTGTCCAGCGAGGCCCGCACAGTGGGCCACAGCGCCTGGGCGTGCGCTGTCGGCGTCACGCCCGTCGGGCCGGGTACGAAGAGTTCTTCGTGCGTGGCCTCGCGCAAGTCGACGCATGGCGTTGCTCACCGCCGGCTGCGTCATCGCCAGGCGCGCGGCGGCGCGCGTGACATTGCGTTCGGCCATGACCACGTCGAAAACCTTGAGCAGGTTCAGGTCGAGGGTGCGGAAATTGGTCGCGGGTCGGTTCATTCGGTTGTACGGCGGGCATTCGCCGTCAGTGATGCCCGGATTCGGAATCGCAATTGGCGCAGTCTAGGTGAAAACCCTAGGATGCGTGCATGCAGGGCGCAAATGCCCCGCCCAGTCAAGGAAAGGAAGTCGCCATCATGTCAAGTCAAAACATCCGGGTTCTGGTTCCGCCCGCCGTCGTTCCGGGCCGTGGGGCTGAGTGGGCCGCCGCGATCGCACTCTGGATTGCGCGGGGATTTACCGCGCCGGCGGCGCGCCGTGCCTGTCCGACCGCGAGGGCCGCAACATGAACGCGCTGGCAACGTCACGTCTGGCTCACTGGTGGATCCACAGCCTGAACGCGGCAACCCTATCCCGACCCGTGCGGCAGGAGCGCAACACCCGCGCCGCCGCCTGCCCGCCGTGCGGGGTCGCCGCTTGGCGCCGGCATCGCGACCCGGCTCGTGCGGGCGGTGCAACATGGGCTGGAGCGCATGGCGCGACCCGAGGAGCCGCAAAACGCAGCCGAGTTGCTGGCCTACGCGCGCAGCATCGAGCGCGACATGCCCGGCCTGGCCGCCGACTTGCGCTTTGCAGCGTTGCGCCACGCCGACGCGCCAACGCAGGGTCGTGAGCCAGCGCGTCGGCCCGCGCCGACGCCGATCGGCGTCGCGGCATCAGGGCACGGGCTGAACCGAGACCTGGAGCGAGGAGAACCAGGCCACCAGGTCGTCGATATCGGCATCGCTGAGCGGCTTGGCCATCACATTCATGACCTCGTGCTTGCGCGCGCCGCTGCGGTAGGCGCGCAGTTGCAGCCCGAGGTATTGCGCCGACTGGCCTGCCAGATGCGGCGCGTCCAGTGCCACCGCCAGGCCCATCGGGCCGTGGCAGACGGCGCAGGCGAGTGCCTTCTGCCGGCCCGCCACGGCGTCGGCGGCCAGGGCCGGCGCGGCAGCGGCTGCGATGAGCAGCAGCCACGCCCTTCCTGGCCCAAGCCTCACGGCGCGGTGTAGCTCACGCGGTACAGCGCACCCGCGAAGTCGTCGCTGATCAGCATCGAGCCGTCTTTCATCATTGCCACGTCGACCGGGCGGCCGCGGTACAGGCCGGTGCCCGCGTCGAGCCAGCCCTCGGCAAAGACCTCGGTCTTGTCGGCGGTGCCGTCGGCCTTCAGGCTGGTGAACATGATGCGCGCGCCGATCGGCGTTGGTGCGGTTCCACGATCCGTGCTGGGCCGAGAACAGGCCGCCCTGGTACTTGGCCGGGAAGGCCTTGCCGGAATAGAAGGCCAGGCCCAGGTCGGCCGCGTGCGCATCCATGTAGACCTGCGGGTCGGTGATGTTGGGCGGCAGCGGGTCCTTGTCGTAGCCGAACTCGGTGATCCGCGTATGGCCCTGCCGCCACGGATAGCCGAAGAACTGGCCGGCCTTGGTGGCGCGGTTGATCTCGCCTTCGGGAATCAGGTCACCCATGCCGTCGGTCTGGTTGTCGGTGAACCAGAGCGTGCTGTCCTTCGGATTGAACTCCAGCCCGACCGAGTTGCGGATGCCGGTGGCGTAGACCTCGCGCTTGGAACCGTCGAAGGCGTTCATGCGCACGATGCCGCCGATGCCGACCTTGTTGAACAGCGTCGATCTTGTTGCGCGGCTGCACGTTGTAGGGCTGGCCGAGCGTGATGTAGAGCATGCCGTCGGGGCCGATGCGGCAGGTGCGCGCATGGTGGTTGTACGACTCCTCTTCCGGCGGAATCAGCTTGCCCTGCGCCACGGTCTCGATCACCGCCACGTCGCCGCCTTCATAGAAGAACTCGGCGGCCGGGAAATTCAGCACGCGGTTGTGTTCGACCACGATCAGGAAGCCGTCCTTGGTCCAGCACACGCCGTTGGGCACGTGGAACTTGGCTGACGGTGCGAACGGCTTGACCTCGTCGGCCACACCGTCGCTGTTGCGGTCGGTGACGGCCCAGACGGTGTTCTTGCGCGTGCCGACGAACAGCATGTTGGTGCTCGGCGCGACGGCCATGTGGCGGGCATCGGGCACCACCGCGTAGAGGTCGATCTTGAAGCCCGGCGGCAACTTGATGCGCTTCAGGTTCTCGCGCAGCGCCGCGGCGTTGGCGCCGCCTTGCGCCACGGGCGGCATGCTCGGATCGACGCCCGAGACCTTCATCTGCTTGAGGTTCTCGATGTTGGTCTGCGCCTGTGCGAACACCGTCCCGGCCACCATCAGCGCCGCCGCGGCGCCCAACGTGGTGAGGAACAACGATGCAGTCTTCTTCATGCGTGTCTCCATGTCTTCGAGGGGTGGAAATGCCGCCGCGACAGGCATGCCGCGCCGGCCTGCGATGACTGGCATATGGCCGTACCGTTCCAGCACTGAAGTCTCGTCGCCGTGGATCGAGCGCGCCGCATGGGTACTGTCGTCGTCGGCAACGACGACGCCAATATGACCCTGGCCAGGACCATGTGTATAGGGATCGACCCGACCCATCTGGACGGCGAATCGATCTCCACGCCGCCGGCAAATTTGATTTGCGACGAGGCCATGCGGCCCGTGCGCACAGCGCACAAAATGGCGCCAGGCCGCACGAACAACGGGGCAGCGCGAGTCGGTGCACAGTTGCGCCATGTTCGGCATCGACAGGTTCCTGCTGTTCGTCGCGCTGCCCATCGTCGTGGCGGCGTCGCTGCTCGAAGCGGCGCTGCTGTCGCGACGCGGCGGCGACGACTGACGACGCAGGATTTGCGGCAAGCGCAGGCCTGAGCGCCCCGTTCGGGCCGAATGCGTGGCGCATGTCGCGCTTGGCGCCAGTGCTGGGAATTTCCCGGCGGCGAAATCGCCGATAACCACGTTCAGCGCCGGTTCGGCGTTCGCCGGACCCCACCGCACGCCGCCATGCTCAAGCCCATCACTCTCGCGCTCATGCTCTGCGCCAGCCTCACCTGCTGGGGCAAGGCGGTGTCGTTCCGCTCGGCGCATGTGGTCGTCGTCGACGACACGACCGGCGAGGTGCTGCTGGAAAAGGACGCCCTCACCGCCGCACCGATCGCCTCGCTGACCAAGCTGATGACCGCGATGGTGGTGCTCGATGCGCGGCAGGACCTCGACCAGACGCTGCGCATCGACGAAGTCGATCGCGACACGCTCAGGCACAGCCGCGGCGGCCTGCGCGTCGGCGCCATGGTGCCCAGGCAGACCCTGCTCGAACTGGCCCTGCTCGTATCGGACAACCACGCCGCCGCCGCGCTGGCGCGCTGCTATCCGGGTGGGCCGACGGCGTTCGCCGAAGCCATGCAACGCAAGATCGCCGCGCTGGGACTGGCGAACACGAGGCTGGTCGAGCCCACCGGCCTGTCGCCCGACAACCACGCCAGCGCGCTGGACATGGCCCAGTTGCTGCAGGCGACCAAGGACTACCCGTTGATCGCGCAGATCACGAGCCAGCGCACGCGCGCCGTGGTCGTCAACGGCAGGCCGCGTTCGGTGCACAACACCAATGCCCTGGTCGGCCGGCCGGGCTGGGACATCATGGCTTCGAAGACCGGCTACACCACCGACGCCGGCCGCTGTCTGACCATGCGCATGCGTGTCGGCGACCGCACCGTGAGCGTGGTGCTGATCGGTGCGCTGGCTTCGTCGTCGCGCGCGCTCGACGCGCAGAAGATCCGGCGCTGGCTCGACGACGAGGTGGCTGCGCGCGCGGCAGCGCTGGCGGGGCAACGCGCTTCGGCATCGACGCAGGGTTCGCCCCGCCGCCCAGGCCCGACCTGCCTAGCGCCCGCATCGGGGCCGGTCTTAGGTACTTGACCTGAGACGGCGCGATATTCGATCCGTCATCATCGGCAACGGCGCAAGTGCGCCGCCCACCCTCCTGGAGAAGCCCGATGACGTTCCGCCATGCCCTGACTGCCGCGCTCGCCGCGCTGGCCTCGCTGGCCGCTGTGCCGGCGCTGGCCCAAGTCGAAATCAAGTTCGGCCATGTCGGCGAGCCCGGTTCCTTGTTCGCCAACTCGGCCGAGGAATTCGCCCGCCGTGCCAACGCCAAGCTCGGCAGCAAGGCCAAGGTCGTCGTGTTCGGCTCGAGCCAGCTCGGCGGCGACAAGGAGCTGCTGCAGAAGTTGAAGCTCGGCACCGTCGACATCGCGCTGCCGTCGACCGTGATGTCGTCGGAGTCGGACATCTTCGGCGTATTCGAGATGCCCTACCTGGTGAAGGACCGTGCGCACATGGGCCGCATCGAGAAGGAGGTGTTCTGGTCGAAGATGGCGCCCGAGGCAGAGAAGAAGGGCCTGAAGGTCCTCGCGGTGTGGGAGAACGGCTACCGCCACATCACCAACTCCAAGCGCCCGATCAACACGCCGGCCGATCTGCAGGGCATCAAGCTGCGCGTGCCCGAGGGCAAGTGGCGCGTGAAGATGTTCCAGGCCTACGGCGCCAACCCGTCGCCGATGAAGTTCTCCGAGGTCTTCACCGCGCTGCAGACCGGCGTGATGGACGGCCAGGAGAACCCGTTCACGCAGATCTACAGCGCCAAGTTCCAGGAGGTGCAGAAGTTCCTCTCGCTCACCGGCCACGTGTACACGCCGGCCTACGCCACCGTGGGCGCCACGAAGTGGGCCAGCCTGCCCGCCGACGTGCGCAAGATCCTCGAGGACACCGCCAAGGAGACGCAGGCCTTCGTCTACGCCACCGCCGAGAAGGACGACAACGATCTGCTGGCCAAGCTGAAGGCCGGCGGCATCCAGGTCAACACGCCCAACAAGGACGCCTTCGTCGCCGCCTCCAAGCCGGTGTACGACGAGTTCGCCAAGGAAGTGCCGAGCGCCAAGGACGTGATCGACCGCGCGATCGCCCTGGGCAAGTAAGGGGTGACGCTGCAAGTCGTTCCGCCGGGGATACGAGCGCTTCCTCGAGTGGATCTGCATCGCGCTCATGGCCGCGCTCGCCGCCGAGGTGGTGGCGGGCGTGGTCTTCCGCTACTCGGGCCACTCCCTCGTCTGGTATGACGAGGTCGCCACCATCCTGCTGGCCTGGGTGACGTTCTACGGCGCCGCGCTCGCGGTCCTCAAGCACGCGCACATGGGCGTGCCCGAGGTCGTGCGCATGCTGCCTCCCGGCCCGCGAGTGGCCGCCACCGTCGTGGCGCAGCTGTGCACGCTGGCCTTCTTCGTGCTGCTCGCCTGGGTGGGCTACTTCGATCCTGGAGGTCCTCGCCGCCGACCGGCTGGTTTCGCTGCCGCAGGTCTCGGTGGCGTATGCGAACTCGGTGATCCCGATCAGCGCCGTCCTGTTCGTGGTGGGCCAGCTGCTGGTGTTTCCCGAGGTGCTGCGCGCAGGCGCGGCGCGAGGACGCTGACGGGTGTTCCCCGAGGTGCTGCGCGAGGCGCGGCGTGAGGACGTGGCTGCCGGGGAACACGCATGACCGGGTTCCTCGTCCTGCTGTGCGTCGTCGCCCTGGTGCTGATCAACGTCCCGATCGCCGTGGCGCTGTGCATCGCGTCGGTCATCGCGATGATCACGACGCAGGGCGTGGCGAGCCTGCCCAACGTGCCGCTGTCGCTCTACCAGGGCGCGACCAGCTTCCCGCTGATCGCGATCCCGCTGTTCATCCTCTCGGCCGCGATCATGAACACCTCGGGGATCTCGCACCGGCTGATCGACTTCTGCCAGGCGCTGGTGGGCTGGATGAGGGGGGCGCTCGCCCAGGTGAACGTGTTGAGCCACATGTTCTTCGCGGAGATCTCGGGCTCGGCGGTCGCCGGCGTGGCCGCGACCGCCTCGATCATCATGCCGGCCATGAAGGCGCGCGGCTACCCGGGCCCTTTCACGGCCGCGGTGACCTCCTCGACGGCCACGCTGGCGATCATCATTCCGCCGTCGATCCCGATGATCCTGTACGCGGTCATGGCGGGCACCTCGGTCGTGCAGATGTTCGTCGCCGGCATCGTGCCCGGCCTGCTCACGGCATTCGGCTTCATGGGCCTGTGCTACTGGTACGCGGTCAAGTACAACTGGCCGGTCGAGGAGATCTTCCAGTGGGGCAAGCTCTGGCGCGCCTTCAAGAAGGCGTTCTGGGCCCTCACGCTGCCGGTCATCATCCTGGGCGGCATCTTCGGCGGCGTCGTCACCGCGACCGAGGGCGCGGCGCTCGCGGTGGTGGCCTCGCTCCTGGTGGGCGGCCTGGTCTACCGCGAGCTCGACTGGGCGCGGCTGCGCGAGGCGATCATCGACGGCGCCGTGCAGACCGGCGCCGTGATGCTGCTGGTGGCCGCCTCGGCCCTGCTCGGCCTCTACCTCACCGAGGTGCAGCTTCCGCAGCGCATCGCGGCGGCGATGCTCTCGATCACGAGCGAGAAGTGGGCCATCCTCGCGATCCTGAACGTCTTCTTCCTCATCATCGGCATGTTCCTGCATTCGGCCGCGGCCATCATCCTGGTGGTGCCGATCGTGATGCCGGTGGTGACCGCGGCGGGGATCGATCCGGTCCATTTCGGCGTGATCGTGACGCTCAACCTGGCCATCGGCCAGCAGACGCCGCCGGTGGCGAGCGTCCTGCTGCTCACCTGCTCGATCGCGAAGGAGAGCGTCTGGGACGTGACCAAGGCCAACATCCCGTTCATCGGCGTGCTGCTGTTCACGCTGCTGCTGGTCACCTACGTGCCCGTCGTCACGCTGGGCCTGGTCGAGCGTGTTCTACCGCTAGGGCCAAGGCGTTGGACGACACCATCCTCGTCGAGCGCGACGGCGCCATCGCCACGGTCGTACTCAACCGCCCGGAAAAGCTGAACGCGTTGACCAAGCCGATGTGGCAGCGCCTGGGCGACGTGTTCATCGAACTGGGTGGCGACGACGCGCTGCGCTGCATCGTGCTGCGCGGCGCCGGCGAGAAGGCCTTCGCGCCCGGCAACGACATCTCCGAGTTCGCCACCGAGCGCTCGAACATCGAGCAGGCGCGCGCCTACGGCCAGGTCATGACGCGCACGATCGAGGCGATCGACCACTGCCGGCACCCGGTGGTGGCGCAGATCCACGGCGTGTGCGTCGGCGGCGGACTGGAGATCGCCGGCCTGGCCGACCTGCGCATCTGCGGCGAGTCGAGCCGCTTCGGCGTGCCGATCAAGCGCCTGGGCCTGGTCATGGCGTATGCCGAGATCGGCGCGCTGATCCGCCTGGCCGGCGAGGCCGTGGCGCTGGAGATCCTGCTCGAGGGCCGCATCTTCGATGCCCATGAAGCGCTGGCCAAGGGGCTGGTCACACGCGTCGTGCCCGACGACCGGGTGGCCGCCGAGGCGCGGGCCACGGCCGAGCGCATCGCATCGGGCGCGCCGCTGGTCGCGCGCTGGCACAAGCGCTTTGCGCGGCGCTTTCGCGACCCCACGCCGCTGACGCCTGCCGATATCGAAGAGGGCTACGCCTGCTACGGCAGCGAAGACTTTCGCATCGGCCTCCAGGCCTTCCTGGCCAAGACCGAGCCGGAGTTCAAGGGCAGATGACTGCGAACGGTCCGCTGGCCGGCATCAAGGTCGTCGAGCTGGCGCAGATCATGGCCGGGCCGACCTGCGGCCTGATGCTCGCCGACCTGGGCGCCGACGTGATCAAGGTCGAGAAACTGCCCGGCGGCGACGACAGCCGCTCGTACCGCCAGCACACGATCGACGGCGAGTCGGCGCCGTTCCTGATGATGAACCGCAACAAGCTGGGCATCGCGGTCAACCTCAAGCTCGAAGGCGGGCTGGCGGTGGTCAAGCGCCTGCTCGCCGACGCCGACGTGGTGATCGAGAACTACCGCCTGGGCACGCTGGACAAGCTCGGCCTGGGCTACGAGGTGCTCAAGGCGCTCAACCCGCGCCTGATCTACTGCGCGATCTCCGGCTACGGCCGCACCGGCCCCTACGCCGACAAGGGCGGCTTCGACCTCATCGCGCAGGGTGTCTCGGGCCTGATGAGCGTCACCGGGCAACCCGGCGGCGAGCCGATGAAGACCGGCCCGCCGGTGGCCGACATCAATGCCGGCATCCTGGCCGCGCTCGGCGTGGTCTCGGCGCTGGTCAGCCGCGGCGTCAGCGGCAAGGGCCAGATGGTCGACACCTCGCTGATGGAAGCGGCGGTGCAGCAGACCTACTGGCACTCGGCGCTGTTCTTCGCCACCGGCGTGAGCCCGCAACCCTCGGGCTCGAGCCATGTGCTCACCGCGCCGTACCAGGCCTTCCCGACCAAGGACGGCTGGATCAACATCGGCGGCGCCAACCAGGCCAACTGGGAGCGCATCGCCACCGTCGTCGGCCTGCCCAAGCTGATCACCGACCCGCGCTTCGCGACCAATGCCGATCGCATGGCGCACAAGCAGGAACTGGCCGATCTGATCGCGGCGCGCACCAGGACGCGCAGCTCGGCCGACTGGATCCTCAACCTCGAGGCCTCGGGCGTGCCGGTCGGGCCGATCAACAAGATCGGCGAGATGCTCGCCGACCCGCAGGTCGCGGCACGCGAAATGGTGGTCGAGGTCAACCATCCGAAGGCCGGCAAGACGCGCACGCTGGGCCTGCCGATCAAGTTCTCCGACACCCCCGGCTCGGTGCGCAGCGGCGCGCCGCTGCTCGGCCAGCACACGCGCGTGGTGCTGCTGTCGCTGGGCTACAGCGACAAGGAGATCAAGGCATTGGAAAAGGCCGGCGCGGTGGCCTGCGCCTGAGGCCGCGCACGTCGCGCAGCGGCCGTGCGCATTCAGTCGACCAGGCCCTGCGTCAGCGCATCGATGCGCGCCAGCACTTCCGGCGTGAGCTTGCCCACCAGCGCCAGCGCGCCCAGGTTGGCTTGCAGCTGCGCGACCTTCGAGGCCCCGGTGATGACCGAGCTGACGCGCGGATTGCGCGCCACCCAGGCCAGCGCCAGTTGCGCCAGGCTGCCGCCCAGTTCGGCCGCGATCGGCGCGAGTTGCGCCACGGCGGCATTCTTCGCCGGGTGCGTCAGGCCGTCGCGCAGGAAGGCCATGGCCTGCAGCGCACCGCGGCTGCCCTCGGGCACGCCCTGGACGTACTTGCCGGTCAGCAGGCCCGACGCCAGCGGGCTCCAGGTCGTCAAGCCCAGGCCGGTGTCTTCGTACAGCCGCGCGTACTCCTGCTCGACGCGCTGGCGGTGGAACAGGTGGTACTGCGGCTGCTCGACCACCGGCTTGTGCCAGCCATGGCGGTCGGCCAGCTCCCACGCGGCGCGGATGTCGGCGGCGGCCCATTCGCTGGTGCCCCAGTACAGCGCCTTGCCCTGCGTGATGATGTCGCTCATCGCGCGCACGGTCTCTTCGATCGGCGTGTGCGGGTCGGGGCGATGGCAGTAGATGACGTCGATGTGCTCGAGACCGAAGCGCGCCAGCGAGCCGTCGATGGCCTGCAGCAGGTACTTGCGGTTCAGCGTGTCCTTGCGGTTGACGCTTTCGCCGTCGCGGTCCAGGCCCCAGAAGAACTTGGTCGAGACCACGTAGTTCAGGCGCGGCCAGCCCAGCTTCTTCAGCGCCTGGCCCATCAACTCCTCGCTGCGGCCGGCGGCATAGGCCTCGGCGTTGTCGAAGAAGTTGACGCCGGCGTCGTACGCCGCGGCCATCATCTCGACGGCCGCGGCCTGGTTCGACTTGGTTGTGGTACGTGACCCAGGAGCCGAGCGACAAGACGCTCAGCTTGAGGCCGGTGCGGCCGAGGCGGCGGTAGAGCATGGTGGCGTGCCGTTCCGATCAGGCAGCGAGCGCTCAGCGCGCGCGCCCGCGCATCGAGGCGGGTTGCCCGGGCAGGGTCAGCGTCTTGCCGGTGTTGACGATCTGGTCGCCGTCGACGCGCAGGATCGAGATGTCGCGATCCTGGTAGTTGCCGACGTAGATGTAGCGCCCGTCGTTGCTGAACACCGCGCCCTCGGGCAGGCCGCGCACCTCGACCTCGTTGCCGCGCGTCACCTTCTTGCCGTCGATCTTCAGCGCCACGACCTTGCCGTTGCGGTTGTGGAACCAGGCGTTCTTGGCCGCGTCGTTGCCGTTGAGCAGCATGGCCACGGCCAGCTTGCCGGTCGGGCTGATGGCAAAACCCTCGGGCGAGTCGCCGATCACGATCTTGTCGATCACGCGCGGCGGGTTGGCCTCGATGTCGACCACCGTCACCGTGTCGACGTTGCCGTCGGAGCGGCCGGCCGCGCCGTTGTCGGCGGCCAGCGCCAGCTTGCCGTCGGGCGTGATGTCGAAGTTGTACGGCCACAGGCCGACCGGCACGTCGACCTTGGTGTAGCTGACCTTCTCGCCATTGACCTCGAGCATGGCCAGCTTGTGGCCGGGGAACTTGGCCGCAATCGCGCGTCTGCCGTCGGGCGTGAAGACCACATGCGTGACCTGCTCGCCGATGGCCACCGTGTCGACCAGCGTGACCTTCTTGCCCTCGATGCGCAGCACGCCGACCGAGTTGTCGGCGCGGTTGGTGACCAGCGCCAGATTGCCGGCGCGGTTGATCGACAGGCCCGAAGGCTGCTTGCCGACGATGACGGTGTCGATCAGCGCCGGCGGGTTGGCGCCGAGGTCGATCACGTAGAGCTTGTTGTCGGGCACCATCTTCCAGCCCGCGCCGTCGGCCTCCGCAAACACCGGATTGGCGACCAGCGCCAGGCCCTCGTCGGGCGTGATCGCCAGGTTCACCGGCGGGCCGAAGATCGAGTTCTGCAGCGGCAGGTTGACGACGATCCTGGGCGCCAGCGGATCGGTGCCGATGTCGATGATCGACACCGTGTCGCGGCCCGGCGCGCTGAAGACGAAGGTGCCGGCATCGCTGAAGGCGACCTTCTCGTCGTTGCCGACGACCATCAACTCGCGCTTGCCTGGGCCGCTGGGGATCTGCGCGCAGCCGGCCAGGGCCGAGGCCCCGAGCACGGCGATCAACAAGAGCTTGTTCATGGCGGGCCTTTGCATCGTTGAGCAGGGGTGGGCGGGCAGTGTACGCACAATGCGTGCGTGACCCAAGCCGCTGTTTGCCCTGCCATGCCGGGCTTCAGCGCCGTGCCTTCGAACGGGTACTGCGGGTCGGTGTAGCCGGGCGTGGACGGATGGCCGGGCTTGACCAGCGAATCGACCAGCGCTTCGTCTTCGGCGCTGATGACGCAATCGAGCGCGCCGAAGTAATCCTGCCATTGCGCCAGGGTGCGCGGCCCGGCGATCACCGCGCTGACGGCCTTGTGCGCCAGCACCCAGGCGCTGGCGAAGTGCGCCAGCGAGACGCCCTTCTGCTCGCAATGGGCCTTGAGCGTGGCCGCGATGGCCAGCGACTCGGCGCGGAACTCCGACTCCATGATGCGCTCGTCGCCGCGCCCGGCGCGCGTGCCGGCGGCCGGTTGGGCGCCCGGCGCGTACTTGCCGACCAGCACGCCGCGCGCGATCGGGCTGTAGGGCACCACGCCGATGCCGAAGCGGGCACAGGCCGGCAGGACTTCGACCTCGGGCTGGCGATTGAGCAGGTTGTAGTACGGCTGGCAGGCCACCGGCGCGGGCATGTTGATCGCGCGCGCCATGTGCACCGCCTCGGCGATGCGCCAGCCGCGAAAGTTCGACAGGCCCCAGGCGCGGATCTTGCCGGCACGCAGCAGCGCCTCGATGGCGCGCAGCGGCTCTTCCAGATCCATGCCGATGATGTCGCGGTGCATGTAGTACAGGTCGACGTGGTCGGTGCCCAGGCGCCGCAGGCTGGCCTCGCATTCGCGCTCGAGCCAGCTGCGCGAATAGTGCGATTCGTTGGGCCGCGCGCTCATCTTGTTGCCGACCTTGGTCGCCAGCACCCAGTCGTGGCGCGGGCTGGCCTTGAGCAGCCTCGCCGATCATGGCCTCGGACTTGCCGTAGGCATACACATCCGCCGTGTCGATGAAATTGACGCCGTGCTCGTGCGCATGCGCGACGATGTTCCTGGCCTCGGCCAGCTCGGTCTGGTCGGCGAACATCATGGTGCCCAGGCACAGGGCGGAGACCTTGAGCGGGCTTTTCCCCAGCGAGCGGTATTGCATGCGGCTTCCTTGCGCGGTGCCCGCGGCGGGCATCCTGGCGCAGATGGTATCGGGTATCGGGCTTGAGCGCGCCGCGTCGTCAGGCGCTGGCGAACAGCCGCGCGCCGACCTGCGCCGGGTCGGTCGTCGTGCGCACGGCGTCGAAGGCGGCCTGCGCCTCGGGGTGGCGGCGGCGCAGCAGGTTGAGCCATTGCTTCAAGCGGCCGGCGCGGTGCTTGGGCTGCACCACCAGCGCCACCTGCTGCCAGTAAGCCTTCAGCAGCGGCAGCAGTTCGGGCCAGCCCAGCGCCGATCCGTGCGGGCCGCGGATGGCCAGCGCCAGGCCGGGGTCGGCGACCATGCCGCGGCCGAGCATCAGCGCGTCGCAGCCCGACGCCGCGATGCAGCGGCGCGCATCGTCGACGCTCCAGATCTCGCCGTTGGCGACCACCGGGATGCGCACCGCTTCGCGGATCTGCGCGATGCAATCCCAGTACGCCGGCGGCCGGTAGCCATGCAGCTTGGTGCGTGCGTGCACCACCAGCTCGTCCGCGCCGGCGTCGGCGATGGCGCGGGCGTTGTCGAGCATCAGCGCGCTGTCGCGATGGCCCAGCCGCATCTTGGCCGAGACCGGCAGCGCGGCCGGCACCGCGCGGCGCACCGCCGCCACGATCGCCGCCACCAGCTCGGGCTCGTCGAGCAGCACCGCGCCGCCGCGATGCCGGTTCACGCGACGGCGCCGGGCAGCCGAAGTTGAGGTCGATGCCCTCGGCGCCGAGCGCGGCCAGCGCCGCCGCGTTGTCGGCCATGCAGGCCGCGTCCGAGCCCAGCAGTTGCGCGCGCACCGGCGTGCCGGCCGCCGTGCGGCTGCCCTGCGCCAGCTCGGGCATCAGGCGCAGGAACACGCGCGAGGGCAGCAACTGGTCGGTGACGCGGATGAACTCCGACACGCAGCGGTCGACGCCGCCGGCGCGCGTCAGCACATCGCGCAGGCAATGGTCGAGCAGGCCCTCCATCGGCGCGAGCAGCAGTCTCATCGGTCGGGCGCGGCGCGTCACAAGACCCGCGGCAGATCGCGCCGCACGGCGTCGCGGTCGCCGTGGTCGAAGTGCCACCACTCGGTCGGGATGCCGCGAAAGCCGCCGGCGGCCATGGCGCCGCGCAAGATCGCGCGGGCCGCGATGTGTTCGCGCGTGATCGCACCGGCGGCGAGCTGCTCGGCCTCGAGCGCGGGGTGCGAGGCCGGCGTCATGGCGTCGAAGCCGCTGCCCATGTCGAGCTCGCGGCCCGCGGCGTCGACGAGCGTCACGTCGACCGCCATGCCGAACGAGTGCACCGAGCCGCGCACCGGTTCGGCGAAGTAGTGCGCCGCCGGCGTGCCGGCCACGTGGCGCCAGATCGCCTCCTGCACGCGCTGCGGGCGCAGCGCGTCGAGCACCCGCAGGCGGTGGCCGGCGTGCGTGCGCGCGAGCCAGGCGGCGGCCGCCTCGAGGCCCGCGGCGGCCTCGGCGCGCAGCCAGGCGCAGTCGATGCCCTGGTACAGCACGCGGCCTTCGAAGTTGTTGCGGCCGGCGTAGCGCAGGTCGACCTCGATGCCGGCGATCGTGGCCAGGCGGCGAAACGCCGGCATGCGCGGCGATGTCTTCGATGCGGATCGCGGGCGCCACGTTCATGCGCGCCGCGCCGTCAACATTGCACACCGCAGGCTCGACATCATGTTGCATCGATGATAGCCACCCGCGCCGCTGCTACGCTCGCGGCGCGATGTCGACGTCCACCACGCGCCCCTGGTCTGGCACGCTGCTGCGGCTGGCGGCAATGCGTGCTGCTGGCCGGCTGCGCGACGCGCGGGCCGGCGCCGGCGGTCGACGGCGCCGAAGCCCGCCCGCCGCAAGACCTGACGCAGGTGCCCGACGCGCTGCCGCAGATCGAGCCGATCCGCCCCGGCGGGCCGAACAAGCCCTACGAAGCGCTCGGCGAAACCTACACCCCGCTGCCGCCCGACGCGGCGCTCGCCGAACGCGGCCTGGCCTCGTGGTACGGCCGCAAGTTCCACGGCCGGCGCACGGCCAGCGGCGAGGTCTACGACATGTACGCGATGACCGCGGCGCACCGCACGCTGCCGCTGCCGAGCTACGTGCGCGTGAGCAACCCGGCCAACGGCCGCACGGTGATCGTGCGCGTGAACGACCGCGGCCCCTTCGTCAAGGGCCGCATCATCGACCTGAGCTACACCGCGGCGCTGAAGCTGGGCCTGCTCGGCGGCGTGGCGCCGGTGCAGATCGAGCGCATCACGCCCGACGAGATCCGCCGCAGCGCGTGGCAGCGCAGCGCACCGGCCGCGCCCGCGGTGCAGAACGGCGACGAGCCGCCAGCGCTGGCCGCAACACCGCAGCCGGCGCCGGCGGCCCCTGCGTCGGCGGTGGCCGGCCGCGGCTTCTGGGTCCAGCTCGGCGCCTTCCGCGAACGCCAGGGCGCCGAGCAATTGCAGAGCCAGGCGGGAGAGTCCGTCGACGGCCTGGCGCCGCTGCTGGCGATCTTCAACGAGCAGTCGCTGTACCGCGTGCAGGCCGGGCCGTTCGCGACGCGCGACCAGGCGCAGCGCAACGCCGAGCGCGTGCGCGAGAAGATGCTGCTGGTGCCGATGGTGGTCGAGCGGCGGTGACGCTGCGCGCCGGCGAAGGCGCACCCAGCAGGCATGCCGTGGGTGGGTCCAGCCAGCCTTCCGCGGCCTTCGACTAGCATGAACGCATGCCCTCGAACAACGCCACCCCCCACGCGCCACCTGGCTCCGCATTCCCGGCCTGCCGCCGTGGAGCCTGGCGGTGCCGCTGCTGGCCGGGTTGATATTGGCCCTGAGCTGGGGCCGGCCGCTCGGGCTGGCGCTGGGCTTGCTGCTGTCGGCGACGCTGTTCGCCGCCGTGATGGCGGCGATCCACCACGCCGAGGTGGTGGCGCACCGGGTCGGCGAGCCTTACGGCACGCTGCTGCTGGCCGTGGCGGTGACGGTGATCGAGGTGGCGCTGATCGTGGCGCTGATGGTCGCCGGCGGCGAGGGCGCCAACTCGCTGGCCCGCGACACCGTGTTCGCCGCGGTGATGATCGTCTGCAACGGCGTCGTCGGCCTGTGCCTGGTGATGGGCGGCCTGCGCCACGGCGTGCTGGCCTACCGCGTCGAGGGCACGAGCCCGGCGCTGGCCTCGCTGTCCGCGCTGGCCGGCCTGACGATGGTGCTGCCGAGCTTCACCACCACCACGCCGGGGCCGACCTACAGCCCCGCGCAGCTGGCGTTTGCCGGCGTCACGTCGCTGGCGCTGTACGGCGTGTTCGTCTTCGTGCAGACCGTGCGCCACCGCGACTACTTCCTGCCGGTGGGCGACGGCAACGACGACAGCCACGCCGCGCCGCCGCCGAACTGGGTGGCCTGGAGCAGCCTGGGCCTGCTGCTGGTGTCGCTGGTCGGCGTGGTCGGCCTGGCCAAGGCGCTGGCCCCGGCGCTGGAAGCCGGCGTGGCGGCCGCGGGCCTGCCGCAGGCCGTGGCGGGGGTGGTGATCGCGATGATCGTGCTGCTGCCGGAAACCGGCGCGGCGCTGCGCGCGGCGCGCGGCAACCGCATGCAGAGCAGCCTCAACCTGGCGCTCGGCTCGGGCCTGGCGAGCATCGGGCTGACCATCCCGGTGGTCGCAGCGCTGTCGCCGTGGTTCCCGTTTGCGCTGGTGCTCGGCCTGCCGCCGATGCAGATCGTGCTGCTGACGCTGACGCTGATCATCGCCACCCTCACGCTGGGCAGTGGCCGCGCCACGGTGATGCAGGGCGCCGTGCACCTGGTGTTGTTCGCGGCCTTCCTGTTCCTGACGCTGGTGCCGTAATCAGTAGTCCAGCCACTCGATCGGCCGCACGAGCTTGGCGCCGCGCATGCCTTCGATGGTCTGCGTCATCAAGGCCACGTTGTTGTCGAACGAGCCGTGTTGCGCCTGCACGGTCTGGCCCTTCCTGTTGACCACCACGCTGGGCGACGCGACCGCCTGCACGCGGCCCTCGAAGCGCGCCAGCCAGGCCTGCACCGACGGCAATTGCGCGGCGGCCCATTGGTCGGCGTCGTGCTCCCAGCCCGCGGTGACGGCGCGCTGCAAGCCCAGCAGCGGCATCTTGCGTTCGTCGTCGAGCGCGCGGCTCGCCAGGTACAGCAGCGACTTGCCGTACAGGTGCAGGCCCTTCACGCCGGCCAGGAAGTCGTCTTTCTCCTCGCGGTCGGCCAGGCAGTGCAGCGTGATGCGTCGGCTGGGCAGGATGGCCGCCGCGGCGCCCAGGTATTTGTCGAGCGCGAAGGCCAGCGAGCAGGCCGGCGCGAACAGCGTGCAGCCGGCCACCTTCAATGCGGCAGCGCCCGCCGGCGGCGCGGCCAGCACGCCGAGCAGGTGGCCGAGCAGGATCGCGCCGGCCGAGTGGCCGACCAGGTGCAACTCGAGCCCGGGCACGGCGTCGCGCAACTGTGCCAACGATTGCGCCAGCAACGCCAGGCCATGGCCGGCCTCGGCGCCGCGTTCGGCGTTCTCGCGCATCTCCGACCAGATGCCCTTCAACGTCAGGCGAGCCAGCTCCTCGACGCGCCGGTCGCGGGCGTCGGCGAGTTCGTCGATGAAGCCCGCGGCGCGCATCTCCTCGGTGGTCGACACGCCGAAGTAGGCGCGGAACTTGTCTTCCAGCATCGCGTTCAGCGTCTCCAGCGGGCCGGTGCGCCAGGTCAGGAACAGCGGGTAGATGCCGTTGGCCTCGAAGTACGGCGCCAGCACGCGGATGCGGTCGATGGCCTCGGCCTCGCTGTTCAGGCCGCCGTGGGCGTAGATCATCAGCCTGGGCTTGGCCTGCGCCGCCAGCCAGGGCCGCGGCCGCGTAAGGGCGATCTCGCGCACCAGCCGCGCGGCGTCGCCGTCGACGCCGGCGGTGACGTCGGTGATGCTGACGCGGCCGTCGTTGCCGGTCACCAGCGTGTGCGCGTAGGCCTCGGCGGTGGTCCAGGGTTGGTAGGGCTTGTGCTCGAAGTCGCGGTCGATCGGCCACGGGTCGTCGGGCGGGTTGTCGGGGTTGCGCGGGCTGAAGTCGAAGAAGCCGAGCGAGCGGCCGCTGCGCGACGGCCAGCGCAGGGCGTCGATGCGCCGCGGCTGGCGCGCGCGCTCCTGCGGCACGCCCAGCGAACAGGCCCAGGCATCGGTGCCGTAGGCCACCCAGTCGGCGTACGACATGACGGCAAAGCCGCGCGCGCCCCAGGTCTGGCCCCAGGAGTTCTGCACCACGAAGCCGCGCTCGTTGTAGCCGACCAGCGCGAACGCGTGGCCGCCGGTCTTCTTCGGGTTCTTCGCCGCTGCGATCAGCGGCAGCCCGTCGTGCGAGCGCGGCGGCCGGGAGACTTCGGGCACGGCGTCCCAGCCGTCGTGCACGCGGGCCGAGACGTAGACCGCGCCGATCTGCGCGATCGCGGCCTGCATGTCGACCACCGACTGGCGGTTCAGGCGGTAGTACACGCCGAGCGGCCGCGACACGGCGTCGACGTCCCAGCCTTCCCTGGGCAGGAGCAGGCGCACGTCGCCGTCCTTGCCGCGGTAGGGCCACAGGGCCTCGGCGCAGACGCCGTGCTTGTGCCAGCCCTTGAGCGCGCCGCGGCACGACGAGCCTTCGTAGCCGTCGCCCCGCCACTCGTCGTAACGCCGCGCCAGCTCGTACAGCATGCGCGGGCTGACCGGCGGAACGGCGGCGCCGACGGCGTGCCCAGGTGGCGGACCCAGAACAGGTAGTTGACGACGCCGGCCAGGCCAAAGCCGGTGCAGGCGCCTTCGCGGCCCTGGTCGAGGATCAGGTCGGCCTTGATGTACGAAGGCAGCCAGGCCCGCAGGTCGTTGTCGTCGGGCCAGCGCGGCGCCAGCGAGCGCAGCGGCGGCGCGTAAGGCAGGTCGCGAAAGTCGAGCCGGTCGGGCCGGGCGTCGAACTTCGCGACCTGGAAGCTGGTGCGGATCTGCCTGGCCCTGGACTTGCGCGTCGCGGCCTTGGTCGGCTTCGTCGCCATCGCTCGCTTCCTGGCCTGCGCTCAGCGCCCGCCGCTGACGTCGATGATCGCGCCGGTGGTGTAGGCGGCGGCGTCCGACAGCAGCCAGACGATCGCGGCCGCCACTTCGTCGGCCGTGCCGGGCCGCTGCATCGGGATCAGCGAGGCCAGCGCCTGCGCACGGCCGGGCTGGCCGCCCGAGGCGTGGATGTCGGTGTCGATGATGCCCGGGCGCACGGCGTTGACGCGGATGCCTTCGCCCGCCACCTCGACCGCCAGGCCGGTGGTGAAGGTGTCGATCGCGCCCTTGCTGGCAGCGTAGTCGACGTACCAGCCCGGACCGCCGAGGCGGGCCGCGACGCTGGACAGGTTGACGATCGCGCCGCCGGCGCCGCCATGCTTGCGGCTCATGCGCTTGATGGCTTCGCGCGCGCAGACGAAGCTGCCGAAGACGTTGATCGCGAACATGCGCTGCAGGCGCGCGACGCTGACCTCGTCGACGCGGGCCTTGACGTCGACCACGCCGGCGTTGTTGACCAGGCCGGTGAGCGCGCCGAGTTCGGCATCGATGCGCGCGAACATCGCCAGCACCGCCGGCCTCGTCGGCCACGTCGGCCTGCACGACGATGGCGCGCCGGCCGAGCGCACGCGCCTGCGCCGCCACCGCTTCGGCGGCAGGCTGGTCGCGGGTGTAGTTGACGGCCACGTCCCAGCCTTGGCGGGCGCAGGCGATGGCCGCCGCCGCGCCGATGCCGCGGCTGGCGCCGGTGACGAGCACGCTGCCGGCGGCCATCACCGCACCGCCTTGGCGTCGAAGTGCGGGTTCTGGATGATGCCGAAGCGGTTGCCGAACGGATCGCGCACCGCGGCCACCTTGATGCCCTCGCCGACCTCGGTCACCGGCTTCGATCGGCGTCGCGCCGAGCGCGACCAGGCGCGCGAAGGCGGCGTCGATGTCGGCCACGCCCCACAGCGTCTGCGGCCCTGCGGTGCCGGGCTGGCCCTCGGGCAGCAGGCCGAGTTCGAAGCCGCCGACCGCGAAGCCGACATAGAACGGCTGGTCGAAATACGGCGCCTGGCCGAGCATCTCGGCGTACCAGCGCTTGGCGGCATCGAGGTCGGTGACGGGATAGATCGCAGTGCGCAGGCCGAGGATCATGGTATGTCTTTCGATGCGTATTGAAGGAATGCGGGGCGCTCGCGCAGGCGCTCGACATAGGCCGCGACGGCGGGCAACTGCGGCCGGGCGATGGGCGTCATCAGCCAGCGGTGCACCGCCAGGCCGAGCACGATGTCGGCCAGCGTGAAGGTCGGCGCCGGCGGCATAGGCACCGGTGCGCACGAGTTGCGCTTCGAGAATCTGCATCAGCCGGTTCCAGCTGTCGCGGCTGGCCTCGATGGCGGCGGCGTCGCGGTGCGCCGGGCTCTGCCGCACCAGTGCCATGAAGGCATAGCGCCAGGCGTTGTTCAGCTCGCCGGCCTGCCAGTCCATCCACTGCTCGACGCGCGCCCGGCCCTGCGCATCGAGCGGCAGCAGGTCGCTGCGGCGGTGGCGCGCGGCGAGGTAGCGGCAGATGGTGTTCGACTCCCAGAGCACGAAGCCCTCGTCGACGATCACCGGCACCAGGCCGTTCGGGTTGCGGGCCAGGAATTCGGGCGCCTGCGTCGAGCGAAAACCGATGCCCCAGTCTTCGCGCGCGAACGGCAGGCCGAGTTCGTCGCAGGTCCAGAGCACCTTGCGCACGTTGATCGACGAAGTGCGGCCGAGGACTTCGAGCATGGTGGCGGCATTCTGGCATCGGCGCCCGGCGTTGGGGCCATCCCTTAGGCGTGGATCGCGCTGCGCCGCTACAGTGGGCCGATCGCTCTTGGAGACACGCCATGCAACGCCGCCGCCTCATCGTTCGAACCGCCGCCGCCGCCGCGGCCATCGCCCTGCCCGCACTCGCGCGCGCGCAGGCGCTGGAGAAGCCCAAGACCACCATCGCGGTCGGCGGCAAGAACCTGCTGTACTACCTGCCGCTGACGATCGCCGAGCAGCGCGGCTACTTCAAGGCCGAGGGCCTGGACGTGACGATCGTCGACTTCGCCGGCGGCGCGCGCGCGCTGCAGGCGGTGGTGGGCGGCAGCGCCGACGTGGTCTCGGGCGCCTTCGAGCACACCGTGAACATGCAGCACAAGGGCCAGCGCATGCGCGCCTTCGTGCTGCAGGGCCGCGCGCCGCAGATCGTGCTCGGCGTGAACCCGAAGACGATGGCCAACTACAAGACCGTGGCCGACCTGAAGGGCAAGAAGATCGGCGTCACCGCGCCGGGCTCGTCGACCAACGTGATGGTCAACTTCATCCTCGCCAAGGCCGGCCTGAAGCCCAGCGACGTGAGCATCATCGGCGTCGGCGCCGGGCAGGGCGCGGTGGCGGCGATGCGCTCCGGCCAGATCGACGCCATCAGCAACCTCGACCCGGTGATCACGCTGCTGCAGCGCTCGGGCGACCTGAAGATCGTCTCCGACACGCGCATCGTGGCCGAGGCCGAGAAGGTGTTCGGCGGCCCGATGCCGGCGGGCTGCCTGTACGCGCCGCAGGCCTTCATCGACAAGAACCCGGCCACCACGCAGGCGCTGGCCAACGCGATGGTGCGGGCCAGCAAGTGGATCCAGGCCGCCGGCGCGGCCGACATCATCAACGCGGTGCCCGAGAGTTACCTGCTCGGCGACCGCGCGGTCTACATCGACGCCTTCCTCGCCGCCAAGGGCGCGCTGTCGGCCGACGGCATGTTCCCCGACAAGGGGCCCGACACGGCCTTTCGCGCGCTGGCCAGCATCGACCCCGAGATCGCCGGCGCCAAGCTCGACCTCGGCGCGGTGTTCAGCAACGAGTTCGTGAAGAAGGCCAACGCGAAGTATCCGAAGGGCTGATCAGCGCTGCGGCCTACTCGTACTGCGACGCAATGCCGCCGCGGCTGCCGTCGGCCGCGCCGGTGATGGTGCGCTCGAGCTCGGCCGCGAGTTTCGGGTCGAGTTCGCGCAGGCGGGCCTGGTCCTGCCGCGCGCGCGCCATGTCGCCCTGCTGGACGAACGAGCACGCCGCGGTACATGTAGGCCTGCGCCAGCGTGGGTTTCAACTCGATGGCCCGGTTGTAATGTTGCGAGCGAGGCGGCAAAGTTCTGCCGCCCCTGCATGCGCAGCGCGTAGGCCAGGTTGTTGTGCGCCTCGGCCAGGCTGTCGTCGAGCGCCAGGGCGGCCTCGAACTTTTCCTGCGCCTGGCGGAACTGGCGCGCGACCAGCAGCGCGACGCCGTCGTTGTAGCTGCGCACTGCGAGTTCGCGCGCGCCGCCCTGCGGCACCGGCAGCGGGTCGTTCTCGACCGCGCTGGCCGCGCCCGCGGCCAGCGCCAGCACCAGCACGCACGCCAGGCGCCGCGCTGGCTTCATTGCGTCACCGACAGCCGCGCCAGTTGCAGGCCGGGCACGCCGGTGTCGGCCTGCGCGGTCTGGCGCGACACCTTGGCGTCGTATTCGCGCGCCTTTTGCGCGTCGCCGCTGCGCTCGGCCGCGATCGCCGCGCCCGCCATCGCACGCAGGCGGTTCGGCTCCTTGCGCAGCACGGCCTCGAACTCGCGCAAGGCGGCGGCGGCGTCGCCGCGTTCGAGCAGGCTCGTCGCCAGCAACTCGCGCGCGGGCAGCAGCGGGCCGGGCGTGACGGCGTGCTTTTCACTCGCGTCCTCGCGGTCGGCGGCCTGCTTCAAGGCGGCCAGGCCGGCGTCGGCAGCGCCCGACTTGAAGGCGGCAAACCCGCGCACGACGTCGATCTGGATCCCGATCTGCTCGACCCAGTAGCCCATCTTGAGTTCGCCCGCGCGAGCCTGCAATTGCGCCAGCCGGGCCAGTTCGGTCTGCACCGCCGCGCCGTCCTTCAGCGCCGCCGCGCCCAGCGCGCGCGCGTAGGCATTGCTGGCCTCGCCCTGCGGATGCTTGGCCCAGGGGTAGGCGTCGGCCGCCGGGAACAGGGCCAGCTTGGACGCAGCGGCCCAGTCGCCGCGCTCGAGCGCCAGGCGGGCCGGTATCGCCCCGTAGGCATAGGCCGACGGCGAAATTGTCGGCCCGCTTGGCGATGGCGTTGGCGCTGTCGCGCACGCCCATCGCGGCACGGTCCTGGCCCATCTGCAAGTGGGCATAGACCATGTAGTCGAAGGCATGCAAGGTGTTCGGGCCGGTCGCGGCATCGGCCTTGGCCGAGGCCGTGTTCGCGACCACCGAATCGCCCCACGCCCCGACGCGCGTGAAGATGTGCGAGGGCATGTGCTGGGCATGCGAGGCGGCTGGCGCGATCTTGGCTGTAGCGCTGCGCCGCCGGCAGCCCGCGCGTGGCCAGCGGCGGGTAGTCGTAGCTGTGGATCAGGTAATGCGCCGCACCGGGGTGATCGGGCTGCTTGGCGAACACCGGCTCGAGCAGCGGTCGCCGCGCGCAACTGGTTGCCGTATTGCTTGTCGGCCGGGTCGAAGTTGGCCGACAGCGACCAGGCCGTAGAGGATCGTCGCCTCGCTGTCGTTGGGGAACTTGGCGGCCACACTTGCCCAGGCCGTCCTCGAGGGCCTTGGCGCGGGTGCGGTGGTTGAGCGTGTCGGCATTGTTGAAGAAGGCGGCGAGGGCATCGACGTAGTCGCGTCTCGCGCTCGGTCGAGAGGCCCGGTCTTTCGCGCCTGCGTCCATCGAGGCCGCCGCCGTCGGCCAGGGTCTTCGCCGACACGTTGCCGGGCCAGCCGAACGGGTTTTCGAGTGAGGCAAAGGCCCGCGCCCAATGGGCCATGCCGCAGGCCGGGTCGGCCTTGAGGGCAGCGTCGAGCGGCGCTTTCATCTGCTCCCAGGCGAAGGAGTGGAAATACGCCATCGCCAGGTCGAACTCGGCTTGCGCGGCCGCGTTGCATGCGACCTCGAAGTGCACCTTGCCCAGCTTGCCGTCGCCCTCGTGCGCCAGCGCCAGCGGGATCGCGCACAGCGCGGCCAAGGCCAGGGCGATGCGTGTGAAGTGACTGTTCATGCGTGTCTCCTTTGACGCGGATACCGATTGATCTGGCTCAAGACTCGACGAAGGGGGCGATGCTGCGCCGATCGGGCCCGATTGGCAAGGTCGGTACCCGAAGGCGGCAGGAACCGCGCCTTGGTGCCGGCATCGCGCGGTCGACCGCTGCGCCCTGGCAGCGGCAATTTGGCGCCTGCGCTTGCCACCGGCGCTATGCTCGCCCGCCATGCAAGACGCCGCCGCTGCCCTCTCGCTGCAAGGCGTGGCCTGCACCTTCGCCAGCCGCGACGACGCGAGCCAGCGCTACACCGCGGTCAGCGACGTGACGCTGACCGTCGGTGCCGGCGAGTTCGTCGCCGTGGTCGGGCCCACCGGTTGCGGCAAGAGCACGCTGCTCAACGTGGCCGCCGGGCTGTTGGCGCCGAGCGCGGGCGCGGTGCAGGTGTTCGGCACCGCGCTCGAAGGCATCAACCGCCGCGCCGGCTACATGTTCCAGGCCGACAGCCTGATGCCCTGGCGCACGGCGCAGCAAAACGTGATGGCCGGGCTGGAGTTTCGCGGCGTTGCGCTGGCCGATGCGCGCGCGCAGGCCGACGAGTGGTTGAAGCGCGTGGGCCTGGGCGGCTTCGGCAACCGCTACCCGCACCAGCTTTCCGGCGGCATGCGCAAGCGCACCTCGCTGGCGCAGACGCTGGCGCTGGACCCCGACATCATCCTGATGGACGAGCCGTTCTCGGCGCTCGACATCCAGACCCGGCAGTTGATGGAAAACGAGGTCCTGGCGCTGTGGGCAGCGAAGAAGAAGGCGGTGCTGTTCATCACCCACGACCTCGACGAAGCGATCGCGATGAGCGACCGCGTGGTGGTGATGAGCGCCGGCCCGGCTTCGCGGCCGATCGGCGAGTTCGCGGTCGATCTCGCGCGGCCGCGCGATGTGGCCGAGATCAAGACCAGCCCGCGCTTCGTCGAGCTGCACGCCGCGATCTGGGCCGTGCTGCGCGACGAGGTGCTGAAGGGCTACGCGCAACAACTGCAGGCCAAGGTCGCATGACGCGCCCAGCCGAACAACGCGCGCGCTCATCCGCCTGTGGCAATTGGCGCTGCTGGTCGGCGTGTTCGTGTTCTGGCACGTGATGACCAAGCCGGGCCTGGTGCCGCCGCTGTTCTTCGACAACGACCGCCAGGCCGCGTTCTTCTTCGGCGAGCCGCTGAAGATCGCGGCCCGCATCTGGGCCTGGTTCGTGACCAACGCCGACATCTACCGCCACCTGGCCGTCACGCTGACCGAGACGCTGCTGGCCTTCGGCATCGGCTCGGTGCTCGGCCTGGCGATGGGCCTGTGGCTGGCGTTGTCGCCGACCGCCAGCGCCGTGCTCGAGCCCTACATCACGGCGGCCAACTCGATGCCGCGCATCATCCTGGCGCCGATCTTCGCGGTCTGGTTCGGCCTGGGCGTGGCCAGCAAGGTGGCGCTGGGCGTGACGCTGGTGTTCTTCATCGTCTTCTTCAACGTCTACCAGGGCGTCAAGGAAGTCAGCCCGGTGGTGCTGGCCAACGCGCGCATGCTGGGCGCGAGCCGCAAGCAGCTGCTGCGCCACGTCTACCTGCCGAGCGCGACGAGCTGGGTCTTCTCATCGCTGCACACCAGCGTCGGCCTGGCCTTCGTCGGCGCCGTGGTCGGCGAGTACCTGGGCTCGAGCCAGGGCGTGGGCTACCTGATCCTGCAGGCCGAGGGCAGCTTCGACATCAACACCGTGATGGCCGGCATCCTGGTGCTGACGGGTTTTGCCCTGCTGCTCGACGCGCTGGTCGGGCGCATCGAGCGGCGGCTGATGAAGTGGCAGCCGCGCGAGGCGCAGACCGAGAAGCTCTAGCCTCAGTGATGCGGTAGACGTCGAGCCGCACCTCGTCGGCGGCGCGCTCGCCCACCGCGAGTGGCCAGCACGCGGTTCAGGTGCAGCCAGCGCGGCGCGCCGGTCTGAAAGCGCATCAGGGTGCGAAAGAAATACGCCTCGCGCGGCACCGCTTCGCCGCGTGCGAGCCTGGCCATCACCTCGTCCGGGCCGTGGCGCAGGCCCTGGCTGGTGATCTCGACGAGCGCGCCGTCTTCGGTGCGGACGACGTAATGCGCGGCGATCTCGAGCACGCCGTCGGTGCGCAGGGTCTGCCAGTCGATACCGCCTTCGACGACCCGGCCGCTCAATTCCGGGCCCTCGGCGCTGCCGCTGCCCAGCGGCACGAAGCGGCGCTCGCCGCCCGGCGCGGGGCCCAGGCTCACCAGCGGCGCCACGGCGATGCGCAGCCGGGTCATCGGCAGCAGTGCAGGCGCCGGCGGCAGGCTTGGCAACATGGCCCGGCGCCCTGCGCAGCGGCTTACTTGGCCGTCGGCATCACGAACTCGGCACCCTTGCCGATGCTCTCCGGCCAGCGCTGCATGACGCTCTTCTGCTTGGTGTAGAAGCGCACGCCTTCTTCGCCGTAGGCGTGCATGTCGCCGAACAGGCTGCGCTTCCAGCCGCCGAAGCCGTGCCAGGCCATCGGCACCGGGATCGGCACGTTGATGCCGACCATGCCGACCTGGATGCGCCGCGCGAACTCGCGCGCGACGTTGCCGTCGCTGGTGAAACAGGCCACGCCGTTGCCGTACTCGTGGTCGTTGACCAGCTGCACGGCCTGGGCGAAGCCCTTCACGCGCACGCAGGCCAGCACCGGGCCGAAGATCTCTTCCTGGTAGATGCGCATCGTCGGCTGCACATGGTCGAACAGCGTGCCGCCGGTGAAGAAGCCATGCTCGTGGCCGGCGATGGTGAAGCCGCGGCCATCGACGACCAGCTTGGCGCCCTCCTCGACGCCGAGCGCGATGTAGCTCTCGATGCGGTCCTTGGCGGCGCGGCTGACCACCGGCCCCATTTCGGCGTCGGCATGCATGCCGTTGCCGACCTTGAGCGAGCGCGCACGCGCGGCCAGCTTGGGCAGGATGCGATCGGCCACGTCGCCGACCAGCACCGCCACCGAGATCGCCATGCAGCGCTCGCCGGCCGAGCCATAGGCGCTGCCGATCAAGGCATCGACGGCCTGCTCGATGTCGGCGTCGGGCATCACCACCATGTGGTTCTTCGCGCCGCCGAGCGCCTGCACCCGCTTGCCCTGCTGCGCCCCGCTCTGGTACAGCGCGTGCGCGATCGGCGTCGAGCCGACGAAGGAGAGCGCGCGCACCAGCGGGTGCGCCATCAGCGCCTCGACCGCCACCTTGTCGCCCTGCACGACGTTGAACACGCCGTCGGGCAGGCCGGCCTCGCGCAGCAGCTCGGCCATCAGCAGGCTGGGGCTGGGGTCGAGCGGGCTGGGCTTCAGCACGAAGGTGTTGCCGCAGGCCAGCGCGACCGGGAACATCCAGCACGGCACCATGCACGGGAAGTTGAACGGCGTGACGCCGGCCACCACGCCCAGCGGCTGGCGCAGCGTCCAGTTGTCCATCCCGGTCGAGACCTGGTCGGTGAAGTCGCCCTTGAGCAACTGCGGCGCGCCGCAGGCGAATTCGACGATGTCGATGCCGCGCGAGACCTCGCCCTGCGCGTCGGAGAAGACCTTGCCGTGCTCGGCCGTGATCATCGCGGCGAGCTGGTCCTTGTGGCGGTTCATCAGCTCGAGGAACTTGTTCAGCACGCGCGCGCGCCGGATCGGCGGCGTGTCGGCCCAGGCCGGGAAGGCCTCGTCGGCGGCGGCGACCGCGGCCGCGACCTCGCGCTCGCCGCCCAGGTGCACGTGGCGCGCCACGGCCCCGGTGGCCGGGTTGGTGACCGGCTGCGTGCGGCCGCCGGCGCCGCTGTAGCGCCGGCCGGCGATCCAGTGGCTGATGTCGGTGCTGGTGACGAATGCTTCGGGCGCGCCCATGTCTGCTCCTCGGTGCCCAGCGCGGTGCGCGGGCCATGCGCAAGTTTAGGGCGCGGCGGCGCCGGGCCGCGACAATCGCGGCATGGCCCGTGCCGATTCCTTGCGCCCGCTCAGTGACGCCGAACGCGACCGGCTCGAGGCCCTGCTCGATGCCTTGCCCGCCCCGCTCGAACCGCTGGATCTGTCGGCGCTCGACGGCTTCCTGGTCGGCGTGCTGCTGCAGCCGCGGCCGGTGCCGCGCGAGGCCTGGCTGCGCCACGCCGCCGATATCGACGGCCGCGCCGTGCCCGCCGGCGTGCCCGTGCAGGCCTTGAACGCCCTCGTGCTGCGCCGCCACGCCGAACTCGAACACGCGATTTCGGAGCGGGCGTGGTTCGACCCCTGGGTCTTCGAGCTCGAAGCCGAAGCCGGCAGCACCGAATGCCCGCCGTCGCAGGCCGTGCTGCCGTGGGTGGCCGGCCTGGCCGCGGCCCTGGAGCGTTTCCCGGCGCTTGCTGCAGATCGACGACCCGGCACTGCACGAGCCGCTGGCCGTGCTGTATGCGCACTTCGACCCCGACGACCTCGACGACGCCGACGAACTGCGCCCGCTGATCGACGAGATCGAGCCGCCCGACAGCCTGTCCGAGGCGGTCCAGGATCTGGTGCGCTGCACGCTGCTGCTGGCCGACGTGTCACGCCCGCGCAGCCCGGCCCCGCGCCGGCAGCCGCGCCGCTAGCGCGCCAGGCCAGGCCAGCTCGACGGCGCGGCCAGCGCAGGGCGCGGCGCTGACTGGCGCAAGCGTCGTGACTGGATCGATATCGACGGCGGACAACCACACCGCGCTGAGCACCGCGGCGGCCACGGTGACCCATGTCAGGGTCTGCAGAGCGGACTTTCGCATGGCGGCATGAACCGTTTCTGGGCAGCGCCTGTGGCAAGCCTAGCGAGGCCGCGGCGGGGCGCCATCCCAACAACAGAGCACGCAAACGTCGTGCCAGCGCCACGTTCGAGCCCGCGCCCGTGAACTGTGCCGCAGATGTCGCGTCGCACGCTGGTGTCCGCAACTACCGCTTACGTCTGACACTGTCGATGCCCAATTCACACAGGCTTCGTAACGGGGCCGGGGAGGAACAGCATGTCAGCGACGAAAAAGCCTTCGACCCTGCAGCGGCTGGCCCGTGAATGGGAAAGCACGCTGGTCGAGCCCGATGCGGCCGACATGGGCACCGCCTTCGGCCTCGACTGCAGCCTGGCGGCTCTCGAACACGAGGGCCGCGGCGATGACGCGCGCAGCGCCGCCGCCTCGTGTTGGCCGGACGACGCAGCGCCCAAGGGCTGAGCCCGCGACGCGGCCCCACGGTGGGGCCGGCGCGCCTGCCGACGCCCTGTGCAGGTGCGCGCTAGCGAATGAGCAGCACCGGCGTGCGGCACTGCGCCAGCACCTTGGTCGCCACCGACCCGAGCACCAGGTTGCCCAGCGTGTTGTGGCCGTGCGAGCCCATCATCAGCAGGTCGTACTTGCCCTTTTCGGCGGCGGCGGCAATGGTCTCCGCGGCCGGCCCCGTCTTGCTGCCGAATTCGGCCGCCACGCCTTGCTTGCCCAGGAAAGCCCGGATCGGCTTCAGCACCCGCTCGGCCTCGCCGTCGTAATGGTCCTTCAACACATCCTTGGCCAGCACGGCGGCGGCACGCGGCGGCAAGGGCGGCACGACGGTGAGCACGGTGTAGGTATGCCGCGGCCCGAACCATTCGTCATGCGCGGTCAGGTAGGCGAGCATGCGTTTGGTGTAGGGGCTGCCATCGACGGCGACCAGGATCTTCATCGTTTCGCTCCTGAAAGGGGTGGGGCCAGTGTTGGCCGATTGTGCCGGCGGTTCACCGAGCCAGGTCAAACCGCGATCAACTTGCTCGCGTCGTAGCCCGCGGTCTCGCCTTTGGCCTGCAGGCCGCGCGCCTGGCTGACCACCCGCGTCGAGCGGCCGTCGGCATGGGGCAGCTGGTAATCGTGCCGGCAATGCAGGTGGCCGTGCAGCCAGACATCGGCCGCCGGCAGCAGCGCATCGTCGGCGTTGCAGAAGCTGGCCGTGCTCGGCAGCGGGCCGTAGCGCGGGTCGGCGCTGCGCAGGCTGGGCGCGAAATGGGTGATCGCGACGGTCGTGTCCCATTGCCCCTGCGCCTGCCGGCCCAGCGCCGCGCCAAGCCAGGCGCCGCATGCCAGCGCCTCGCGGCGCACCGCTTCGGCGTCGAACGGCGCACCGCCCTGGGTCGCGCCCATCACGCGCTGGAAGTAGGCACCGGCACGCAGCGCCCGCGGCCGCTGCGCGACGCCGAGGGCATCGAAATCAGACCAGCGCACGGTGCCGAGAAAGCGCACCCGCCGGCCGGCGCGCGAGGTCAGGACCACGCTGTCGCATTCCAGCAGCGTGATGCCATGGACCGCGCAATGTTCGCGCAGCGCCGGCCAGGCCACGTCCAGTTCGCGGCCGTCGAATTCATGATTGCCGGCGACCGCCAGCACCGGCACCGGCCAGCCGGCAAAGCGCTCGTAGCCCTGCCAAGTGGCATCGATGTCGCCGGCCAGCACCAGCAACTCGGCAGCCGGCGAAGGTTCGGGATCGAAGGCTTCGCTCTCGAAGTGCAGGTCGGACAGCAGTTGGATGTTCATCGGCGGCGGCCAGCGCAGTGAGCGTGGCAGCTAGGCGTTCATGTCTTGCCGTGACACTGCTTGAACTTCTTGCCGCTGCCGCAAGGGCACGGGTCGTTGCGCCCGACCTTCGGGCCGTCGCGCCGGACCGGCTCGACGTGAAAGCGCTGCTCGCGCGTCAGGTCCCACAGGTCGACCACGGCGTGCACCAGGTCTTCGACGCCGTCGTCGAGCGTGGCCAGCGGGTGCTCGCGGTCGAGCACTTCGACGACATCGCGGTCCTGGTCGGTCTCGGCCGGCAAGATGCCGGTAGATGCGGGCCAGTGCACTGGCGATCGCGTCGTCGTCGCGATCGGCGAGACCCTGGAAGCGCTCTTGCGCCAAGTGAAAGCCGGCGGCCCAGGGCAGCAGCGCACGCGAAACGGGCGACTGCACCGCGTCGTACTCGCTGACCGGCGGGTCGCGATCGGTGTCGACGATGAAGGGGTCGAACCAGCCGTCTTCGCTGATCGCGGCGTTGAGCGACCGCTGCCGACGCTCGATCAAGGTCTGGCAACGCGCCAGCCACGCCGGGTCCGACATCGTCGGGCAATGCGCGCCCCTCGAGATCGAACACCGGCCCCAGCCACTCGTCGGCGGGCACCACGCGCGGCTGCACCAGCACGCCCACCAGGTAGCCGTCGAGCGTCAGCACGTCGAGCGGTTCGCAGGGTTCGGGCGCGGCCTGCAGCAGGGTGTCGAGCTCGTCGAGCTCGGCATCGGTGAGGTCGGCCTTCATCGGCGCCATTGTGCCGGCGCCGGCTGCCGGCCGGTGCGGTCAACGGTTCAGCCGGGCCTCGAAACGCGCCTTGGTCGCCAACAACGGCACGGGCAGGTGATACGCCAGTTGCTCGAACAGCTTGCCGTGCAGCGCCAGCTCGTCGCGCCAGGCGGCCGGGTCGACGCCGATGATGGTGGCGAATTGTTCGCGGCCGAAGGCCAGCCCGCCCCAGTGCAGATCGTCGTAGCTCGGGCTGATGCCGAACGCGTTGTCTTCGCCGTGGGCCTTGCCTTCGATGCGACCGACCAGCCATTCGAGCACGCGCATGTTGTCGCCGTAGCCGGGCCAGACGAACTTGCCGTCGGCCCCCTTGCGGAACCAGTTCACGCAGTAGATCTTCGGCAGCCGCGCGCCGGCCTTGGCCAGCTTGGCACCCATGTCGAGCCAGTGCTGGAAGTGGTCGCTCATGTTGTAGCCCATGAACGCCAGCATCGCGAACGGGTCGCGGCGCACGACACCGGTCTGGCCGACGATCGCCGCCGTGGTTTCGCTGCCCATGGTGGCGGCCATGTAGACGCCTTCGGTCCAGTCGCGGGCCTCGGTCACCAGCGGCACGGTCGTCGAACGGCGGCCGCCGAAGACGAACGCATCGATGGCGACGCCGGTGGTCGAGTCCCACTCGGGGTCGAGCGCCGGGTTGTTGGTCGAGGCGATCGTGAAGCGCGAATTCGGGTGTGCGGCCTTGGCGCCGGTCTGCTTGGCGAGCGCCGGCGTCCAGTCGTTGCCCTGCCAGTCGATCAGGTGCGCCGGCGCGGTGTCGGTCATGCCTTCCCACCAGACGTCGCCATCGTCGGTGAGCGCGACGTTGGTGAACACCACGTCGCGCTTGAGCGAGTCCATGCAGTTCGGGTTGGTGTGGTAGTTGGTGCCGGGAGCGACGCCGAAGTAGCCGGCCTCGGGGTTGATGGCGTGCAGGCGGCCATCCGCACCCGGCTTGATCCAGGCGATGTCGTCGCCGACGGTGGTGACCTTCCAGCCCTCGTAGCCCGGAGGCGGCACCAGCATCGAGAAATTGGTCTTGCCGCAGGCGCTGGGGAATGCCGCGGCGACGTGGTACTTCTTGCCCGCGGGCGTGGTCACGCCCAGGATCAGCATGTGCTCGGCGAACCAGCCCTGGTCGCGGCCCATGGTCGATGCGATGCGCAGTGCCAGGCACTTCTTGCCCAGCAGCGCGTTGCCGCCGTAACCCGAGCCATAGCTCCAGATCTCGCGCTGTTCGGGGTAGTGGACGATGTACTTGGTCGGGTTGCAGGGCCAGCGCACATCGGCCTGGCCCGGTTGCAGCGGCGCACCCACGCTGTGCACGCAGGGCACGAAGACACCGTCTTCACCCAGCAGTTCGAACACCGCCCGGCCCATGCGCGTCATCGTGCGCATGCTGATCGCCACATAGGCGCTGTCGGTCAGCTCGACGCCGATGTGCGCGATGTGCGAACCCAGCGGCCCCATCGAGAACGGCACAACGTACATCGTGCGGCCCCGCATGCAGCCCTTGAACAGCGCCGGCGTGCCGTCGGCCTGGCCAGTCTGCAGCAGCGCACGCATCTCGGCCGGCGCCATCCAGTTGTTGGTCGGGCCGGCATCCTGCTGGAGTTCGGAGCAGATGAAGGTGCGGTCCTCGACGCGGGCCACATCGCCCGGGTCGCTGCGCGCGATGTAGCTGTTGGGCCGCAATGCGGGGTTCAGGCGCTGCATCGTGCCGGCGTCGACCAGTTGCTGGCACAGGCGGTCGTACTCCTCGACGCTGCCGTCGCACCAATGCACGTCGCGTGCCTGCGTCAGCGCGGCAAGCTCGGCCACCCAGGCGATCAGCCGACGGTGCTTGACATGGGCGGGTGCGTTCAGATGCGGGCTTTCGGGCGCAGGACGGTTCATCACGGAAATTCCAATCATGGCAAGCCAGGCGAGGCGGGATTGGGAGAGCCCCTGTGCTGCGGCGCCGGGGCTGTCCGAATGCCGCGCAGTTTCATGCCGGTACGGATCGACGCGCCAACGCGCGCGGGGGGCGTATTGTGATTTGAGTTTAGTCAGGCTGTACCTCCCTGATCGCCGGTACATGCCCTCAAAGGCAGGGGGCGACGACAATTGACCGCCATGCAATTGACCGGCGTCAATGTCGGCCGCACGACGGCCGTCGCCAACCATCATCGGCGCCTGTTGCTGGGCTGGGTGGCGAGCCTGGCGTTGGTGGCCTGCGGCAAGCGCAAGGCCGTACGCGCCACGGCCGTGACGTCGGGCGCGGTCGTGCTGGCGCTGGGCGACTCGATCACCCACGGCACCGGCGCCGCACCCGACGCCGCCTATCCGGCGCAATTGGCCCGCCTGACCGGCTGGGACGTCATCAACGCCGGCGTGCCCGGCGACACCACGGCCCAGGTGCTGGAGCGGCTGCCCACGCTGCTGGCCGAGCACGCGCCGGCGCTGGTGATCGTCAGCGCCGGCGGCAACGATTTCCTGCGTCACCTGCCCGAAGCCGACACCGAAGCCAACCTGCGCCGCATCATCGCGCTGGCGCGCGCGGCCGGCGCGCAGGTGCTGCTGGTGGCCGTGCCGCGGCCGACGCTGGCCGCGGCAGTCGGCGCGGGGCTGTCGGACCATCCGCTGTACGACAAGCTGGCGACCGAGTTGGCATTGCCGCTGCATGCCGGTGGCTGGGCCCGCGTGCTCGGCGACGAACAACTCAAGTCCGACCAGATCCACGCCAACGCCGCGGGCTACCGCGCCTTTGCCGTGGGCCTGGCCGCGACCCTGCGCCATACCGGGCTGTTGCCCTAGGGTCGGCTTGCACGGCCGTGCGTGGTGTGAACCGGCCCCAGCCGCTACAGTGCGCCAGCCATGCTCGCCTACCGCCACGCCTTTCACGCCGGCAACCACGCCGACGTCTTCAAGCACCTCGTGCTCGCGCAGGTGCTCGGGCACATGGCGGCCAAGGACAAGCCCTACACGCTGATCGACACCCATGCCGGTGCCGGCGGCTATTCGCTCGAAGGCCGCTACGCGCACACCAAGGAGGAATTCCAGAGCGGGATCGGCAAGCTCTGGCAACGCGACGACCTGCCTGCCGCGCTGGCCGACTACGTCAGCCTGGTGCGCCGCTTCAATGGCGCCGAGGGCAACGAGTGGCCGGCGCTGGTGCAGTACCCGGGTTCGCCGGCCATCGCCAACCTGCTGCTGCGCGCCGACGACCGCCTGCACCTGTACGAGTTGCACCCGACCGACGAGCGCATCCTGCGCGCCTTTCTGGGCAAGCGCGCGCACACCGAGATCGCGCAGAGCGACGGCTTCGCGTCGCTGCACAAGGAACTGCCGCCACCGTCGCGGCGCGGCGTGGTGCTGATCGACCCGTCGTACGAAATCAAGTCCGACTACGCCAAGGTGCTGGCCGCCGTGCGTGAAGTGCTCGAACGGTTTGCCTCGGCCGTGGTGCTGGTCTGGATACCGCAATTGCGCACGCTCGAGTCGCAGCAACTGCCGCAACGGCTGCAGAACAGCGCCGCGAAGTCGGCCCCCAAGGGTTGGCTGCATGCGCGCCTGACGGTCGCCGCCACCGACGCGCGCGGCTACGGCCTGACCGGCAGTTCGATGTTCGTCGTCAACCCGCCGCACGGCCTGCACGACACGCTGGGCGAGGTGCTGCCGTTCCTGGTCGAGGAACTGGGCCAGTTCGACGGCGCGAATTTCCTGCTCGAACAGCAGGCGGCCTGAGGTACACGGCCGACCAATGGCTTGAGCCCACCTGAGACGATGGCGACGAAACGGCCACCGCCCCGCCCGCACCGCTGGTGGGTCCTGCCGGCAACGGTCCTCGCGGCCCTGTTGCTGGCCGCAACCGGCTGGCTGCTCGGCAACGGCCTGCGCGTGCTGGCCGCCGAAGATCAGGACCCTGACCACCCGGGACCGGGCCGCGGCCGCTGGGTCGTGGCGCAGGACGCGAAGTTGCATGTCACCGAGCAAGGCGCCGCCGCTGCGCCGGTGTTGGTGCTGGTGGCGGGCACCGGGGCCTGGGCCGGTACCTGGGCCGCCAACACCGATGCGTTGCTGGGCGCGGGCTGGCGCGTCGTCACCGTCGACCTGCCGCCGTTTGGCTTCAGCAGCCGCCCACTCGACGCCAATTACTCGCGCCACGCCCAGGCCCAGCGCCTGCTCGCAGCGATTCGTTCGCTGGGCACGGCACCAGTGGTGTTGCTCGGGCATTCCTATGGCGGCGGGGCTGCCGCCGAGGCGGCGATGCTCGAGCCGGCGTTGATCCGCCACCTGATCCTGGTCGACGCGGCGATCGGGTTGCATGCCGCGAACGACCCGTCGTGCGACGTCAACCCCTGGGTCGAGACGCTGCTGGGCTGGCGCCCGCTGCGCACCGTGGTCGTCGCCACCCTCGCCACCCAGCCGCTGCTGACGCAGCACTGGCTCGAGCAGTTCGTCTACCGTCACGACGCGGTCACGCCCGAGCGCGCGGCCATCTACCGCCAACCGCTGAAGGTACGCGGCACGTCGGCCGCGATCGGCGATTGGGCCTACCAGCTGGCCACCAGTTGCGAAGCGCCGCGCAGCCAGTCGCGTACGGGCTTCGCCGGCCTGCGCCCGCCGTTGACGCTGCTGTGGGGGGCGCAGGACGAGGTGACGCCGCCGCGCCAGGCGCGCGACATTGCCGCCGCGGCACCGGGTTCGCGTCTGCTCATGCTGCCCGGCGTCGGCCACCTGCCGCAGATCGAGGATCCGGCGCGCTTCAATGCCCGGCTGATCGATGTGCTGGAACCGATCCGCACCGCCGCGCCGTGAAGCGGCCACGGCACGGCCGTTGCCGCTGCCGAGGTCCTGGCTCACCCGCGGCGCGCGCCGAGCTCTAGGCCACTCAGTGCGCGTCGGCGCCAGCGTGCGACGCGCCGCTTGACGACGCGGCCCACACGCCAGGCCCACGAGGCCCGTACGCGCGCGAGGACGCCGGCCTTCCACACCGCCCAGCGGCCATACAGCCGCGCGAACCAGGCCAGCTGCATCAGCGCCGGCTGTGTCAGGTGGAACAGCCGCGCCAGCAGCGCGGTGCCGACCACTTTGGCCGCCACGACCAACAACAGACCGAGCCCGGCACGGCCGATGCCGATCAACCACAGCGCGGCGATCTTCACCGGCAACAGCGCCAGCGTCGGCAGCAGGAAGATGGCCAGTGCGCCGTAGGGCGGCAGCGCCGCGATGCGGCGCTCGAGCCAGGCCAGCGGCGGCAGTTGCGCGATGCGCGCGGCCAGACGCTGCAGCGACTCCCAGCCCCATTCCTCGAACAGGATCAGCAGCGCCAGCAGCGCTTCCAGGCCCCGCCGCAGCCAGCGCCAGCATGCTCAATCGACGCCGCGCGCGCGGTCGCCGCGAAAGCGGGCGTGGTAGGCCTCGAAGCGTCCGCCGTCGAGCGCCTCGCGCACCTCGCGCATCAGGTTGACGTAGTAGTGCAGGTTGTGGATCGTGGCCAGCATCGGCCCCAGCATCTCGCCGCAGCGGTCGAGGTGGTGCAGGTAGGCACGCGAAAAGCCGGCGCAGGCGTGGCAGGCGCAAGTCGGATCGATCGGCCGCTGGTCGTCGCGAAAGCGCGCGTTGCGCAGGCGCAGATCGCCGAAGCGCGTGAACAGGTGGCCGTTCCTCGCGTTGCGCGTGGGCATCACGCAGTCGAACATGTCGACGCCGTCGGCCACGCCCTGCAGCAGGTCCTCGGGCGTGCCCACGCCCATCAGGTAGCGCGGCTTGTCGGCCGGCAGGCGATGCGGCGTGTGCGCCAGGATGCGCAGCATCTCCTGCTTGGGCTCGCCGACGCTGACGCCGCCGATGGCGTAGCCCGGCAGGTCCAGCGCCACCAGGGCGTCGATCGAGGCCTCGCGCAGGGGCTCGAACATGCCGCCCTGGACGATGCCGAACAGCGCGTTGGTGTTCTCCAGCCGCGCGAACTCGGCCTGGCAGCGCAGGGCCCAGCGCAGGCTCAGCTCCATCGACGCGCGGGCCTCGGCCTCGTTCGTCAGCTTGCCGTGGCTTTCGTACGGCGTGCACTCGTCGAACTGCATCACGATGTCGCTGTTGAACACGCGTCTGCAGCTGCATCGACACTTCGGGCGTCAGCAGCAGCTTGTCGCCGTTCACCGGCGACGCGAACCGGACACCCTCTTCGCTGATCTTGCGCATCTCGCCGAGCGACCAGACCTGGAAGCCGCCGCTGTCGGTCAGGATCGGGCGCTCCCAGCCTTCGAAGCGGTGCAGGCCGCCGAACGCGCGCAGCACCTCGGCGCCCGGCCGCAGCCAGAGGTGGAAGGTGTTGCCGAGGATGATCTCGGCGCCCATCTCGGTGAGCGAGCGCGGCAGCACGCCCTTGACCGTGCCGTAGGTGCCCACCGGCATGAAGACCGGCGTCTGCACCACGCCATGGTTCAGGCGTCAGGCGGCCGCGACGGGCGCGGCCTTCGGTCGTCAGCAGTTCGAATTCGAGCATCGCGGCGGCATTGTCGTCGCGCCGCTCAGGCGCGGCAGCGCGCGCGCCAGCAACATGGCGTCGCCGTAGCTGAAGAAGCGGTAGCGGGCCTGGATCGCGTGGCGGTACAGGGCCATCACCTGCGCGTGGCCGGCAAAGGCCGAAACCAGCATCATCAGCGTGCTGCTGGGCAGGTGGAAGTTGGTCAGCAGGGCATCGACGACGCGAAATTCGTGGCCCGGGGTGATGAAGATGTCGGTCTCGCCGCTGGCGGCCTGCAGCGTGCCGCTGGCCCGCGCCGCCGATTCGAGCGCGCGCACGCTGGTGGTGCCGACCGCCACCACGCGGGCGCCGCGCGCGCGCGCCGCCGCCACGGCCGCGACGGCCGCCGCGCCGACCTCGAACCACTCGCCGTGCATGCGGTGGTCTTCGAGCCGCTCGACACGCACCGGCTGGAAGGTCCCGGCGCCGACATGCAAGGTGACCTGAGCCGTCGCCACGCCGCGCTCGCGCAGCGCCTCGAGCAGCGGCGGGTCGAAGTGCAGCGCCGCGGTCGGCGCGGCCACGGCGCCGGGCCGGGCCGCGAACACCGTCTGGTAGCGGCGTTCGTCGTCGGCGTCGTCGGCGTGCGTGATGTAAGGCGGCAGCGGCACATGGCCGTGGGCCTCGAGCAATGCCAGCGGCTCGCCGCCCAGGCGCAGGTGGAACAGCGAGCCGTCGCGCCCGCCGCGGCCCAGCACCTCGGCATCGAAGGCGTCGGCGAAGCGCAGCGCCGCGCCCGGCCGCGGCGCCTTGCTGGCGCGCAGGTGCGCCAGCACTTCATGGCCCGGCAGCACACGCTCGACCAGCGCCTCGACCGCACCGCCGCTGGCCTTGCGGCCATACAGGCGCGCCTTGATGACGCGGGTGTCGTTGAAGACCAGCAGGTCGCCGGCGTCCAGCAGTGAAGGCAGGTCGCGAAAGATGCGATCGGCCGGTGCCGCGGCGCGGCCATCGAGCAGGCGCGACGCGCTGCGCTCGGGCGCCGGATGCTGGGCGATCAACTCGGGGGGCAGCGCGAAATCGAAGTCGGCAACGGTGTGGTGCATGGCGATCAGGCTGGACCGGCCTGATGAACGGCGGGGCGGGGCGAATTGTTCCACGCTGCGCGGCCCTCTACCGCCCTCCGCCGATGCGGCCCTGCTCCGGCGTGGCGTCAGCGCCTTCATCACCGGGCAGATGACAATCGGCGCCATGCCCGACGCCGCGCGCGAGAAGTCGGCCCCGCAGCGGGCCATGCACAAGCTCGGCCTCGTGCGCGACATCGACCTCGCGCTGCACCTGCCGCTGCGCTACGAGGACGAGACCCGCGTCACGCGCCTGGCCGACGCGCACGAGGGCCAGACGGTACAGGTCGAGGCCACGGTCGCCGAGAGCCGGGTCGAGTTCCGGCCGCGGCGGCAGTTGGTCGCGCGGCTGCTCGATGCCGACGGCCAGGTGCTGGTGCTGCGCTTCCTGAACTTCTACCCGTCGCAGCAGAAGGCGCTGGCCGCCGGCGTGCGGCTGCGCGTGCGCGGCGAGTTGCGCGGCGGCTTTCTCGGCCGCGAGATGGTGCACCCGGCGGTCAAGCCGGCCGGCGCCGCACTGCCCACCGCGCTGACGCCGGTCTACCCGACCAGCGCCCAGCTGCCGCAGGCCTACCTGCGCAAGGCGGTGACTTCGGCCCTGGCGCGCGCGGCGCTGCACGAGGTGCTGCCGCCGGACACGGTTCCCGGCGGCTTGCCGAGCCTGCACGACGCGCTGCACCTGCTGCACCAGCCGCCGCCCGGCGCGCCGCTGGCCGCGCTCGAGGACCGCAGCCACCCGGCCTGGCAGCGGCTGAAGTTCGACGAGCTGCTGGCGCAGCAGTTGTCGCAGCTGAGCGCGCAGCGCGAACGCGCCCTGCTGCACGCGCCGGCACTGGTCGCGGTGCGCGGCGGCCTGCACGAGCGGCTGCTGGCCGCGCTGCCGTTCCGGCTGACCGCCGCGCAGGCCCGCGTCGGCGGCGAGATCGCCGCCGACCTGGCGCGCGGCCAGCCCATGCACCGGCTGCTGCAAGGCGACGTCGGCTCGGGCAAGACGGTGGTGGCGGCGCTGGCCGCGGCGATCGCCATCGACAGCGGCTGGCAATGCGCGCTGATGGCGCCGACCGAAATCCTCGCCGAGCAGCATTTCCGCAAGCTCGTCTACTGGCTCGAACCTTTGGGCGTGACCGTGGCCTGGCTCACCGGCAGCCGCAAGGGCAAGGGACGCAAGGCGATGCTCGAAGCGGTGGCGTCGGGCCGCGCCGGCCTGGTGGTCGGCACCCATGCCGTGATCCAGCACGACGTGGTGTTCGCCCGACTCGGCCTGGCGGTCGTCGACGAGCAGCACCGCTTCGGCGTGGCGCAACGACTGGCCCTGCGCGACAAGCTCGGCGCAGGCTCGGCGACGACCACCCCGAGCCGGCGAACGCCTCGGGGGGGCGGCGCCGCGCAGCGGCGACTTTGGGGGCCAAATCTCGAGCCGCACCTGCTGATGATGTCGGCGACGCCGATTCCGCGCACGCTGGCGATGACCTACTTCGCCGACCTGGCGGTGAGCACCATCGACGAGTTGCCGCCCGGCCGCACGCCGGTGCTGACCAAGCTCTTCGCCGACGGCCGGCGCGACGAGGTCATCGCGCGCATCCGCGACGAGGTGGCGCAGGGCAAGCAGGTCTACTGGGTCTGCCCGCTGATCGAGGAATCGGAAGCGCTCGACCTGCGCAACGCCACCGAAACCCACCAGCAGCTGAGCGCGGCGCTGCCCGGCGTGAACGTCGGCCTGCTGCACGGGCGCCTGCCCGCGCCCGAAAAGGCCGCGGTGATGGCCGCAGTTCGTCGGCGGGCAGATGCAGCTGCTGGTGGCCACGACGGTGATCGAGGTCGGCGTCGACGTGCCCAACGCCAGCCTGATGGTGATCGAGCACGCCGAGCGCTTCGGCCTGTCGCAGCTGCACCAGTTGCGCGGCCGCGTCGGTCGCGGCGCGGTGGCCAGCGTGTGCGTGCTGCTCTACACCGCGCCGCTGTCGCCGACGGCCAAGGAACGGCTGCGCGCGATAGCGCGAAACCAACGACGGCTTCGAGATCGCGCGCCGCGACCTCGAGATCCGCGGCCCCGGCGAGTTCATGGGCGCGCGCCAGAGTGGCGACGCGCTGCTGCGCTTTGCCGACCTCGGCGCACGACAACGCGCTGCTCGAACACGCCCGCCGCGTGGCGCCGACGACTGCTGGCAGAACACCCGGCGGCGGCGGCAGCGCAGGTGCAGCGCTGGCTGGCGTCGCGGGTGGATTACTTGAAGGCTTGAGCCGGGCAAGTTCGACTGCAATGGGCTGAGGGTCGCGGCGCGGCCACCAAGGGACGATTGATCGGGCTCGGCCGAACTGTCGCGTCAACCGCACTGCAGTCGGCCCGCGAGCAAGAACGTGTGGCCGCTTCAAACTGAGTGCTGTCAATCAAGAACCAGAGACGAATGACTGCAGCCGCAAAGACCGGACTTGGCTGCATTCACGACGAGTAAGGCTCTGATGCGACCTGTCGATGGGCGTGTGCGTGTCTTCGCAAGTCCTCTGAGCTTGCTGAATGCGGCTTCGACCCGCTGGCGAGCATGGGGGATCATGCCGATGTCAAGGACCAGCGATTCAGCCAATGGCGCACGCGCATCAAACCTCAAATTGCCACTTGTGGCACGTGGTCGGCCGATCGATAGGACTACCTCCGCTGTGCTCCAGCAGCCTCCGACGACCGGAATGTGGCCGGGACCGTGACTTCAAGATCGCGCAGCCCATCCGCAACCGCTGCAACGCGGACGCCTGGGCAACGCGCGTCAATGTCCGAAAGGTCGCCGTTGCAGGCATCACGTGTTGCTTGTCGGCCGCTGACGATCGGCCAAGAAGGAACTGTGGAGAAACCTTGGGCGTGCGGCCAGCAATGGTGCAACGTTGTGCCTCTGGACCGCTCTATTTCACTTTGACGACGACCTTGCCTTTCGCGCGACCCGCTTCGACATAGGCCATGGCCTCGTTGGTCGATTCGAACGGGAAGACCCGATCCACCACGGGGCGGATGACGCCCGCATCGAGGAGGCGGGTGACCTCGCGCAACTGGCTCCCGTTGGCCTTCATGAAGAGGAACGAATAGCGGACCCCGCGCCGCTCTGCCTTGCGTCGGATGCCCGAGCTCAGCAAGCGCATGACCGCTCTCACGAACCCAGGTGCCTTGATGTCCCGGCCGAATTCCGGATCAGGCGGGCCGGAGATGGAGATGAGCTTGCCGCCGCGCTTGAGCACGCGCAAGGATTTCTCGAGCGTCTTGCCGTCCTGGCTGTTCAGGACCACGTCGTAGTCGTGCAAGACGTCCGCGAAGTCCTGAGACTTGTAGTCGATGACGACGTCTGCGCCCAGACGCTTCACGAGTGCGGCGTTGGCCGTGCTCGTCGTCGTGGCAACGGTTGCGCCCAGGTGCTTGGCCAACTGGATGGCGAAGCTGCCGACGCCGCCTGAGCCCGCCTGAATGAAGACCTTCTGACCCTTCTTCAGGTCGGCCTTCTCGACCAGTGCCTGCCAGGCTGTCAGCGCCACCAAAGGCAGGGAAGCGGCCTCTTCCATCGTGAGCCCCTTGGGCTTGGGTGCCAGGGACGTTTCCCTGACCGGCACGAATTCAGCAAACGTGCCGATCCGAAAGTCGTCGGGCCGTGCATAGACTTCGTCGCCCACTTTGAACTGCCGCACGCTGCGCCCGACTGCGACCACCTCGCCGGCCACGTCATGGCCGAGGATGAGTGGCATGCGGTAGGGCAGGATGAGCTTGAACTCGCCGTTGCGGATCTTGGCGTCCAGCAGGTTCACGCCGGCGGCATGGACCTGGACCAGGACCTCGTCGTCGCGCAACTCCGGGATCGGCATCTCGGCCATCTGCAACGCGCGTTGCTTTCCATACCGCTCGAGAACAAAGGCTTTCATTTCGTCCTCTGCGGCCGCGTATCCACCGGCAGGCACAGCAGCGCGGTCAGCAAGGCCAGCGCGATGTGCACGCCGTACAACGCGTTGAAGTCGGCGCGCTGCAGCCCGGCATGGCCGAGCATCGCGATCGTGATCGCCACGCCCAGCACCGAGCCGATCTGGCGCGTCGCCTGGTTGACGGCACTCCCGACCGCGTAGTGCGCTGCCGGCAGGCGGCTCACCGCCGCCGCTGCCAGCGATGGCAGCACCAGACCGACGCTGATGCCGCTCATCACCAGCCCGGGCAGCCAGTGGTGCAGGTAGTTGGCTTCGCCGCCGGGCACCAGCAGAAACCATGCGCTGCTGGCGGCGTAGAGCAGTGCACCGCCGACCAGGAAGCGCCGGTGGCCCAGGCGCGCGGCCAGGCGGCCGGTGATGATCGCCGTCGGCATCACCAGCAGGGGGCCCGGCGTGATGGCCAGCCCGGCCTGCGGCAGGCTGTAGTGCCAAACCGCCGTCATGTAGAAGAAGAAGCTCAGGAACATGATCGAGAACGCGGTGCCGAAGGCCAGCGTCGCCAGGTTGACGTAGCTGTAGCTGCGGTGGCGGAACAGCGCCAGGTCCACCAGCGGCGCCGCCGCGTGGCGCGCCCACACGACGAAGCCGATGCCGGCGACGACGCCGGTGGCGGCCACGATCCACAGCTCGCTGCGCTGCCAGGCCGGCGAGCCGGATTCGACGATGGCCAGCGCGATGGCGCCGACGGCGACGATCAGCAGCAGCATGCCGACCACGTCGATGCGCCGGCGCTCGGCCGGGCGCACCGACTCGTCCAGCACCGAGGCGCCGCGCCACAGTGCCAGCGCGCCCAGCGGCAGGTTGATGTAGAAGGCCCAGGGCCAGCCGACGCTGTCGACGACCAGGCTGCCCAGGCTGGGGCCGACGGCGGCAGCCAGGCCGCCGACGGCGCCCCACAGGCTCACCGCCACCGAACGCTTGGCTCTGCGGGAACGCCGCCAGCACGATCGACAGCGACGCCGGTGTCAGCAGCGCGGCGCCGATGGCCTGCAGCACGCGCGCAGCGACCAGCGCGCTGACGCTGCCGGCCAGGCCGCAGGCCGCCGAGGCCGCCAGGAACAGCGTGACGCCGATCATGAACAGGCGCTTGCGGCCGTGCGCATCGGCCAGGCCGCCGGCGGGGATCAGCATCGCGGCGTAGACCACCGTGTAGGCGTTGAGCACCCACGACAACTCGGCCGCCGACGCGTCGCCGAAGGCGTGGCGCAGCGCGTCGAAGGCCGCGAACAGCATCGTGGTGTCCAGCGACACCAGAAAGACGGCCACGCTGGCGACCCAGAAGGTCGGCCAGGGCGAGGCCGCTGCGGGGCGCTGCGGCGCGGGCAGCGGCAAAGCCGCGGTGGTGCTCATTTCGTTCAGCCGCGCGCCTGCAGGTAGACGCCGGCCGACAGGCCCTGTCGCACCTGCTGCGTCAATTCATCGGCCAGCACTTCCTCGGCACCGGCTTCCAGGGCGTCGAAGGCGCGGGCCACGATGAGCTCGGGCGTCGACTTCGGCGCGTCGATGCCGTTCGTCAGGTCGGTGTCGACGAAGGCCATGTGCAGCGTCGTCACCTGCGTCTGCTGCGCGCGCAGGTCGTTGCGCAGGCCGTTGGAGAGGCTCCAGACCGCCGACTTCGAGACCGCGTAGCTGGCCAGCAGCGGGCCGCTGATCCAGCTCGCGATCGACGCCACGTTGAGCAGGGCGCCACCGCCGTTGCGCGCCAGCACCGGGGCGAAGGCGCGGCTGATGCGCAGGGTGCCGAAAACGTTGACTTCGAGATGGCGGCGCAGGCTGTCTTCGGCATCGGGCGCCAGGAAGCTGCCGGTCTCGGCAATGCCGGCGTTGTTGATGACCAGGGTTACATCACCGGCCACCTGCGCGGCAGCGGCGATGTCGGAAGGTGACGTGACGTCGAGCTGGATCGGCGTCACGCCCGCCAGCGTGATGCTGGCGGGCTTGCGTGCACCGGCGTAGACCTTGCGCGCGCCGCGCGCCAGCGCGGCCTTGGCAAACGCGAGGCCGATGCCACGGTTGGCGCCGGTGATGAGGACGATGGCGTTGTCGAGCTTCATGGGGAGTCCGTTCGAGTTGCAAAAATGATGATCGTCATATTAGACGGCGAAGGAGAACAGGCACCGGCCAGCGATCAGCCCGCGCCGTACTGAGAAATCAATTGCTGCCGCGCCGCGGCCAGCAAGGCCTTGCCGGCCTTGCCACCCAGCGCGCGCGCCAGCTGCATCGCGCCGACCATCGCGCCGGCGGCGGCACCGGCCTGCGCCGGGTCGGCGCCTTCGGGCAGCGCGCGGCGCACGCGGTCGACCAGCGCCGCCACGCGCAGGCGCGCCGCATCGCCCACGTCGCCCGACTGGCGCGGCATCTCCGAGGCCAGCGCCGCCACCGGGCAGCCGAACTCCGCGGCGCCCAGGTGCTCGTCGGAGAGGTAGACGTCGACCAGTGCAACAAACGGGCCGGCGCCGTCGGCCTGGTGGCGCGCCACGCGCTCGGCCACGACGGCTGCGCTGTCGCGCCCGGCGCGCTGAATCGCCTCGACGAGCAGCGCGTCGCGCGAGGCGAAGTGCGCATAGAAACCGCCATGCGTGAGGCCGGCCTCCTTCATCACCTCGGCAACGCCGACGCCCGCGTAGCCGTTGCGGCGCAAGGCGCGCGCGGCGACGTCGACGATGCGGTCGTGGGTCAGCTCCTTGCGGCTGGGCGTATTCGACATGATGGTATCAATATTATGCTCATCATAAAGTCTTGTCAAGACGGCGCTACAGCACGAACAATCGCGATGTGACTGCAGTGAAGCTTCACGCGCTGACGCTCAACGTTCCCTTGGTCGCCGTTGCCGACGTTCGGGCCCTGCACTCCCACCGTTCCCGACGGGCCGCGCGCCGTTGTCCGCAATCATCCGCTCAGCGGCAAAGCGCGTGAGACAGTGACTCAGCGCGTGGCGAGTAGCGCACGCACCGCATCGAGCCCGGGCATGCCGGTGATGGCGCCACGCGCGCCGACCGACAAGGCCGCGGCGGCATTGGCCCAGGCCAGCGCGGCCTCGATCGGCTCGCCGCGGGCGAGGCTCGCGGCCATCGCACCGGTGAAGGTGTCTCCGGCGCCGATCGTGTCGGCGACCTGCACCGTGTGGCCCGCGAGCGTGAGCGGCGGGTGGCCGCGGCGGAACAACGCGCAGCCCGCGGCACCCAGCGTCACCGCGACGGCGCCGGCACCGCGCGCGAGCAACGCGCTCGGCGGCTGCGGCCGGCCGGTGTGCCTCAGCGCGCACACCGGCCAGCAGGCGCAGCTCGGTCTCGTTAGGCGTCAGCAGGTCGCACAGCGCAAGCAAGTTCATCGGGCAGCGGCTGGGCCGGCGCGGGGTTGAGCAGCGTGAAGGCGCCACCGGCGCGCGCGTGGGCGAAACGCCGCCAGCGTCGCCGCGAGCGGCACTTCGCACGAGGCCATCACGACGCGGGCCTGGCGCAGGCGCGCGGCCGCGGCATCGGCATGGCGTGCGCCGAGCCCGGCGCCGGCACCGGGCGCCACCGCGATGCTGTTGTCGCCGTCGTCGTAGACCAGGATCTGCGCCACGCCGCTCGGCTCGCCGTCGACGACCTCGACCATCGCCGCGTCGATGCCTTCGCGCGCCCACAGCGCGAGCGCCATGCGGCCGAAGTCGTCGCGGCCGATGCGCGCGATGACCGCGACTGCGCGCGCCCTGCCGCGCGCAGGCGATCGCCGCGTTCGAGCCCTTGCCGCCCGGCCCGATCGTGAAGCCGCTGGCCAGCAGCGTTTCGCCGCGCGCGATCGGCCGCGGCACGCGCGACACCAGGTCGGCGTTCCAGCTGGCCAGGCAGATGACCTCGCTCATCGGCAGCGGCTCTAGTGGGTCTGGTAGCCCATGGTCTGCGGCAGCCAGAGCACGATCTGCGGGAACAGCGTCATCGCCACCAGCAGCAGCAGCAGCATGACGATGAAGGGCCAGCCCTCTTTCATCATCTCGCCGATCGGGATGCCGGTCAGGGCCTTGGTCACGAACAGCAGCATGCCGAACGGCGGGTGGATCAGGCCGATCATCATGTTCAGCACCACCAGCACGCCGAAGTGCACCAGGTCGATGCCCAGCAGCTTGACCGCCGGCAGCAGCATCGGCACGAACACCAGCAGCAGCACCGAAACGTCGAGGAAGCAGCCCAGCACCAGGAACATGACAGTTCACGAGCAGCAGGAACTGCACGCGCGACAGGTGCAGCGCATCGACCCAGGCCGCCATCGCCTGCGGCACGCCCTCGGCGGTGAAGGCGTAGTTGAGCAGGAACGAGCCGGCCAGGATCAGCGTGATGACGGCGCTGGAGCGCGCCGACTCGAGCACCACCGCGAACAGCTGGCGCGGGTTCAAGCGCGCGGTAGACGATCACCGCCAGGATCAGCGCATGCGCAGCCGCCACCGCAGCGGCCTCGGTCGGCGTGAAGACGCCCGAGTAGATGCCGCCGAGCAGCACGATCGGCATCGACAGCGGCAGCGCGCCGCGGAACAGCACCTGCGGCCACTCGCGCAGCGGCACCGGCGCCTCGCGCGGCATGTTGCGGCGCACGGCGATGACCTGCACCACGGCCATCATCAGCAGGGCCATCAGCACGCCGGGCATCACGCCGCCGAGGAACAACGCGCCGACCGACGCGCCCGACACCAGGCCGTAGATCACCATCGGGATCGACGGCGGGATGATCGGGCCCAGCGTCGCGCTGGCCACCACCACCGCGCCGGCGAAGCCGCGCGAGTACTCGGGCTTCTTCAGCATCTGCCGGATCGTCACCAGCCCCGGCCCGGCGGCATCGGCGATCGCGCTGCCGCTCATGCCGGAGAAGATCACGCTGACCAGGATGTCGACCTGCGCCAGCCCGCCGCGCATGCGGCCGACGAGGATGCGGCAGAAGTCGAACAGCCGTTCGCTGACCGTGCCGGCGTTCATCACGTTGGCCGCCAGCACGAACATCGGCACCGCCAGCAGCACGTAGCTGTTGTACAGGCCGTTGCAGACCTGCTCGGCGACGAGGCCGAGATCCTGCTGCTTGACGACCAGGTAGGCGATGCCCGAGGCGATCATCGAGAAGCCGATCGGCATGCGCATCAGCATGCCGGCCAGCAGCACACCGCCGAGGGCCCACAGCGAGTAGTTCATCAGCCAGCCTTCGCGCTGCGCCCTGGGGATTCGCCTTCGGAGCGGCCGCGCGGCGCTCATGCCGCAGGTATCCCCGCGTCTTCGAGGTCCAGGCCGCGCCACGCGCGCCAGATGCCGAGGACACTGCGCACGGCCAGCGCGGCCAGCAGCAGCACGAAGGGCAGGAAGACCCACATGAACGGCACGCCGAGCACGGGCGTGCCCTCGCGGCGCATGAAGTGCACGTAGTCCCAGCTCGCCGGCAGGGCCCAGGCGCAGAGGCCGCCGATCATGGCGTGGCCGAGCAGGCGCATCACCCGGCGCGTGCGCGCGCCGACCATGTTCCAGACCAGGTCGAACATCACATGCTCGCGCTCGGGCACGATGAACGCCGCCGCCCACAGGATGACCCAGACGTAGAGCATCACCGCGGCCTCGTCGGTCCAGGGCAGCGGCCGGTTGAAGCCGAAGCGCGCAACGATCTGGACCATGAAGACCAGGAACAGGATCGCGAACAACCCGGCGCCGACGGCATTGGCGCCCTTGCGCAACCAATGCATCATGGGCAGGTCCTCAGGCCAGCGCCGGGCCGCTCCCAAGCGGCCTGAGCTCCCCCGGGGGGCGCGAGCGCAGCGAGCTTGGGGCTGTCATTTCGTGTCGTTGATGCGGTCGAGCAGACCGGCGGGCCAGGTCTTGGCGATGTCGCTCGCCGCGTAGGCCGCCTGCACCGACTTGCGGAAGGCATCGACGTCGGGCGTGGTCACCGTCATGCCCTGCTGCTTGAAGAAGTCGACGATCTGCGCCTCTTCCTTCAGCCGGCCCTCGTTGTTGAAGGCGGCGGCGGCCTCGGCGGCGGCCTGGACCTTCTGCCGCTGGGCGGGCGTCATCGCCTTCCAGGCCTTGTCGGCGATGGCGATGAAGATGCCGTCGACCAGGTGGTTGGTCATCACGAGCTGCTTGGTGACTTCGTAGAACTTGGCCGCGCGCACGGTCGGCAGCGGGTTGTCCTGGCCGTCGATGGTGCCCGTCTTCAGGCCCAGGTAGACCTCGCCGAAGGCCAGCGGCGTGGCGGTGGCGCCGAGCGCTTCGCCCAGGAACAGCCACTCCTTGCTGCCCGGCATGCGCAGCTTGACGCCCTTCAGGTCGGCCGGCGTCTTCACGTTGCGCACTTCGCGCAGGTTGACCTGGCGCGTGCCGAGGTAGATCGGCGTCAGCAGCGTGACGTCCATCTTGTCGGTGGCCAGCTTGAACATCTCCTTGCCGATCGGGCCGTTGAACACCTGCTGCTGGTGCTGCGGGTCGCGGATCACGTAGCCGGCGGTGAAGATCGAGAACTCCGGCACCAGCTTGGCGATGTCGAAGGCCGAGATCGACGACAGCTCGAGGTTGCCGCGGGCCATCGCCGCGGGCTCGGTGCCCTGCTTGAACAGCGTCGCGTTGAGGTTGATCTGGACGTCGAACTCGCCCGGGGCGCTCTTGTCCAGCGACTCCTTGAACACGGTCCACATCTTGCCGTGCCAGTCGTCGGGCACGGCGGGCGTCGAGATGCGCAGCAGCACCTTGTTCTGCGCCATGGCGGCGGGCACGAAGACGGCGGCCAGCACGGCGGTGGCGGCGATCAGGCGGCGGCGGAAAAGCGAAAGGTTCATCGGGGTCTCCTGGTGTGCTTGGGGTCAATCGATGGCGGGATTCAGGCCATGGGCGGCCAGTTCGTGCGAGAAAGTCTTGAAGCGCTCGGCGTCGAGCGCCACCAGCGGCGCGCGCACGCGCAGCCAGGCCGCATCGCCGGTCTGCGCGGCCATGATGGCCTTCGAGCGCCGGGATCAGCGCGTAGCCGCCGAGCCAGTCGAGCAGCCGCTCGACGCGCGCGTGCGCGCGGCCGTGCGCGCGGCGTCGGGCTCGGTGGCCAGGCTGTGCACCACGCGCGGCATGAAGTTGGCCAGCCCGCTGACCGCGCCGCGGCTGCCGCACGCGGCCAGCGCCGGCAGGTCCAGCTCGTTGCCGACGTGCACACCCAGCGGCGGCATGAAGGCCTCGGCCAGGGCCAGCGAATGCGCGCGGTCGCACTGGCTGTCCTTGATGGCGACGATGTTCTTCGGGTAGCGCCGCAGCAGCTCGGCGATCACGGCATGCGACAAGGCCACGGCCGTCACCTGCGGGATGTGATACAGCACCACGCGCAGCGGCCGATCCGCCGCCGCGTCGAGCACCTGGCTGCAGGCGTCGACGATGCCGGCATCGGACAAGCCCTTGAAGTAGAACGGCGGCAACAGCAGCACGCCCCAGGCACCGATGTCCTGGGCGTGCCGCGTCAGCGCGATCGCATCGGGCAGGGCCGCACAACCCACCGACACCAGGATGCGTGCGGCGGCACGCCGGCGGCGACCAGCGCATCGACGGCCTCGCGGCGCTCGGCGACGCTGAACGACGGGCCCTCGCCGGTGGTGCCGAAGGGGGTCACGCCGGCGCAGCCCGCGGCCAGCAGGGTCGCGGGCATGGGCCGCGAAGCGCGCGTGATCGACACCGAGGTCGGGCCGCAGCGGCGTCATCAAGGCCGGCCAGATGCCGGCGATGCCGGGCGAAACAGCAGCGTTCAATTCAACTCCTTGGTTGCGGCAGGCAAGCGGCGGCCGGGGCAGGCCCAGCACGCGGCGGTGCGCGCTCTCGATATGGTGGCCGAGGCGTTCGGCCACCTGTTGCGGGTCGCGCCGTTTGAGCGCGTCGATGAACCACAGGTGCTCTTCCATCGCCGGCAGCAGCGCGTCGGCCGAGAGCAGCGAGCCTTCCAGGCGGATCAGGCGCACGCGCAGGCTGTTGACGCGGTAAGTCTGCGAGATCAGCGCGTTGCCCAGGGTGTCGATCATCAGGTCGTGCAGGCCCCAGTCGACGCTGGTCGCATCGGCCAGCAGGGCGTCGTCGATCGGGCCGCGGCGCGCGCGCTGCACGATGCGCAGGTGCGCCTGCTCGATGGCGTCGAGGTCGGCATCGGAGGCGTTGAGCGCGAAATGTGCCGCCGCCTCGCGCTCGAGCATGCCGCGCAGCTGGAAGGCGTTGTTGATCAGCTTCAGGTCGACATGCGCCACCTGCAGGCCGCGCTGCGGCACGGTGCGCAGCAGGCCCTTCGGCCTCCAGCCGCGGAATCAGCTCGCGCACGGCGCCCAGCGGCATGCCCAGCAGCTGCATCAGCTCGCGCTGCGACACGAACTGGCCGGGGCGGATGTTGGCCTGCGCAATCTGCTGCTGGAAGTTCTCGTAGGCCTGCGCGCGCAGGTTGGGCGCGGCCGCGCGCGGCACGTTGGCGGTCGCGTTCAATTGATCACGCCCTTGCGCAGCAGCAGGTTGCCGTAGCGCCGGCGCTCGCCGGTCTGCAGGATCAGGAAGGCCGCGGCGGCGCGCTCGTAGAACGCGAAGCGCTCCAGCGCCTGCGGCGGCCTCTCGCCGGCGTCGCCGAGCACCGCGCGCAACTCGGCCACCGCTTCCGGCACCGCCGCCGGGTCGCCGACCACCTGCATGGTCCACGCCGCCTCGGCGCCGAAATCGTCGAGCGGCAGCAGCGCGAGCACCGCGCGCAAGGCCGCCGGCGCGTCCGCGCCGGGCAGGCGCACGAGCCGCGCCCCGTGCGCCGCGGCAACCCGTGCGGCCGGGAAATTGGCGTCGACGATGGCCACCTCGTCGCCATGCCCCATGCTCGCCAACGCATGCAATGCGTCGGGCGTCAGCAGCGGTGGGATGTTCTTGAGCATCGGCGGTGGCGTCGGGCTTGCCCTGATGGACAGCCTGACATGTTAGTCATAACATGCTGGACATTCACGCGAGGAAACCCTGTGATGAGCCACACCGTCAGGCCTGTTCCCGCCTTGCGCCACCGACGGCCTGCGGCTCGGCCTGGGCGGCGCGCCGCTGGGCAACCTGTTTGCCGCGGTGACGCCGGCGCAGGCGCTGGCCACGGTGACCGCGGCGTGGGCCGGCGGCTGCCGCAGCTTCGACACCGCGCCGCACTACGGCCACGGACTGTCGGAGCGTCGGCTCGGCGATGCGCTGCGCGATTTGTGCACCCTGGGCGCTCAGCCGCGCGAGCGTTTCGTGTTGTCGAGCAAGGTCGGCCGCCTGCTGCGAGCGAACCCGGCCGCGGCCGCCGACCAGCACGGCTATGTGAATGTGCTGCCGTTCGACCAGCATTGGGACTACAGCGCCGACGGCGTGCGGCGCAGCATCGAAGACAGCCTGCAGCGCCTGGGCCTGGCCCGCATCGACGTGGCCTACGTGCACGACTGCGATGCCGCGACCCACGGCGCGCGGGCTGCCGCCGTGCTGCGCCAGGTGCTGGACGAGACCCTGCCCGCGCTGCGGCGCCTGAAGGCCGAGGGCGCTGATCCGCGGCATCGGCCTGGGCGTCAACGACGTCGCGGTGGTGCTGGCGGTGTTGCGCGAGGCCGAGCTCGATGCGCTGATGCTCGCCGGCCGCTACAGCCTGCTCGACCACAGCGCTTTGACCGAGCTGCTGCCGCTGTGTGCCGAGCGCGGCGTGCACGTGGCGCTGGGCGGGGTCTTCAATTCCGGCCTGCTGGCCAGCGGCGCGCGCGGCGCCAACCCGACCTTCAACTACCAGCCCGCGACGCGCGACTGGCTCGAGCGCACGGCGCGCATCGAGGCCTTGTGCGCGCGGCACGCGGTGCCGCTGCGGGCGGCGGCGCTGCAGTTCGCGCTGGCGCATCCGGCGGTCGAGATCGTCATGCTCGGCGCGCGCTCGGCCGAGGAGTGGACCGACGCACAGGCGATGGCGCGGCACCCGATCGCGCCGGCGTTCTGGGCCGCGCTGCGCCAGGCCGGCCTGCTGCCCGGCGAGGCGCCGACGCCGTGATCGTCGATGCGCACTTTCACTGCTGGCAACTGGCCCGCGCCGACTACGGCTGGCTGACGCCCGCGCTGGCGCCGATCTACCGCGACGTGGCACATCGCCGACTGGCGGGCCCAGGCCGCGCCCTGCGGTGTGCAGGCCGGCGTGCTGGTGCAAGCCGCGCCGACCGAAGCCGAGACCGACGTTTCTGCTGACGCAGGCCGAACACGAAGCGGCCGTGCACGGCGTCGTCGGCTGGGTCGACCTGCTGGCGGCCGACGCGCCCGAGCGCATCGCGCGGCTGGCGGCGCGGCCCAAGCTCAAGGCCCTGCGGCCGATGCTGCACGACCTGCCCGACCCCGAGTGGATGCTGCAGCCGGCGCTGGCCCCGGCGTTGCGTGCAATGGTCGAACATGGGCTCGCGTTCGACGCGTTGGTGCGACCTGCGCACCTGAGCGCGCTGCTGACGCTGTGCCTGCGCTACCCGGATTTGCGCGTCGTCGTCGACCATGGCGCCAAACCCGACATCGCGGCCGCCGCCTGGCAGCCCTGGGCCGATGCGATGGCGCGCATCGCCGACCAGAGCCAGGCCGTGTGCAAGCTGTCGGGCCTGCTGACCGAGGCCGGCGCCGCCCCCGCGCCACAGGCGGCGAGGCGCTGGGCGCAGCATCTGCTCGAACGTTTCGGCGCCGAGCGCCTGATGTGGGGCAGCGACTGGCCGGTGCTCGAACTGGCCGCGACCTATGCCACCTGGTGGGGCGAGACGCAGGCCATGCTCGCCGGTCTGGGCGCGGTCGAGCGCGCCGCCGTGCTCGGCGGCACCGCAAGGCGCATCTACCGGCTGTGAGCCGCGCCGCCGGCCACGGCGGCACCATCGCCCGTGCTGCGAGCGAGCTGCTGCCTACGCAAGGCCCTGCGCTATCCTGCGTCTCGAGGCTGCTGCCATGACCCTGACCGAACTGCGCTACATCGTCGCCGTGGCCCGCGAGAGGCACTTCGGCCGCGCAGCCGAAGCCTGCTTCGTCTCGCAGCCGACGCTGTCGGTGGCGATCAAGAAGCTCGAGGAGGAACTCGACGTCAAGCTGTTCGAGCGCGGCACCAGCGAGGTCAGCGTCACGGCGCTGGGCGACGCCATCGTGCGCCAGGCCCAGATCGTGATCGAGCAGGCCGCCGCGATCAAGGAGATCGCCCAGCGCGGCAAGGACCCGCTGGCCGGGCCGCTGAAGCTGGGCATCATCTACACCATCGGGCCCTACCTGTTGCCCGAACTGGTCAGGCACGCGATCGAGCTGAACCCGCAGATGCCGCTGATGCTGCAGGAGAACTTCACGGCCAGGCTGCTCGACATGCTGCGCACCGGCGAGCTCGACTGCGCGATCATGGCCGAGCCGTTCCCCGACGGCGGGCTGGCCATCGCGCCGCTGTACGACGAGCCGTTCATGATCGCGGTGCCCAAGGCGCATCCGCTGGCCCGGCGAAAGAGCGTCAGCGCCGAGGAGCTCAAGCAGGAGACCATGCTGCTGCTCGGCACCGGCCATTGTTTTCGCGACCATGTGCTCGAGGTCTGCCCCGAGTACGCGCGCTTCTCCAGCGAGGCCGAGGGCATCCGCAAGAGCTTCGAGGGCTCGTCGCTGGAGACCATCAAGCACATGGTGGCCTCGGGCATGGGCGTGACGGTCGTGCCGCAGCTGAGCGTGCCGGTCGAGCCGCAGCCGCATGTGGCCTACGTGCGCTTCGCTGCCCCGGTGCCCAGCCGCCGCGTCGTGCTGGCCTGGCGGCGCAGCTTCACGCGTTACGAGGCGATCGCCGCGCTGCGCAATGCGGTCTACGCCTGCGCGCTCGACGGCGTGAAGCGCCTGTCCTGAGCCTGGCCGAGGCCCGGCGCCGGGCGCCGAGACGTGGGCACTGCGCCTCGAGTGCTGCGCGGGACGCGTAAAGACGGGTCGCAATCCAGGCTATCAATCGATTGCAGAATATCAATTGGGCAAAACTATTCGTCGCGGATAAGTTTCGGGTCATGTCGCAGCGCGTCTTGCCACCGCCGCGTCAACCATAAGGTCCAGGAGTTCGGGGCCACCGAATCTGGCCAAGCCCTCGCACGACGAGATCTCCCTTCACCACCCCTGCCGGTCTTGACCGGCGCACAGAGCAACACATGACGACCGAAACGAAATGCCCATTCCATCGCACCGCCGCCACCGGGACGTCGAACCAGGACTGGTGGCCCAACCAACTCAAGCTCAACATCCTGCACCAGCGCTCCTCGCTGTCGGACCCGATGGGCGCGGCGTTCAATTACGCCGAGGCCTTCAAGAGCCTTGACCTGAACGCGGTGAAGAAAGATCTCGCGGCGCTAATGACCGCCTCGCAGGACTGGTGGCCGGCCGACTTCGGCCACTACGGGCCTTTTTTCGTTCGCATGGCATGGCACAGCGCCGGCACCTACCGCACCGGCGACGGCCGCGGCGGCGCAGGCAGCGGCAACCAGCGCTTTGCGCCCCTCAATAGTTGGCCCGACAACGTCAACCTCGACAAAGCACGCCGGCTGATCTGGCCGATCAAGCAGAAGTACGGCCGCAAGATCTCGTGGGCCGATCTGATGATCCTTGCAGGCAACGTCGCGCTGGAATCGATGGGCTTCAAGACCTTCGGATTCAGCGGCGGGCGCGAGGACATATGGGCGCCGGAAGAAGATATCTACTGGGGCTCCGAGACCACCTGGCTGAGCGGTGACAAACGCTACGCCGGCGAACGCAACCTGGAGACGCCGCTCGCCGCCGTGCAGATGGGCCTGATCTACGTCAACCCGGAAGGCCCGAACGGCAACCCCGATCCGCTCGCCGCGGCCAAGGACATCCGCGAGACCTTCGCGCGCATGGCGATGAACGACGAAGAGACGGTGGCGCTGATCGCGGGCGGCCACACCTTCGGCAAGGCCCACGGCGCCGGCGATGCGTCATTGGTGGGCCCGGCGCCCGAAGCCGCCGACATCGAGGACCAGGGTTTCGGCTGGAAGAGCCGCTTCGGCACCGGCAAGGGCGCCGACACGATCAGCAGCGGCCTGGAGGTCACCTGGACCCGCACGCCAACGAAGTGGAGCAATGACTTCTTCTCCAACCTGTTCGGCTACGAGTGGGAACTGACCAAGAGCCCGGCCGGTGCCCATCAGTGGACGCCCAAGCATGGTGCCGGCGCCGGCAGCATTGCCGGACGCACACGATCCGACCAAGCACCACGTGCCGACGATGCTGACGACGGATCTGGCGCTGCGCTTCGACCCGGCTTACGAAAAGATCTCGCGCCGTTTCTACGACAACCCGGACCAGTTCGCCGACGCCTTCGCAAGGGCTTGGTTCAAGCTGACCCACCGCGACCTGGGCCCGCGCGCGCGACATCTCGGCCCGGAAGTCCCTGCCGAAGCGCTGATCTGGCAAGACCCCATCCCCGCGGTCGACCACAAGTTGATCGATGCGCAGGACATCGCCTCGCTCAAGGGCCAGGTTCTGGCGTCGGGGCTGTCGGTCGCGCAACTGGTGTCGACCGCTTGGGCTTCGGCGTCGACCTTCCGCGGCTCCGACAAACGCGGCGGCGCCAACGGCGCCCGCATCCGGCTGGCGCCGCAGAAGGACTGGGAAGTCAACCAGCCGGCGCAACTGGCGACTGTGCTGAAGGCCCTCGAGCGTATCCAGAGCCAGTTCAACGCCGCGCAGTCCAGCGGCAAGAAGGTATCGCTGGCGGACCTGATCGTGCTGGCCGGTTGCGCGGGCGTCGAGCAGGCGGCGAAGAATGCCGGTCAGGCCGTGACGGTTCCGTTCACGCCGGGACGCATGGATGCCGCGCAGACGCAGACGGATGCGAACTCCTTCGCCGTGCTCGAACCGATCGCCGACGGCTTCCGCAACTACCAGAAGGCAAGCTACAGCGTCTCGGCCGAGGCCTTGCTGGTCGACCGGGCACAACTGCTGACCCTGACCGCGCCCGAAATGACGGTGCTCGTGGGCGGCCTGCGCGTCCTCAATGCCAACGCCGGCCAGACCCCGCACGGCGTCTTCACGCAGCGCCCGCAGGCGTTGACCAACGACTTCTTCGTCAACCTGCTCGACATGGGCACGCAGTGGAAGGCGGTCTCCGACGCCAAGGACGTGTTCGAAGGGCGCGACCGCAAGACCGGCAAGCTCAAGTGGACCGCCACCCGTGTCGATCTCGTCTTCGGGTCGAACTCCCAGTTGCGGGCCCTGGCAGAAGTCTATGCATGCGCGGACGCGCAGGGCAAGTTCGTCCATGACTTCGTTGCGGCTTGGAACAAGGTGATGAACCTCGATCGCTTCGAGCTCGAATGATCGGGAGCCCCGTCCAGCCGCGCACGCCGCATCACCGCGCGCAAGTTGTCATCAGCAAGGTGAGGCACGAGCGCCCGCAGGCGACGCGGCGTGCACACAAGGGGCACCCCCTCCGAAGGAGATCACCAGGGCCAGGAAGACCGCCGACCTGCTGACGCAGCGCCTGGCAGTGCACGAGCAGAAGGCATGGATGCTGCACTCGCTGCTGGAACAGTGAGTTTGGATCGGCAAAGAACCGGCACTTGATCGCCGTCAGTGCCGGCAGCGCGCTGCGGTGGTCCGATCGGCCTGCGCGAAGCGGCCTTCCGCCGACTTCGCTCTCTCGCAGATCAGGCCGGCATGTCGAACACCCCGCGGGCGCGCCAGCGCCGCGCCTCCCACAGCGAAGTCACGGTGCCTGCCGCGCCGTGGAGCCTCGATGCCGCCGCGCTGATGGCGGCGCTGCGCAGCGAGTGACGTCGGCCTCGCGCCGCGCGAAGCCACGCGCCGGCAGCGCGCGCCCGGCCACCAGGCGCTGGCCGCCGACGCGCTGCCCGCGTGGCCACGCCTGCTGCTGCGCCAGTTCGCCAGCCCGCTGGTGCTGATCCTGCTGTTTGCTGCGGCGGTGTCGCTGCTGCTGCGCGACTGGACCGAGGCGGCGATCATCGGCGCCATCGTCGGCGGCAGCGCCTTGCTCGGCTTCGTGCAGGAGTGGCGCGCGTCGGTGGCGGTGGCGCAATTGCGCCAGCGCGTGGCCTTGACCGCGCGCGTGCTGCGCGGCGGCGCCGAACGCCGCGTGGTGGCGGCGCAGGTGGTCGTCGGCGACATCGTGCAGCTGGCCGCGGGCAACTTGGTGCCGGCCGACGGTGTGCTGCTGCAGGCGCGCGACTTCCTGGTCACCGAGGCGGCGTTGACCGGCGAATCGATGCCGGTCGAGAAACGCGCCGGCGTCTGCGCCCCCGACACGCCGCTGGCGCAGCGCGCCAACTTCGTCTTCCTCGGCACCTCGGTGCGCAGCGGCACGGCCAGCGTGCTGGTCACCGCCACCGGCCGCGCCACCGAGTTCGGCGCGGTGGCCGAGCGCATCGCCCAGCGCGAGCCCGAGACCGAATTCGCCCGCGGCGTGCGCCGCTTCGGCGAGTTGCTGCTGCGGGTGATGATCGTGATGGTGCTGTTCGTCGTGCTGGTCAATCAGTGGCTGGGCCGGCCCTGGGTCGATTCGCTGCTGTTCGCGGTGGCGCTCGCGGTCGGGCTGTCGCCCGAGCTGCTGCCGGCCATCGTCAGCGTCACCGTGGCCCGCGGCGCGCGCGCGATGGCGCGGCGCGGCGTCATCGTGCGACGGCTCGAGGCGATCGAGAACCTGGGCAGCATCGACGTGCTGTGCACCGACAAGACCGGCACGCTGACCAGCGGCACGGTGGCGCTGGCCGCCGCGCTCGACGCGCAAGGCCAGCCGTTCGGCGGCGGTGGCGCACTGGGCCTACGCCAACGCCACGCTGGAGACCGGCATCGCCAACCCGCTCGACGCGGCGCTGGCCGCCGCCGCAAAGCGCGAGGGCTTCGACGCCGCCAACCTGACCAAGATCGACGAGATCCCCTACGACTTCCAGCGCCGGCGGCTGACGATCGTCGTCGCCGAGGGCAGTGGCGTCGCAGCCACCGCATGATCACCAAGGGCGCGTTCGACAACGTGCTCGCGGCCTGCAGCCAGGTGGCCGGCCGCGACGGCGCTGCGGCGCCGCTCGACGCTGTGGCCCAGGAAGGCCTGCGCGAGCTTCTTTCGCGAGCGCAGCGAACAGGGCTTTCGCGTGCTCGGCCTGGCCACGCGCCGACTGCCCGCGCAGGCGGTCTACAGCGTCGCCGACGAGACGGCGATGTGCTTCGAGGGCTTCCTGCTCTTTCTCGACCCGCCCAAGACCGGTGCCCGCCAGACCCTGCGCGACCTGGCGGCGCTGGGCATCCGCGTCAAGCTCATCACCGGCGACAACCGCCACGTCGCGGCCCATGTGGCCGCCGCACTCGGCCTGGCCACCGACACCCTGCTCACCGGCGAGCAGCTGGCGGCGATGCACGACGAGGCGCTGTGGCGGCAGGCCGACGCGAGCGACGTGTTCGCCGAGATCGATCCGCAGCAAAAGGAGCGCATCGTGCGCGCGTTGCAGCGCACCGGCCACGCGGTCGGCTTTCTCGGCGACGGCATCAACGACGCGCCGGCGCTGCACGCCGCCGATGTCGGCATCTCGGTCGACCAGGCGGTGGACGTGGCGCGCGCGAGCGCCGACATCGTGTTGCTCAAACCCGACCTCGACGTGCTGCGTCAAGGCGTCGAGGACGGCCGGCGCACCTTCGCCAACACGCTGAAGTACATCGGCATCACCACCAGCGCCAACTTCGGCAACATGGTCAGCATGGCACTGGGCAGCGTCTACCTGCCGTTCCTGCCGCTGGCGGCCAAGCAGATCCTGCTCAACAACTTCCTGTCGGACTTTCCGTCGATCGCGATCTCGACCGACCGCGTCGACGCCGAGCGCATCGCGGCACCACAACGCTGGCAGCTGCGCGAGGTGCGCCGCTTCATGATCGTGTTCGGCTTGGTCAGCACGGTGTTCGACCTGCTGACGTTCGCGCTGCTGCTCGAGGTGGTCGACGCCAGCGAGCCGGTGTTCCAGACCGCCTGGTTCGTCGTCTCGCTGCTCACCGAGCTGGTCGTGGTGCTGGTGCTGCGCACGCGCGGCCCGTTGTGGAAGAGCCGCCCCAGTGCGCTGCTGCTGTGGTCCACCGCGGCGGTGGCACTGGCCACGCTGGCGCTGCCCTACGTGCCTGCCGTGCAGGCGATGTTCGGCTTCGTGGCGCTCCCGGCTGCGCTGCTGGCCGAGCTGGGGGCCATCGTGCTGGCCTATCTGCTGTGTACCGAGTGGGTCAAGCGGCGGCTGGGCGCCGCCTGAGGCTGCGCCGCGCCGTCACGATCGGCGACGCCAGCTGCGCCGCAGCGCCAGCCCCATCAGCGTCAGGCCCGTCAGCACCAGGCCGAGTGCCGCGATCGCGGCGCCGCGCAGCAGCGCGTTGTTGAAGTCCTCGCCGCCTTCGTAATCCATGACGTGCAGACGCCAGAAGAAATCGTAGACGACCCAGGCATCGTTGCGCAGCGCGAGCAGCTCGCCGCTGCGGGCGTCGAAATACAGGCGCGTCTGCAACGGGTCGTCGAAGCGCGCGAGCCAGACCCCGTTGCGCTCGCCCAGCTCGCGCACGATGCCCATGCGCCGCGGCACTTGCTGCAGGTGCTGCACCGATTGCAGGGCACCGTCGCCGCGGTACAGCGTGCGGGCGTAGCGGTCGACGGCGCCGGCGTCCGGCCGCGGCAACTCGCCACCCGTCGCGCTCAGCCATTGTTCGCCCTGGGCATCGATCAGCCTGAGCGCCGGTCCGGCTGTCGTGGACACGCTCTGCACCGACAACAGCGGGCCGCGCCCGGGGGCCAACGCGCTCAATGCGCGCGGCCAGTCGGCGGGCAGCGCCTGCTGCGGCTTGGCCAGCACATCCGCGCCCTTGACCCAGGCTTGGAATGGCAACCACGCGAACAAGAGGCCGCCGAGCACCCAGGCCAGAACCTGAACGGCAATCAGGTAGCCGACCCAACGGTGCCAGCGGAAGAATCGGGCGCTCAGGCTCATGGCTTTGCGACGCGTGACGATGCGCGGCATTGTGCCGTCGCCTTCTGCACGCCCGGCCAGGCCCGGGCTGGCCACGATAATCTCGCCTTTGCCAGTCGCGGGCGCTGCCCGCCGCGCCCGCCGCCATGTCCACAGCCCTCTCCGGCGAAGTGCGCCGCCGCCGCACCTTCGCCATCATTTCCCACCCCGACGCGGGCAAGACCACGCTGACCGAGAAGCTGCTGCTGTTCTCGGGCGCGATCCAGATCGCCGGCTCGGTCAAGGCGCGCAAGGCCAGCCGCCACGCCACCAGCGACTGGATGGAGATCGAGAAGCAGCGCGGCATCTCGGTCGCCTCGTCGGTGATGCAGATGGAGTACCGCGGCTGCGTCATCAACCTGCTCGACACGCCCGGCCACCAGGATTTCTCGGAAGACACCTACCGCGTGCTGACCGCGGTCGACGCCGCGCTGATGGTGATCGACGCGGCCAACGGCGTCGAGCCGCAGACGCGGCGCCTGCTGCAGGTCTGCCGCGCGCGCAACACGCCGATCCTGACCTTCGTCAACAAGATGGACCGCGAGGTGCAGGAACCGATGGCGCTGATGGAGGAGATCGAGCGCGAGCTGGGCATGGAGGTGGTGCCGTTCACCTGGCCGGTCGGCATGGGCAAGCGCTTCCACGGCGTGATGGATCTGCGCGAGCAGCGCATGCGCGTGTTCGCACCCGGCGAAGACCGCCAACGCGACGACGACGAGGTGCTGAGAGGATTGAACAACCCGGTCTACGCCGAGCGCTTCGGCGCCGAGTGGGGCCAGGCGCATCACGACATCGAGCTGCTGCAGGCCGCCGCGCCGCCGTTCGACGAAGCCGAGTTCCTGGCCGGCCGGCAGACGCCGATGTTCTTCGGCTCGGCGATCAACAACTTCGGCGTGCAGGAGGTGCTCGACGCCCTGGTCGACCTGGCGCCGCCACCGGCGCCGCGCGCGGCGATGCAGCGGGTGGTGCAACCCGACGAGGCCAGGTTCAGCGGCGTGGTGTTCAAGATCCAGGCCAACATGGACCCGGCGCACCGCGACCGCATCGCCTTCGTGCGCGTCGCCTCGGGCCACTTCGAGCGCGGCATGCGCCTGAAAGTCGTGCGCTCGGGCAAGGAGCTGCGCCCGAACACGGTGGTGAGCTTCCTGTCGCAGCGCCGCGAACTGCTCGACGAAGCCTTCGCCGGCGACATCATCGGCATCCCGAACCACGGCGTGCTGCAGCTCGGCGACACCTTGACCGAAGGCGAGGCGCTGCAATACACCGGGCTGCCCTTCTTCGCGCCCGAGATGTTCCGCAGCGTCGAGGTCGCCGACCCGCTGCGCACCAAGCAGTTGAAGGCCGGCCTGACCCAGCTCGGCGAAGAGGGTGCGATCCAGGTCTTTCGCCCGGTCGCGGGCAGCGTGCTGCTGCTCGGCGCCGTCGGCCAGCTGCAGTTCGAGGTCGTCGCCCACCGCCTCGAGCACGAGTACGGCTGCAAGGCCCGCATCATGCCGAGCCGCTACCAGGTCGCGCGCTGGGTCACCTGCGCCGACGAAGACGGCGGCGCCAAGGAGTTGCAGCGCTTCGTCGACGCCAACGCGCACCGCGTGGCCTACGATGCGGTGAACGCGCCCACGCTGCTGGTCGAGTACGCGCCCGAGCTGCGCGCGATCGAGGCCAACTGGCCGAAGATCCGGTTCCACGCGCTGCGCGAGCACGCGGGGCTGGTGTTCCAGGGCAAACTCGACGGCTGACAGGCCGATCCGACCATGACCGTGCAACTGAAGAAGCCCAGCGCCGCCGCGGTGGCGATCCATTTGATCGATCGCGCCTCGTTCGGCAAGGTCGCCGCCAAGCTGCCGGCGGCCACCCGCCGCTGGCTGGCCACCGTGGGCTTTCACGGCGCACCCGACAGCCACGCGCTGCTCGCCGACGCCAGCCGGCCGCCTGCGCTCGGTATGGGCCGGCGTCGGCGATGTGCGCCACCCGTTCGCGCTGGCAGCCTTGCCGCGCGCACTGCCGCCCGGGCGCTACCGGCTCGGCGACCACGGCCTGGCCGCCGACGACGAGGCCGCGGCCCTGTCGTGGGAGCTGGGCGCCTACGTCTTCGACCTGTACAAGCCGGCGCGGCGCGCAGCGGCGCAGCTGATGCTGGCCCCCAGCAAAGCCGCCACGCGCGGGCTGCAGATGGCCACCGCGATCGCTGCCACGCGCGACCTGGTCAACACGCCGGCCGAACACATGGGCCCGGCCGAACTGGCCGAGGCGGCGCGCCTGGTGGCCGAGCAGCATGGCGCGAAGTTCAAGCAGACGGTCGGCGACGCCTTGCTCGCCGCCGGCTTTCCGGCCGTGCATGCGGTCGGGCGCGCATCGACCCGCGCGCCGCGCCTGATCGAGCTGAACTGGGGCCGGCCGCGCGACCCGAGGCTGACGCTGGTCGGCAAGGGCGTGTGCTTCGATTCGGGCGGACTCGACATCAAGGGCGCCGACGGCATGCGCCTGATGAAGAAGGACATGGGCGGCGCGGCCCACGTGCTCGGCCTGGCCTCGCTGGTGATGGCGCTCGACCTGCCGGTGCGGCTGCAGGTGCTGATCCCGGCGGTCGACAACGCCATCGCCGGCAACGCCTACCGGCCGGGCGACGTGATCAAGACACGCAGCGGCCTGCACATCGAGATCGGCAACACCGATGCCGAAGGCCGCGTGATCCTGTGCGACGCGCTGGCCTACGGCGCCGAAGGCAAGCCCGCATTGATGATCGACATGGCCACGCTGACCGGCGCGGCGCGCGTGGCGCTGGGCCAGCAATTGCCGGCGCTGTTCTGCCGGCGCATGGAGCTGGCGCGCGAACTGGTCGATCGCGGCCTCGCGCTGCACGACCCGCTGTGGCACATGCCGCTGTGGCGCGACTACCAGCCGGCGATCGAGAGCGACATCGCCGACATCGTCAATACCGGGCGCAACACCATGGGCGGCGCCATCAACGCGGCCAACTTCCTGGGCCACTTCGTGCCCGCCGAAACCGAGTGGCTGCACATCGACCTCAGCGCCTGGAACGATGGCGCACGGCCGGGCCGGCCGGTGGGCGGCGAGGCGCAGACGGTGCGCACGCTGCTGTCGTACCTGGAAGCGCGATTCGTCCGCCACTGATGGAGTCGGCGTGAACCGCCTCGCGCTGTACCTCGACCTGATCCGCTGGAACCGGCCGGCCGGCTGGTTGCTGCTGCTGTGGCCGACGCTGTCGGCGCTGTGGATCGCGGCCGACGGCTTTGCCGGCTGGCACCTGCTGGCGGTGTTCGTGCTCGGCACGGTGCTGATGCGCAGCGCGGGCTGCTGCGTCAACGATGTCGCCGACCGCGAATTCGACCGCCATGTGGCACGCACGGCCGAGCGGCCGGTGACCCGCGGCGCGTTGCCGGTGCGCGAGGCGCTGGGCGTGGGTGCCGTGTTGGCCGCGGCAGCCTTCGCGCTGGTGCTGACGACCAACGCACCGACCGTCGCGCTGTCGCTGGTGGCACTGGTCATCACCCTGGCCTACCCCTACGCCAAGCGGCTGTTCGCGATGCCGCAGGCCGTTCTCGGCGTGGCCTTCAGCTTCGGCATTCCGATGGCCTTCGCCGCGGTGCTCGGTGGCAACGAGCTGTCGTCAGACGCCCTGCGCGCCGCGCTGCCATGGCCGGCCTGGTCGCTGTTGCTCGGCAACCTGTTCTGGGTCCTGGCCTACGACACCGAGTACGCCATGGTCGACCGCGACGACGATCTGAAGATCGGCATCGAGACCTCGGCCATCACGCTCGGCCGCTACGACGTCGCCGCGATCGCGATGTTCTATGCGGTCTACCTCGTGTCGTGGGCCCTGCTCGGGCGCGCGGTCGGGCTCGGCGGCTGGTATCTGGCCGGCATCGCGGCCGCGGCGGCGCAGGCGCTGTGGCACCTCGCGTTGATCCGCGGCCGCACGCGCGATGGCTGCTTCAAGGCCTTTCGCCTGAATCACTGGCTGGGGTTCGCGGTCTTCGCGGGCATCGCGATCGACCTGGCCGCGCGCTGAACTTGTCGCGGCAGCATCACTGCAGGCGCTGGCAGTAACGCCTTGCAATGCCGCGGCCCGACAGGCAATAACGCCTGCTCATGCCGCGTATACCGAACACATCGACGTCCCGACGGAGGCGACTGTGGCCATTACGCGCAAGGCATTCCTGCTTCAACTGGTGGGCGGCGGCTGGGTCTTGGCCGGCTGCGGGGGCGGCGGTTACAGCACGCCGGCGGCGCCGCCTGGCAGCGCGGCTTGCGCCGCGACGATTGCCGGCAACCACCAGCACCTGCTGACGATCCCTGCGGCCGATCTCAATTCGACGCAGCCCATGACCTACGACATCACCTACTTGGCTGATCACTCACATACCGTGACTTTCACCGCCGCGCAACTGGCTCTGCTCAAGGCCGGCACCATGGTCCAGGTGACCAGCACGGCGACGACGGTCGCGAGCGCGACGACGGCGCCCCACAGCCACGCCATCAGCGAACTCTGCGCCTGATCAGTCTTTTCCGAGTTCGACCGCGCGCGCGTGCGCGGCGTGCAAGGCCTGCACGAAGGCCGCCTTGACCTGGGCGGCATCGAGCGCCGCGATCGCGGCGTGGGTGGTGCCGCCTTTGGAGGTGACGCGCTCGCGCAGCAACGGCACGGGCTCGCCGCTGTGCTGCGCCAGCGCGGCGGCGCCGACGAAGGTCTGCTGCGCGAGCAGCCGCGACTGCTCTGCGCTCAGGCCCAACTGCACGCCGGCATCGATCATGGCTTCGAGAAAGTAGAACACGTAGGCCGGGCCCGAACCCGACAGCGCGGTGACCGCATCGAGTTGCGCCTCGCGCTCGAACCACAGCAATTGCCCGGTCGGCGCCAGCACGGCCTCGACGGCGGCGCGGTCGGCCGCGCTGACCGCCTCGCGCGCGAACAAGCCGGCGATGCCCTGGCCGATCAGCGCCGGCGTGTTGGGCATGGCACGCACGATGCGCTGGCTGCCCGTCGCGCGCAGCAGGGCTTCGCTGCGGATGCCGGCCATCACGCTCAATTGCAACGCGCTGCCGACGAAGCCCGCGCAGGGCGCCGCGGCCTCGGCGAATGCCTGCGGCTTGACGGCCCAGACGATGATCTCGGCCGTGGCCAGCGTGGCATCGGCCGCCGCCAGCAGGTGCATACCGGGGTGCGCGGCGGCGATGCGCTCGCGCTGCTCGGCCCCGGGTTCGACGACGCTGATCGATGCTGCCGGCCAGCCGCTGCGCACCAGGCCGCCGAAGATGGCGCCGGCCATGTTGCCGCCGCCGATGAAGGCCAGGCTCGGGTAGTGTCATGCGATCAGTCTAGGTCGGCGCCGGGAGCCGTCGTCGCGGTCGGCCGCCTGCCGTCATTGCGAGGCCGCCGATGCCGGTGCCGATGCCGGCATGCCGATGTCGGCGTCGGCACCGGCGTCGTCACCGTCATGCCCGGCCCGAGCGGAATGCTGGGGCTGATCGCGACCTTGGTGACGAAGTAGCGCGTCTCGCCGAAACAGCTGGTCGGCAGGCCGACCTTTTCTTCATAGTGCAGCATCACACGCAGGCCGACCGCGCGCTGGATTTCCGCGGCAGCGGCTTCGTCGTGCACGGTGAAGAAGAACTTCTCGACCGTGGCGCCCGGCGTCGAAACCAGGGCCAGTTCGCCTTCCCAGGTCTTGCAGACCCAGCCCTTGTACGAGAACTTCTGCACCCAGCCGGCGCGCTCGCCGCTCGAGTAGCTCCAGTTCAGCGCGAGCCAGAAGTACACCACCGTCAGGGCGGCGACCACGAGCAGGGCGATCAGAAGACGCTTGATCCACATGGGCGGCCCGAAAGTTGGAGGATGGCTGAAGGGCCGCATCGTCGCACACCGCCTGCGCGGCTACGATGCGCGCCTTGGTCGGACACTTTACGGGAGTCGTCGATGAACCGACGCGAAATGCTCGCCCTGATCGCCGCAGCCGCCGCGTTCCGGCACCGGGCGCAGACCGCCTGGCCGACGCGGCCGGTGAAGATCGTCGTGCCGGCCCCGGCCGGCAGCTCGCTCGACCTGATCGTGCGCGCGATGAGCGACAAGCTCGGTGCGCGCTGGGGCCAGCCGGTGGTGGTGGAGAACAAGCCCGGCGCCGGCGGCATGCTCGGCATGGACGTCGCGGCCAAGGCCAGCGACGGCCACACGCTGGCGATCGGCTTCAACGGCCCGGTGGCGTTCGCGCCGTTTCTCTACCGCAAGATGCCCTACGACCCGGCGAAGGACCTGCTGCCGGTGGTGATGACCACCTCGCAGGCCAACGTGCTCGCCGTCAGCGTCGACAAGGTGCCGGCCCGGACGGTGGCCGAATTCGTCGCCTGGGCCAAGGCGCAGGGCGGCAAGATGAACTATTCGTCGCTCGGCAACGGCAGCTCGGCACACCTGACGATGGAGCTGTTCCTGGCCGAGGCCGGCATCACGGCCACGCACATCCCGTTCAACGGCTCGCCGCCGGCGGCCATGGCCGTGGCCCAGGGCGAAGCCGACGCGACCTTCATGGTCGCACCGGCCCTGCTGGCCCATGTGCGCAACAACAAGGTGCGCCTGCTGGCCGTCAGCAGCGCGCAGCGGCCCGATTCACAAAAGGACTTGCCGACCCTGGCCGACGCCGGCTACGGCAACGTCGAGTCGCTGGCCTGGAACGGCCTGTTCATGCCGGCCGGCACGCCCGAGGCCGTGGTGGCGCGGGTCAACGCCGACGTCAACGAACTGCTCAAGGATCCCGCGGTACGGGCCGCGCTCGACGCCCAGGGGCTGACGGTGGTCGGTGGCAGCGCGGCTGACTTTCGCCGCGTGCTCGACGCCGAGGCCAGGCGCTGGGGGCCGATCATCACCGGATCGGCGTCAAGCTCGACTGATATTGACGCCCCAGCGGCATCGCCGCTCCCCCTCAAGGGGTATCGCTGGCGGACTGGCAAAGCTGGATCTGCGGTTGCTTTGCGAGCATTGGTTCATGTGCGCGGTGACCGGTGCCGCCATGGCAACTGAGCTGGTTTGACCGCACTGCAGCACGAGTTGCAGTTGGCCGCGGCGTCTACGTGCTGCACCGGCGTCGACCGTACGGCCAGCGGACGCGAGCAATTCCGCATTGCCACCTGCCGCCGCGGTGTTGATGGTCAGCGTCTGTTCGGCACAGAAGCGCCACAGCAGCTCGGCACGGCGCGCTTCGGCGCTGCTGACCAGCGGCAGGATGGCGCCGTCACGGCCGGCCAGCGCACGCGCGACCGGGCGCAGCGCAGCCTCGCCGGCAGCGGCCACGCAGACCCCGGCCAGTCGTGCGTGCGCGAGCAGGGCACCGGTTGCGTCGGCGTCGAACAAGGCGAGCGCCGACGCCGGCAGGCCGGCCTCGATCAACGCGCTCGCGCAAGGCCTCGCCGTCGGCCGCGCCGACCAGTGCCACGCTGTTGCCGCCAAGCAGGGCGGCTGCCGTTGCGACCGCGGTGTCGATGGCTGCCGCGCCTTGCGCCAGCACGGCGAAGATGCCACGCGCATGCAGGCGCAGCGTGTTGCTCTCGCCCGTCGGGCCGGGCAGCGACCGGTCGGCGAGCACGACGAGCGCTTGCTCGGCATGCCGGCGCAACAGCGCGGCAATCGCTGGCTCGAGCCGCGCGGCAGCACGTTGCAGCACGGAGGCACGCGCCGCCAGCGCATGGGCGGCCCAGGCGGCCTGGCCGTCGGCCAGCGCATCGAGCGTCGGCGTGCGGCCGACCTCGGGCCAGGACAGCGGCGGCGCCGCGGCCGGTGCGGGTTCCGGCCATGCCGCGAAACGGTCGAGGTAGAACGGGCCGCCCGCCTTCGGGCCGGTGCCGGACAGGCCTTCGCCGCCGAACGGCTGCACGCCGACGACGGCGCCGATCATGTTGCGGTTGACGTAGACGTTGCCGATGCGCGCGCGCTCGGCGATGCGCGTGGCGCGGCCGTCGATGCGCGTCTGCACGCCCAGCGTCAGGCCGTAGCCGAGCGCATTGATCTGGTCCACGACGGCGTCGACCTCGCCGCCCCAGCGCACGACATGCAGCACCGGGCCGAAGATCTCCTCTTGCATCTCGGCGATGCGTGCGATCTCGAACGCGATCGGCGCGACGTGGGTCGGGCCCGCGCTGCCCGGCGGGCTTTCGGCGATCAGCCTGGCGTCGCGCCGCAAGCGCTCGACGTGGCGGGCGACATTGGCATGCGCCTCGGCGTCGATCAGCGGCCCGACGTCGGTGGCGAGCATGGCCGCATCGCCGACGCGCAATTCGGCCAGCGCGCCACGCAGCATCTCGATCACGCCGTCGGCGATGGCCTCGTGCACGCACAGCAGGCGCAGCGCCGAGCAGCGCTGGCCGGCGCTGCGAAAGGCGCTCTGGACCACGGCGTCGATGACCTGCTCGGGCAGCGCGGTGCTGTCGACGATCATGGCGTTCAGGCCGCCGGTCTCTGCGATCAGCGGCACGACCGGGCCGGCCTTGGCGGCCAGCGTGCGGTTGATGATGCGCGCCACCTGCGTGCTGCCGGTGAAGCACACGCCGGCCGTTCGCGCATCGGCCACCAGCGCGGCGCCGACGGTCTCGCCGCTGCCGTGCAGCCACTGCACCGCGTCGGTCGGCACGCCGACCTCGTGCAACAGGGCGACGAAGCGGCGCGCCACCAGCGGCGTCTGCTCGGCGGGCTTGGCCGCCACGGTGTTGCCGGCCACCAGCGCGGCGACCACCTGGCCGGCAAAGATCGCCAACGGGAAGTTCCACGGGCTGATGCAGACGAACACGCCGCAGCCGGACGGCGCCGGCCCGGCCTGGTGCAGCTTCGGCCTGTTCGGCGTAGTAGCGGCAGAAGTCGACCGCCTCGCGCACCTCGGCCACGCAGTCGCCCAGGGTCTTGTGCGCTTCCTTGACCAGCAGCGCGCAGAACTCGGGCAGGCGGGCATCGAGCGCATCGCCGGCGCGCCGCAGCAGCGCCGCACGCTCGGCGGGCGGGCGCGCGCTCCAGGCGGGAAAGCCGGCGTGCAGGCGGCGCATCGCCGCTTCGATCTCGGCCGCGGTGGCCATCGTCGAAGGCTCGAGGCGCACCGACGCCAGCGCCTGCTCGAGCGGCTCGCGCATCGCCACGCAGCTCAGATCGGCGCCGGTCGAATTGGCGCGCGCCGCGCCGATACAGCGCGGCCGGCAGCGGCAGGCCGCCGCCATCGCGGGCCTGCAGCGGCGAGGCCAGCAGTTCCTCGGCGCTGACCGCCTCGTCGGCCAGCTGGTGCACGAACGAAGAGTTGGCGCCGTTCTCGAGCAGTCGCCGAACCAGGTAGGCGAGCAGGTCGCGGTGCAAGCCCACCGGCGCATAGACGCGAACCGGAACCGCATTCAGGCCCCCCGCTTGAGCGGGGGGAGCGGGGGGTGTGGCCGTCAGTTCACCCGTAGGGATCTGCCGCGAGACCTCGCGGTAGATCCCTTCGCTCATGCCATGCAGGCGTTGGAACTCGAACTCGGCGCCCTGCGCGCGGGCCATCTGCAGGATGGCGGCGATGGTGCCGGCGTTGTGGGTCGCAAACTGCGGATAGATCAGCGCGTGATGGCCGATCAGCGCGCGCGCGCAGGCCAGGTACGAGATGTCGGTGTGCTGCTTGTGCGTGAACACCGGGTAGCCCGGCAGGCCCGCCTCCTGCGCGCGCTTGATCTCGCCGTCCCAGTAGGCGCCCTTGACCAGGCGGACCATGAACTTCAGGCCGTGCCGGCGCGCCATCGCGGCGACCTCGTCGACGACGGCCAGGCCGTTCGTCAGGTAGGACTGCACCGCCAGGCCGAAGCCATGCCATTGCGGGAACACGGTCGCGATGCGCCCGGCCAGCGCCTCCATCACGTCGAGCGAGAGTTCGAGCCGATCGCTCTCTTCGGCGTCGATCGTCAGGTTGATGTTGGCGCGCGCGGCCGGCTCGATCAGGCTCCACACCCGCGGCAGCAGCTCGGCAAAGACGCGCTCGCGCTGCGCGTCCTCGTAGCGCGGGAACAGCGCGCTGAGCTTCATCGAGATGCCGTCCGCCGCGTGCGGCGACGCCGCGGTGCGCCCGGCCGCGATGGCGTCGATGGCATGGCGGTACGAGGCCAGGTAGCGCTGCGCATCGCGCTCCGTGCGTGCGCCTTCGCCGAGCATGTCGTAGCTGAAGCGCAGGTTGGGCATCGACTTGCGCTGGCCGGAGGCTTCGCCCATCGCTTCGCCGATCGTGCGGCCGAGGACGAACTGGCGCCCGAGCAGTTGCAGCGCGCGCACGGTGGCCGCGACGACGGTCTTCGCGCCCAGCCGCTTCAGCAGCCCGGCCGGGCTCTCGCTTTCCGGCAGGAAGCGCTTGGACAGGGCGATCGCGCTGGCCGACAGGCTGGCCAGCATGCGGTGCGGGCCCTCGGCGTCGGTGGCATCGAAGTCGGCGCGACCCAGCTGGTCTGCCGTCAGCGCAATCGCCGTCTCGGCGTCGGGTACGCGCAGCAGCGCCTCGGCCAGCCGCATCAGGGCCAGGCCCTCGGCGGTGGAGATGGGGTACTCGTGCAGCAGCGACTCCATCGCCCAGAACGGCGCCGGATGGGCGCGCACGCCGTCGACCCACGGCCGCGCCACACCGATCACCGCCGGCCAGTCGAGGCCGCCCAGCCGGGCCAGCGACGCGCTCACCCCGTCGGCCTCGGGTCGGTACGGAAACGGCAAGCGGGCACGCGCCGGCGGCGCATCGAAAGGCGTGGTTTGAGCGCTCACAGTACCCCCTTGCGGTTGGATAATCGCCAGCTTACGCGGCATGGCACCGCGAATGATTCCGAGTTTTCGAACAAGACTAGAGAGTTCTGCACCATGTCGACGATCGACAAGATCGATGCCCGCATCCTGCGCGCGCTGCAGGCCGACGGGCGCATCAGCAACCTCAAGCTGGCCGAGGCCGTGCACCTGTCGCCCACGGCGGTGCTGGAACGCGTCAAGCGCCTGACGCGCGACGGCTTCATTCTTGGCTACGAAGCGCGCTTGAATCCGGACAAGCTGGGCGCCGGCCTGATGGTCTTCATCGAGGTCTTGCTCGACCGCACCGTGCACGACGTGATGGACGCGTTCAAGGCCGCGGTGCAGGTGCGGCCGGAGATCCTCGAGTGCCACCTGGTCGCCGGCGGCTTCGACTACCTGCTGAAGACGCGCGTGGCCGACATGGCGGCGTACCGCGAGTTCGTCGGCAGCGTGATCTGGACCCTGCCCGGCGTACGCGAGACGCGCACCTACGCGGTGATGGAGGAAGTCAAGAACACCACCGCGCTGCCGATCTAGGGCCCGTTCCCGCTACACATGCCAGCGCGAACGGGCCCTACGCACGGCGGCCGAAGATCGCGCTGCCAACGCGCACGATGGTCGCGCCCTCGGCAATCGCCGCCTCGAGATCGTCGCTCATGCCCATCGACAGGGTATCGACCGCCAGGCCCTCGGCACGCAAGGCCTCGAGCAATGCGCGCAGCGCACGGTGCGGCAAGCGCCGCGCGACCGGGTCGGCAGTGGGCTCGGGAATGGCCATCAACCCACGCAGCCGCAAGCGAGGCAGCGCTGCCACTGCACGGGCCAGCGCCGGCAACTCGGCCGGCGCGACGCCGCTCTTGCTGGCCTCACCGCTTGTGTTGACCTGCAGACACACCTGCAGCGGCGGCAGATCCGGCGCACGCTGGGCCGACAGCCGCTCGGCCAGCTTGAGCCGATCGACGCTGTGGACCCAATCGAACGCGGCCGCCACTTCGCGCGCCTTGTTGCTCTGCAGCGGGCCGATCAAGTGCCACTCGATAGCCGGATTCGTCTCACCGAGCGCGCGCATCTTGACCAATGCCTCCTGCACGTAGTTTTCGCCGAAGGCGCGTTGACCGGCGAGGTGCGCCTCGCGAACGGCCTGGCTGTCGAACGTCTTGCTGACGGCCAGCAACGTGACGCTTTGCACGGGGCGTTGCGCGATGACACAGGCTGCGTCGATGCGCTGCCGCACTTGTTGTAACTTCGCTGCGATGCTCGCCATAATGCCCCGAGACTAGCTCAAGCCTCAGCCCCATCCCATGGATATCACCCAGTTGCTCGCTTTCTCGGTCAAGAACAAGGCCTCCGACCTGCACCTGTCGTCCGGCCTGCCGCCGATGATCCGAGTGCACGGCGATGTGCGCCGCATCAATGTCGACCCGCTCGAGCATAAACACGTGCACGACATGGTGTACGACATCATGAACGACTCGCAGCGCAAGCACTACGAGGACACGCTGGAGTGCGACTTCTCGTTCGAGATCCAGGGCCTGGCGCGGTTTCGCGTCAACGCCTTCAACCAGAACCGCGGTGCGGCTGCCGTATTCCGCACCATCCCGAGCAAGATCCTGACGCTCGAGCAGCTCAACACGCCCAAGATCTTTGCCGAACTGGCGTTGAAGCCGCGCGGCCTGGTGCTGGTCACCGGCCCGACCGGCTCGGGCAAGAGCACGACGCTGGCGGCGATGGTCAACCACCTGAACGAAAACGAATACGGCCACGTGCTGACGGTCGAAGACCCGATCGAATTCGTCCACGAGTCGAAGAAGTGCCTGGTCAACCAGCGCGAGGTCGGCCCGCATACGCTGAGCTTCAACAATGCGCTGCGCGCCGCCCTGCGCGAGGACCCGGACGCGATCCTGGTCGGCGAAATGCGCGACCTGGAAACGATCCGCCTGGCGCTGACCGCCGCCGAAACCGGCCACCTGGTGTTCGGCACGCTGCATACGTCGAGCGCGGCGAAGACCATCGACCGCGTGGTCGACGTCTTCCCCGCCGCCGAGAAGGACATGGTGCGGGCGATGCTGTCGGAGTCGCTGATCGCGGTGATCTCGCAGACGCTGTGCAAGTTGAAGGACGGCTCGGGCCGCGTCGCGGCGCACGAGATCATGCTCGGCACCTCGGCGATCAAGAACCTGATCCGCGAGAACAAGATCGCGCAGATGTACTCCTCGATCCAGACCGGGCAGAGCATGGGCATGCAGACACTCGACCAGACGCTGAGCGAGTTGGTCAAGCGCAACATCGTTTCTCCGGCCGAGGCGCGCAGCCGCGCCAAGATGCCTGAGAACTTCCCCGGCTAGGGATTGTTCACACCCTACAGCCCCTTTTCGATTCAAGGACCGTCATGGAACGCGACCAAGCCTCCAAATTCGTCAACGACCTGTTGCGGCTGATGATCAGCCGCAATGGCTCCGACCTGTTTCTGACCGCCGACTTCCCGCCGGCGATCAAGGTCGACGGCAAGATCACCAAGGTCAGTCCGCAGCCTCTCAGCGGCCAGCACACGATGGCGCTGGCGCGCGCAGTCATGAACGACAAGCAGGCGGCCGAGTTCGAGCGCACCAAGGAATGCAATTTCGCGGTCTCGCCGACCGGCATCGGGCGCTTTCGCGTCAATGCCTTCGTGCAGCAGGGCCATGTGGGCCTGGTGCTGCGCACGATTCCGCAGCAGGTGCCGACCATCGACGGCCTGGGCCTGCCGCAGATTCTGAAAGACGTGGCCTTGACCAAGCGCGGGCTGACGATCTTCGTCGGCGCCACCGGCTCGGGCAAGAGCACCTCGCTGGCCGCGCTGGTCGACTACCGCAACGAGAACTCCTTCGGCCACATCATCACGGTCGAAGACCCGGTCGAGTTCGTGCACACGCACAAGAACTGCATCGTCACGCAGCGCGAAGTCGGCATCGACACCGACGACTGGGCGCCGGCGCTGAAGAACTCGCTGCGCCAGGCCCCCGACGTGATCATGATGGGCGAGATCCGCGACCGCGAGACGATGGAGCATGCTGTGGCCTTCGCCGAAACCGGGCACCTGTGTCTGGCCACGCTGCACGCCAACAGCTCGAACCAGGCGCTGGACCGGATCATCAACTTCTTTCCCGAAGAGCGCCGCGCGCAGTTGCTGATGGACCTGTCGCTGAACCTGAAAGCGCTGGTCTCGCAGCGCCTGATGGGCCGCCAGCAGGGCAAGGGCCGCATCGCTGCGGTCGAGATCCTGCTCAACACACCGCTGGTGGCCGACATGATCTTCAAGGGCGAGGTCGGCAACATCAAGGAGTTGATGAAGCGCTCGCGCGAGCTGGGCATGCAGACTTTCGACCAGGCCCTGTTCGATCTCTACGAGGCCAACCTGGTCACCTACGAAGACGTGTTGCGCAATGCCGACTCACTCAACGACCTGCGCCTGCAAATCAAGCTCCATAGCAAACGCGCACGCACGGTCGACCTGGCATCGGGCACCGAGCATCTGACTATTGTGTGAGCCCCCGGCCGCCTGGCGGCCGCTGGAGTCTGCACCCCCGGCCGCCTGGCGGCCGCCCCCAAGGGCCCGCCATGGGTCCCTTCGTGGCCCCAGGGGCTGCGAACCGCGACCGGGAGACCCGGATCGCGGTTCGGGCGATTGCCGACACCGCCCCCTGGCCGCATTGCGGCCTGTCCCAAAGGGACGAAGTCAGAAGAACATAGGTCGCGGCTTAGACTGGCGTCCTTGTCTTTGCGGGGCGTTGCAATGAAGGACTACGTTTCGATCGAACCGCGCAGCGTCGCGTTTCTGGGTCTTGGCGTGATGGGTTATCCGATGGCCGGGCACCTGGCGCGGGCCGGGCACCGCGTCACCGTCTTCAACCGCAATCCCACAAAGGCTGCGGCGTGGGCTGTCGAGCACGCCGGACGCGCGGCGGCCACGCCGCGTGAGGCGGCAGCGGGCGCGGCAGCAGTGTTCACCTGCGTCGGCAACGACGACGACTTGCGCTCGGTGGTGCTCGGTGCCGACGGCGCCTTCGCCGGGATGGACAAAGGCGCAGTACTGGTCGATCACACCACGGCGTCGGCCGCGGTGGCGCGCGAGCTGCATGCGGCGGCCACGTCGCGTGGCCTGAATTTCATCGATGCGCCGGTATCGGGCGGCCAGGCCGGCGCGGTCAACGGCACGCTGACCGTCATGTGCGGCGGCGACGCGGCCGCCTTTGCGGCCATCCAACCCGTGGCGATGGCGTTCGCCAAGGCGGTCACGCGCGTTGGCGAGCCGGGCGCCGGCCAATTGGCCAAGATGGTCAATCAGATTGCCGTCGCCGGCGTGGTGCAGGGGCTGTCCGAGGCGATTGCCTTCGGCCAGAAGGCGGGCCTGGACATGAAGCAGGTGCTCGAGGTCATCGGCAAGGGTGCTGCGCAGAGCTGGCAGATGGACAACCGCGGCACGACGATGATCGACGGCCGCTTCGACTTCGGCTTCGCGGTCGACCTCATGCGCAAGGACCTGGCGCTGGTGCTCGACGAGGCACGGCGCAACGGCGCACAACTGCCGGCGACGGCGTTGATCGATCAGTTCTACGCTGACGTGCAGGCGATGGGTGGCCGGCGCTGGGACACCTCGAGCCTGATCAAGCGGCTGCGCTAGCGGTCTCGCCCGATCAGTGGGTGGTGCCGCCCAAGGCAGCCAGTTCGGCCTCGGTCAGGATCTCGAACACGCGCACCACCTTCTGCACGCCGGAGACGCCGCGCGCCAGATCGGCGGCACGCGTGGCTTCGCGTTCGGTCACGCGGCCCATCAGGTAGACGACGGCGCGCTCGGTGACGACCTTGATGCTGTTGACCTGCAAGTCCTTGGCGTCGACATACGAGGCCTTGACCTTGCTCGTCAGGACCGAGTCGCTGGAGCGCGACGACATCGAGGTCGGAGCCATCACGGCCAGCTCGTTGACCGTCGAGCGCACGTTCTCGATGCGCCCCACCGCCTGCTCGATCGCACTGCGGTCGGCGTCGCCAGGGACCTCGCCAGTCAGCAGCACCGTGCGGCTATAGCTGACTGCATTGACATGGCCGCGATCGCCGACGATTTCGCGCGTGCGCGTTGCGATTTTCGACTCGATGGTCTGGTCCTCGAGCTGGGTGCCCGTGGTGCGGCGGTCGGTCGCCACCATCGCGGTCACCGCCGCACCGCCGACCACGACCGCGGCGCAGCCACCCAGCGTCGCAGCCACCAGTGCCGGCAGCAGTGCCAGGCGCAGCAGTGAAAGGGCTTTTCGTTGTTTCATGTTGGTTCCTGTTCCCCCAAGAGCTGCAAGTCCACCGCGTCGCATAGACAGTGCAGGACGAGCAGGTGGGCTTCGTGAATGCGTGCCGCACGGTCGTGCGGCACCGCGATGCGGACGTCGGTTTCGCTCATCTGGCCGGCCAGGTCGCCACCTTCGCGGCCGGTCAGCGCCACCACTGTCATGTCCTTGGCCTGCGCGGCCAGCACGATCGCGCCCAGCGCAGCGCCCGCCGCGCCGGCACTGAGCGTCAGCAACACATCGCCCGGCGCGCCCAGCGCCCGCAGTTCGGCTTCACTGGCCACCGCCAGCGCCGCCAGTCCCGGGCGTTCGCGCTCGAAGCGGCCGACCATCAGCGATGCACCATGCTGCGCCAGCGCCGCGGCTGCGCCACCGCCAAACAGCATGACCTTGCCGCCTGCAGTGATACAGCCGAGCAGCGCTTGCGCCGCATCCGCAATCGGTTTGGACAGCGCCTCGGCCGTCTGCGAAAGCAGGTCGGCGCTTTCGAAGAATTGCTGCTGAATGCGCTGCTCGAGCATGGTCACGGATCATATGACACGACCCGCAGCGATCGGTTCCGAGCGGCGCGACGTGCCCGTGCTGCTCGCTCAGGCGGCGTCGAAGGCGCCGCGCAGCCATTGCACGACGCCGGCATCGATGGCCACCACGTCGAAGCGGCAGGCCGGCGGCGCCGCGAAACGTCAACAGATAGTGACGCGCGGCAAGCACAAGTCGCGCGCGCTTGGCCGCGCCGACGCTGGCCGCCGCGCCGCCGTGGCGCGCATCGGCACGCGAGCGCACTTCGACGAAGACCAGCGTGCCGTCACGCTCGCGCAGGATCAGGTCGACTTCACCGCCGCGCGCATGGGGGCCGCGCGCGACCCGATAATTGCGTTCAACCAGCGCCAGGCCGTGCCGCTTCAGGTGCGCGAGGGCCTGCGCCTCGGCGGCGTCGCCGCGTTGTTGCTTGTCGGTTGCCGCATCACGGCGGGAGACCATTGTCGCCACCTCCATCACCACTGCCACGATCATCACCCAGGCCGCGGCAGCGGCCGCCGGCGCGCAGCAGTATCCCGCCAGCACGCTCTACATGGTGGCCACGCCGATCGGCAACCTGGCCGACCTGACGCTGCGCGCGGTGCACGTGCTCGGGCTGGTCGATGCCGTGGCCTGCGAAGACACGCGCGTGGGCGGCGCGCTGCTCACGCACTTCGGGCTGTCCAAGCCGCTGCTTGCGCTGCACCAGCACAACGAACAGGGCGCCACGGCGCAGGTGCTGGCGCGACTGGCACGCGGCGAGCGCGTGGCCTATATCAGCGACGCCGGCACGCCGGTGGTCTCCGACCCCGGTGCTGCGCTGGTCGCCGCCGCCCAGGCCGCCGGGTACGCCACGGTGCCGTTGCCCGGCGCCAGCAGCGTGCTGGCCGCGTTGTGCGTGGCCGGCGACACCGAAGCGAAAGGATTTGCCTGCATCGGGTTCCTGCCGGCCAAGGCCGGCGAGCGCGACGCTGTGCTGGGCCTGCTGGCGCAGCGGCGCGGTGAATCGTTGGTGCTGTTCGAAGCCCCGCACCGCATCGCGGCATTGGTCGATGCGCTGGCCGCGGCGATGCCCGGACGGCGCGTCACGCTCGGCCGCGAGCTGACCAAGCAGTTCGAGACCGTGGCGACGATGACCGCGGCCCAGGCGCCGACCTGGCTGGCCGCCGACGCCAACCGCGCGCGCGGCGAATTCGTCCTCGTGTTGCATGCCGAACGTACGCCGGCGCCCGCGCACGACGCGCTGGCTGCGGCCACCGAGCACACGCTGCGCGTGCTGCTGGCCGAACTGCCGCTCAAGCAGGCGGTTGCGCTGGCAGCCACGCTGACGGGCGCGCCGCGCAACCGGCTGTACGAACACGCGCTGGCCTGGCGCGACGAGGGTCGCGTTGCCGGCTGAGGCCTGCCTTGCCGGGCGCGCTTTCAATCGCACTCCTACAATGCCGCGCATGATTGCCCGCGAACCGACCATCGAGCGCCTGGCACAGGCCCAGGCGCTGCTGCTCGAGCCCTACGGCCTGACCGACGCGCACCTCAGCGCCGCCTTGCAGACCATTGCCGCGCACCGCATCGACGATGCCGACCTGTACTTCCAGAGCACGCGCCACGAGGGCTGGAGCCTGGAGGAAGGCATCGTCAAGAGCGGCAGCTTCTCGATCGACCAGGGCGTGGGTGTGCGCGCGGTGGCCGGCGAAAAGACCGCCTTTGCCTACAGCGACGATATTTCCGAGGCCGCGCTGCAGGACGCCGCGCGCACGGTGCGCACGATCGCTGCCGCCGGCCAGAGCCGGCGCGTCAAGGTCGGCGTGAAATCGAGCGTCGCCGCGAGCCGCGTGCTCTACGCACCGACCGACCCGATCACCACGCTGGACAGCACACAGAAAGTGGCGCTGCTGGAGAAGGTCGAGCGCATGGCCCGCGCCAAGGACCCGCGCATCGTGCAGGTGATGGCCGGCGTGGCGGCCGAGTACGACGTGGTGCTGGTGGCGCGCGCCGATGGCACGCGCGCCGCCGACGTGCGCCCGCTGGTGCGTTTGTCGGTGACCGTGATCGCCGAACAGACCGTCGCCGGCGTGGTGCGCCGCGAAGTCGGCACCGGCGGCGGCGGCGGCCGCTTCGGCCTGGGCTACTTCCAGGACGCGGTCATCGAGCAATACGTCGACCACGCCGTCAACGCCGCACTGACCAACCTCGAGGGCCGCCCCGCGCCGGCGGGCCAGATGACCGTCGTGCTCGGCCCCGGCTGGCCCGGCGTGCTGCTGCACGAAGCCATCGGCCACGGCCTGGAAGGCGACTTCAACCGCAAGGGCTCGTCGGCGTTCGCCGGCCGCATCGGCCAGCGCGTGGCGGCCAAGGGCGTGACGGTGCTCGACGACGGCACGCTGCCCGATCGTCGCGGCAGCCTGAACGTCGACGACGAAGGGCACGCCACGCAGCGCACGGTGCTGATCGAGGACGGCATCCTGAAGGGCTACATCCAGGACACGATGAATGCGCGGCTGATGGGCGTCAGCCCCACCGGCAACGGCCGGCGCGAGAGCTATGCCCACGTGCCGATGCCGCGCATGACCAATACCTACATGCTGGCCGGCACGCGCAGCAAGGACGAGATCGTGGCCAGCCTGAAGCGCGGCCTGTACGCCACCAATTTCGGCGGCGGCCAGGTCGACATCACCAGCGGCAAGTTCGTGTTCTCGACCAGCGAGGCGTTCTGGGTCGAGAACGGCCGGGTCCAGTACCCGGTGAAGGGCGCCACGCTGATCGGCAGCGGCCCCGACTGCCTGACCCACGTCAGCATGATCGGCGACGACCTCGCGCTCGACACCGGCGTGGGCGTGTGCGGCAAGGAAGGCCAGAGCGTGCCGGTCGGCGTGGGCCAGCCGACGCTGCGCATCGACGGCCTGACGGTCGGCGGCACGGCGTGACGCCGGCGGCACCGCGGCCGCGTGCTACATTCGCCGCCATGCATTGCCCCGCTTCGTTCTACTTTACGTATTTTTGGTTCTCGCCCCACCCGGTGGCTCGAGAGGCAGGCGCGTAAGTCAAAGACAAGCGCAACGCACTCAACAGACCGCCGGCAGCCCCGGCGGTTTTTTTTGCCCGTTCATTTCACGACGCCAGACAGGAGACGAGCCGTATGAGCCCCAAACAGCAAGGCCACGCCAGCGACACCGGCCACGGCTACGCGCTCAGCGAGAAGACCAGCCAGACCGACGACCAGCGCATCAAGGACGTGACGCCGCTGCCGCCGCCCGAGCACCTGATCCGCTTCTTCCCGATCGCCGGCACGCCGATCGAGACCCTGGTCGGCGGTACGCGCGAAGCGATCCGCCGCATCCTCGGCGGCCAGGACGACCGCCTGCTGGTGGTGATGGGCCCGTGCTCGATCCACGACCCGCTGGCCGCGCTCGAATACGCCAAGCGGCTGAAGACGGAACGCGCGCGCCACGCCGACACGCTGGAAGTCGTGATGCGGGTGTACTTCGAGAAGCCGCGCACGACGGTCGGCTGGAAGGGCCTGATCAACGACCCCTATCTGGACGAGAGCTACCGCATCCACGAGGGCCTGCGCATCGCGCGCCAGTTGCTGGTCGACATCAACCGTCTGGGCGTGCCGGCCGCCGGTGAATTCCTCGACGTGATTTCGCCGCAGTACATCGGCGACCTGATCGCCTGGGGCGCGATCGGTGCGCGCACCACCGAATCGCAGGTCCACCGCGAACTGGCCTCGGGACTGTCGGCGCCGGTCGGCTTCAAGAACGGCACCGACGGCAACATCCGCATCGCCATCGACGCGATCCAGGCCGCGTCGCGGCCGCACCACTTCCTGTCGGTGCACAAGAACGGCCAGGTGGCGATCGTCGAGACCCGGGGCAACAAGGATTGCCACGTCATCCTGCGCGGCGGCAAGACGCCGAACTACGACGCGGCCAGCGTCGCCGCGGCGTGCAGGGAGATCGAGGCCGCCAGGCTGCCGTGCCGGATGATGGTCGACTTCAGCCACGCCAACGCCAACAAGCAGCACGAGCGGCAGATCGAGGTGGCGCGCGACGTGGCCGGGCAGCTGGCGGCCGGCACGCGCTGCATCTTCGGCGTGATGGTCGAGAGCCACCTCGTCGCCGGCGCGCAGAAGTTCAGCGCCGGCAAGGACGATCCGGCCGCGCTCGCCTACGGCCAGAGCATCACCGACGCCTGCATCGGCTGGGACGATTCGGTCGCCGTTCTCGACACGCTGAGCGCGGCGGTCAAGGCGCGGCGAACGCGCTGAAGCGTCAAACGCTGCCTTTGCGGGCCAGCCGCTCGCGCATCAGTCGGCCGAGCGGGCCAGCCGCTCGGATTGCCAGTACACGTCGTCGCCGCCCAGGCCGTCGAGGTTGGCGCGGTTGAGCACGCGCGCCAGCACGAACAGCAGGTCGGACAGGCGATTGAGGTACTGGCGCGGCGCATCGTTCACCTTTTCGTGCGGCGGCCAGCGCGACCAGCGCGCGCTCGGCGCGCCGCGCCACCGTGCGGCTGACATGCGCGAGCGCGGCGCTGCGCGTGCCCGCCGGCAGGATGAACTCGGCCAGCCGCGGCAGCGCGGCGTTGTAGTGCGCCAGCGCCTCGTCCAGATGCAAGCACGGCGGCGGCCTTGAGCAACTCGTAGCCGGGGATCGACAGCTCGCCGCCGAGGTTGAACAGCTCGTGCTGGATCGTCACCAGCAGTCCGCGCACGTCGTCGGGCAGCGGCTCGGCGAGCAGCACGCCGAGACTGGAATTGAGTTCGTCGACGTCGCCCATCGCCTGCACCCGCAACGCGTCCTTGGCCACGCGCGTGCCGTCGCCCAGCCCGGTCGTGCCGTCGTCGCCGGTGCGGGTGGCAATTTGCGTCAATCGGTTGGCCATGGCGCGATGCTACCTACAATCGACGCCTTCCCGTCCGGAGTTGCCGCGATGAATGCTCCCCACGACCTGCTTGCCGGCGTCGCGCGACGCCCCGTACCGGCGGCGATGCTCGATGCCCTGCGCGCGCGCTTTGCCGAGCGCTGCTCCACCGCCAACGCCGTGCGCGAGCAGCATGGCCGCGACGAATCGACCTACCCGGTGACGCCCCCCGACGCCGTGGTGTTCTGCGAAAGCACCGACGACGTGGCCGCGGTGGTGGCCTTGGCCGCCGCGCACGCGGTGCCGGTGATCCCGTTCGGCATCGGCTCGTCGCTCGAAGGCCATCTGCTGGCGGTGCACGGCGGCGTGTCGATCGACCTGTCGCGCATGGACCGCATCGTCGCCGTCAACGCCGAAGACCTGACGGTCACCGTGCAGGCCGGCGTGACGCGCGAGCAGCTCAATCGCGAGGTCAAGGACACCGGCCTGTTCTTTCCGATCGACCCCGGCGCCAACGCCACGCTCGGCGGCATGGCCGCCACGCGCGCCAGCGGCACCAACGCCGTGCGCTACGGCACGATGAAGGAGAACGTGCTCGGGCTGACCGTCGTCACCGCCGCGGGCGAGGTCATCCGCACCGGCACGCGGGCCAAGAAGTCGAGCGCCGGCTACGACCTGACGCGGCTGTACGTCGGCAGCGAGGGCACGCTGGGGGTGATGACCGAGGTCACGCTCAAGCTGTACCCGCTGCCCGAGGCGGTGAGCGCGGCGATCTGCCACTTCCCGAGCATCGACGCGGCGGTGCGCACGACGATCCAGGTGATCCAGATGGGCGTGCCGATCGCACGCTGCGAGCTGCTCGACGCGAATGCCATCCGCGGCGTCAACAAGTACTCGAACCTGACGCTGCGCGAGGCGCCGATGCTGTTGATGGAGTTCCACGGCAGCCCGGCCGGCGTCAAGGAGCAGGCGCAGACGGTGCAGGACATCGCCAGCGAGTTCGGCGGCGAGGCCTTCGCCTGGGCCAGCACACCCGAGGAGCGCACCCGGCTGTGGACCGCGCGCCACCACGCCTACTTCGCGTCGCTGCAGATGCGGCCGGGCTGCCGCTCGCTGTCGACCGACACCTGCGTGCCGATCTCCAGGCTGGCCGAGAGCATCAACGAGTCGGTGACCGAGGCCGAGGCGGCCGGGTTGCCGTATTGGGTCGTCGGCCATGTCGGCGACGGCAACTTCCACCTCAGCTACCTGCTGGATCCGAACGACCCGGTCGAGGCGGCGACCGCCGAGCGCCTGTCCGAGCAGATGGTGCAGCGCGCCATCCGCCTGGGCGGCACCTGCACGGGCGAGCATGGCATCGGGCTGCACAAGATCGGCTACCTGGTCGACGAGGCCGGCGCCGGCGCGGTCGAGCAGATGCGGCTGATCAAGCGCGCGCTCGACCCGAAGAACATCATGAACCCGGGCAAGGTCATCTCGATGGATTGAGCGCTGCGCCGCGCGGCGCAGACGCCGCGTCAGAGCGTCGGCAGGCGTCTCGACGGCCCAGCGTTGCGTCGCATCGCCGTCGGCGTCGATGCTTTCCAGGTGCACCGGAAAGCCCCACAGCCGCGCCACGTGCTTGAGCACCTCCTGCACATCGTCGCCCAGCGGCCGGCTGTTGTGCTGCGTGTGGCGCAAGGTCAGCGCGCGGTCGCCGCGCAGGTTGACGTTCCAGACCTGGATGTTGGGCTCGCGCGAGCCCAGGTCGTACTGGTGCGCCAGCGCCTCGCGCACGCGGCGGTAGCCGGCATCGTCGTGGATCGCGCTGACTTCGAGCTCGTCGTCGTTCTCGTCGTCGACGACCGCGAACAGACGCATCTCGCGCATCAGCTTGGGCGACAGGTACTGGCCGATGAAGCTCTCGTCCTTGAAGTTGTGCATCGCGTGGTGCAGCGCAGGCAGCCAGGGCGTGCCGGCAAGATCGGGGAACCAGGCGCGGTCTTCGTCGGTGGGCGCATCGCAGATGCGCTTGATGTCGGTGTACATCGCAAAGCCCAGCGCATAGGGATTCAGGCCGCTGTAGCCGCGCTCGCCGACCTGCGGCTGGTAGACCACGTTGGTGTGCGACTTCAGCCACTCGATCATCACGCCGTCGGTCAGGTAGCCGTCGTCGTACATCGTGTTCAGCAGCTTGTGATGCCAGAAGGTGGCCCAGCCCTCGTTCATGACCTGGGTCTGCCGCTGCGGGTAGAAGTACTGCGCCACCTTGCGCACGATGCGCACCACCTCGCGCTGCCAGGGCTCGAGCAGGGGCGCGTTCTTCTCGATGAAGTAGAGGATGTTCTCCTGCGGCTCGTCGGGGAAGCGCTTGGCCTCGGGCGTGGCGCCGTCCTTCTCGACCCGCTTGGGCAGCGTGCGCCAGAGGTCGTTGACCTGCTGTTGCGCGTGGTCCTCGCGGTCCTTGCGCTCGCTGAGCTCCTGCGCGAGCGACTTGCGGCTCGGCCGCTGGTAGCGGTCGACGCCGTGGTTGGCCAGCGCGTGGCACGAGTCCAGCAGCGCCTCGACGGCATCCAGGCCATGGCGCTCCTCGCATTCGGCGACGTAATTCCTGGCATAGACCAGGTAGTCGATGATCGACGACGCGTCGGTCCACATGCGGAACAGGTAATTGCCCTTGAAGAAGCTGTTGTGCCCGTAGGCGGCATGGGCGATCACCAGCGCCTGCATCGCCATCGTGTTCTCCTCCATCAGGTAGCTGATGCAGGGGTTGGAGTTGATGACGATCTCGTAGGCCAGGCCCATCGCGCCGCGCCGGTAGTTCTTCTCGGTGGCGATGAACTCCTTGCCGTAGCTCCAGTGGCGGTAGTTCACCGGCATGCCGACGCTGGCATAGGCGTCCATCATCTGCTCGGCGGTGATGACCTCGAGCTGGTTCGGGTAGGTGTCCAGGCCGAAGCGTGCCGCGGTCTCGCGGATCACGCGGTGGTACTCCTCGATCAGCTCGAAGCTCCAGTCGCTCGGCGCGGGCAGGCGTTCGGCCGGGCGCTGCCCCGCCGGCAGCGGCTCGCCCTGGGTCGTGCGTACCTTGTGCTTCCTGGTGCTCATGCAGCCCGAGGCTCGGCGCCTTCCTTCTTGAACAGGTCGCGGAAGACGGGATAGATCTGTGCTGCCTCGGTGGCCTTGCGCATCGCGAACTGCGGCGCCACGCCGACCAGTTGCGAGTACTCCTGCCACAGGTTCTGCTCCTCCTCGGCCACCTGCACGTAGGCGAAGTAGCGCGTCAGCGGCAGGATCTTCTCGGCCAGCAATTCGCGGCAGCGGCCCGAGTCGTGGTGCCAGTTGTCGCCGTCGCTGGCCTGCGCGCCGTAGATGTTCCATTCGCTCGGGTTGTAGCGCGCACGAATCACTTCTTCCATCAACACCAGCGCCGAAGAGACGACCGTGCCGCCGGTCTCGGTGGCGTGGAAGAAATTCTGCTCGTCGACTTCGGCCGCCTGGGTGTGGTGACGGATGAAGACGATGTCGATCTTGTCGTAGTGCCGGGTCAGGAACAGGTAGAGCAGGATGAAGAAGCGCTTGGCCAGGTCCTTCCTGCCTTCGTCCATCGAGCCCGACACATCCATCAGGCAGAACATCACCGCCCTCGAGGTCGGCACCGGCACGCGCACGCGGTTGCGAAAGCGCAGGTCGATCGGGTCGAGGAAGGGGATGCGGGCGACGCGCGCACGCAGCGCGGCGATGCGCGCCTCGAGCTCGGCGATCTTGATGCGCGACGGCGCGTCGCCGACCGGGGCGGCGCGCAGCAGCGCTTCGAGTTCGCCTTCGAGTTCGCGCAACTCGCGCCGGGCGTCGGCGCCGATGGCGATGCGCCGGCCGATCGCGCCGCGCATCGAACGCACGATGTGCAGGTTCGTCGGCGTGCCATCGCTGACGAAGCCGGCGCGCTGGCTCTTCCACTCGGGCATCTCGGCCAACTGCGTGCGGACCAGGTGCGGCAGCGCCAGGTCCTCGAAGAAGACCTGCATGAACTCTTCCTTGGACAGCGTGAAGATGAAGTCGTCGTCACCCTCGCCCGAGTCGCTGGCCTGGCCCTTGCCCTTGCCGCCTTCGCCGCCCTTGGGCCGCTCGATGCGGTCGCCGCGCACGTACTCCTTGTTGCCGGGGTGGACCGTCTCGCGCACGCCGCCCTGGCCGTGGTGGAACACCGGCTCGGAGATGTCCTTCTTCGGGATCGTCACGTCTTCGGAGCGTTCGATGTCGCGGATGCCGCGGCCGTCGATCGCGCGCTTGACCGCGTCGCGAATCTGCGTCTTGTAGCGGCGCAGGAACCGCTCGCGATTGCCGATCGACTTGTTCTTGCCGGAGAGCCGCCGATCGATGATGGACTGCAGCAAGTGTTACTCCCCCCCCCGAAGCGCCTGCGGCGCTCCCCCCCAGGGGGGTCGAGGTCCGCGGCTCCAAGCCGACCCGCGTCGGCTTGGACGGACCGAGAGGCGGCCGCGTCCCGCGGCCACGCGGCCTGCAAGGCACGCCAGCGGACCGGCGAAGCCGGATCCGCGGCGTCTGCTGGACAGACCGCGACGGGTCGCGACGGCTGCGCGAGAATCATCAGCTCGACTTCCTCACCCGCAGGTACCACTCGCAGAGCAGGCGTACCTGCTTGGCGGTATAGCCCTTGGCGACCATGCGGGTGACGAAGTCCTCGTGTTTCTTGGCCTCGTCGGCGCTGGCCTTGGCATTGAAGCTGATCACCGGCAGCAGCTCTTCGGTGTTGGAGAACATCTTCTTCTCGATCACCGTGCGCAGCTTCTCGTAGCTGGTCCAGACCGGGTTGTTGCCGTGGTTGTTGGCGCGCGCGCGCAGCACGAAGTTGACGATCTCGTTGCGGAAGTCCTTCGGATTGGCGATGCCGGCGGGCTTCTCGATCTTCTCCAATTCGCCGTTCAGGGCGCCGCGGTCGAACACCTCGCCGGTGTCGGTGTCGCGGTACTCGTGGTCCTGGATCCAGTAATCGGCGTAGGTCACGTAACGGTCGAAGATGTTCTGCCCGTACTCGCTGTAGCTCTCCAGGTAGGCGGTCTGGATCTCCTTGCCGATGAACTCGGCATAACGCGTGGCCAGGTGCTCCTTGATGAAGCCGAGGTACTTCTCCTCGAGTTCCTTCGGGAACTGCTCGCGCTCGATCTGCTGCTCCAGCACGTACATCAGGTGCACCGGGTTGGCCGCCACTTCCTGGCTGTCGAAGTTGAAGACCTTGGAGATGATCTTGAACGCGAAGCGCGTCGAGATGCCGCTCATGCCCTCGTCGACACCGGCGTAGTCGCGATACTCCTGGTAGCTCTTGGCGCGCGGATCGGTGTCCTTCAGGTTCTCGCCGTCGTAGACCAGCATCTTCGAGAACAGCGACGAGTTCTCCGGCTCCTTCAGGCGCGTCAGCACCGCGAACTGGCTCATCATCTTCAGCGTACCCGGTGCGCACTTGGCCGCGGCCAGCGACGAGTTGCGGATCAGCTTCTCGTAGATCTTGACCTCCTCGGACACGCGCAGGCAGTACGGCACCTTGACGATGTAGATGCGGTCCAGGAAGGCCTCGTTGTTCTTGTTGTTGCGGAAGGCCTTCCATTCGCTCTCGTTGCTGTGCGCCAGCACGATGCCGTCGAACGGAATCGCGCCGAAGCCCTCGGTGCCCTTGTAGTTGTTCTCCTGCGTGGCCGTGAGCAGCGGATGCAGCACCTTGATCGGCGCCTTGAACATCTCGACGAACTCCAGCAGGCCCTGGTTCGACAGGCACAGGCCGCCGGAGTAGCTGTAGGCGTCGGGGTCGTCCTGCGCGTAGGTCTCGAGCTTGCGGATGTCGACCTTGCCGACCAGCGAGCTGATGTCCTGGTTGTTCTCGTCGCCCGGCTCGGTCTTGCTGATGCCGATCTGCTTGAGGATCGACGGATGGCGCTTGACGACCTTGAACTTGCGGATGTCGCCGCCGAACTCTTCCAGCCGCTTGACCGCCCATGGCGACAGGATCCGGTTCAGGTAGCGCCGCGGGATGCCGTACTCCTTCTCCAGGATCGGCCCGTCTTCGATCAGGTCGAACAGGCCGAGCGGCGACTCATTGACCGGCGAACCCTTGATGGCGTAGAACGGCACGTCCTGCATCAACTGCTTCAGCCGCTCGGCGATCGAACTCTTGCCGCCGCCGACGGGCCCCAGCAGGTACAGGATCTGCTTCTTCTCCTCCAGCCCCTGCGCCGCGTGACGGAAGTAAGACACCACCTGCTCGATGGCGTCCTCCATGCCGTAGAACTCGGCGAACGCCGGGTAGATCTTGATGACCTTGTTGGCGAAGATGCGCGACAGCCGGGGCTCGTTGCGCGTATCGACCATCTGCGGCTCGCCGATGGCCTTGAGCATGCGTTCGGGCGCGGTGGCGTAGGCCAGCGGGTTGCGCTTGCACTCGGCGAGGAAGTCCTCCAGCGACAACTCCTCTTCACGAGTGCGCTCGTAGCGCGCGGCATAGCTCTTGATCACGTCCATGTACGGACCTCCTTGGAAGGGCTCGAAACCCGCAAGCAGTTGGCCTGCGGATACTCTGGGAAGTTCTGATGCAGTCCCGGCCTGGCGGGCCCGGGCGGCATCAGAGCTTTCCGATCCAGGAGCACATGGTGTGCACACTATATTGAACGCAGCATCGCGCAGTCGGTCTTGACCTGTGACTCGAGGTGTAGCACTTTTCGCCCACATTTCACGCCACAGGCCCTGCGTCATGCCTCAACGTACCACGCCGTCCTTTGGCTGACGCGATGCGTGGTGTTTGTAGTGCGCCGCGTCATGGCTGGCAAGCACCGTTTCATGTGCTGTTGTGCACAGCACATTGAGCGCGTCGCGATGCGACAAGTTCCAGTCACCCGGCGTCAGGCCGCGAGCGTGGCGGCCACGCCGCGCTCGCGCAGGCTTTGCAGCGCCGGCGCCAGCGCCGCGACGAGGCGCGGCTCGCCGGCCAGATCGCCGAACACCGGCGCGAAGCGCGTCAGGTGTTCGGCACGGGCGCGGGCATCGGGCATGGCCTGGCCCTCGTGCACCAATGCTTGAAGGGCCGCCGCCAGGGGATCGTCGATCGGGTAGCGGTTGCCGGCCTCGTCGTGGCCGCGCAGGAAGTGCAGCCAGCCGGCCAGGGCCAGCGACAGGTGCGCAATCGAGGCACCGGCGGCAAGCCGGTCGCGCAAGGTGGCCAGCAAGCGCTGCGGGATCTTCTGCGAGCCATCCATCGCAATCTGGGCGCAGCGGTGCGCGAGTGCGGGGTTGGCAAAGCGCAGCAGCAAGCGCTCACGGTATTGGGGCGGGACCACGACGCCGGTCAGCGTCGGCTCGACCTCGCGCGACAACATCGACGTCGATGAACCGGTGCAATGCGGGTTGGCCGATCGCCACATCGACCGTGGCCCAACCGGCGACCACGCCCAGGTAGGCCAGCGCCGAGTGCGCGCCGTTGACCATGCGCAGTTTCAGGCGCTCCCAGGCCGCCACATCGGCTGACGTGGCGACGAAGCGCGCGCCGGGCCATTCGGGGCGGCCGGCGGCGAAGCGGTCTTCGAGCACCCAGTCGATGAACGGCTCGGCCACCACCGGCCAGGCATCGTGCAGACCCAGCGCCTGGTCGACGCGCCGCGGTCGGCGTCGGTCGTGCGCGGCACGATGCGGTCGACCATGCTGCACGGGAACGTGCAGTTCGCGTCGATCCAGTCGGCCAGGCCGGGCTTGGCCCAGGGCCTGCGCAAACGCCAGCACCAGGCCACGCAGAACGCGGCCGTTGGCCGGCAGGTTGTCGAGCGAGAGCAGTGTCAGGCCGCCGAGCCCGCTGGCGCGGCGCTGCGCCAGACCGCGCACGATGAAGCCGACGGCGCTGACCGGCGCATCGCGGTGCGCGAGGTCGCGTGCGATGTCCGGGTGCTCGAGCCGCAACGCGCCCGTCGCCGGGTCGTGGCAATAGCCCTTCTCGGTGATGGTCAGGCTGACGATGCGCGTCGCGGGCGAGGCCAGGCGCCGCAACAGCGCGGCCGGGTCTTCGGGCGCGACCAGCATCTCGCGCAGGCTGCCGATCACGCGCAGGCGCTGGCGCGGCGCACCGCGCTCATCGGCATCGCGCAGCGCCAGCGTGTACAGGCCCCGCTGCGGCGCCAGCGCGTCGCGCGTGTCGGCGTGGCGCAAGGACACGCCACACAGCCCCCAGCCCCGGCTGCCGCTTTGGCCGCCGCGGTCGAGCGCATCGTCGTTGAACACCGCCAGGTGCGCACGCATGAAGGCCCCCAGCCCGAGGTGGACGATGCCCACCTGCAGCGCATCGCGGTCGAACGCCGGGCGCTGAACGGCGGCCGGCAGCGCGGCGACGTGCGACGGGTCGAAGCCGATGCGGGCCTCATCGTCGGCATCCCGCGGGGCCTGCGGCCGTGAAGATCATGCCGGCCAGCCCGGCCCATGCGCCCGCCGCAGTACCGACCTGCATGCGCGGCACGGGGCCGTCGACGACGCGCATCGACAACCGCGCGTCGGCGTGCAGCTCCTTGCCCCGTACCGCGGCGGCAAGCGACGGCATCCCGCCGGCAAAGTCGATCTGCAGTTGCTGGTAGCGCTGCGTGATGTCGAGCTCCTGCCCGGCCGGGCCGCACCACTTGCCTTGCACCACCGCCGGCACCGTCCACAGGTGCAGGCGCGAGTGCTTGTCGAGCCCGACCGGCTTGTCCGGCACCGCCACGCGTCAGCGTGCGGTCGGGCTGCCAGTCGCCCAGATCCCAGTCGTGCGAGACGATGCGTGTGCCCGGCTTCAAGGCCAGCAGCCTGGGGCGCAATTGCAGATTGACCTCGGGCAGCAGGTACATGGTGATCACCGTCGCGCGCGCCAGGTCGGTGGCGAACAGGTCCTGCAGCGAAACTCGGCCCGCTCGGCGACGCCGGCGCGGCGCGCGTTCTCCAGGCTCTGCTCGACCAGCGCCGGCACGATCTCGACGCCCAGCCCGCGCGCGCCGTGCAACTTGGCCGCGGCGATGACGATGCGGCCATCGCCCGAACCCAGGTCGATCACGAAGTCGTTCGGCCCGACCTCGGCCAGGCGCAGCATTTCGCGCGTCACGTGGTCGGGCGTGACGACGAAGGGCACGTCCTCGCCCTGGGCCTGCGCCGCAGCGGCCCAGACACAGAGGGCCGCGAGCATGACGGGCCTCACCAGTGCCACAGCGTGCCGTCGTGCTGCAAGCGGTTCACCGGCAGGTAGGCGCGCTGGTACGGGTACTTCGCCGCCAACGCCTCGTCGATCTCGACGCCATGGCCCGGCACCTCGCCGGGGTGCATGAAGCCGGCCGTCGAAGGTGTAGGCATGCGGGAACACCGCGTCGGTCGCCTCGCCGTGCGGCATCAACTCCTGGATGCCGAAGTTGGGCACCCACAGATCGAAGTGCAATGCGGCGCCCATGCACACCGGCGACAGATCGGTCGCGCCATGGCAGCCGGTGCGCACCTGGTACAGCGAAGCCAGGTCGGCAATGCGGCGCAGGTGCGTGATGCCGCCGGCATGCACGACAGTGGTGCGGATGAAGTCGATCAACTGGTTCTCGATCAGGCCCTTGCAGTCCCAGACCGTGTTGAAGATCTCGCCCACCGCCAGCGGCGTCGTGGTGTGCTGGCGGATCAGGCGAAAGGCGTCCTGGTTCTCGGCCGGCGTGGCGTCTTCCATCCAGAACAGGCGCGCGGGTTCGAGGTCCTTGCCCAGCCGCGCGGCCTCGATCGGCGTGAGCCGGTGGTGCACGTCGTGCAGCAAGTGGATGTCGGGCCCGACCGCGGCGCGCACGGCCTCGAACAGCTTGGGCGTGTGGCGCAGGTACTTGCCGGTGTCCCAGTCGTGCTCGCTCGGCAGGCCGGCATCGGCCGGCTCGTAGGGCTGCGCGCCACGCGCCACGCCATAGACCTTTTCCATGCCCGGCACGCCGCTCTGCGCGCGGATGGCCTGAAAGCCCGCCGCCTTGAAGCGCAGCACTTCGTCGACGGTGTGCTCGATGTCGCGCCCGTTGGCGTGGCCATAGACCAGTACCCGCGACCGGCTCGCCCCGCCCAACAGTTGATACAGCGGCAGGCCCGCGGCCTTGGCCTTCAGGTCCCACAGTGCGGTGTCGACAGCCGCGATCGCGCTCATCGTCACCGGCCCGCGGCGCCAGTACGCGCCGCGATACAGGTATTGCCAGATGTCTTCGATCTGGTGCGCGTCGCGGCCGATCAGGCAGGGAAGCACATGGTCGTCGAGGTAACTGGCGACGGCCAGCTCGCGGCCATTGAGCGAGGCGTCGCCGAGACCGGTCAGGCCCTGGTCGGTCTCGATCTTCAGGGTCACGAAGTTGCGGCCGGGGCAGCAGACGATGACCTTGGCGGCGGTGATCTTCACGGCGACAACCCTTCAGTCTTGCTCGGATAAACGTTGCTGGGTACAAAGTGCGACCCGCACCGCACGCTGGAGGACTCGCATGTCGCCCACGCCAAAGCGCCTGACCGCCGCCGACTTCGACCCCGAGGTCATCAGCCTGTTCAACCAGTACGTTCACGGCCAGCTCGACCGCCGCGGCTTTCTCGACCGCGCGGCGCGCTTCGCGACCGGTGGCGCCGGCGCAGCCGGATTGCTCGCCGCGCTGAGCCCGAACTTCGCGGCGGCGCAGAAGGTCTCGCCCAGCGACGCACGCATCAAGAACGAGCATGTCGAGTTCGCGTCGCCGAATGGCAACGGCAAGGCCCGCGCGCTCGTCGTGCGCCCGGCGCAAGCCGCGGGGCCGTTGCCCGCGGTGGTGGTGATCCACGAAAACCGCGGCCTGAACCCGCACATCGAGGACATCGCGCGCCGCCTCGCGCTCGACAACTTCATCGCCGTCGCGCCGGATGCCCTGTTCACGCTGGGCGGCTACCCCGGCGACGAGGAGAAGGCCGCCGCCCTCTTCGCCACGCTCGACCGCGCCAAGACCAGCGAGGACTTCGTCGCCGCGACGCATTTCGCGCGCACCGTCGCCGGCAGCAGCGGCCGCGTCGGCGCGGTGGGCTTCTGCTACGGCGGCAGCGTCGTCAACCTGATCGCCACGAAGGTGCCCGAACTGCGCGCCGGCGCGGCGTTCTATGGCTCGCCGCCGCCGCTGGACAAGGTCGGCGCGATCAAGGCCGAGCTGCTGCAGGTGTTTCCCGAACACGACGATCGCCTCAACGCCTCGTGGCCCGCCTACGAGGCGGCGCTGAAAGCCGCCGGCGTGCGCTTCGAGGCCCACAAGTACCCCGGCACCTACCACGGCTTCAACAACGACACCACGCCGCGCTTCGACGAGGCGCAGGCCAAGCTCGCCTGGGGACGGACCTTGGCGCTGTTCAACCGCACCTTGCGCGGCTAGGCGCCGGCGCCATGCCCGTCCGGGCTGCGCCTGCACGGCCGGCCCGCACATCACATCACCGCCCCCAACTGCCAGGGCACGAACTCGTTCTGCCCGTAGCCGTGCAACTCGCTCTTGGTCTTGCGGCCTGACGCGGTCTCGAGCATCAGCTTGAAGATGCGCTCGCCGGCTTCGTCGACCGTCTCGGCGCCCTCGACGATGCCGCCGCAATCGATGTCGATGTCTTCCTGTTGCTTGGTCCAGAGGGCCGTGTTGGTCGAGAGCTTCAGCGACGGGCTCGGCGCACAGCCGTAGGCCGAGCCGCGGCCGGTGGTGAAGCAGATCAGGTTGGCGCCGCCCGCGACCTGGCCGGTGGCCGAGACCGGGTCGTAGCCGGGCGTGTCCATGTAGACGAAGCCGCGCGCGGTGACGGGCTCGGCGAACTCGACCACGTCGACCAGGTTGGTGGTGCCGCTCTTGGCGATCGCGCCCAGGCTCTTCTCCAGGATCGTGGTCAGGCCGCCGGCCTTGTTGCCGGCCGACGGGTTGTTGTCCATCGACATGCCGTTGCGCTGGGTGTACTGCTCCCACCAGGCGATGCGGGCCAGCAGCTTGTCGGCCACGGCCGGGCTCACCGCGCGCCGCGTCAACAGGTGCTCGCCGCCGTAGATCTCGGGCGTTTCGCTGAGGATCGCGGCGCCGCCGTGGCGCACCAGGCGGTCGACCGCCGAGCCGAGCGCGGGGTTGGCGCTGATGCCCGAGTAGCCGTCGCTGCCGCCGCATTGCAGGCCGACGGTGAGGTGGCTGGCCGGCACCGGCTGGCGCTTGACACGATTGGCTTCGGGCAGCAACTGGTTGATGAGTTCGACGCCGCGGGCGACGGTCTTGGCCGTGCCGCCCGTGTCCTGGATGTTGAAGGTGACCAGGCGCGCGCCTTCCTGCAGTCCTTCCTGCGCGATCAGGCCCTGGATCTGGTTCGTTTCGCAGCCCAGCCCGACCACCAGCACGGCGGCGAAGTTCGGGTGCCTGGCGTAGCCGCCGAGCGTGCGGCGCAGCACGCGCAGCTCTTCGCCTTCGCTGTCGGTGGCGCAGCCCATGCCATGGGTCAGCGCGACGATGCCGTCGACATTCGGGTAGGCGGCCAGCGCCTCGGGGTGGATGTCGCGGCGGAACCGGTCGGCGATCGCGCGGGCGGCGGTGGCCGAGCAGTTCACGCTGGTCAACACGCCGATGTAGTTGCGCGTGGCCACCCGTCCGTCGGCGCGCACGATGCCGTCGAAGGTGGCGGGCTGTTGTGCGTAGGCTGTCGGGTGCGTGCCGGCGCCGGGTTCGTGGCGGCGCGCGAAATCGGCGAAGGCCAGGTTGTGCGTGTGCACATGCTGGCCGGGGGCGATGGCCTGCGTGGCGTGGCCGATGATCTGGTTGTAGCGGCGCACCGCATCGCCCTGGGCGATCGCCTGTGGTCGCCACCTTGTGCCCGGGCGGCACCAGGCCGGCGATGGTGATGCCTTCGGCGGCGATCGGCGTGCCGCCGAGCAACTGGCGGCGCGCGATGACGACGTTGTCGGCGGGGTGGATGCGGATGACGGGGTCGGTATTCATGGGGAGTCCAGGCTCGGATATTGGATTTACGCGGTACGGAGGTGCGAACCTCGACGCATGAAGCGGACGTCTTGCCAAGCAACCGCCGCGGATCCGGCTTTGCCGGTCCGCTGGCGGTGCCCCCTCGAGGGGGAGGCGCCGAAGGCGCTTCGGGGGTGGTTCACTTCAGTTGGTCATGCCACCGTCGGCAATCATCACGCTGCCGGTGGTGAACGCGGCTTCGTCGCTGGCCAGGTAGACCGCCAGCGCGGCGATTTCCTCGGCGCTGCCCAGGCGCCCCATCGGCTGGCGCGCGATGAACATGGCCTTGACCTCGGCCTCGCTCTTGCCGCTGGCCTTGGCCTGGGCCGCGATGCGCTGCGCCAGCGACGGCGAATCCACCGTGCCGGGGCAGATTGCATTGCAGCGGATGCCGCGGGTCATGAAGTCGGCCGCCACGGCCTTGGTCAGGCCGATCACGGCCGCCTTGCTCGCGGCGTAGACGAAGCGGTTGGCCACGCCCTTGACGCTGCCGGCCACCGAGGCGATGTTGACGATCGCGCCGCCGCCCTGCGCCAGCATGCCGGGCAGAAAGGCGCGAATCGTGCGCGCCATCGAGCGCGCGTTGAGGTTGAACGCCAGGTCCCAGTCGGCTTCGGTGTAGTCGAGCACGGTGCCGGCGTGCACGATGCCGGCGGCGTTGAACAGCACCTGGATGTCGCCGACCTCGCGCGCCGTGGCGGCGATCGCCTCGGCGTTGGTCGCGTCGAGCACGCGCACGACGGCGCCGCACTCGCGCGCCAGCGAATCGAGCCCGGCGCGGTCGACGTCGGTGGCGATGACGCGGGCGCCTTCGCGGGCGAAGGCCAGCGCGGTGGCGCGGCCGATGCCCTGGGCGGCGGCGGTGAGGAAGGCGGTCTTGCCGGAAAGGCGGGCGGACATGGTCTTGGCTCCTTGGTTTGGGTTCAGCGGATCGCGCAACGCTCGACCGCACGGCGTTCGACTTCGGGCCACAGCCACTCGATGCCCAGGCCCGGCGTGGTCGGGCACGATGGCGTGGCCATCGACGATGGCCATGCGGTTCGATGCGACGGCGTCGAGCTGCGGGATGTATTCGACCCACGCCGCCGCCGGCGCGGCGCCGGTCAGGCTGACGTGCAGTTCCATCAGGAAATGCGGGCAGACGGCGAGGTTGAAGGTCTCGGCCAGGTGCGCGACCTTGAGCCAGGGCGTGATGCCGCCGATGCGCGCGACGTCGGGTTGCAGGATGGCCGCCGCGCCCTGCTGCACATAGGCCGCGAACTGGCTCGGCGAGTAGAGCGATTCGCCGACGGCGATCGGCACCTCGCTGGCGGCGGCCAGCCGCGCGTGGCCGCTGATGTCGTCGGCCGGCAGCGGTTCTTCGAACCAGGCGATGCCCAGCTCGGCATAGCGCGGCGCGCGGCGCAGCGCTTCGCCGAGCGTGAAGCATTGGTTGGCGTCGACCATGATCTCGAAGCCATCGCCGACCGCGGCGCGCACCGCTTTCAGCCGCGCCACGTCGTCGCTGACATGCGGCAGCCCGACCTTGACCTTGGCGCCCTTGAAGCCGGCCTCCTTGGCGGCGACGGTTTCGCGCACGATGGCGTCGGTGCTCATGTGCAGCCAGCCGCCTTCGGTGGTGTAGACCGGGATGCGCGATTTCGCGCCGCCCGCGGCCAGCCACAAGCGGCTGGCTGTCGCGGCGGCAGCGCCAGTCCCACAGTGCGGTGTCGATGGCCGCCAGGGCCAGGCTGGTGATCGCGCCGACGCTGGTGGCGTGGGTGGCGAAGAGCAGGTCGCGCCACAGGGCCTCGATCTCGGCCGGATCGCGGCCGATCAGCCGGGGCGCGAGGTGGTCGCGCAGCAGCGCGACGACGCTCGAGCCGCCGGTGCCGATGGTGTAGCTGTAGCCGGTGCCTTGGCTGCCGTCGTCGCAGGTCAGGCGCAGCATCGGCGTCTCCTGCGTCACGAAGGACTGGATCGCGTCGCTGCGCGGCACCGGCGGCGGCAGGTCGACGCGCCAGATGTCGATGGCAACGATGCGCGTCATTCGCTCAGAACCCCATCGTGCGAGGCAGCCACAGCGAAATCGCCGGCACGTAGGTCAGGACCACCAGGCTGGCCAGCAGCGGCACCAGCCAGGGCAGGATGGCCATCGTCGTGCGCTCGACGCTGAGCTTGGCCACGCGCGCCAGCACGAACAGCACCATGCCCATCGGCGGGTGCAGCAGGCCGATCATCAGGTTCAGCACCATCACCAGGCCGAAGTGCACCGGGTCGACGCCGAGCTTGCGCGCGATCGGCATCAGGATCGGCACCAGGATCGTGATCGCCGCGGTCGGCTCCAGGAAGCAGCCGACGAACAGCATCAGCAGGTTGGCCATCAGCAGGAACAGCCAGGGCTCCTTGGTCACCGCCAGCACCCATTGCGGCGATCTGCGCGGTGACGCCGGTGGCGGTGAGCATCCAGCCGAAGATCGACGCCGCGGCGACGATGAACATCACCGTGGCCGTGGTCTCGACCGTGTCGAGGCTGACCTTGACGAACATCTTCCAGCTCATCGTGCGGTACCAGGCCAGGCCCAGGCAACATGGCCCAGACACAGGCCGCGATGGCGCCTTCGGTGGGGGTGAACAGGCCCGTGGTCATGCCGCCGATCAGCAGCACCGGGGTCATGATCGGCAGCACGGCCTGGAAGCGGAATACGCGGTCGAGTGCGAACAGCACGACGATGGCGCCGAAGACCACCGGCTGCGCCGGCAGGCCCGCCTTGTCGACCAGCGCCCAGGTGCCGAGCGGCCAGACGATCACCAGCCAGCAATTCAATCAGCGCGCGACCGATGCCGGCTGGCCGAGAACTTGACGTCGCCGCCCCAGCCGTTCTTGTGCGCGAAGTAGGCCACCGTGACCATCATCAGCACGCGCCATCAGCACACCCGGCAGGATGCCGGCCAGGAACAAGCGCGCCGACCGAGACGTTGGCCATCATGGCGTAGATCACGAAGGGCAGCGCTGGGCGGGATGATCGGCCCGAGCGTGGCCGAGGCCGCCGTCACGCCGACCGCGAACTCGAGGTCGTAGCCATGGTCCTTCATGGCCTTGATCTCGACCGTGCCCAGGCCCGCGGCGTCGGCGATCGCGGTCCCGCTCATGCCGGCGAAGATCACCGAGCCGACGATGTTGACGTGGCCCAGCCCGCCCTTCATCCAGCCGACCAGGGCGAGCGCGAAGTTGTAGATGCGGTTGGTGATGCCGGCGTTGTTCATCAGGTTGCCGGCCAGGATGAAGAAGGGCACCGCCAGCAGCGGGAAGCTGTCGATGCCGCCGATCATGCGGTGGATGACGGCAAAGCGCGGCAAGTCGCCGCTGACGAGGATGTAGATCAGCGACGAGCCGGCCATCGCGATGGCCACCGGCAGGCCACTGGCCATCAGGAACAGGAACAGGATCTTGAGCATCGTGGTTCTTCGCTAGCGGTCGTCCATCGTCGACTCGGGTCGCTCGAGCACGCTGTAGCCGCGCCGCCAGTGAATGCGCGCCACCCACAGCGAACGCAGCGACATGGCCACGAAGCCGAACAGCACGACGCTGTAGACGATGTTCATCGGCAGGTCGATGATGGTCATCTGGTAGCTGCCCATCTTCTGCATCATCTGCACCGTGAATACGCACATCGAGGCGAGGAATGCGATGCGCAGCACGATCGACCGCATCGCCAGCACGCGCGCAGGCAGGTGCCGGCAAGGTAGCGGTAGAGCAGATCGACCTGGATGTGGTTGTTCTTGGCCACCCCGATCGACGCGCCGACGAAGACCACGCCGATCAGCAGGTAGCGCGCGATCTCCTCGGTCCAGGAGGCCGAGTCGTTCAGCGCGTAGCGGGTGAAGAACTGATAGAAGACCGTCGCCGCCCAGGGCCCAGAACAGCGCCAGGGCGAGCCCAGGCCTCGGGCGGCGTGTGCGACAAGTCCACGGCCTCGTCGGTGGCGTGGAACTCGCCGTCATCGCCCATCACCTGGGGCAGGGCATCGATGTCCATCGCGGACGGCCTACTTGATGGCGACGATGCGGTCGTAGTCCTTCTTGTCGAAGCCCATCGACTCGACGCTCTTGGTCTTCAGCACCGCGTCGACGAAGCTCTGCCGGTTGACCTGGTGCACGGCGATGCCCTTCTTCTTGAACTCGTCGACCAGTTCGCTCTCGCGCTGCTTGATCTGCGCGCTGGCGCGCGCCGCGGCTTCGAGCGCGACCTCGGAGAAGATCTTCTTCTCGGCGTCGGTGAGCTTGTTCCAGACATGCGGCGCGACCTGCGTGGTCAGGCCGTCGACGATGTGGCCGGTCATCATGATGTGCTTCTGCACCTCGTAGAACTTCTTCGCCTCGATGGTCGTCAGCGGGTTCTCCTGCGCATCGACGGTGCCGTTCTGCAGCGCCAGGTAGACCTCGGCAAAGGCGATCGGCGTGGCGTTGGCGCCGCAGGACTCGGGCGTGGCGCGGTAGGCCGGCACGTCGGGCACGCGGATCTTCAGGCCCTTCATGCCGGCGCAGTCGGTGAACGGCTTGTTGCTGGTGGTCTGGCGCGCGCCGTAGTAGGTGTAGGCCAGGATCTGGATGCCGGTCTTCTCGCGGAAGCCGTCGATCATTTCCTTGAACACCGCGCTCTTGCTGTAGGCCAGCAGGTGCTCGCCGTCACGGAAGATGAACGGGTAGTAGGCGATGCCCAGCCGCGGATAGCTGCGCGCGGCGAAGCTCGGGCCGCTGATGATCATGTCGACCGTGCCGAGCAGCATGCCCTGGTTGATGTCGGTCTCCTTGCCCAGCGAGCTGGCGGGAAAGACCTGGATCTCGAACTTGCCGTTGGTGCGCTTCTTGATCTCCTCGGCCGCCCATACCGACTGCGTGTGGTACGGCTCGCTGGTCTCGTAGACATGGGCCCACTTCAGCTTGGTCTGCGCGGCCACGGGCATCACGATCGCCACCACAGCAGCGGCCAGCAGGGTCTTCAACAACGTGCGCTTCATCTCTCGTCTCCTGTCGTCAGTGAAAAAGGTTTGAGTCCGTCTTACGTCCGCCCACCCGATTGGGCTGAGCCTGTCGAAACCCCACCGCGACCGACGCGGTCATGCGGCCTTCCTCGGCGGCGTCGCGTCGATCCAGGCCGCGGCAAAGCGGTCATGCGAATTGCCCAGGTGCAGGCGCATCGCCGCACGCGCCGCAGCCACGTCGCCGGCGACGACCGCACGCAAGACTGCGCGGTGTTCGGTCACCGCCTGGCGCCAGCTGCGCGGGTTCTCGAAGTGCCGGCCCAGCTGCTCGAACAGCGGGTTGTTGCGTTCGTCGAACAGCTCGGTCACCACGCGCACCAGCGCGGCGTTGGCGCTGGCTTCGGCCAATGCGACGTGAAAGTCGCGGTCGCCGCGGATCGGCAGCACACCACGCGCGATGTCGTCTTCCATCCGCTTGATCGAAGCGCGCAGCCGCTTGCTCACGGCGGCTGACTTTTGCCGCGCCGCCAGCGCCGCCAGCTCGGACTTCGATCAGCTGGCGCGCGCGGATGATGTCGAACGGTCCGAGCGCGGCGGCGAATTCGCGCGCCTGCGCGACGGGTGCCAAGGCGGTGACGTAGATGCCCGAGCCCATGCGCACCTCGACCAGGCCCTCGACCTCGAGCGCGATCAGGGCCTCGCGCACCGATGGCCGCGATACGCCGAGCTGGGTCGCCAAGTCACGCTCGGGCGGCAAGCGCGAGCCAAGCGCGAACTCACCGCCTTCGATCAGCGCCCGCAGCTGGTCCGCGATCTGGCGGTAGAGTCGGCGCGGCTCGATGATGTGCAGCGGCATGGCGTCCCGGTTTGGCCAACTGGCCTGACCAATTTGGTCCCGCAGTGTGCGGCATCGACCGCGCCGGTGAGACCGTGGTTTACCCGCGGCCCGCGGCCCGGTTCGCTGCCGCGCGCCGGCAATCAAGGCCGCCACTGCCCCGCACTAGAGGCCTGCCGCCGCCAATTCAGCCCGCGTCGGCAGGCCCTCGGTGTCGCCGCGCACCTGCACCGCACGGGCACCGATCCAGGCGCCGCGACGCACCGCGTCGGGCAAGGCCCGGCCTTCGAGCAGCGCGCTGACCACGCCGACCGCAAAGCCGTCGCCCGCGCCGACGGTGTCGACCACCTGGGCCACCGGAAATGCGGGCACGAAGCCGCTGCCCTGCTCGCCGCTGTAGTACGCGCCCTCGGCGCCGAGCTTGACCACCACCTGTTTCGCGCCGCGCTGGCGGTAGTAAGCGGCAATCGCCTCGGGATCGGTGCTGCCGACGAGCAATTCGCCCTCGGCCTGGCCGGGCAGCACCCAGTCGCAGCCCTCGGCCAATGCGTTCAGCGTGTGGCGCATGACCTCGCGCGAAGGCCACAGCGCGGGGCGCAGGTTGGGGTCGAACGAGACCGTGCGGCCATGGCGGCGCGCCAGCATGATCGCGCGCCGCGTCGCGGCCAGGGTGCGTTGCCGACAGCGCCGGGAACACACCGCTGACATGCAGGTGGCGGCTGCCGCTGATCCAGGCTTCGTCGATCTCGTCCGCGCCGAGGCAACTCGCGGCCGAACCTTTGCGGTGGTATTCGATCGGCGGGTCGGAGCCGTCGTCGACGCGGCCCTTGAACATGAAGCCGGTGCGCTGCTCGGGCGTCGCAGACCACCCGCGAACAATCGACACCCTCGCCGCCGATGGCCGCGAGCAGATAGCGCGCCATCGAGTCGGTACCCGAGCCGGCTTTGCCAGCCGACCGCCAGCCCCAGCCGCGCCAGGCCGATCGCGACATTGGTCTCGGCGCCGGCCGTGCGCTTGGAAAAGTGCCGCACCTGCTCGAGCGGCCCGGGCTCCTCGGCGACGAACATCAGCATCGCCTCGCCGAGGGTCACGACGTCCAGCGGCATGTCGGCTCCTCAGCCGCGGCCCACGAACGGCATCGCGTTGGCCATCACGGTGACGTTGAGGATGTTCGAATCCAGCGGCAGCCGGGCCATGGTCATGAAGGTGCTGACCACGCTTTCCATCGGCATGCGCGGCTCGGGCTTGATGCTGCCGTCGGCCTGCGGCACGCCGGCCACCATGCGCGCGGTCATGTCCGAAGCCACGTTGCCGATGTCGATCTGGCCGACCGCGATGCCGTACTTGCGGCCGTCGAGCGACGCCGTCTTGGTGATGCCGGTCACCGCGTGCTTGGTCGCGGTGTAGGCCACCGAGTTCGGCCGCGGCGCATGGGCCGAGATCGAGCCGTTGTTGATGATGCGCCCGCCCTGCGGCGTCTGCGCCTTCATCACGCGGAAGGCCTGCTGCGTGCACAGGAAGGTGCCGGTGAGGTTGGCCGCGACGACGGCCTGCCACTGCTCGAACGGCAGGTCTTCGAACAGCGTGCTGGCCGATGACAGGCCGGCGTTGTTGAACAGCAGGTCGAGCCGCCCGAAGCGGGCCTTGACGGTGTCGAACAGCGCGGCCACCGCGGCCGGGTCGCCGACATCGGTGGGCACGGCGATCGCACGCTCGCGCCCGCTGGCGCAACCGGCGATCGACGCTTCGAGCGTGTCGCGGCGCCGGCCGACGAAGGCCACGCGCCAGCCGTCGGCGATCAGCGCCTGGGCGCAGCCGCGGCCGATGCCGCTGCCGGCCCCGGTAATGATGGCGACGCGGTTGTGAGGGGTGGTGGATTCGGTCATGGCGCTGGGGCTTCGCTGGTCGGGGTGCGCTATCGTACGGTCATCACACAACATTGCGCGAAAGACCATCGTGGCCTCTCTCCCCGACCTGCTGACCGTGGCGCGCCTGGCGCCGTTCCTGATGCAGCCGCTGCAAGGCGCGTTCACGGTGCACGACCGCCTGCACGAGCTGGACGCGGCGGCGTTCGAGCGCGTCGCGCCGCGCATCCGTGCGATCTGCGGCAGCGGCGAATCCAAGGTCAGTGCCGAGCTGATGGCCCGGCTGCCCAAGCTCGAGATCGTTTCCATCATGGGCGTGGGCTACGACGGCGTCGACGTGGCCGCGGCCAAGGCGCGCGGCGTGATGGTGGCGCACACGCCCGACGTGCTCAACGACGACGTGGCCGATCTGGCGCTGGCGCTGATGCTCAACGTCGCGCGCCGCATCCCGCAGGCCGACCAGTACGTGCGCCAGGGCCAGTGGCCGACCGGGCCGATGCCGCTGGCACGCAAGATGTCGGGCTCGCGGCTCGGGCTGGTCGGCATGGGCCGCATCGGCCAGGCCATCGCCGATCGCGCCAAGGCCTTCGGCATGTCCATTGCCTACACCGCGCGCAATGCCCGGCCGAACCTGCCCTATGCCTTTCATGCCACGCCGCGCGCGCTGGCCGCGGCGTCGGACTTCCTGGTCGTCATCACCCCCGGCGGCGCCGCGACCCGAAAGCTGATCGACGCCGAGGTGCTGCGCGCGCTCGGCCCCGCGGGCTATCTGGTCAACGTGGCGCGCGGCTCGGTGGTCGACGAGGCCGCACTGATCGTCGCATTGCAGCAGGGCACCATCGCCGGCGCGGCGCTCGATGTGTTCGAGAACGAGCCCAACGTGCCCGAGGCCCTGCGCGCGCTGTCCAACGTGGTGCTGGTGCCGCACATCGGCAGCGCCACGGTGCAGACACGCCATGCCATGGCCGCGCGCGCCTTCGACAACCTGCAGGCCCATTTCGCTGGCAAGCCGTTGCCCAGCGCGGTGCCCGAGTGCCAATAGTGCCAACGCAGTGGCCAGCGTGGCGGTGGCCAGACGGTTGCTGCGCCCGGTGCCATGAGTGCGGCGGCGCCCCAGACCATCGTCGTGATGGGCGTGTGCGGTTGCGGCAAGAGCGCGCTGGGCGAGCGCCTGGCGCGCGCGCTGGGGGCGAACTTCATCGAAGGCGACGCCTTTCACCCGCCGCAAAACGTCGAGCGCATGGCCGCGGGCATCGCCCTCACCGACGACGACCGGCAGGGTTGGCTCGAAGCACTGGCTGCCGAGTTGGCCCGGCAACGCGCCGCGGGGCACAGCACCGTGCTCGCCTGCTCGTCGCTGAAACGCCGCTACCGCGATGTGCTCCGCAAAGGCGCCCCGGCCGCGCGCTGGGTGCACCTGGCCGGCAGTCGCGCCCTCTTCGCCTCGCGCCTGGCCACGCGCCAGGGCCATTACATGCCGGCCTCGCTGCTCGACAGCCAGCTCGCCACGCTCGAAGCGCCGGGCCCCGACGAGCACGCCATCACGCTCGATGCCGGCGCCGCGCCCGACACGCTGCTGCAATCCGCTTTGGCCCAACTGAAAGCCACCGCCCCATGAACGACAGCCACATCCCGCACTTCACCCAGGTCATCCTGGAGACCGGCCCCGACGGCCGCGCCCGCTGGAGTGAGCAACCGATTGCACTCAGCGAAGGCAAGCCGGCGAGCCGCCTGTCGCCGCTGATGCCCAGCGGCGGCCTGCAACTGCGCGAGAGCCCGGTCGGATTTCGCAGCCAGTTCCACTGCACCGAGACGCCGCAGTGGGTCTTCATCCTGAAAGGCGCGATGGAGATCAGCCTGCAGGACGGCAGCAGCCGCGTGTTCCGGCCGGGCGAGCATTTCTATTCGGCCGACAAGCTGCCGGAAGGAGCGAGCTTCGATGCCACGGTGCACGGCCATTGGAGCCGGCAGTTGGGCGACGAGCCGTTGGTGACCTTGTTCGTGCGCGGCTGAGAGGCTACGCTGGCCTGGCACATCGACGTGTCGCACTTGCCACCGCCCGGGCCGTAAGTGGCCCTCGAATCATGAACCAGCGCGAACGCCTGTGTGCCACCCTCGAGGGCGACTTCGTCGTCTTCCTCATCGGCATGCGCATCAACAGCCTGTGGAAGGTGCATCACTGGCTGCCCGCCGTGCGGGCCATGCCGCGCATGCTGGCCGAGCTTCGGGCGCGGCCCGAACTCGGCCTGCTGGGCGCCGAGATGTGGACCGCCCGCACGACGATCATGCTGCAGTACTGGCGCTCGCTCGATCAACTGCTGGCCTATGCCACCGACAAGCAGGCCAACCACCTGCCGGCCTGGAAGGCGTTCAATCAAACCGTCGCCGCCAGCGGTGATGTCGGCGTCTGGCACGAGACCTATCTGGTCTCGCCGGGCCGCTACGAGAATATCTATGTCAACATGCCCGCATTCGGGTTGGGCAAGGTGGGTTCGTTGGTCGCGGCTTCCGGCAGCTTGCATTCGGCATCGGGCCGCGTCGCAGCCGGTGGCGGCCCAGCGCCTTGAGCCGCTGCGCCAGATCCGTCAACCGCCAGGCACCACAGCGAGGTAACTCCATTGTCCGCATACGCCGTCAAGCACATGGCCCACGACCACGGGCCGCTCGCCACCACGATGAAGGACGTGCGACGCGCGCCGTTCTCCTTCACCTCCAACGAACCCGAGGCCTCCGAAGCGGCACTGGGCAACGACATCTACGTCATCGAGGTGCGCACGGAAGCCAAGGGCGCGCGCTCGTTCTGGCTCGGCTACAAGTACCGCGCCTACGAGAAGTACCCGCCGGCCGGCAACGGGCTGTGGCGCGAGCGCTTCAAGTTCAAGAACGCGGGCCGGGCCGGTGAGCGCGGCGAAGGCTTCTACTTCGACGTGCCGATCGCGATCACCGACCCGCTGGTCAGCGCCTGGCTGCGCGACAAGCCGCCGGGCATGGCCCTGATGCCCGACGAGTTCATCGCCGGCGTCGAGGCCCTGGCCAGCGACCCGGGCAACGGCGCCAAGCGATTCGCCTGAGCAGCACGCGGCAACTCACGTGGGCGGGTAGTTCACCGCCTCGACGTAACGCGGCTCGTCGTGCAGCGCCCAGTACGCCGCCTGCAGGCGGGCGCTGACCGGGCCGAACTCGCCCGGCGCGCGGCCACCGACCGCCACGCCGTCGATCGACGCCACCGGGATCACGCCGCCGCCGGTGCTGGTGAGGAACACCTCGTCGGCCGCACGCAGCTCGGCCACTGAAAGGTCGCGCTGTTCGACGGCCAGCCCGGCGGCCTGCGCGAGCTCGATCGCGGTGCGCCGCGACACGCCTTCGAGCACGCCGGCGGCCGGCGTGACGACGCGCCCGCCTCTGACCGCAAAGACATTGAACCCCGGCCCCTCGGTGACGTGGCCGGCGCCGTCGGTCAGCACCACCGTCTCGCCGCCACGCTCGTAGGCCTCGAACAGACCGAGCACGAAGTCGAGCCAGTGGTAGTTCTTCACCCGCGGATCGACGCTGGCCGGCGGAATGCGCCGCGGCGTGCCGACCACGACGTCGATGCCGCGGCGCTGCCGGGCCGGGTCGGCGATCCAGACGAAGGGGATGGCAAAGGCCATGAAGCGGTTCGTGCACGTGCGTGGGTCGCGCGAGCCCGGCGCCGGCCGGCCGCGCGTGCACAGCACTTCGACATAGGCCTCGCGCAGGCCGGCACGGCGCACGCATTCGTGCATCACCTCGCGCATGCGCTGGCGTGTCAGGCCCGGGTCCAGACGCAGGGCGGCCAGGCTGGCTTCGAAACGGTCGAGGTGGTCGTCGAGACGGAAGAAGCGGCCCTGCCAGACATGGGCCACGTCGTAAGTCGCATCACCATGCAGGAACCCCCAGTCGAAGATCGAGATCTTCGCGTCCTCGGGGGCGACGAACTCGCCGTCGACGTATGCGCAACCTTGCATGGCACGAACCTCCTCGGATGGCGATGGTATGCCCCACGCAAGGGCGACGGACCGCAACGTGACCCCGTGGTACAACACCGCGGCGGCAACACAGGCGGGCCCAGCCAATGAGCGACGATTCCAAACCGTGTCCGGTGTGCGGCGAAAGCATCAAGGCGGTGGCGATCAAGTGCCGCTTCTGCAATACCGACCTGACGGCCTACGCGGCCGCGCAGGAGTCGGCGACCGAGAAGCCCCTGTTCACCGGCCGGCCGGCCGTCATCGTCAGTGCCTGGCAATGGCTGGCCGTCGTCTTCACGCTCGGCATCGCCGGCCTGGTCTACTGGGTCCGCAGCCTGGCGACGAACTACGAGATCACGACGCAGCGCGTCAGGGTCGAGCGCGGCCTGCTGTCGAAGGTGAAGGAAAACGTCGAGCTGTTTCGCATCGACCACTTCGATCTGCACAAGCCGCTGGGCATGCGGCTCGTGGGCCATTGCCTGCTGCACCTGCGTTCGTCGGATACGAACTTCCCGTCGCTGATGATCATGGGCATTCCGAATCTCGAGTCGCTGGCCGACACGCTGCGTGAGTGCTCCTTGCGCGAACGAACACGCAGAAAGGTGACCACCTTCGTCCAGGCTTGACGCCCGCTAGCCCGGCGTGCGCGCGGCGTTCATCACCATCGCCAGCAGCGCGTAGTAGCCGTTGATGCCGATCAGGTCGACGACGCCCTGCTCGCCCAACTGCGCGACGGCGTTGGCCCAGCTGGCGTCGCTGACGCGGTGCTGGCGATGCAGCTCGATGCAGACGTCGTAGACCGCCGCCACGTCGGGCGCCATCTGCGCCGGGCGCTCGCGGCGCGACAGGGCGGCGATGACGTCGGGCGCGACGCCCTCGCGCTCGGCGATCGGGGCGTGGATGGCCCACTCGACCGCCTGCTGCCACTCGGCCGCGGTGACGAGGATGGCCAGTTCGGTCAGGCGCACGCCGATCGCGCTGCGAAAGCGCAGGTACTCGCCGATGCGCTGCACATGGCCCATCAGCTCGGGGCTGCGCATCAGCGGGATGAAGGGCGCGAGCACCGCGCCGCGCGGGCCGGCGATCATGGCCTGGGCCTCCTTGCGCTGGGCCTCGGTCCACTGCTGCGGCGGGATCGGCGGCAGCCGATCCGCGCCCTCGTCGATCGGCTTCATTCGGCCAGCGCCTCGTCGATCGATGTCGCCAGCCGATCGACGATGGTCTGCACCTCGGCCGGGCTGACGATGAAAGGCGGCGCGAGCAGCACATGGTCGCCGTGCTGGCCGTCGATGGTGCCGCCCATCGGGTAGCACAGCAGGCCGTTGGCGAAGGCGCGGGCCTTGATGCGCGCGTGCAGCCTGCGGGCCGGATCGAATGTCGCCTTGCTCGCGCGCTCGCGCACCAGTTCGACGCCGACGAACAGGCCGCGGCCGCGGATGTCGCCGACATGCGCATGCGCGCCCAGGCGCTGCTGCAGCGCCGGCCATCAGTTGCGCGCCGCGCGCGCGCACCTGGGCCAGCAGGCCGTCGCGTTCGATCACGCGCTGCACCGCCAGCGCGGCGGCGCAGGCCGTCGGGTGGCCGAGGTAGGTGTGGCCGTGCTGGAACAGGCCGCTGCCCGCGCGCAGCGGCGCGATCACGCGCTCGTGCGCGAGCACGGCGCCGATCGGCTGGTAGCCGCCGCCCAGCCCCTTGGCGATGATCATCAGGTCGGGGTTCACGCCTTCCTGTTCCACCGCGTGCAGCGTGCCGGTGCGACCCATGCCGCACATCACCTCGTCGGCGATCCACAGCATGCCGTGGCGGTCGCAGATCTCGCGCACGCCCTTGAAGTAGCCCGGCGTCGGCGGCACGGCGCCGAGCGTGGCGCCGACCACGGTCTCGGCGCAAAAGCCGATCACGCGCCCGGGGCCGGCGGCGACGATCGTGGCCTCGAGTTCGTCGAGCAGGCGCTGCGGTGTACGCCGCCTGCGACTCGCGCTCGCCGCGGTCGCGGTATTCGTAGCAGGGCTGAGACGCGCAGCACGTCGATCAGCAGCGGCGCGAACTGCCTGCGGCGCCACTCGTTGCCGCCGACGGCCAGCGCGCCCAGCGTGTTGCCGTGGTAGCTCTGGCGCCGGCCGATGAACAGCGTGCGATCGGGCTGGCCGATCTCGACGAAGTATTGGCGCGCGAGTTTCAGCGCCGCTTCCATCGCCTCGGAGCCGCCGCTGACGAAGTAGACGTTGCTCATGCCCGCCGGCGCGCGCGCGGCCAGGTGCTCGGCAAGCTGCTCGGCCGGCTGGCTGGTGAAGAAGCCCGTGTGCGCGTAGGCCAGGCGGTCGATCTGTTCGTGCATCGCCGCGAGCACGTCGCGGATGGCCGTGGCCCAGGCACGACACCGCGGCGCCGCCGCTGGCGTCGAGGTAGCGCTTGCCGGCCGCGTCGATCAGCCACACGCCCTCGCCGCCCACGGCCACCGGCGGCGTCACGCGAAAACTGCGGTGGATGATGTGGGTCATGCCTTGCCCGCCACCATACGCCGCCCCTGCGCAACCCACACCAGCGCCAGCAGCGCCAGCCCCGGCAGGTAGAACCAGAACGGCGACGCGCGGCCGCTCGGCACCTTCAGCTCGACGATGTCGAAGCCTTCGTCGAAGCCGCCCTTGCGCGCCGGGCTGCCGAACTTGGCGGCCAGCACCTGCACGCGCTCGCCGATCACGCTCAACGTCAGGCCGGCCGCGGCAATGCGCTTGCGGCCGTCGGGGTTGCTGTCGCCGAGGTTGACGGCCACGGTCTTGGCCAGCGTCTTGCCTTCGAGCGTGGTGCCCTGGATCACCGCGACCAGGCGGTCGTCTTCGAGCAACTCGGCGGCCACCGCATAGACCTGGGCCGGCGGCACGCTCTTGTATTCGTCGGCCAGGGTGTCCATGAAGAAATCGGGCCGGAACAGGAACACGGCGGCGGCGGCCAGCGCCGCCAGCTCCCAGAGCCGGCAGCGCACGCGCATCCAGTTCATGGTGATCGCGGCGAAGGCCATCATCGCCAGCAGCGAGGCGCCGGCCACCAGCAGCACCTCGGCCCAGCCATGCACGTCGATCAGCAGCAGTTGCGGGTTGAAGATCCAGATGAAGGGCAGGATCACGGTGCGCAGCGCGTACAGCGAGCCCTGGATGCCGGTGGCGATCGGGTCTTCGCCGGAGATCGCGGCGGCGGCGAAGGTCGCCAGCCCGACCGGCGGCGTGATGTCGCCCATGATCCCGTAATAGAAGACGAACAGGTGCACCGCGATCAGCGGGATGACCATGCCGCTCTGCGCGCCGAGCTCGACCACCACCGGCGCCATCAGCGTGGCCACCAGCACGTAGTTGGCGGTCGTCGGCACACCCAGGCCGAGCACCAGGCAGACGAAGGCGATGAAGACCAGCATCACGATCACGTTGCCGGCGCTGACGAATTCGACGAACTCGGTCATGCGCAGGCCCAGGCCGGTGAGCGTGATGCCGCCGACGATGATGCCGGCGGTGGCGGTGGCGATCGCCACGCCGATCATGTTGCGCGCGCCGTCGTTCAGGCCGAGCACGACGTCGTGGCAGCCGGCGCGCACCTGCGGCGCGATCTTGTCGCGGCCGCCGCGGAAGAAGGCGATCAACGCGCCCTGGCTGGCCATCAGCACGATCAGCACGACGATGGCCCAGAACGCGGCCAGGGCGGGCGACAGCTCTTCGACCATCAGGGCCCAGATCAGCGTGCCCACCGGCAGCAGGAAGTGCAGCCCGCCTTTGACCGCCGACCAGGTTTCGAGCGGCTTCGGGTCGTCGACATCGATGTCCTGCGGCAGGTCGGGCTCGTCCGCGGCCTGCTTGACCGCAATCACGTACAGCGCGGCCATCAAGGCGCCGACGCCCCAGCCCGCCGCGGCACCCAGCCAGCGCTTGGCGGCCTCGAGCGCGAAGTAGACCGCGCAGACCACCACCGTGCTGCCCGCCAGGCCCAGGCCCCAGCGCACGAGCCGCTCGCGCACGGGCCGCGGCTCGCGGTTGATCATCGGCTGCATGCCGAGCTTCAAGGCCTCGAGGTGGACGATGTAGAACAGGCCCAGGTACGACAGCAACGCCGGCAGGAAGGCGTGCTTGCACACCTCCGAGTACGGGATGCCGACGTACTCGACCATCAGGAAGGCCGCGGCACCCATCACCGGCGGCATCAGCTGGCCGTCGACCGAACTCATGGTCTCGATCGCGCCGGCCTTGACGCCGCCGTAGCCGGCCTTCTTCATCAGCGGGATCGTGAAGATGCCGCCCGAGACCACGTTGCTGACCGACGAGCCCGAGATCAGGCCGTTCAAGCCCGACGACACGACGCTGACCTTGGCCGGCCCGCCGCGCAGGTGGCCGAGCGCGGCGAAGCTGACCTGCATCATGTAGTTGCCGCCACCGGCGCGGTCGAGCAGCGCGCCGAACAGCACGTAGACGAAGATCGCGCCCGACGACACGCCCAGCGCGACGCCGTAGACGCCTTCGGTGGTCAGCCACAGGTGCGACATCAGGCGATTGACCGACGCGCCCTTGTGCTGCAGCACCTCGGGCAGGTGCGCGCCGAACAGGCTGTAGAGGATGAACAGCACCGCCAGCGCCGCCATCGGCGCGCCGACCGCGCGCCGCGTGGCCTCGAGCAGCAGCACGATGCCCACGCATCCGACCGCGATGTCGGCGACGTTCGGCTGGCCCGGCCGCTGCGCCAGCGCGTTGTAGAACAGGAACAGATACGCACCGGCGAACGACGCGACCAGCGCGAAGACCCAGTCGTAGAGCGGCACCGCGGCGCGCGCGCTGCCGCTCTTGAAAGCCGGGAAGGCGAGAAAGCCGAGGAAGAGTCCCAGCCCGAGGTGGATCGCGCGCGACTCGGTGTCGTTGAGCACACCCCAGCCGATGACGAACGGCAGCGGCGAGGCCTGCCACAACTGGAACAGCGACCACGCCACCGCCACGGCGAAGATCAGCGTCGCGGTGGCGCCGCTGGCGGCGCGGCCGCCGGTGTCGCTGTCGGCAACGAGAACGCGCAGCGCCTCGGGCGCCTTCTCGATGTCAGCGGCCACGCGGCGGCCTGCGGGCCGAGCCGGGGCCGCTCCCAAGCCGGCCCGTCCCGGCCGAGGGGCCCCTTCGAGGCCGGGGGCCGCGCGACGTCACTTGATCCAGCCCTTCTCCTTGTAGTAGCGGACCGCGCCTTCGTGCAGCGGCGCCGACAGCCCGTCCTTGACCATGTTCTCGGGCTTCAGGTTGGCCAGCGCGGGGTGCAGCTTCTTGAACTCGTCGAAGTTGTCGAACACCGCCTTCACGACCTGGTACACCGAATCGGCCGGAACCTTGGCCGAGGCCACCACCGTGGCCAGCACGCCGTAGGTGTTGGTGGCGTCGGGGTTGTTCGGGTACAGGCCGCCGGGGATCACGGCCCTGGCGTAATACGTGTTCTCGGCGATCAGCTTGTCGACCGCCGGGCCGGTGAGCGACACCAGCTTGGCACCGCAGGCGGTGGTCGGGTCCTGGATGTTGGCGCTCGGGTGGCCGACGCCGTAGAAGAAGCCGTCGATCTTGCCGTCGCACAGCGCCGGGCCATGCTCGTCGGCCTTGAGTTCGGAGGCGAGCGCGAAGTCGCTCAGCTTGCCGCCGCCCGCAGCGAGCAGCTCTTCCAGCGACGCGCGCGTGCCCGAGCCCGGGTTGCCGACATTGAAGCGCTTGCCCTTGAAATCGGCGAACGACTTGATGTTGGCCTCCTTGCGCGCCAGCACCGTGAACGGCTCGGGGTGGACCGAGAACACCGCGCGCAAGTCGCCATACGGCCCGGCGTCCTTGAAGTTGCCCGCGCCCTTGGCGGCGTTGTACTGCACGTCGCTCTGCGCGAAGCCGAGGTCGAGTTCGCCGGCCTTGATGGTGTTGATGTTGAAGACCGAGCCGCCGGTGGATTCGACCGAGCAGCGGATGCCATGCTTGGCGCGGTCCTTGTTGACCAGGCGGCAGATCGCGCCGCCGGCGGCGTAGTACACGCCGGTGACGCCGCCGGTGCCGACGGTGATGAACTTCTGTTGCGCCATCGCGGGGGCGGCGGCGAAGCTGGCGACGAAGACGGCGGCAACGGCAAGGGCTGCCGGATTGAAGACTGGGCGCATGCGAGTACTCCTGGGCTGGCGAAACGAGGCGCCCACTGTATGCAAGCGCCGTGCCTTGTCCAGCGGGCGGACCCTGACGCTGCGCGAGGCGTAGCATGGGCGCCCCTTGACTTGGAGAACCGCCATGACGCTGTGCCCGATTGCGATTGCCGTGGGCTGCAAGAAATGCCCTGCGTTCTCGGTCTGCCCGCTCAAGGGCACGATCGGCGACTACAAGCCCGAAGCCGATGCGTCGGCGTCGAACAAGACCAAACCCGCAGCGAAGGCGCAAAAGAAGCCCTGACCGACCGCCCACTGCGCGGCGCAATACCTGGAGACAAGACCATGAAGACCGAACTGCTCTACCTGACCCTGGTCACCGCATTCACCGGTCTGCTGTGGCTGCCGTACATCCTCGACCGTGTCGCCGTACGCGGGCTGGCCGATGCCGTCGGCTACCCCGCAGACCCGAAGCCGCAGTCGCCCTGGGCCCAGCGGCTGATGAAGGCGCATGCCAATGCGGTCGAGAACCTGGTGGTCTTCGCCACCCTGGTGCTGGCGGCGCATGCGCTGGGCGTCAGCAACGGCGCGATCGCCACCGCGAGCGTGGTCTATTTCTGGGCCCGTGTGGTGCACGCCGCCGCCTACACCTTCGCCGTGCCCCTGGGCCGCACGCTGGCCTTTGCGGTCGGCTTCTGCGCGCAGGCGGCGATCGCCTGGCAATTGTTGGCGCGCTAGGCGCACGGGGCGCCCGGGTCTCGAACCGCGGGCGCACGCAGCCGATCCGGCGTGCGAGCGGCGATCGTCACCGTGCCGCCGATACCGGCGACCCTGGCCGCCCGCCGCAGTCCGATGCCGTCAGCGGGGTCGGCGCCGACGCCAGCCTGCACGCACGGCAACCGCCGCAGCCACAAGCAACGCCGCCCAGGGCAGCACGGCGACGAACAGCGAAATCAGCCTCGCCAGGCTGGTCGCGAGCACATGTCCGGCACCCATCAACGCATCGCGCACGGGTAGCCACGCACTGTTGGACAGCACCGCGGAGCGTGCGCTGAACGTCACGATGACATGCACCTTCTCGGTCTGGCTGGCGAGCACCTTGCGGCGCGAGGCGAGGCTGTCCAGATCGGTCTGCACCCGCGCCAGCTCGCGCTCGACCTCGACCAGATCCTTCAGTTTGGCCCCTGGCGTGGCCAGCAACTGGCGCAGACGGTCGCGGAACTCGGTCATGTTCTTGAGCCGCGCGTCGACATCGACCACCTCGTCGGTCTTGTCCTCGGCGACCCGTTCGTGGCGCCCGACGGTGCCGAGCGCAGCCACGCGGGCGAGAAAGGCGTCGAACTTCTCCGGCGCGATGCGCATTTCCAATCTCGCCTCGGCGGGCGCGCGATCGTCGTCACGCTCCAGTGTCGACGCGAGGACCTCGCAGCCGGCCGCCGCACAGGCCTCGTTCGCCGCGCGCCAGGCGCCTTCGACGTCGTTCGCCTCGGTGCGCAACTGCATCACATGCCGTACGGCCAGGTATCGGCGCAGCGGCAGGTCGGCCCGAACATCGGCGCCCGCCGACTTCAGGACCATCGCGGCCGCCGGCGCCGGTGCGGCGGCTGAACGTAGCAGCCCCGCTTCGCCGGCAGGCAGGTCGTTCTTGCTGCACGCGGCAAGCGCCGTGATTGCCGCGACGACGAGTACGCGACCAGGGCCTTTGCGCATCGCTGCACCTACCTTCCTGTGGTTGACGACAGGCCTTCTACGTGCCGGCGCGTCGAACAGGGTTGGCTTGCGCCGCACGGTGATTGTGGCTGCGGCCGGGCCTGCGGCCCTTAACTTCGCTGCGCGAAGTTAGCCTTCGCCGCAATCACTGACGGCTCTGCCGTCAGTGATTGTCCCTGGGCACGAAGGCGCCGAACATCTTGTGCGGGTCATCGGGTTCCGGCTCGTCCGGACGCGGCACGAACGCGCCACGGCGACCGACGAGGAAGTCGAGGTCGGCGCCCTCGTCGGCCTGCAGCACGTGGTCGATGTAGAGCTTCCAGTAGCCGCTGCCGAGCGTCAGGCGCTGGCGGCTGCCAGCCTGCGCGACGGCGCGCCAGCTCTTCGTCGCTGACGTCGCAGGTGCAGCTTGCGCGCCGGCCACGTCGAGCTGATCAGGTCGCCGTTGCGCACCAGCGCCAGCGGGCCGCCGGCCGCGGCCTCGGGCGCGGTGTGCAGCACCACGGTGCCGTAGGCGGTGCCGCTCATGCGCGCGTCGCTGATGCGGACCATGTCGGTGATGCCCTTCTTCAGCACCTTCGGCGGCAGCGGCATGTTGCCGACCTCGGCCATGCCGGGGTAGCCCTTGGGGCCGCAGTTCTTCAGCACCAGGACGCAGGTCTCGTCGACGTCGAGCGCCTCGTCGTCGATGCGGGTGTGGAAGTCCTCGATGTCCTCGAACACCACCGCGCGGCCGTGTGCTGCATCAGCGCCGGCGTCGCCGCGCTCGGCTTGATGACCGCGCCGCGCGGCGCGAGGTTGCCCTTCAGCACCGCGATGCCGGCCTTGTCCTTGAACGGCGCGGCCAGCGGCTTGATGACCTCGGTGTTCCAGTTCTGCGCGTCGGCGATGTTCTCGGCCACGGTCTTGCCGTTGGCGGTGACGGTGTCGCCGTGCAGCAGCGGCGGCGATCTCCTTCATCACCACCGGCAGGCCGCCGGCGTAGCAGAAGTCTTCCATCAGGTACTGGCCGCTGGGCTGCAGGTTGACCAGGCAGGGCAACTCGCTGGCCAGGCGGTCGAAGTCCTCGATCGTCAGCTTCACGCCGAGGCGGCCGGCGATCGCGATCAGGTGGATGACGGCGTTGGTGCTGCCGCCGATCGCGGCCAGCGTCTTGATCGCGTTCTCGAAGGCCTCGCGCGTGAGCACGGTCGACAGCTTCTGGTCCTCGTGGACCATGTCGACGATGCGCCGCCCGGCGTTGCGCGCGATCACGTTGCGCCGGCCGTCGACCGCCGGGTAGGCCGCGTTGCCGGGCAGGCCGACGCCCAGGGCCTCGACCATGCTGGCCATCGTGCTGGCGGTGCCCATCGTCATGCAGTGGCCGTGGCTGCGGTGCATGCAGCTCTCGGCCTCGAAGAAGTCGGCGAGCTTCAACGTGCCGGCGCGCACCTGCTCGCTCATGCTCCACACGCCCGTGCCCGAGCCGAGCTGCTGGTCGCGCCAGCGGCCGTTGAGCATCGGCCCGCCGCGAGACGCCGATGGTCGGCAGGTCGACGCTGGCCGCGCCCATCAGCAGCGACGGCGTGGTCTTGTCGCAGCCCATCAGCAGCACGACGCCGTCGACCGGGTTGCCGCGGATCGACTCCTCGACGTCCATGCTGGCCAGGTTGCGGTACAGCATCGCGGTCGGGCGCAGCAGGGTCTCGCCGAGCGACATGACCGGGAACTCGAGCGGGAAGCCGCCAGCCTCGTAGACGCCGATCTTGACCTGCTCGGCCAGGGTGCGGAAATGCGAGTTGCAGGGCGTCAGTTCGCTGAACGTATTGCAGATGCCGATCACCGGCCGGCCGTCGAACTGGTCGTGCGGCACGCCCTTGCCCTTGACCCAGCTGCGGTAGGCAAAGCCGTCGCGGTCCTGGCGGCCGAACCACTGCTGGCTGCGCAGCTCGGAGGGCTTCTTGCGGGGCTTGTCGCTCATGGTGCGTGCTTCTCGCGGTGGGTTCGGTGGGTCGCGCCGATCTTAGGCCCGCGGCAACGGGCCGCGCCATCGGCAGCAGCCCGGCGCCCCGGGAAAGCCCTCAGCGTGGATCGATCCAATCATCATACGATAACCGGATCCACCACCCGGCATCGCCCAAGGAGACCCCCGATGCAACTCAAGACATGGATCACCGGCGCGCTGGCCGGCGCGGCCCTGTTCGCGGCGCTGCCCGCGATGGCCCAGGAAAAGCTCACCGTCTGGTGGGTCAAGGGCTTCTACAAGGCCGAGGACGACGCGCTGTTCGCGGCGATCAAGAAGTTCGAGGACAGGAACAAGGGCATCAAGGTCGAGCTGTCGCAGTACCCGATCCAGGACATGATCCCGAAGACGGTGGCCGCGCTCGACTCGGGCAGCCCGCCCGACGTGGCCTACGCCGATTCGTACGACTTCCAGGTCACGGCCAAGTGGGCCTTCGACGGCAAGCTGGAGGACATCTCCAGCGTGATCGACCCGATGCGCGCCAAGTTCGAACCGCGTGCGCTGTCGACCACCTTCCTGCTCAACAACCAGACGCAGGCGCGGGCCTACTACGCCTTCCCGCTCAAGCAGCAGACCATGCACATCCAGTACTGGAAGGACATGCTGGCCGACGCGGGCTACAAGGAGAGCGACATCCCCAAGGACTGGAAGGGCTACTGGAACTTCTGGTGCGACAAGGTCCAGGTCGGCTACCGGCAGAAGACCGGCCAGCGCGGCTTCGGCATCGGCATGCCGATGGGCGTGGATTCGACCGACTCGTTCTTCTCGTTCCTGACCTTCATGGACGCCTACAACGTCACGCTGGTCAACGACTCGGGCAAGCTGCTGGTCGATGACCCGACGGTGCGCCAGAGCCTGATCAACGCGGTGACCGACTACACCGCGGTCTACACCAAGGGCTGCACGCCGCCGTCGTCGACCAGCTGGAAGGACCCGGACAACAACGTCGCCTTCCACAACAAGACCACGGTCATGACCCACAACGCGACGATCTCGATCGCCGCGAAGTGGCTCGACGACATGAACAACACCACGCTGACCGACGCCCAGCGCGCGACGGCGAAGAAGAACTACACCGAGCTGATCGCCACCGCGGGCTTTCCGAACAAGCCCGACGGCAGCAAGATGGTCTACCGCGCCGCGGTCAAGACCGGCGTGATCTTCAAGGACGCCAAGAACAAGGTGGCGGCGAAGAAATTCCTCGACCTTCCTGCTCGACGAAGCCAACCTCACGCCCTATGTCGAGGGCTCGCTCGGGCGCTGGTTCCCGGTCACCAAGCAGGCGCAGCAGAGCGCGTTCTGGAAGAGCGACCCGCACCGGCTGGCGGTCTACAACCAGTTCATGAGCGGCACGCTGCCGTTCGAATTCACCAAGAACTACAAGTTCACGGTGCTGAACAACGAGAACGTCTGGGCCAAGGCCATGAACCGCGTGCTCAACGAGAAGGTGCCGGTCGACAAGGCGGTCGACGAAATGATCGCGCGCATCAAGGCGGTGGCGAACTGATGACACCCACCCCCGTAGCGGCCTGGCGGCCGCCTCCCCCTCAAGGGGGCGCCGCCAGCGGACCGGCAAAGCCGGATCCGCGGCGGCCACTGGGGTGAGTTGCTCGCCATCTGCCGCATCGCGCACACATGCCGTCGTGAGTACCACCACTGCTCTGCCTGCTGGCATCTCGCCGCGACCGCGCAAGGCACTGACGCGCTGGGAGTTCTGGGGCCGCGCCCTCGTGCTGCCCTACCTGGTGGTGTTCGTGGTCTTCGTGCTCTACCCGGTGGGCTACGGCCTGTGGCTGGCGCGTCACCCCGAGAGCTACGTCAAGCTCTTCGACGACCCGATCTTCTTTCGCACCGCCGTCAACACGGTGATCTTCCTGGTCGTGGCCATCAACATCAAGATGGTCATCGCGATGGTGCTGTCGGGCTTCTTCGTCCGGGAACGCTGGTGGATCAAGGCGCTGTCGGTGCTGTTCATCCTGCCCTGGGCGGTGCCTTCGATTCCGACCATCCTGTCGGTGCGCTTCATGCTCAACCCCGAATGGGGCGTCATCAACAGCACGATCTTTCGCCTGACTGGCCTGGACGGCCCGAACTGGCTGAACGACCCGACGCTGGCACTCAGCTTCTCGATGCTGATGCATGTCTGGAAGTCGCTGCCGTTCTGGACCCTGATCCTGGTCGCCGGCCGCTTGTCGATTCCCGGCGAGCAGTACGAGGCCGCGTCGGTCGACGGCGCTACCGGCTGGCAGAAGTTCCGCTTCATCACCTGGCCGTCGATGCGCTCGCTGTACCTGACGTCGCTGATCCTGTCGATGATCTGGACGCTGGGCGACTTCAACAGCGTCTACCTGCTCACCGGCGGCGGGCCGGCCGACCTGACCCATGTGCTGGCCACCTTGGGCATCCGCTACCTGCGGCTGGACCAGGTCGATCTGGCGATGGCCTCGATCGTCGTCGCCTGCCGCTGGTCCTGCCGCTGGTCTACTTCATGATGAAGAGGCTGTCCAAATGATGAGCCCCACGCTCACATTCGTTCGCTGCCCCGAGGGGGCGCTCGCCCTCCTTGGGCGGCCCGGCGGAGGGCGAAATGAGCTGAAGCTACTGAAGTCGGTCACCGGCGAGGCCAAGCTGCTGCTGATCGGCATTCCCGTCTTCCTGTGGACCATCGTTCCGGTCTACCACCTGTTCCTGTTCGCGATCTCGCCGCGCGACAAGGCCACCTCGGGCCGGCTCTGGCCCGAGGAGCCGACGCTGCAGAACTTTCGCGTCGTGTTCCACCAGGAGCACTTCTACCTCAACCACTTCTGGCACCAGATGTGGAATTCGGTGGTCATCGCGGTGGCCGTCGGTGCGATCACGCTGTTCGTCGCCACCGCGGCGGCGTTCGCGATCAGCCGCCTGAAGGTGGCCGGCGGGCGCTGGGTGATGAACCTGGCGCTGTTCACCTACTTCATCCCGGCCGCCTTCCTGGCCGTGCCGATGTACAAGACGATGGGCAACTACGGCCTGTTGAACAACCAGTGGGCGCTGATCCTGGCGATGGTGACGATCGCCTCGCCGTATTGCATCTGGGTCTTGAAGCAGGCCAGCGACAAGCTGCCGTTCGAGCTCGACGAGGCCGCGCGCATGGATGGCGCGTCGCCGCTGCAGTTGTTCCGCCTGGTCTACCTGCCGCTGATGGTGCCTTCGCTGGTAGCGGTGGGCACCTACTCGCTGCTGTTGGCCTGGAACGAATACCTGTACGCCTTCCTGTTGCTGTCCAACGATACCGACGTCACGCTGTCGGTGGCGCTGGGCAACTTCCTGTCCGCCGACGATTCGCCGTGGGAGTTGCTGATGGCCACCGGCCTGATCTATGCGCTGCCGCCGGCGGCGATCTACTACGCCTTCAAGCGCTACATGGTGTCGGGCCTGACGGCCGGCGCGGTCAAGTCATGACCCACCCCCGAAGCGGCTTCGCCGCTCCCCCTCGAGGGGGCGACGCCAGCGGCCCGGCAAAGCCGGTTCCGCGGCGCCCGCTTGATCGGCACGCTGCCGTTACCGGCTAGATAGACAAGGCGAATCATGGCATCGGTCACCTTCCGCGACATCGAGAAGAGCTACGGCAAGGTCAAGGTCCTGCACGGCCTGGGCTTCGACATCCAGGACGGCGAGTTCGTGGTCCTGGTCGGGCCCTCGGGCTGCGGCAAGAGCACGCTGTTGCGCATGCTGGCCGGGCTGGAAGAGATCACCGGCGGCGAGATCATGATCGACGACAAGGTGGTCAACGACCTCGAGTCGAAGGACCGCGACATCGCGATGGTGTTCCAGAGCTACGCGCTGTATCCGCACATGACGGTGCGCGAGAACATGGGCTTCTCGCTGCGCCTGCGTCGCGCCGACAAGCAGACCACCGACCAGCGCGTCGACAACGCGGCGCGCATCCTCAACCTCGATACGCTGCTCGACCGCTACCCGCGTGAACTCTCCGGCGGCCAGCGCCAGCGCGTCGCGATGGGCCGCGCCATCGTGCGCGACCCCAAGGTGTTCCTGTTCGACGAGCCGCTGTCCAACCTCGACGCCAAGTTGCGCGTGGCGATGCGGGCCGAGATCAAGTCGCTGCACCAGCGCCTGAAGACAACCACGGTCTACGTCACCCACGACCAGATCGAGGCCATGACGATGGCCGACCGCATCGTCGTGATGCACGACGGCCTGATCGAGCAGATCGGCACGCCGCTGGAGTTGTTCGACTGCCCGCACAACCTGTTCGTGGCCCAGTTCATCGGCTCGCCGGCGATGAACGTGTTTGCCGGCACGCTGCGCGACGGTGCCGTGCAGGCCCTCGGCGCACGCTGGCCGCTGCCCAGCCTTGCCGCCAGCGGCGAGCGGGCCGTGCACTACGGCATCCGCCCGACCGATCTGGCCCTGGCCGGCAACCGGCATCGCGGCGCGCGTGGTGGTGGTCGAGCCGACGGGCGCCGAGACCGAACTGCTGCTCGACGTCGGCGGCCAGCAGTTGGTGCTGGTGATGCACGGCCGCACCGACGTCCAGCCCGAGCAGACGGTGCACCTCTCGGTCGACGCCGCGAAGGCGCATGTGTTCGACGCCGCCAGCGGCCGTCGGCTGTAGCGGTAGATCGACCGTGAGCCGCGTTGCCCCGCGCCATGATTGACGCCTCGACATTTCGCCTCGACGGCCGCCTGGCGCTGGTCACCGGGTCGTCGGCCGGCATCGGCCTGGCACTGGCGCGCGGGCTGGCACAGGCCGGCGCGGCCGTCGTGCTCAACGGCCGCGATGCCGCTCGTCTGGCGCAGGCCCATGCCGCGCTCGCGGCTGAAGGGCTGGCGGTGCACGCGCGGGCCTTCGACGTCTGCGATGCACGCGGCGGTGGCCGCCGCGGTGGCGACCATCGAAGCCGACATCGGCGCGATCGACATCCTGGTCAACAACGCCGGCATCCAGCGCCGCGCGGCGTTCCAGGATTTCGCCGCCGCCGACTGGCAGGCGATCATGCGCACCAATCTCGACAGCATGTTCATCGTCGGCCAGGCCGTGGCCCAGCGCATGGTGGCCAGGAAGCGCGGACGCATCATCAACATCTGCTCGGTGCAGAGCGAGCTCGGCCGGCCCGGCATCGCGCCTTACACCGCGAGCAAGGGCGCAGTGAAGATGCTGACCAAGGGCATGGCGATCGACCTCGGCCCGCACGGCATCAACGTCAATGGTCTGGGGCCGGGCTACTTCAAGACCGAGCTGAACCAGAAGCTGGTCGACGACCCGGCCTTCAGCGCCTGGCTGATCAACCGCACGCCGAACCGGCGCTGGGGCGAGGTCGACGAACTCGCGCCGGCCGCCGTGTTCCTGGCCAGCGACGCATCGCGCTTCATCAACGGTCACATCCTGTACGTCGACGGCGGCGTGACCGCCAGCCTCTGATCGCCGAAATCGCGTGGCCCCCGCCGCCCTCAAGAAGAACGTCCACGGCCACACGCTCGAACATCTCGGCGTGGCCATCGTCGCCGGCCATTACGCGGAGGGCGCGACGCTGCCGCCCGAGCCGCTGCTCGGCGACGAGTTCGGCGTCAGCCGGACGGTGATTCGCGAAGCCGTGAAGTCGCTCGTCGCCAAGGGGCTGCTGGTGACCGGGCCCAAGGTCGGCACCCGCGTGCTGCCGGCCGAGCAGTGGAACTGGTTCGATCCGCATGTCGTGGCCTGGCAGTCCAAGGTCGGGCTGACGCGCGAATTCCTGCGCGACCTGCAGGAGCTGCGCCGCGTGATCGAGCCGGCGGCCGTGCACATCGCGGCCGAGCGCGCGAGCACGGCCGACATCGCCGAGATCGAGGCCGCCTACGCCGGCATGAAGCTGGCGATCGACGAGGGCGGCGACTACGTGGCCAGCGACCTGCGCTTTCACCAGGGCCTGCTGCGGGCCTGCCACAACCGCATGCTGGTGCAGATGAGCAAGGCGCTGGGCGCGCTGTTGCGCACCAGCTTCGAGATCTCCACCTCGCGCCCGCACGGCCCTGCGAGTTCACTGCCATTGCACCGCGCCGTGCTCGATGCGGTCATCGCCCGCGCGCCGCACAAGGCCGAACGCGCCAGCCTGATCCTGATCGACAGTGCGGCCGAAGACATCGAGGCCGTGCTCGCATCGCGTCGCAAGCTGCCCTCGGTGGCCGCGCCGGCGCGGCGGCTGGCCGGGGCGGCGAACAAGGTGGCGGGACGCCGGCCGGTGAAGGCCGCGTCTTAGCGCGACGCCCGCGCCGTCGGCCGCCGGTGGCAGGCCGTTCTGCGCGGCGATGAAGTCGGCCAGCATCGGCACGTAGCGCTGGCCCAGCCCGGCGGCCTCCATCGCCGCGAAGCCGTTCTTCACCAGCGTCTGCAGGTTGTTCACGGCACCGATCTCGTTGGCCATGCTGGCCAGATAGCGCATGTCCTTGTGCGCATTGGCGATCGTGAAACGGTGCGCGTTCTCGTCGCCTTCGCGGCTCCACTTGATGAAGGTGTCGTAAAAGCCGCTGCGCATGCGGCCCGAGCCGATCACGGCGTGGAACTGCTCGATCGTCAGGCCGGCCTTGCGCGCGATGGCCAGCGCTTCGGAGAACAGCGCGGCATAGCCCATGGCGACGAAGTTGTTGACCAGCTTCATCTTGTGGCCCAGGCCGAGCGGCCCGAGGTGCACCACGTTGCCGGCCCAGCAGCGCAGCACCGGCTCGATGGCGGCGAAGGTCTCGGCGTCGCAGCCGACCATTGTGTCCAGCGTGCCGGCCTCGGCTTCGACCGGCGTGCGCGACAGCGGCGCGTCGACCAGCGTCATGCCCGCGGCATGCAATTCCTCGCCGAGCGCGAGCGTCGACACCGGATTGGAGGTCGAGCAATCGATGACGATCAAACCGCGCTTGCCGCCGGCGATCACGCCGGCGGCGCCGCGCAGCAGGGCCTCGACCTGCGGCGAGCCGGTGACGCACAGGTGAACGATGTCGCATTGCGCCGCCAGCTCGCGCGCCGTGGCCGCCTCGCGCGCACCGAGCGACTTCAGGTGCTCGACCGGCTCGCGATTGCGGTGGCCCAGCACCACCAAGGGATGGCCCTTGGTGACGAGGTTCTTGGCCATGCCGTGGCCCATCAGGCCGACGCCGATGAAGCCGACCGTCGCCTTGCTTGCTCACTTCTCCCTTTGCCGTTCATGGCGCGATAGGCGCGAATCACCTGGCTGTCGTCGGCCGCGCCATGGCCCAGGCCGGACGCGGCGAGAAACATCTGCATCGCGGCCGATGCCAGCGGCAGGCCCTGGCGCACGCGCTTGCCCTGGTCGAGCACGATGCCCAGATCCTTGACGAAGATGTCGACCGCACTGGCCACCGGCGGGTCGTCCTGCATCATGCGCGGCCCGCGATCGCTCCACATCCAGCTGTTGCCGGCCGACACGCTGATGATCTCGTACATCGTGGCCAGCGGCACGCCGGCGCGCTCGGCCACGTGCATGGCTTCGGCCGCCGCGGCGATGTGCACGCCGCACAGCAACTGGTTGATCATCTTGGCGGTCGAACCCAGGCCGGCCTCGGTGCCGACATGGAAGATGCGCTTGGCCAGCGCTTCGAACACCGGCCGCGCCGCTGCGAACGCGGCGTCCGGGCCCGAGCACATGATGGTCAGCGCCGCCGCCTTGGCCCCCCCCACGCCGCCCGAGACCGGCGCGTCGAGCATCACCAGTCCGGCCGCAGCGACGCGCGCGGCCAGCGCGCTGGCTTGCGCCGGCGCTTGCGTGCAGGCGGCGACGACGAGCGCCCCCTTGGGCAGGGCCGCTGCCGCGGCAGCGTCGCCGAACAGCACGCTCTCGGCCTGCTCGCCGTTGACGACCATCAGCCAAAGCAGGTCGGCACCGGCCGCGGCCTCGCGCGCCGACGCGGCCGCATGCCCCCCCTGCGCCGCCAGGGCCTGGACCGCGGCGGGCCGCATGTCGAACCCGTGCACGGCGTGACCCGCCGCGACGAGCCGCTGCGCCATGGGTGCGCCCATCGCGCCCAGGCCGATGAATCCGATCCGCATGCCTGCCCCCTATTCCTTGACCGACCCGGTCAAGCCCGACACGTAGTACTCGACGAAGAACGAGTAGATGAAGGCCACCGGCAGCGAACCGAGCAGGGCCCCCGCCATCAGCGAGCCCCAGTGGTAGACATCGCCCTCGACCAGTTCGGTGACGACACCGACCGGCACGGTCTTGATCTCGGACGACGAGACGAAGGTCAGCGCGTAGATGAACTCGTTCCACGACAGCGTGAAGGCGAAGATGCCGGCCGAGATCAGGCCCGGCACCGCCAGCGGCAGCACGATCTTGGTCAGGATCTGCCAGCGGTTGGCGCCGTCGATCAGCGCGCATTCCTCGAGCTCGTAGGGGATGGAACGGAAGTAGCCCATCAGCAGCCAGGTGGAAAACGGGATCAGGAAGGTCGGGTAGGTGAGGATCAGCGCCCAGCGGGTATCGAACAGGCCGAGCTGGTTGACGATGGCCGCCAGCGGAATGAACAGGATCGACGGCGGCACCAGGTAGGCCAGGAAGATCGACAGGCCGACCTGCTTGGAGCCCGTGAAGCGCAGCCGCTCGATCGCATAGGCCGCGAACACCGAGCAGGCCAGCGAAACGAAGGTCGCCACCACCGAGACCAGCACCGTGTTCCACATCCACTCGGGGTAGGACGTGGCGAACAACAGCTTCTTGAAGTGGGCCAGCGTCGGCGCGATGACCCAGAACGGGTTGCCGGTGCGCGACAGCAGTTCGTTGTCGGGCTTCACCGAGGTGATCGCCATCCAGTAGAACGGGAACAGCAACACGATCAGGAAGACGATCAGCGGCAGGTAGATCGTGACGAACTTGCGCGACGGCGTGTCGAGGTAGCTCATGCCGACGGTGTCCGTCGTCGAGCTGGTGTCGGTCGTGCTCATTTATCGGCCGCCCCTTGCTGCCAGGCGCGTCGCTGCAGCCCGAAGTAGCTGAACATGATGGCGGCCAGCAGGAACGGCACCATCGCGATCGAGATCGCCGCACCTTCGCCGAGCGCACCGCCGGAAATCGCGCGCTGGAACGACAGCGTGGCCATCAGGTGCGTCGCATTGAGCGGCCCGCCGCGGGTGATGACGTAGATCAGCTGGAAGTCGGTGAAGGTGAAGAGCACCGAAAAGGTCATCACCACCGCGATGATCGGCGTCAGCAGCGGCAGCGTGACATGGCGGAACTGCTGCCAGCGCGTGGCACCGTCGATCGCCGAGGCCTCGTAGTACGAGGGCGAGATCGTCTGCAGACCGGCCAGCAGGGTGATGGCGACGAAGGGAATGCCGCGCCAGATGTTGGCCGCGATCACCGACAGCCGTGCATTCCACGGGTCACCGAGGAAATCGATGTACTTGTCGATCAGCCCCATCTTCACCAGCATCCAGCTGATGATCGAGAACTGCGCGTCGTAGATCCACCAGAAGGCGATCGCCGACAAGGCCGTCGGCACGATGTAGGGCAGCAGGATGACGGCGCGGAAGAAGGTCTTGAAGCGGATGTTGCGGTTGAGCAGCATCGCCAGCCAAAGGCCGAGGCCGAACTTGATGACGCTGGCGACGAACGTGTAGAACAGCGTATTGAAGAGTGCAAGGCGCGTGACGGCGTCGCCCCACAGGTACTGGTAGTTCTCGAGACCGACCCACTCGCCGGCCCGACCGACCTTGGTATCGGTGAAGCCGAGCCAGAAGCCCAGGCCGAGCGGGTAGGTCAGGAACAGCAGCAGCAGCACCGCCGCCGGCAGCATGAACAGCAGGCCCAGTGCGTTGCGATTGTTTTGAAGTTTTTCGAGCACGCGCAACCTGCGTCAATTCGCCCAGCGGACGCCGCGGATCCGGCTCTGCCGGTCCGCTGGCGTCGCCCCCCTTGGGGGGGAGGCGGCCAAAGGCCGCTTCGGGGGGGGTCACAGTCACACCTTGTAGTAGCGCTCGGCGCGCTTCTGCGCCCGCTCGGCGGCTTCCTTCGGCGTCTTCGATCCGCTCGCCGCCTCGGCCACCATGTTGACGACGATGAAGTCGGCTGCCGCGCCCGCCGAAGCGTATCCGAGCTTGCCGGCGTATCCGCCCGGTCGCAGGTTCTTCACGCAGTCGCGATACGGCGTGTGCTTCGGGATCCGAGGTCCAGATCGCGGCTTTCGCGTACTCGGCCAGTGGCGGCGCGATGTAGCCGCCGGCCGCCGTGAGCCAGGGGTCGAATTGCTCCTGCTCCATCATGAAGCGCAGGAACTCCTTGGCCGCCTGCGGGTACTTGGTGTACTTCATGACCATCTGATTGAAGAACAGGTGCGACTCGGTCGGCACGCCGACCGGGCCGACCGGGTATTGCGCGTGGTGCACGTCCTCCTTCAGGTCCCGGACCTTCTGGTCGGTCGAAGTCTTCGTCGCGTAGTAGATCGAGATGCCGTTGTTGGTCAGGCTGATCTGGCCATCGAGGAAGGCCTTGTTGTTGTTCGGGTCCAGCCACGACAGCGTGCCCGGGATGAAGGTGGCGTACATCTCCTTGGCATATTCGAGCGCCTTGATCGTCTCCGGGCTGTCGATCACGACCTTGTTGTTCGCGTCCACCAATTTGCCGCCATGCGACCAGAGCAGCCAGTTCGTCCACAGGCCGTCGCCCGTCGCATTGCCCAGGGCAAAACCGGCCGGCGTGCCCTTGGCGTGCAGCGCCTTGAGCAGGGCCAGGAATGCCGTCGTGTCCTTGGGGAAGGTATCGAAACCCGCCGCCTTGACCTGGCTCTGGCGGTAGACCAGCATCGCACCGGCGGCGCCGAGGCCGATACCGATCCACTTCTTGCCGTCGGGGCGCAGATAGGCCTCGCAGGCCGGGTACCAGCCGCCGTACTTCTTGCCCAGGTAGTTGGCCAGGTCGGTGACGTCGAGCAGCTTCTCAGGGTAGAGGTTGGCGTCGTCGTTGGTCGACAGGATGATGTCCGGGCCGGCGCCGGTGTTGGCCGCGACGGCCGCCTTCGGGCGCACGTCTTCCCAGCCCTCGTTGTCGACACGCACCTCGATGCCGGTCTTGTCGGTGAACTTCTTGACGTTGATCATGTAGGCGTCGATGTCGCCTTGCACGAAGCGGCTCCAGCGCAGCACGCGCAGCTTGGCGCCCTTCTCGGGCTTCAGGCTCAGCGTGGTCTGCGCGTGGACGGCGGGCGCCCAGATCGCGCCGGCGCCGAGCGCCGTGCTCGCGGCGACGCCGGCGGTCCCTTCCAGGAAGCGGCGGCGGTTGAATTGGTCCATGCGATATCTCCTTGCTTGTGGGCGGTGCTGCTTGTCGGCACCTGGGGGTGGAACGGATGAAGCCTCAGGCCGCCAGCGAACGGCCGCTGGCGGCGTCGAACAGATGCGCGCGCGACGGGTCGGGCTGCAGATGGATCGTGCTGCCCGGCTTGAAGCTGTGGCGCTCGCGGAAGACGACCGAGAGTTCGGCGCCGTGATGCCGGCACGAGACGAAGGTGTCGGCGCCGGTCGGCTCGACGACCACCACTTCGGTCGGGATCGTGCCGCCCCGTGCGCCATCGACGAGGACGAGGTGCTCGGGCCGGGTGCCGAAGATCACCGGCTGCGCGTCGCTGCCCTTGGTGCCGGCCGGTGCACCGAGGCGCGTGCCGTCGGCCAGTTCGACCTGCGTCGCACCGTTCGCACGCCGCAACGTGCCGGGCAGGAAGTTCATCGCCGGCGAGCCGATGAAGCCGGCCACGAACAGGTTGGCCGGCTGGTCGTACAACTCGAGCGGACTGCCGGTCTGCTCGATGCGCCCGTCCTTCATGACCACGATCTTGTCGCCCATGGTCATGGCCTCGATCTGGTCGTGCGTGACGTAGATCGAGGTCGTGTTCAGCCTCTGGTGCAACTCCTTCAGTTCGGTGCGCATCGCCACCCGCAGCTTGGCGTCGAGATTGGACAGCGGCTCGTCGTAGAGGAAGACCTGCGGGTCGCGCACGATCGCGCGGCCCATCGCCACGCGCTGGCGCTGGCCGCCGGAGAGTTGTCGCGGATAGCGGTCGAGCAGCGTACTCAGACCCAGGATTTCCGCGGCGCGGGCCACCTTGGCGTCAGCGGCCGACTTCTCGAGCTTGGCCAGCATCAGCGAGAAGGCCATGTTCTGGCGCACCGTCATGTGCGGGTACAGCGCGTAGTTCTGGAACACCATCGCGATATCGCGCTGCTTGGGCAGCACGTCGTTGACCACCTTGTCGGCGATGCGGATCTCGCCGCCGCTGATCTGTTCGAGCCCGGCAATCATGCGCAGCAAGGTGCTCTTGCCGCAGCCCGACGGGCCGACCAGCACGGTGAACGAGCCATCGGCGATCTCGATGTCCACGCCATGCAGGATCTCGACATCGCCGAAGCGCTTGGTTGCTGAACGGATGCTGACGCTGGCCATCGAGGGAAGTCTCCGAATCCATTTTCGCGCTGCGCAATGCGTGGCATGACACGCGGCACACTTGTATGATGACCTTAACACCATGTCAATGATCGTTTCAGCCCGGTCGGCCCCGAGCGGCCTCCAACGCACAGGCGGCCCGCAATGCCAGACCGCGCGACTCGAGGCGATCGATGGTGTGAGTGAGATCGTGCGGTCGCGCCGTGTCGTCGAAGGCGGTATCGCTGCGCTGCGGCGCGCGCGGGCGACGCGGGGTGCCGGCAAGGTCCCGCGTTCGTGCCGATCGCGCCCGGTGCCATGAGCAATCGCCGGCCCGTGCTCGGCGTCATCGCCGACGACTTCACCGGCGCCACCGACGTAGCGGGCATGCTGGTGCAGGCCGGCATGAACACCTTGCTGGCGATCGGCGTGCCGGCCGATCACGCCGCGCTGGATGCCGACGCCGTGGTGGTGGCGCTGAAATCGCGCACGGTGCCTGCGGCCGACGCCGTGCGCGACGCGCTGGCGGCGTTCGAGCGTCTGCGCAGCGCCGGCTGCCGGCGCTTTTACTTCAAGGTCTGCTCGACCTTCGATTCGACACCGCGCGGCAACATCGGCCCGGTCGCCGAGGCGCTGATGGCCGCCCTCGGGGCCGACTTCGCGATCGCCTGCCCGGCCTTCCCCGAGAACGGCCGCAGCGTCTACCGCGGCCACCTGTTCGTCGGCGATGCGCTGCTGTCGGACACCGGCATGCGCGAGCACCCGCTGACGCCGATGACCGACGCCAACCTCGTGCGCTGGCTGCAGGCGCAGACGCCGTTGCGCGTCGGCCTGCTGCGCCAGGACGCCGTGGCGGCCGGCGTCGACGCGGTGGCCGCGCGCATGGCGGCGCTGCGCGCCGAGGGTGTGCGCATCGCGATCGCCGACGCGATCGACAACGCCGACCTGCGCACGCTCGGCGCCGCCTGCGCCGACCTGCCGCTGCTGGTCGCCGGCTCGGGCCTCGCACTCGGCCTGCCCGCCGCCTACGCCGCGCGCGGCTGGGTGCGGCCCGACGCACAGGCGGCGCCGCTGCCGGCCGTCGGCGGCCTGGCCGCGGTGTTGTCAGGCTCGTGTTCGACCGCCACCAACGCGCAGGTCGCGCATTGGCTGCAGAGCGGGCGGCCCGCGCTGCGCATCGACGCGCTGCAACTCGCCGCTGGCGCGCCGCTGGCCGCGCAGGCGCTGGCCTGGGCCGAGGCCGCATTGCCACGCGAGCCGGTATTGGTCTACGCCACGGCCGACGCCGCCGTGGTCAAGGCCGCGCAGGAACAACTCGGCGCCGAGCGTGCCGGTGCCCTGGTCGAACATTGCCTGGCCACGATCGCCGCCGGCCTGCACGAGCGCGGCGTACGCCGGCTGGTCGTCGCCGGTGGCGAGACCTCGGGCGCGGTCGTGCAGGCGCTGCAGGTGCAGCGCCTGCGCGTCGGCGCGCCGATCGACCCCGGTGTGCCGTGGACGCAGGCCGAGGGCCGGCCACTGCTACTGGCCCTGAAGTCGGGCAATTTCGGCAGCGTCGACTTCTTCGCCAAGGCGCTGGCGCTGGTGCAATGAGCGACGCGCTGCGCAACGAACTGGTCCGCGTCGGCCGCTCGCTGTTTGCGCGCGGCTATGTGCACGCCACTGCGGGCAACCTCAGTGCGCGCACCGACGGCGGCACGCTGATCACGCCCACCGACGCCTGCCTGGGCTTTCTCGACCCGGCACAACTGGCCTTCGTCGACGACGCCGGCATACAGCAATCGGGCGCGCGTGCGAGCAAGACATTGGCGCTGCACCGCGCGATCTACGCCGCCGAGCCGACCGCGCGCTGCGTGCTGCACACGCACAGCACGCACCTGGTGGCCTTGACGCTGGCGGGCGTGTGGAGCGAAGCCGCCGTGCTGCCGCCGATCACGCCGTACTTCGTGATGAAGGTCGGCCCGGTGCCGCTCGTGAAGTACCGCCGACCCGGCGACCCCGAAGTCGCCAAGGACGTGGCGGCGCTGGCCAGTGCCGCGCGCCGGCGCGGCGCGCCGATCCGCGCCGTGCTGCTCGAGCGCCTGGGCCCCGTGGTCTGGCACGAGACAGCCCGCAGCGGCGATGGCCGTGCTCGAAGAACTGGAAGAAACCGCGCGCCTGTGGCTGCTGTCGAATCCGAAGCCGGCGCCGCTGACCGAACAACAACTCGCCGAACTGCGCACCCAGTTCGGCGCCACCTGGTAGATCACGATGCCCCGCTTCGCCGCCAACCTGTCGATGCTCTACAACGAGCACGCCTTCCTCGACCGCTTCGCCGCCGCCGCGGCCGATGGCTTCAGCGCCGTCGAGTACCTGTTCCCGTACGCGTTCGCGGCCGCCGACCTGGCGGCGCGGCTGCGCGACAACGGCCTGCAGCAGGTGCTGTTCAACGGCCCGCCCGGCGACTGGGACGCCGGCGCGCGCGGCATGGCCTGCCTGCCCGGGCGCGAAGACGAATTCAAGCGCGGCGTCGAGCAGGCGCTGGGCTATGCCGCCGCGCTGCGCTGCCCGCGCGTGCACGTGATGGCCGGGCTGGCGCCGCCGGGCGCCGAGCGCGCGAAGCTGCGCGCGACCTACGTCGCCAACCTGGCCTGGGCCGCCGCGCAGGCCGCGCCGCACGGCGTCGACATCCTGATCGAGCCGATCAACACGCGCGACATCCCGGGCTTCTTCCTGAACCGGCAGGATCAGGCGCACGAGGTCGTCGCCGATGTCGGCGCGCCGAACCTGAAGGTGCAGATGGATCTGTACCACTGCCAGATCGTCGAGGGCGACCTGGCCAGGAAGATCGAGAAGTACCTGCCCGGCGGCGCCGTCGGCCACATGCAGATCGCCGGCGTGCCCGAACGCCACGAGCCCGACCTCGGCGAAATCAACCACCCCTACCTGTTCGAGCTGATCGACAGGCTGGGCTGGGGCGGCTGGATCGGCTGCGAGTACCGCCCGCGCATCGCAACGCCCGGCGGCACGTCGGCCGGCCTCGGCTGGTTTCAACCCTATCGGAATCGAAAATCATGAAGCTGCTCATCACCGGCGGCGCCGGCTTCGTCGGCGCGCGCCTGGCGCGCACGCTGCTGGCGCGCGGCACGCTGGCCGGCCAGCCCATCGACTCGCTGGTGCTGGCCGACCAGTTCGCGCCGCCGCCCGACCTGCTGGCCGACCCACGCGTGGCAGCGCGCACCGGCGCGCTGCTGGCGCAATGCGCGGCGCTGGGCGCCGAGCGTTTCGACGGCGTGTTCCACCTCGCCTCGGCGGTGTCGGGCGAATGCGAGCTCGACTTCGACCTGGGCATGCGTTCGAACCTCGACAGCACGCGCGCGCTGCTCGATGCCATCCGCAGCGCCGGCAACGCGCCGCGGCTGGTGTTCTCCAGCTCGGTCGCCGTGTTCGGCCCCGACCCCGGCCGGCCGCTGCCCGACGTCGTCGCCGACGACACCCTGCCCGCGCCGCAAACCTCCTACGGCACGCAAAAGCTGATGTGCGAGCACCTGATCGCCGACTGCACGCGCAAGGGCTTCATCGACGGCCGCGCCGCGCGCCTGATGACGGTGACGGTGCGCCCGGGCAAGCCCAACGCCGCCGCGTCGTCGTTCTTCAGCGGCATCATCCGCGAGCCGCTGGCCGGCGTCGAATCGGTGTGCCCGGTCGACGCCAGCGTCTCGCACCCGGTGTCGTCGCCGGCGCGCACGGTCGCGGGCCTGATCGCCGTTTACGAAGCGCCGCGCGACGCGCTCGGCGGCAGGCTGGCGCTGAACCTGCCGGCGTTGAACGTCACCGTGCGCGAGATGCTGGCCGCGCTCGAAGCCGTGGCCGGCCCCAAGGTGCGCGCCCTGGTGCGCTTCGAGCGCGACGAGCGCATCGCCGGCATCGTCGCCAACTGGCCCAAGGGCGCGAGCGCGCAACGCGCCGCGCGGCTGGGCCTGGCGCCCGAGGCCACGTTCGCCGACATCGTGCGCCAGTACATCGCCGACTGCCGGGCGCAGCCGGATGCCGCCACCACCTTGAAGGGACTTGCATGACAGCCCCCAAGCTCACTTCGTTCGCTGCCCCCAGGGCCCGTAGAGGGTCCCTTCGTGACCCTTGGGGCGCTGGCCACCCTTGGGGCGGCCCGGCGGGAGGCCATCGTGAACCAGCTCGACCTCAAAGGCCGCGTCGCCGTCATCACCGGCGGCGCGCAGGGCATCGGCTACGCCACCGCCGAGCGCATGCTGCAATCGGGCGCCGCCGTGGTGCTGTGGGACATCGACGCGCCGCTGCTGGCCAAGGCGAAGGAGTCGCTCGCCCCGCTCGGCCGCGTCGCCGTGGCGCCGCTCGAACTCACCGACGCCGCCGCCGTGGCCAAGGCCTGCGCGCAGGCGATCGGCCGAGTTCGGCCGCATCGACATCCTGGTCAACAACGCCGGCATCACCGGCGGCAACGGCACGACCTGGGAGCTGGCGCCCGACGTCTGGCGCCGGGTGCTCGAGGTCAACCTCGTCGCGCCGTACCTGACCTGCCGCGCCGTCGTGCCGCAGATGCTCAAGCAGGGTTACGGCCGCATCGTCAACGTGGCCTCGGTGGCCGGCAAGGAAGGCAACCCCAACGCCAGCCACTACAGCGCCAGCAAGGCCGGCCTGATCGCGCTGACCAAGTCGCTGGCCAAGGAGACGGCGACCAAGGGCGTGCTCGTCAATGCCGTGACGCCGGCCGCGGCCAAGACCGCGATGTTCGCGACCATGACCCAGCAGCACATCGACTTCATGCTCGGCAAGATCCCGATGGGTCGCTTCGTCGAGCCGCACGAAATCGCCGCCGCCATCTGCTGGCTTGCGAGCGAAGACTGCTCGTTCACGACCGGCTCGGTGCTCGACCTGTCGGGCGGGCGGGCGACGTACTGACTTACAGCTGGCGCCAGCGCTCGATCAGTTCGTCGAAGGTCTGCCGCGACTCGTCGTAGGCGACGGCGAAATCGACGCTCCGGCAGCCGCCCGTCTCGCGCACCAGCTGCTGGCCGGCGTCGGCCCCCAGGCGGCGCGACAGGTCGAGCAGCTCGGGCGTGGTGGCCTCGGGCGGCAAGGGCGGCAAGGCGGCGCGCCAGTCGGGCGCCGGCCGGCCGCGGGGGCACAGGGTGTCGAGCGAGCTCAGCAGGTCGGCGCGAAAGATCAACTCGCCGATCAGCTCGCCGACGGTGTCATCGGCCTCCTCCACCGCTGCGGCCGGGATGGCGATGGCGCCTGCGGTGGCGCACATCAGCGCGACAGCAGCGGCGCGGCGGAACCAGTGATGAAGAGGTGCAATGCGCATGTTGGATCGTTCCTGCCGTCCGAGTCTAAGAGGCGCATGCGGGGCTTGCCACGCCCTGTTCCTGGGGGGCGGACGCGGCGTTGACGCGGCTCAGTCGAAGACGCCGGCATGGGCCGCCGCGTCGGCCTGGGTCGCGGCAGAATGGCCTATGCCTCAGGACCTGCGCCAGGCCGACTTCACGCGCATCGCCTGCGCGGCCGGTGCGGGCGTGGATCATCGGCAGATGTTCTGCCGCCGCACAGCGCACGTCGCCGCACACGGTGGCTGCTCGCGCGTACCCTGCGCTGTATTCGCCGCGCGCCGTCGATGAAGCGCAACTTCGACGTCATCGTCTACGGCGCGACCGGCTTCGTCGGCCGCCAGACGGCGCGCTACATCGCGGACCACGCGGCGGGCCTGCGATGGGCGATTGCCGGGCGCTCGGCGGCCAAGCTCGACGCCCTGCGCCGCGAGTTGGGCCAAACCTCGCCCGGTATCGTGGTGGCCGATGCCGGCGATGCCGCGGCGCTCGACGCGCTGGCGGCGCAGTCGCGCGTCGTGCTCAGCACGGCCGGGCCCTTTGCGCGCTTTGGCAGCGGGCTGGTCGCGGCCTGCGTGCGCCACGGCACGCACTATGTCGACATCACCGGCGAGACGCCGTGGGTGCGGCAGATGATCGACCGCCACCACGCCGCAGCGGCAAAGAGCGGCACGCGCATCGTGCCGGGCTGCGGCTTCGACTCGGTGCCCTCGGATCTGGGCGCGTGGCTGGTGGCCAGCGCGCTGTGGCGCCAGCACGGCGAGCGCTGCGCGAGTGTCAAGGCCTGCTTCTCGATGCGCGGCGGGCTCAACGGCGGCACGGCCGCGTCGGCGCTCGCCGCGCTCGACGACAAAGCCGCGCAGGCGCAATTCGACGACGCGTTCCTGCTCAACCCGCGCGGCACGGTGCCGGCCGACGCGGCCTCGCACCGCGACCCCGCCGGCGCGCTGCACGACAGCGACTTCGACGCCTGGCTGGCCCCGTTCGTGATGGGCCCGATCAACAGCCGTGTGGTGCGGCGCAGTGCCGCGCTGCTGGCGGGCAGCGGCCCGTTCGCGCCCGACTTCCGATACCGGAATACGCCCGCGTCGGCCGCGGCGCGAGTGCTGCGCTGGCGGCCAGCGCGGTGGCGATCGGGATCGCCGCGGGTCGCACGGCGCTTGCCTTCGCGCCGCTGCGCCGGGTGGCCGCGCGCTTCGTGCCGGCGCCCGGCGAGGGGCCGTCGGAGCGGGCCATGGACGGCGGCTCGTTTCGCTGCGAACTGTTTGGCGTCGGCGAGCGCGGAACGGTGCAGCGCGGCCGCATCGCCGGCCGCGGCGACCCGGGCAACCGCGCAACGACGATCTTCGTCTGCGAATCGGCCCTGGCCCTGGCGCTCGATGCCCCGCGCTTGCCCGGCGGCGCGCAATGGGGCGGCGTGCTGACGCCCGCCACGGCGCTCGGCGCGGTGCTGGCCGAACGCCTGCGCGCCGCCGGCATGACCGTCGAGCCGCCCGCTTCGCCTGCATGAAGATGATGAAGATCTCGTTCGCTGGCCGCGGCCGCGGTTTAACCGGCCCTTAAGCCCTGTCCTGCTGCAATGCGACGCTGGCTCGCACCGACCCCAATGACCTCTCAGCCCCCACCGCAAACCAGCACCACCGCGCCGCGCGACGCGTGGGATCGGTCACCCGCCCTCGTGCTCACCGCGCTGGCCGCCTGGCTGCTGCTGACGATCTGGGCCCGCCCGTTGGCCATGCCCGACGAGGGACGCTATGCCAGCGTGGCATGGGAGATGCTGTTGGGCGACCGGTTGTTGCCGACGCTGCACGGCCTGCCGTTCTTTCACAAGCCGCCGCTCACGCATTGGGTCGGCATGGCCGCGATGGCGTTGTTCGGCCCCGAGCCGTGGCTGCTGCGCCTGGCGCCTGCCCTCGGGGCCTGGTTGATGGGCGCAGCGCTGTGGCTGGCGCTGCGGCGCTGGCGCGACGCGCGCAGCGCCGGCATCGCACTGGTGGTGCTGGCCACCAACCCGCTGTATTTCATCGGCGCACAGTTCGTCAACCACGACATGCTGGTCGCCGGATGGATCGGCGTCGCAGCCCTGTGCTGGGTGCGCGCGTTCGAAGCGCCGGGCCAGGCATCGCTGCGCTGGCTGGTGGCCGGCTGGGCGGCGGCCGGGCTCGGCTTTCTGTCCAAGGGCCTGATCGGTGCGGTGCTGCCGCTGTGGATCGTCGGCCCGTGGCTGCTGGCGCAGCGGCGCTGGCGCGACACCCTGCGGCTGGCGCATCCCGCTGCCGTGCTGGCTGGCGCTGCCGTCGCGCTGCCCTGGCTGCTGGATATGCAGCAGCGCTACGCGGGCTTCTTCGACTACTTCATCGTCGAGCAGCATTTCCGCCGCTACAGCGGCGGCGGGTTCAACAACCCGCAGCCGTTCTGGTTCTACCTTGCGGTGTTGCCGCTGCTGACCTTGCCGTGGAGCCTTTGGGCGCCGGCCCTGATGCGGCGCCGGCCGGCGCCGCAGCCATCTGCACCGGCAGCGCCCGTGCTGCCCGCGCTGAATGGCTTGTGGCTGTGGTGGGTGGCGGCCATCGTGCTGTTCTTCTCGCTGCCGCATTCGAAACTCGTCGGCTATGTGCTGCCGGCACTGCCGGCATGGGCTGCACTGCTGGCCTGGGCGGCGGCGCCGGGCCGGCGCTGGCCGCTGGCCGCGGCGGCCGGGGCGCTGGTGTGCGTCGGCGCGGTGGCGGTGCTTGCCTGGCAGGGGCACAAATCCAACCGCGACGTCGCGCTGACACTCGGGCGGCTGGTGCAGCCGGCCGACGTGGTGGTGTTCGTCGACGGCAGCTTCTACGACGTGCCGATCTACGCCGCGCTGGCGCGCCCGGCGATGGTGGCCAGCGACTGGGACAACGCCGCGCTGATGCAGGCCGACAGTTGGCGCAAGGAGTTGGCCGACGCAGCGCGCTTCGACCCCGCGCAGGGTCGCGAACGGATGTGGCCGCTGGCCCGCCTGGGCGAGCTCGCCTGCCGCGGCGTGCCGAGTTGGTACCTCGTCGGCGCCGGCCGCAGCGCGCTGCTCCACGAGGTGCCTGGCGTCGAGCTGGCCCAGCGCGGCAAGATCAGCGAACTCTGGCGTGCCCCGGCGCAATCCTGCCCGGTAGGCGGCGAGCGCAGGCCCTGAGCGTGGCCGCACTGCTGCGCTATGCCGCCATCGGCGTGCTCGCCACGGCGACGCATTACGCGCTGCTGGGCGCGGCGGTCGAACTCGCGGCTTGGCGGCCCGCGATTGCCGCGGGCGTCGGCGCTGCCTTCGGCGCGCAGGTCGCGTTCGTCGGCAACCGCTGGTTCACCTTCGCGCACCGCGGGCCCTGGTGGCCGAGTTGGTGGCGCTTCCAGGGCACGGCGTTGATCGGTGTCGGCGCCAGCAGCGCGCTGGTCGCGCTCGGCGGCGTGGTCGGTGTGCACTACCTGATCGCGCAGCTCGTGGCCACCCTGCTGGCGATGTTGCTGACCTTCGCCATCAACCGGCGCTGGGCCTTTGCCTGACACGGGCCGCACGATGGGCAGGCTGCGGCGGGCGCTGCGCAAGCTCGGCCCGGGCCTGATCACCGGCGCGGCCGACGACGACCCGAGCGGCATCGCCACCTACTCGCAGGCCGGCGCCCAGTTCGGCTATTCGATGCTGTGGACGGTGGTCTTCACGCTGCCACTGATGGTCGCGATCCAGATCGTCAGCGCGCGCATCGGCTATGTCACGCGGCGCGGCCTGGCCGCCAACATCAAGGCCGCCTATTCGCGCTGGGTGCTGCTGGCGGTGGTCGGCCTGCTGCTGCTGGCCAATACGCTCAACGTCGCCGCCGACATCGCCGCGATGGCCGAGGCGTTGCGCCTGCTGGTCGGCGGCTCGGCGCATGTCTACGCCGTGACCTTCGGCCTGCTGTGCCTGGTGCTGCAGGTCTTCCTGCCCTACCAGCGCTACGTGCGCTGGCTCAAGTGGCTGACGCTGGCGCTGCTGGCCTACGTGGCGGTGGCCTTCACGCTGCGGCTGGACTGGTGGCAGGTGGCCGCTGCCGTGGTCGATCCGCGCGAACTCTGGCCAACCATGGGCACGACGTGCTGCTGATGGTGGTGGCGGTGTTCGGCACCACCATCAGCCCCTACCTGTTCTTCTGGCAGGCCGGCGCAGGAGGTCGAGGACGTGCAGGCCGGCGGCGAAGCACCGCACACGGCCGCACGAGGTTCGCGCATCACCTGCGGCGCATCAAGCTCGACACCATCGTCGGCATGACGTTCTCCAACCTGATCGCCTTCTTCATCATCCTCAGCACCGCGGCCACGCTGCACGCGACCGGCACGCGCGACATCCAGACCTCGGCGCAGGCGGCCGAGGCCCTGCGCCCGCTGGCCGGCGAGTTGACCTTCCTGCTGTTCAGCCTGGGCATCATCGGCACCGGCATGCTGGCCATGCCGGTGCTGGCCGGCTCGGCCGCATACGCCGTGGCCGAGGCCGCCGGTTGGCGCGGCAGCCTGTCGCTGCGCCTGGATCGCGGCGAGGGCCGCGGCTTCTACGGCGTGATCGCCGCGGCCACCGTGGGTGGCGTGATCCTGTGCTTCACGCCGCTCGACCCGGTCAAGGAACTGTTCTGGTCGGCGGTGCTGAATGGCGTGATCGCGGTGCCGATCATGGCCGTGATGATGTTGTTGTCCACGCGCCGCGCCACGATGGGCGAGCATGTGATCGGTCGCCGCCTGCGCTGGCTGGGCTGGTTGGCCACGGCGTCGATGGCGGCCACGGTCTTCGCATTGTTCGCGACGCTCTGATTAGGGCCTGTTCACGCTACAGACGGCAGTGCGAACAGGCCCTGGCCCGCGCTCACGCCTTGCGCCGGGCCAGCGTGACGCCCGCCGCTTGCAGATCGGTGGCGAAGGCGTCGCTGGCCAGGTAGGCCCACTCGCGTTCACGCGCCGCCGCGATCGGGTCGCGCGCGGCCTCGGGCGAGCGCTGGCCGGGATGGCAGAAGATCAGCCCGCCCTGCGCCGGCAGGTGGGCCAGCCAGCCGCGCATCAGCGCGCGGTAATCGACCTGCGCGAAATCGTAGACACCGAGCAATGCGGTGTTGAACGGGATGTCGCGCTGCCGCGCCAGCTCGCGGGCCAATGCCCGGCCGCCGGTCCATTCGATGGCCAGGCGCTTGAGCACGAAGCCCGGACCGCGCACGTGGCCGGTCGAGCGCAACGCCGGGCTGTGCGCCTGGCGTTGCAGCCAGTCGAGCACCAGGGCGCGGACGCCGGGCAGGTGGTGCACATGCTGGTGGCCATCGACGAAATCCGGTGTGCGGCCGGTGGCTGCGACGAAGGCATCCCATTGCGCCAACAGCTCCTCTGTGATTGCCGCCAGCGGCAAGCGGCCGCGGAACGCATCGGCGATGCAGGCCTGGATCGTCGGCAATGCCGGCCAATGCTCGCGCAACGCGGCAGACAGCGGCCGGCCTTCGGTGAGGTTGAAGTGCAGCCCGGTCGCCACGCCGGGCGGTGCCGTGACCAGTTGCGGGCCGTCGGTGGCCCATGCCGGCGCATTGGTCAGACACGACAGTGCGCTCAGCCGGCCACGCCGCGCCAGCTCGTCGATGGCCACATCGACGCCGGTCGACAGGCCGTAGTCGTCGGCGCAGAGGGTCAGCTCACGGGTCATGCGGCCAACTCTTGTTGCCCTTGGCCGCGGTGGCGCAGCGCAGCCAGGCCGCGGCCATGTTCTTCGCCGACGATATAGACGGGGCGCTGCTTGACTTCGTCGAAGATGCGGCCGACATACTCGCCGAGGATGCCTACCGACAACAGTTGGATGCCCGCCGAGAACATCAGCCCGGCGACCAGCGTCGCCCAGCCGGGCACGTCGTGCCCGACGATGAAGTGTTCGCCGACGATCCAAAGACCGAAACCCAGCGCGACCAGTGCGACGACGGCGCCGACGGCGCTCCACACCCGCAGTGGCGCGTTGGTGAACGCGGTGATCCCCGTGAAGGCCAGCGCGGCCAGCCGGCGCAGCGAGAAGCTGCTCTTGCCGGCATGCCGCGGCAGCGGCGTGTAGGGCAGCACCTCGGTGCGAAAGCCGACCCAGGCATACAGCCCCTTCATGAAGCGGTTGCGCTCGGGCAGCGCACGCAGCGCCTCGACGACCCGCCGGTCCATCAGGCGGAAGTCGCCGGCGTCGACCGGGATCTCGACCGCGCCCGGGCGGTTGATCAGGCGGTAGAAGAGCCAGGTGCCGGCGCGCTTGGCCAGCCCTCGTCGTCGCGCGAGCGCCGCGCGGCGCAGACCATGTCGGCGCCGCCGCGCCAGGCCTCGAGCATCGGCGCGATCATCTCGGGCGGGTGCTGCAGGTCGGCGTCCATCAGCACGACCACGTCGCCGGCGGCGTGGTCGATGCCCGCGGTCAGTGCGGCCTCCTTGCCGAAGTTGCGCGACAGCCGCAGCCAGCGCACGCCGGGCACGTTGGCCCAGCGCGACAGCACGGCGGGTGACGCGTCGCGGCTGCCGTCGTCGACGACCAGGATTTCCCACTGCGATGCCAGGGCCCGCAACTGGCGGCGTCAGCGCCGATCAGCAGCGGCTCGATGTTGGCGGCCTCGTTGTAGGCGGGAACGACGCAACTGATGCGCGGCGTGCCGCGCGAGGGAACGGGGAGCTTGGCAGTCATGAGGGCCTCACAGGCTTGCCGGGTCCGCTGCCGTGGCCCGACCCGGCGGGATCAGGAACAGGACGAAATCGCGTGCGGGAAAGTGCCGACCACGATCGTCCTTGGCGACGGTGACAACTTCGCGGCGTGCACCTCGCGCAGCGCCGCCCAATTGACAGGATGCATCGCTTTCGTCGCACACCACCGCACTTCCGTCGCGCTGCACTTGTTGGAAATCAACCCACGGTGTCTGCCGCGCGCGGTCGAGGCTCCAGTAGCCCGGCTGCGACGGTGCGTAGAAGGCCGTCGACGCGGCGTATGCCGGCGAGCCGGCGACCCACGGCAGCGGGCTGCCGAAATCCTCGCGCCAGCGCGCATCGACGGCCAGCGCAAGTTCTTGACGCGGGTCAGTCACGGCGGGCGACTGCCGCTCGGCCTCGCCACGCCAAACCAGCGGTGCGCCAACCACCACCGCGCACCAGGCCAGCCCCAGAACAGCGAGTGCGCGCGGGCCGTGAATGCGCGCGCCGGCATCGCGCAAGCGCGCAGCGACAAGCAGCACCAGCCCCAGGCACATCGGCAGGCCCCAGACCACCGAGGTCCGGGCGCCGCTGGCCAGCGTACCCAGCGCGGTCACGGCCAGCGGCAGTACGGCCAGCGTCCACAGCGGGTCGGTCGCCGGCCGGGCGATTGCCGCCAGCACGCGCAGCGTATGGCCGCGGCGCACACGCGTAGACAGCCAGAGCATCAGGTAGCCCAGCGCCGGCAGCAGCAACTGCGCGGCGACGAAATGGCCTGCGCGGTCCACGCGACTGCCCGGGATGTCGTGCGTCGCTTGCCGCGCGTACTGCAACGGGCCGTAGTGGTGATTGGCCAGCCACACCACGTGCGGCGCGAATGCGAGTGCAAAGGCAGCCGCCATCAAGCCGGCACCGCGGCTCGCCAGGCGCGCTCGCCAGGGTGCATGCACCAGGGCGCCGAGCAGCAGGCTGAGGATCCAGACACCGGAGAAGTACTTGCCCAGCATGGCCAATGCCGCAGCGACACCGCAGGCCAGTGCGTCGCGGCTGCGCCCATGCTGCATGAAGCGCACGAAGAACAGCGTCAGCCAGGGCCAGGTCGCCACCAGCACCGAATTGCAGTTGAAACGCATGGCGATCGTCGTCATGCTGGGCGAGAGCATCGCCGCGGCCACGCTGACCAGGACCCAGCGCGGCGGCAGGAACTCGCGCGCCAAGAGCGCGAAGCCGGCCAGGCCGGCCGCGGTGGTCAGGCTGGCCAGCAGCGAGAACGAGGCATGCGTGGCCGGGAAGACCGCGAACCATGCGCCTGTTATCCACCCCGACAGCGGCGGGTGTTTGAAGTAGCCCCATTGCCAGTGCTGCCCCCAAACGAAGGCTTCGACCATGTCACCGGACAAGTCGAGATTGCCGCGCACCGCCGTGCCGGCCCAGGTCCAGACCAGCGCGTGCAGCAGCACGAGCAGCCACACGCTCGCGGGTTCGTCGAGCAGGCGCGATCGCGGTGACGGCGTTTGCAGCGCGCGCGCGGCAGCGCCAAGCGCAGGGATGATGGTGAGCAACATGGAACGCCGCGGCACGCGGATTGCGAGCGACCACAGGCGTCGCCAGCGTATGCGGCGACGACTTAAACCGCACTTAAGCCCGCCACGCGGCCGTTCGACAAATTCAGGCGCAGCCTATGATCCGCGGCGCGCCACACGCCCCACGTCATGCGAGTTCTGCTGATCGAAGACGACACCATGGTCGGCCAGGCCATCGAGGAAGGCCTGCGCCGCGCCGGCTTTGCCGTCGACTGGATCACCGACGGTGTCGGCGGCGATGCCTCGCTGGCCCACCATGACTACGACCTGGCGGTGCTCGATCTCGGCCTGCCCGGGCGCGACGGATTGGAAGTGCTGCGGCGGCTGCGCCAGCGCGGGCAGAACGTGCCGGTGCTGGTGGTCACTGCGCGCGACGCCTTGCCCGATCGCATGGCCGGCTTCGATGCCGGCGCCGACGACCTTCTGCTCAAGCCGTTCGACCTCGAGGAGCTGGTGGCGCGCGTGCGCGCACTGCTGCGTCGGGCGACCGGCAACCCGCAAGCGGTGCACGTGGCTGGCGCCTTGACACTGGACCCGGCGCGCAGGCTGGTGACACTCGAAGGCCAGCCGGTCGAGCTGTCGGCGCGCGAATTCTCGGTCCTTGAAGTATTGATGCGGCGCCCCGGCACGGTACTGTCGCGCAAGGAACTCGAGGACTCGGTCTACGGTTGGGGCGAGGAGGTGGCCAGCAACGCGATCGAGGTCCACCTGCACCACCTGCGCCGCAAGATCGGCAGCCGGCGCATCCGCAACGTGCGCGGCGTCGGCTACCGCATCAGCAGCGAGGCGCACTGAATGCGCTCGATCGAGCGGCACCTGACGTGGTGGATCCTCGGCGCCGCGGCGCTGGGCGCAGCACTGCTGGGCGGCGTGGCCTACCGCGTGATCCTGTTCGACCTCAACACCACGCTCGACGAAAACCTGCAAGCCGTGGCGCTGGCCGTCGCGGACCATCGGTCCGCGACGGCATCGGGCGCGCCGGACCCGGCCGCGCGCGCCGGCGCGGACGGCGCGGAAATCGTCGTCGTCGAGTGGACACCGCAAGGGCAGATGACATTCAGCTCCGACACCCGCGTGGCGCTGCGCTTTCGTGACCAAGCCGGTCTCGAACGCCAACGCCTGCAGGGCACCGATTGGGACACCTACACCGTGGTTCGCACCGGCCACGTGGTGCAGGCCGCGCAACGTGCGCAGTTCCAGCAGGAAGAGGCCGCCGAGGCCGCCGCCAGCCTGTTCCTGCCCTTCGCACTTGTTTTCGGCGTTGCCGCGGTGTTGCTGATCCTGGCGTTGCGGCGCGGGCTGGCGCCACTCGATCGCACCGCGGCCGAGGTCGCCGCGCGCAGCGCCAACAGCCTGGCTCCGATAGACACCACACACCTGCCGCGCGAGATCGCGCCGCTGGTGCTGGCGCTGAATGGCCTGATGCAGCGGCAGGCCGAGTCGCTGCAGGTGCGCCAGCGCTTCGTGGCGGATGCGGCGCACGAGCTGCGCACGCCGATCACGGCCCTGCGCCTGCAATTGCAGCTGCTGCAGGGTGCGGCCGACGACGCCTCGCGCCAGACCGCGGTCGGCGCCCTGCGGGCCGGCATCGACCGTGCGCAGCACCTGGTCGAGCAGCTGCTCGATCTGTCGCGCGCCGAACCGGGTGCACGGCCCGAGCCCTTTCGCCGGCTCGAATTGGCGCCGCTGGCGCAGTCGGCCGTCACCCGCTTCAACGACAGGGCCGAGAGCCGCGGCATCGACCTGGGCGCGCGCATCGAGTCGCCAGGCGCGCTGACCGGCGACGCGGAGCAATTGCGCGTGCTGCTCGACAACCTGGTCGGCAACGCGCTTCGTTTCACGCCGCGCGACGGCGTGGTCGATGTGGTCGTCGCCGCTGCGGACGGCTGCGCCGTGTTGCGCGTCATCGACGACGGCCCCGGCATTCCCGCCGAGGCGCGCAATCAGGTGTTCGAGCGCTTCCATCGCGCGCCAGGCGTGGCGCCGGCGCACGCCGGCGAGAGCGGCAGCGGCCTGGGACTGGCCATCGTCAAGGCCATCGCGGAGGCTCACGGCGCACAGGTGACGCTTCATACAGGCCAGCATGGCCGCGGGCTCGAGGTGCGGGTGGTGTTTCCGCCCGCCCAGCCTGGGCCCTGAACTGACGGCCCCAGGCTCGCCTCGCTCGCTTCCCCCGGGGGGAGTACAGCCCGCTTGGGAGCGGCCCGGCGCTGGCCTGCGAACCCGGGTCAGCGCTCGGTCACGCCCAGCTTGTCGAGCAGGCCGTTCAATTCGTCGAGCGAGCCGAAGGCGATCGCGATTTCGCCCTGCTCGCCGCGCTTGGTCTTGCGTTGCACCCGGATCTCCACCGCCGCGGTCAGGCGGTCGGCGAGCGCTTCTTCCAGGCGCACGATGTCGCGCGACTTGTCGTGCTTGATGCGCATCAGCGGCGACTGGCGGCCGGCGTTGCTGCCGGCCTGACGCGCGGCCAGCTTCTCGGTTTCGCGCACCGAGAGTCCTTTCGCCGCGACCTGGTTGGCGGCCAGGATCTGCTGGGCCGGCTCCAGCGCCAGCAGCGCGCGGGCATGGCCCATCTCGAGGTCGCCCGCCATCAGCATCTGCTGCACCGGCGCGGCCAGGTTCAGCAGCCGCAGCAGGTTGCTGGCGGCACTGCGCGAGCGGCCGACGGCCTGCGCGGCCTGCTCGTGCGTGAGCGCGAATTCGTCGATCAGGCGCTTCAGGCCTTGCGCTTCCTCGAGCGGGTTCAGGTCTTCGCGCTGGATGTTCTCGATCAGCGACATCACCGCGGCGACCTCGTCGGCCACCACCTTGACCAGCACCGGCACATCGCTCAGGCCGGCGAGACTGGCGGCGCGCACACGGCGCTCGCCGGCGATGATCTCGTAGCGGTTGGCGCTCAGGGGCCGCACCAGGATCGGCTGCATCACGCCCTGGCTCCTGATGCTCTGCGCCAGTTCCTGCAACGAGCCCTCGTCCATGCGCGTTCGCGGCTGGTACTTGCCGGGCTGCAACTGGCTGAGCTTGAGCGTGCTGGGCGGCGCCCTCGTCGCGTGCGGCGGCGGGAGCATCGCTGACCTTGGGGCCGAGCAATGCTTCGAGGCCCATGCCGAGGCCTTTGGGTTTCTTGGTGACCATGGGGCGCCATTGTCGGCGATGGCGCCGGGTGCGGACCCATGCCGGTCAGCGCCGTTCGGTCAATGCCCTCAAGTTGGCCAGGCCGGCCTCGAAATCCTTGCCGATCATGCCGTCGATGTCGAACGCCACGCCCATCAGCTTGGACAGGTATGGCGCGGGGCCGTGCATGGCCCAGGTGACGATGGTGAGCGTGTCACCCTCGGCGCGCAGCGTGAACTCGGCGGTGTTGCTGGCCTTGAACGGCCTGACGAAATCGAGTTGCATCGTGACGCTGTTCGGCGCCTGGCTGGCGGTGATCTCCATGCGCCCGGCGCCGACCTTGCGGCCGTCCCAGGCATAGGCCGCGCCGACGCCGCGGGCCGCCCCGCTGTAGGTGCCCTTCAGGCCCGGGTCCTTGCGCTCGTAGGGATTCCAGCTGTTGAACGATCTCAGGTCATCGATCAGCGCGAAGACCTGCCGCGCCGGCGCCTTGATGACCGCGCTGCGCTGGACGCGAAAATGTCGGGCCGCGTGGCGGCGTAGCCCAGCAGCGACAGCCAGGATGGCAAGCAGCGACCAGGGCCGCGATCATCGAGCATGGACTTCTTCCTGGCGCCGGCGAGCTTGGGCGCGGCTCAGGCCGCCGCCACAACTGGGCAAGCAAGGCCTGGCCCGCCGGCCAGTCGCCCAGCCCGGAATCGCCGTTGATGTGGCCGGCGGCACCGAGGCCGACCTGCCGGGCGCCCCACTCGCGTACCAGGCGCGCGCCGCGCTCGGGCGTGCCGAACGGATCGTCGTCACTGGTCACGGCGATCGCGGCGAAGGGCAAGGCGCGCCGAACGATGGGCCGCCAGGGCAGCAGGTTGGGCGGCATGTCGTCGCGCTCGATGTCGGGCGGCGCGACCAACAGGGCGCCTTGCACCCGCGCGGTGTGCTGCGAGTGCGCGGCCCACGCGGCGACCAGATGGCAGCCCAGGCTGTGCGCGACCAGCACGGCGGGCACGTCGCTTTCGAGCAGCACCTCTTCGAGCCGCGCCATCCAGTCGCCGCGCTTGGGCCACAGCCAGTCGTTCTGGGTCACGCGCCGGTAAGCATGCAGCCGCTCCCAGCGGCTTTGCCAATGTGCGGGACCGGAGTCGAGCCAGCCCGGCAGCAGCAGCACGCGCGGCGCCATCATGTTCTATCCTTCGCCAATTGCAGCATGACATTTTGGGCCCGCCATGAGAAAGCACACCGTGTTCGTCGACGGCCAGGAAGGCACCACCGGCCTGCGCATCCACGAATACCTGGCCGCGCGCAGCGACATCGAGGTGTTGAAGATCGATGGCGACAAGCGCAAGGACGCCGGCGAGCGCGCGCGCCTGTTGAACGCCGCCGATGTCGCCTTCCTGTGCCTGCCCGACGCCGCGGCCAGGGAGGCGGTGGCGCTGGTCACCAATCCCGACACCTGCATCATCGACGCCAGCACGGCACATCGCGTGGCGCCGGGCTGGACCTTCGGCGTGCCCGAGTTGGCGCCAGGCCAGCGCGATGCGCTGCGCCGGGCCAAGCGCATCGCCAACCCGGGCTGCCACTCGACGGCCTTCATCGCGCTGCTGCGCCCGCTGGTCGATGCCGGCATCGTCGGCCGCGACCTGCCGGTGACCGCGACCTCGATCACCGGCTACTCGGGCGGCGGCAAGAAGATGATCGAGCAGTACAAGTCTTCAGCCGCCGCCTTCGCGTCGGGTGCCGGCGGCGACCCGCAACTCGAGGCGCCGCGCCCTTACGGCCTGAAGCTCAGCCACAAGCATGTGCCGGAGATGATGGCCTACAGCGGCCTGACCGTGAAGCCGGTGTTCATGCCCATCGTCGGCAACTTCTACAAGGGTCTGGCCGTGAGCGTGCCGCTGCACCTGTCGCAACTGCGCGCCGGCACCGACGGCGCGGGCCTGTTGCGCGCCTTCGAGCGCCACTACGAGGGCGAACGCTTCATCCGCGTGATGCCGCTGGCGGACGCGGCCGGCGCCGAACCCAACTTCTTCGACGTGCAGGGCGCCAACGACACGAATCGAATCGACATCTTCGTCTTCGCCGACGACCGGCAGGCGATCCTGATCGCACGCGAAGACAACCTCGGCAAGGGCGCCAGCGGCGCGGCCGTGCAGTGCATGAACCTGCACCTGGGTTGCGACGAAGGCCTGGGTCTTTAGGCCCGATCACACGACGGGCCCTGCGGTCCGGCGCCAGCCGGTAGTGGTAGGCGTAGGCGTCGGCAAAGCCCAGGCGCTGGTAGACGCCGCGTGCGGCGTGGTTGCCGGCATCGACCTGCAGGTAGGCGTGGCGCGCGCCCTCGTCGCGGGCCTGCACCAGCAGGCGCGAGCAAAGCCGCGCTGCCAGGCCCTGCCCACGCGACGGCTCGGCGGTGAAGACGTCGTACAGGCCGACCAGATCGCCCTCGCGAGCGAACTGGCCGCAGGCCAGCAGTGCGCCGTCGCTTTCGCGGCGCAGGGCCAGCGCGCGAAACGGCACCGGCGAGAGCTCGAGCCGCTGCGCATGGGCCTGGCTTTGCGCCAGCGGCGAGCCGCGCAACTGGCCGATGGCCTGCGCGAAGGCGCTGTGGCCCAGCGACTGCCATGCCAGCCCCGACGGCGCCGGCGGGTTGTCGACGGCGTCGAGCGAGGTGCAGACCATCACCCGCGTGTCGTCGATCCGCGGCCAATGGCGCGCCTCGAGCTGCGCATCGAGGTTGGCCGGCCGGCTGAACGGGGTGATGCGCAGCACCATCGGCAACTGGGCCTCGGCGAACACCGCCGCCGCACGCGCCAACTTGTCGGCCAGCGGCAGCACGCCGGTGGCCACGGCATTGACGCAGCGCGCGCGCTTGGCCTTGCCCGGTGAGAAGCGGACCAGCCAACCGTCGAGCCAGCGCTGCTGCGGCGGCGCGCTGGCGTTCAGGCCGGCGTCTTCGATGCGCGCGAGCAGCAGCGGGTCAAAGCCCGCCCCCAGCGAACGCAGCACGGCCGTCACCACGGGCCAGGGCTCGGAGCTCTGGCTGACCGCCCGGGCCGCTGCCGGCGCCCCCCTGGGGGGAGGCGCCGCAGGCGCTTCGGGGGGGGTTCACTTCACGCCAGCGTCTTGACGCGCTCGACCATCTCGCGTGCAAATTCGATGTAGGCCACTGCGCCCCTGGACGCCGGGTCGAAGACCACGCCGGGCTGGCCATAGCTCGGCGCCTCGGCCAGGCGCACGTTGCGCGGGATCAGGGCCTTGAAGACCTTGTCGCCGAAATGCGCTTCGAGCTGGGCGCTGACCTGCTGCTGCAGCGTGATGCGCGGGTCGAACATCACGCGCAACAAGCCGATCAGCTGCAACTCGGGATTCAGATTGGCGTGCACCTGCTTGATGGTGTTGACCAGGTCGCTCAGGCCCTCGAGCGCGAAATACTCGCATTGCATCGGCACGATCACGCCATGCGCGCTGCACAGGCCGTTGAGCGTGAGCAGGCTCAGGCTGGGCGGACAGTCGATCAGCACGAAATCGTATTCGCCCATGACAGCGGCGAGTGCGTCGCGCAGGCGTTCGTTGCGGCGCTCCAGCGCAACCAGTTCGACTTCGGCGCCGGCCAGTTCGCGGTTTGCGCCGAGCACGTCGTAGCCGCCTTTGAGACTGCTTTGCCTGGCCTCGGCGACGCTGGCCGACTCGAGCAGCACGTCGTAGATGCTGAGGTCGAGCTTGCGCTTGTCGATGCCCGAGCCCATCGTCGCGTTGCCCTGCGGATCGAGGTCGACCACCAGCACGCGCTGGCCGACCCGCGCCAGGCCGGCGGCCAGGTTGACCGTGGTGGTGGTCTTGCCGACCCCTCCCTTTTGATTGGCGATGCAGAAGATGCGCGTCATGCGCATCAGTCTCGCATCAATCCGAGCCAGCAGAGCCGAAGCCGATCAGGAACACGCCGGCCAGCCGTTCCAGCCAGCGCGCAGCGCTGCGGTGCGCGCGCACCTGCGCGGCCACTGCATTGGCGAACGCGCACAGGGTCAGGCAATACACCGCGGTGATGACGGCGATGGTCACGGCCATGGCGGCGAAGGTCGGCAGCCCGCGATGCGTGGCCGGGTCGATGAAGAGCGGGAAGAAGGCCATGTAGAAGACGATCGCCTTCGGATTGAGCAGGGTGATGAAGAAGGCCTGCCTGGCGTAGTCGCGTGGTTCGATACGCACCGGCGACGCGCTGCCGTCGCCGCGCGACAACAGCAACCTCAGGCCGATCCAAGCCAGGTAGGCCGCACCCGCGTACTGCACCGCCTTGAAGGCCACCGGGTACGCCGCCAGCAGCGCGGCCACGCCGGCCACGGCCAGCCACAGCAGCACCTGGTCGCCGACGATCACGCCCAGCGTGGCCGCGGCGCCGGCACGAAAGCCACCCTTGCCGGTGGAGGTCAGCAAGGCGAAGGTGCCGGGCCCGGGCAATGCCAGGAAAAGCAGGATGGCGGCGCAGAAGGCGCCGTAGTCGTGGATGCCAAACAGGGGACCGGCCATGGGGCACGAGGTTACCGTACCGCCGCGCCTGAACGACAATCGCGCCCCATGAACCCCGAGCCCTCTGCCGCCGAGTCGAGCCAGGTGCCACCCGAGCCGGCAGGCGGAACCGACCTTGCAGGCACGACAGCGCGTGATGGCGCCGCCGTCGGCACGACCGTGGCCTTGCCTGGTTCGGCGGCCGGTGCCTTGCCCGCGGAAGTCGGCGGACGCGCCGGTGCTTTCGCCCGCCGCGGATGTGGCGAACGCGCCGGGGCTGTCGCCCGCCGCGGATATGGCGAACGCGCCGGGGCTGGCGCCCGCCGCGTGTGGCGCCCGGCTGGCCGAGTTGTTCCCTGCGCTGTTCTCCGCGGCCGGTGCGCCCGGGCCGGTCAGGCCGATCAAGCTGCGCATCCACGCCGACATCCAGGCCCGCGCGCCAGGAATCTTCAGCAAGCGGGCGCTGGGCATCTTCTTCAGTCGCTACACGACGACCAACGCCTACCTGAAGGCGTTGACGCTCGCGCCGCACCGATTCGACCTCGACGGCCAGGCGGCCGGCGAGATCAGCGACGAACACCGCCGCCTCGCAGCCGAGGAACTGGCGCGCCGCCAAGCATTGGCTGCCGAACGGCGCGCCGCGCAGCGGCCGGCGCCACGTCGCGATGCAACGGGCCGGGACGACGGCGCTGCGCCCGGCGCGCAGCGCGAGCCGGCTCCGGCACACCAGCCCGACCCACGGCCGGACGCGCGCCGCGCGGCGCCACCGCGGCAGCGTCCACGCGACAGTGCGCAGCGAACCGACAGGCGCAACGACGCGATGCCGCCGTCGCGCCCTGAGCAGAGCGCACGGCCGCCGCGGCGTGGCGAACCTGCGCCGCGGGCGCACACCCGCACAGCGTCGCGCGCCGATGCCACCGGTGCCGGAGTCGCAGGCGCCCGCGGCCCTGCCGGTCGATCCGGCGCAGCGCGAACGCGTGTTGTTGCTGCGCAGTTTCGAGGCCAGCCCCCTCAGCAAGGCCAATTTCTGCGCCCTCAAGGGCATCTCCGAAGCCACGCTCGACGCGGCGCTGGCCCGGGCTGAAAGCGAAGGACCGGTGAAAGCTGCGCCGAAGAAGAGCAGCAGCCGGTAGGAAGAGCGTCCAGAACGCTTCGTGTCTCGACCCAGCGCGCCCCGGGGTCCCTGAAGTTGGGAGACCACGGCCGCGCTCTGATAGCTGGTATCTGCGGGCCATGGGTGCGGGGCGCTATGCACCCGCTCTGCCGTCCCGTGTCAGGCGGGCATTGGCACGGCGCGGCCTCTCGTGCGACTCGCGCTCATCGTCATCGCAGCACGCTGCAGGCCCCGCGCCGACCCGCCGGCTATTCCTTCGGCTCGTCGATGAAGCGCGCGGCAAAGGCTTCGGCGACGGCCGCACCGCGCACGTCGCGCAACATCTGCGCGCCCAACACCAGCAGCGGCCGCAGTTCGGGCATCGACTTCGAGCGCTCAATCTTGATGGCCAAGGTTTCCGCGGCCGGGCCCAGGTGGTCGTTGAGTTGGCGCACGGCATCGCGGCGCAGCGCATCAAACGCGGCCCCGGCACCTTCGCGCGTCGGCGCCATGCCCGATGGCGGCACCGGCCTGCGTTCGGGCGGCCGCGCGGCCAGCGTCGCCAGCACTTCGATAAAGCCATCGGCCAACAGGCTGGCCAGCGCTCCCTCTGCGTCGGTCTGAATCATGCGCATGAGTTCGTCGTCGGCGCGTTTGCCGTCGACCAGGATCAGCGCGCTGCGAACGCGTGGCGACAAGCGATGCGCCCGCGTCTCGATTTCGGCGGCGCCTTTGGCGGTCTTTCGATAGACGATCGTCATGTAGAGCGCAGGATAGCGCGACGCGGCTCGGCCACCATCGGTGCCGGCGTCTTTTTGGGCAATCGGCCGCAGGTTGCCGCGTGGTGCTGCGCCGGGCGGCGTCAGAGAAACGTGATCCGTACGGCCCGCACCGCCGTGCCGTCGGCGGAAAGCGTGCCCTGCATGCGCACCTTGACGCCGTTGGCCAGCATGGTGGCGGCGCCGTTGACGTAGGTTGCTGCGCTGGCGTCCACCGCAACGCCACGCACGACGAAGTTGGCCCCACTCAATCCGCCGACCGCGCCGATGACTTGAAAGCTTCGTCTCTCGGCCTCCTGGGCCGTCAGCAGCTTGATCCTGTCTGCAACCAGTACGCCAGCCACCAGCCTGCCACTGACCTCTGCATGCGCGCCCGCAACCAACGCCGCCGGAGCGGGAACAATCGTAGCGAGGCTTGCATCGACGCTGATCGTGCCGATGCGCACCAGCCCCTGCACCGTCGGCGCATCCACCAGCCCCTCGACCGCGACATGTGCAGCGTCCGCGGGCGGGGTCGGCGACGGGCCGAATGCCGCGACGCCCAGCACGCCGCCAATCGAAGCGCCGCTGAGCGTCACGTGAACCCACTGCCCGTCAGCGAGGCCGGGCGGTACGTTGGCGGCACTGCTGTAGTCGAGCAATGCCGCACCGATGCCAAAGCGCTTCGTATGGGCATCGATTCCGGCGACGGGTCCTCGCAGCCGCCGCGCGTCGCCGCTGAGCGCGGGTTCGAGGCGTGTCGCCACCGTCTGCCCCGAGCTTCCGGCGAAGCCATAGACGGACACCATGTCGCCGGCCTTCAGCGCCGCCAGGCCGCCATGCAGGGTGGCGTCAAAGGCGGTCGAGCCGTTGACGACAACGGTCTGGCCGAGCACGTTGAGCGAGCGCCTGCCGACATCGGTCGCCGTTACCGGGCCGACGACGGCGCGTGTCAGACGCACGCTCGCTGCGGTTGACGCCGGCCCGTTCGGCCCAGCGGCGATCGTCGTGCCGTCGACGTCAGCCATCATGCCCAGGCGCAGTTCGTTGCCGTCGCGTGCGACCGGCGCACCGTCGTCGTTGATGATCACCGCCCTTGTGTCATCGAACTCGATGCCGCCGACGAAGATCGATCCGAAGCCGTCGACCGGCGCCGAGCCGAACGCGCCCGTGCCGCCGGTACCGACGCCGCACCCCGCGGTCCAGGCCGCGGCAAGCAGCGTGAGCGCGGGGCCGCGGAGCCGGCACAGTGCCACCTTGTCGTGAAGACAGCGTTGCAGTTTGCTGTTGATCATGTCGGATCCTTGCTTCGACGCAATCGCGCCGGACGGCCGGGCGAAGCGGTTGGGGCCGTCCGAACGCCCGCGTTGAAGGTATACAGGCCGATGCGCAGCCGCTGGTCGCGGGCGCGGCCCAGGCGCTGGTCGTCTTCGATCATGCGCTCCAGCGCAGGCACCATCGCCTCGATCAGCAGCTTCCACTGCGTCGTGACGAGTGCGCGCACCTGAGCCATCGACTCGGCCGAGAGGTCGTCGGCGAATACCGCCTGCTCGAAGTGTCGCTGTCCATCGCCCAGGACGTTGTCGACCGCGGCTTCAAGGTGGTCGCCAACGTTGTCGCCGAGAAAACCCAGCATGCGCTGGGCATCGCCGCGCGGCACATAGGCTGATCTGACCAGCGCCACCGTGTCCCTCGCCGCGTCGTGCGTGGCCAATCCGAGGCGCATCAGCTCCTCTAGGATGCTGCGCGGGTGCACGTCGGTGGTCACCGAATGAGCCAGCGCCTCGAAGCTCGCCCCCGGCCCCTGGCGTGGCAGCGCCCGGGGGGTGCCGCGCTTGGTGCGAAATTCGGGCGCCGTCGTCCAGTGCGCGAAGACCTCGGCGGCGATCGAACGCGACCTTGTCGCGGCAGCACGTGGTTGTTCAGCGAGGAGCCGGGCGACCTCGCGGCGGTTGAGGCCGGTGGCGGTACTGATGCGGCTGACGCGGCCAGCGACGTCGCCGGCCTTCGATGCCTCGACGAAAGCGCGCTTGAACAGTTCCGCCGCCTGTGCGAACGGCAGCCCGCCGGCGATGGCCAGCCGCGCCGACGGCCGCAGCACGGCGGCCAGTGCGGCAGCCAGGGCTTGCTGCGGCTCGGGGTCGGTGCGGTCAGGAGCGGCCATGCAATGCAAAGGCAGGGAAGAAGGCGCCGGCGCCGTCGAAGCGGCCGGCGCACATTACACGATCCTGCCGCCGATTACGGGAAGGTGAAGTCCACTGGCGTGTTGGAGCCTGTCGTGACGGTGAGCAGGCTCAGAGAACTTCGTCGTCGAACCCGAGGTCGCGGCGATCGTGTACTTGCCCGCGGCGCCACCGTCCGCGGTGAACGTCAGCATGCCGACGGTCGTATATGGCGCAACCATCGGCGCGCCAACGGGCAACGTGAACGAATAGGTGCCCAGAACCGTGTCGGCGGCGGCAAATGCCACTTCGATCGTGCCGCCTGCGGTCAGCGTCTGCTGCGCGACCAGCGCGGCGTCGACCGGCGTCACGCTGGTCGTCACCGTGCCGCCCTGGCCGCCCGTGGCCGACGCGGGAGGATTGATCGGGGCACCAGGCATCGTCGTCACCAGCTGGCTCTGAACGAGCACGCCCGTCACCACTGCGGTGGCACGACCATTCGACGTGACGACGAGGTCGTAGGTGCCGGGCGCAACCGGTTGCAGCAGGTAGTTGCCATTGACATCGGGCGTCGTCGCCCTGATGACCAGCGGCGGCTGCGTCGACGTTCCCGGCTGCTCGAGCATGATCTGGGTGTTCGCGCCGGTATCGCCGTCGATCGACGCATCGACCATGCCCCTGATGCCCGAAATGTAGTTCGGCGCCACCGAGACCACCGGCTTCAGCAGGTACTTGCCAGACTTGCCGGCGCTGACGACCGATTTGCAGGCGTTGAAATCGACCACGAAGTCGGCCATCTGGTCGGGCGCGATCTGGATGTCGACATTCATCTTCAATCCGGTCTGCTGGGCGCTGGGCGTCGTTAGCGCGAGTTCTGGGCCGCCGCCGCCGGTGAGCACGACGGAATTGGCCAGCGGCATGCCGCTGTTGGATGCCAGCAGCAAGCGCATCTGGGTGTAGTTGCCGGCCGGCAGCGGCGTCTGGCCGAGTGTGGCGAGGACGCCGTTTTGCAGGTTCAGCAAGTTGATCTTCTGCGCGGTGATCGGGACGTGGACCCAGCCGGCGTCGGTGGCCGCGGCGGTGCTGCTCTGGTGCACGCTGATGTCGGTGATCGTCACGTTGACGGCGTCGTAGCCGCAGCCCGGCGCGTCGGTCAACGACAGTTGCAGCACGCCGTTTGCGCTCGTGCTGCCGCCGCCGTCGCCGCAGGCGGCGAGGGCCAGAGCCAGACTCGCCGCGATCGTGGCGAGCACGACGCCCGGTCGGGGCAGCGTGTTGGGAAACATTCGGAACATGAGCCTCTCCTTGACTGTGGGGATGTGCGGGCTGCCATATGAGCGATGACGTGGCCTGATACTACATGTGTGATCTGCACATTTAATCTCCAGTTGTAAGAACGTGGGTTCCACAGCCGCGGACTCCCGCGAGTCGGGGGCGACGAGGGCAGACGCGACTCAGATCTGCTGCGCACGCGACCGACGGACGATGCATCGGTGGCATCGCGACAGATCTGGCGAGAGCCGGGTCGGCGTCGAATGTCACCGCCGAAACCCTCGCCGTTCAATGAAAGTCACGCGAGCGTGTGGCCAGCTCGCCCAGCCATGGCGTCATGTCGACCAGCCTGCGTGCGATCAGATGCGTGCTGCCGTCCTTGGCCTGCCACTGTCCGGCCACCGCGAGCAGGCGCGAACGCAACAGCGCCGTGCGCTGGCGTTCGCGCACCTGGCGCCAGACGATGATGTTGACGCTGCCGGTCTCGTCTTCCAGGGTGACGAAGATGACGCCCTTGGCGGTCTCGGGCTGCTGGCGCATGGTGACGATGCCGCAGGCCCAGGCGCTGGCGCCGTCTTTCAGCAAGGCCAGTTGCTCGGCGCTGCGCCAGCCGCGTTGGGCCAGGCGCTGACGCAGCAGGGCCAACGGGTGACGGCGCAGCGTCAGGCCGGTGGCGGCGTAATCCAAGGCGATGGCTTCGCCTTCGGGGGCGGTGAACAGGTCGGGCTGTTCATGGGCCTGTTCGACGATCGGGGCCTTGGCCAGCAGCCCGTCGTCGGCACGCTCCTGGCCGGCCGCCGCCCACAACTGGCGCCGGCGGTGGCCGGCCAGCGACTGCAGGGCGTCGGCGCGCGCCAGGGATTGCAAATCCCGCGCATCGAGCTGGGCGCGGCGCGCCATGTCGTCGACGCTGGCGAACCCCTGCACGCGCCGTGCCTGCGTCAGGCGCTCGGCCGCGGCCTGCGTCAGCGTGCTCACCAGGCGCAGGCCCAGGCGCACCGCCGGATGCTTGCCACCACGACCATTGGCACGATGCCCTTCGACAAGCTCAGGGCGACCGGGGGAAGGATGCTCCAGCGTGCAATCCCAATCGCTCGCGCAGACATCGACCGGCCGCACCTCGACGCCGTGCCGCCTGGCGTCCTGCAGCAGTTGCGAGGGCGCATAAAAACCCATCGGCTGCGAGTTGATCAACGCGGCCAGGAAGATCGCCGGCTCGTGGCACTTCAGCCACAGGCTGACATAGGCCAGCAGCGCGAAGCTGTAGGCGTGGCTTTCGGGAAAGCCGTATTCGCCGAAGCCGCAGATCTGCTTGAAGATGGCGTCGGCGAAGTCGGCGTCGTAGCCCTTGCTGGCCATGCCCTGCTTGATGCGCGTCTCGAACCGGTCGACATGGCCGTCGCGCCGCCACGCCGCCATCGCCCGGCGCAGGCCGTCGGCCTCGCCGGGCGTGAAGCCGGCGGCGATGACGCAGATCTGCATCACCTGCTCCTGGAAGATCGGCACGCCCAGCGTGCGGCCGAGCGCGGCGTCGAGCGCGGGGTAACGCGACGGCTCGCTGCGGCCGGCGGCGGCCTCGTCGCGGCGCTTCAAGTACGGATGCACCATGCCGCCCTGGATCGGGCCGGGGCGCACGATCGCCACTTCGATCACCAGGTCGTACAGGGTGCGCGGTTTCAGCCGCGGCAGCATGCTCATCTGGGCCCGGCTCTCGATCTGGAACACGCCGACGGTGTCGGCGCGGCAGGCCATCTCGAACGAGGCGGCGTCGTCCTGCGGGATGTCCTGCATGCGCCAGCGCTGGCCATGCCAGACGGTCATCAGGTCGAGCGTGCGGCGGATGCACGACAGCATGCCCAGCGCGAGCACGTCGACCTTCAACAGGCCCAGCGATTCGAGGTCGTCCTTGTCCCACTGGATGACGCGGCGATCGACCATCGCGGCGTTTTCGATCGGCACCAGGCGCGAGAGTTTGCCCGCGGCGATGACGAAGCCGCCGCTGTGCTGCGACAGGTGGCGCGGAAAGCCGCGCAGTGCGGCGATCAACTCCAGCCAGCGCCGGGTGACCGGCGCATCGGCGTCGATGCCGGCCTCGGCCAGGCCCAGCGCCAGGCGGTTCGGGTCGTCGAACCAGTGCACCGAACGCGCCAGCGCGTCGATCTGCGGCTCGTCCAGGCCGAGCGCCTTGCCGCTGTCGCGCACCGCGCCGCGCGTGCGGTAGGTGGCCAGCGCGGCGGCCAGCGCGCAGCGCTCGGTGCCGTACTTGGCGTAGATGTACTGGATGACCTCTTCGCGCCGCTCGTGCTCGAAATCGACATCGATGTCGGGCGGCTCGTTGCGCTCGCGCGAGATGAAGCGCTCGAACAGCAGCGTGGTGTGCATCGGGTTGACTTCGGTGATGCCCAGGCAATAACAAACCGCCGAGTTGGCCGCCGAACCGCGGCCCTGGCACAGGATGTTCTTGCCGCGCGCGAAGCGCACGATGTCGTGCACGGTGAGGAAGAACGCTTCGTAGCGCAGCGCGGCGATCAGCTCCATCTCCTTCTCGATCTGCGCCTGCACCGAGGCCGGTGTGCCCTGCGGGTAGCGTTCGCGCGCGCCCAGCGCCGTCAGCGCGCGCAGGTGCGCGATCGGCGTACTGCCCTCGGGCACCAGCTCGGCCGGGTATTCGTAGCGCAGCTCGCTCAAGGAAAACGAACAGCCCTCGGCGATGCGCAGCGTGGCCTGCAGCCACGCCGGCCGGTACAGCTGCACCAGGCGCAGCCGCGAGCGCAGATGCTGCTCGGCATTGCGCGCCAATGCGAAACCGCAGTCGGCCAGCGGCGTCTTCAGGCGCACCGCGGTCAGCGTGTCCTGCACCGGCTTCCTCGAGCGCAGGTGCATCAGCACGTCGCCCGCGGCCACCAGCGGCAGGCCGGTGCGCTCGGCCAGCGCGTCCAGCCGCTCGACGAGCAGTGAATCGTCGGCATACAGCAGCAATTCGACGGCAACCGCCGCGCGCTCGGCAAACGTGGCCTGCAGCCAGCGCGCCTGCGCGAGCAGGATCTCGGGCGGGTCGTCGCGGCGCGGGATCAGCAAGGCGTGGCAGCCCGGCGCACCGCGCAGATGCGGCGCTCCGCTGTCGAGGTCACGCACCGTGAGCCGGTACTGCCCCTTCGCGCAGCGCAGGCGAGCCAGCGTGATCAGCTCGCACAGGTCGCCGTAACCCTCGCGGTGGCGCGCGATCAGTACCAGCCGGCAGGCCGGCGTGGCGCCCTCGCCCTGCAGCTCGAACAGGCTGCCGATCAGCAGCTTGATCGCGTGGCCGGCTTCGCTCTGTCGCTTGGCCTCTTCGTGCGCCCGCACCACGCCGGCGACCGAGCATTCGTCGGTGATCGCGATGGCCACATAGCCGAGCTGGGCGGCGCGCGCAACCAGCTCTTCGGGATGCGAGGCGCCGGTGAGGAAGCTGAAGTTCGAGCGGCAATGCAGCTCGGCATATTCGGGCAGGTCATGCGGCAGGCAACCGAGCGGCGGCGGTGGTGGCACGAACGGCGGTTGCGGGCGCGGCGCCTTGGGATGCGTGGGTTGAGGCATGACTCAATGCGGACGCCTCATCTCAGTGGTCCATGGCGCCATCGCGCAATCCGAGACATGCACCGGAGTCTTGCCAAGCAACCGCCGCGGATCCGGCTTTGCCGGTCCGCCAGCGGTGCCCCCTCGAGGGGGAGCGGCGAAGCCGCTTCGGGGGTGGACCACATCACCCGAACAGGCCATGCAGATACCACTGCGCCGCGTCGCCGCGCCGCTCGCGAAAAACCCAGCGCAAGCGGTGATCGCGCCCAACGGCCACGTGGTAGTCGCGGCTGACCGGTTCACCGTCGAACCAGCCGGCTTCGATGCGCTCGGCGCGACTGCACAGCGTGAGCGGGCCGCCGTGCAGGGGGCGGCCGGCAAGTTCCTGCAGCCGCAACGGCTCGGGCAGCAGCCAGGTCGGGCGCGCAGGGGCCGGCAACGGTGGTGCGCCGAGGCCGGCCTCTGCGGCTGCGGCGGCACTCGCGGGCGCGACGGCCATTGCGCGCTCGGGCCGGTGATCGGCCAGCAGGTGCAGGCCCTGCACGCGCTCGGGGCCCAGACGTGCGCCGAGGCGGTCGATCAGGCCGCGGCGGTCGTCCATGCCATGGCCCTGTGCGTCGCGCCACAGGGCGGCCTCGCGGCCGGCATGGCTCACCGCTTCTTCCAGCCGCAATGTCAGTGCATACACCGGAGCCGGCAAGCGGGTGCGCTGCAAGCGCTCGCGCAGCAGCAGGCCGATCTGTCTGGCCTCGCGCGAGGGTTCGGCCAGGCCGATGCGCACCACGGTGTCGGGCAGCGACTGTCGGCGGCTGGTTTCATGGTGCAGGTGCAGCGCGATGCGCGAGGCCGCCAGCCACTGTTGCGCCAGCCAGCCGGCCAGCGAGGGCACCAGGCGCTCGGCCGCGAAGACCAGCATCGCGGCATCGTCGGCGCGGTGCAGCAGTTCGAGGCCGAGCTCGAAACCGGGTGGCGGCGTGAACCAGGGGCGCGGGTCGGGGGCCTCGCCGTAGGCCTGTGCCAGACGTTCGAGCAGCTCGCCGCCGCCGCGCCGCTGCAGACCGGCGCGCGGCAACGCGCGCACGTCGGCCAAGGTGCGGCAGCCGATACCGTGCAGCAGTTCGGCCATGCGTTCGGGCAGTTGCCAGGCGGCAAGCGCGTCGGCCACGGGCAGTGCGTCCAGGCGCTGGCGGGTGCGCTGGTGCCAAGCTGCCACAGGGTCTGACCGCGGGGTCTGGGCGGGGCGGCGGCGGTGCCACGCCGCCGCGAATCGCCTGGCGTCAGCCGCGCCAACAACGACGCCGCTCCCGCCGTGGGCGCCAGCGCCATCTGCGCGGCATGCACGCCGCTGTCGCGCACCGTCGCCCGCACCGCGCGGGCCAGCGCACGCGCCCCACCAAACAGGCGCAGCGAAGCGGCCCCTTCAAGCAGCACGCCGTCGGGCTCGATCACCACTGCCGGCGTGTAGCGGGTCAGGGCAAGCGCGAGCCGTTCGACGAACGCCGCTTCGCGTGCCGAGTCTCGCGGCAACAGCTGCAGGCCAGGCAGCAGCGACGCCGCGCTGGCCGCGCTCATGCCTGGCTGCACGCCGGCTGCGGTGGCGATGCGGCAAGCCAGCCGCACGCGCCGCTGCTCGACCACGCAGCGCGCCGGCTCGTCGCCTAGTTTTGCAGCGGGCAACGCGGCAAGCAAGGCCTCAAGCGGCAATGCGTTCAGGTGCAGCGCCAGCCACAGCATCAGCGGGCTCCGACAAGGCCAGGGCCGCCGCGGGTGGTGCGGGCAGGGCCGGCACCTGCCGCAACGCACGGCGCGTGGGCAGGCCAGCCACCGGCAGCGCCAGCAGCAGCGGCGTGGCCATCGCCGGGCCGCGGCGCTTGAACACGGTGACGGCCAACTGCCGCTGCGCCACCGGCTCGAGCGCAAGGCGCAGCGGCGCCGGCGACGATTGCGCACGGGCCAATGCCGGGCGCAGCGCGAACAACGGGCAACGGCTCTCTTGCGCCGCCAGATGCAGTCGGCGCAGCGCGTTGGCCAGTGCCGCAGCCGGCGCACGCTCTTCCTGTGGCCACCACACCACCGCCGCAGCACGCGCCCGAGCGCAGGCCTTGCTCGGCGGCCCAGGCTGCGTCGGCCAGTGAGCCGGGCACGACGAGCAGCAGGCGAGCGAGCGGCCAGCCGAGCGCATGCAGCGCAGGCGCGTAGGGCATGAATGGCGGTGCGACGCACAGCAGGCTGCCGGCGTGTCCGAGCCCTTGCGCCAAGAACGGCGCGAGCAGGCGCAATTCGCCGCTGCCGGGCGCGGCCAGCAGCAGTTCGGTCAGCCCGGCGGCCGGCCAGCCGCCACCGGGCAGCTCGGCGTCGAGCGCGGCAAAACCGGTCGATGGCACGGCCGCTGTCGCTGCGGCCTGGGCCACGCGATCGGCCAGCCACAGGGCCGGGCGCTCGGCGGCGGGCAGGCCCTCGAGCACCTGCGCGGCGCGCTAAGGGGAGCAGAAGGGGCAAGTCTGTGCATCGCAGGTGGGCTGGACAATAGCTGTGTATTTATACAGCTATTGTGGCGGCCTGCGCCAGGAGTCAGACAGGGCATTTTTTGCAGGATGACCGCCTGGCAAACCTCGCTTCAGCGCGGCCCGTGCGGATGGGCCTGCACGCGCGCGAGGTCGAAGCCGAGCGCATGCAACTTGGCCTTGACCGCGCGCGTCATCCGCCGGCGTGAGCGCAGGCTGTCGCGCCAGCACCCACAGATACTCTCGCGAAGCCTCGCTGACGATGGCGTAGCGGCCATCGGGCGCGAGATCGACGACCCAATAGGCGCCCCAGCCGATGCCCGTCCAGCGCAGCCACGCGGGCAGGAAGCTGACTTCCAGCCGCGCCGGTAGCAGCCGGCCGCCATCGATGCGCGCGACGCCGGCCGGCGGCCGAGCGATGCCGAGCACGCTGTCGATACTGCCATCGGCCTGCTTGCAGCGATTGAGGACTTCGACGCGGCCATCGCCCAGGTCGCGGTAGGTGGCTACGGTGTCGGACACGCATTGCTTCTGGAAGCGGTTCGGAATCCAGGCCACCTGGTACCACGTACCCATGTATGCCGCCACATCGATGGCCGGCAGCGCCTGCAGCGGCGGCGCCGACTGGGCCGCCACGGCCAACGGGGCGGCCAGCCAGCACGCCGGCCAGGAGCAGAGAAGCGAGTTGGGTCATTGGCATCGCATCCAGATCAGACAGCGTTCGGCAGCCAACCCTGGCACGGCCAACGGTTCCACGTGAAACACTTCGATCTCGGCCGGCAAAGCGGTGATTTCGTCCGCAGGGCGGCGGCCCTTCATGGCCATCCAAGCCCCGCCCGGCGCCAGCAACGAACGGGTCAGGCGCACGAAATCAGGCAACGAAGCGAAAGCGCGCGACGTGATCACATCGAACGGCGGCCCCGGTAGCACCTCGACGCGGGCGTGCAACGCATGCAGGTTGGGCAGCGCCAACTCGCCGGCCACCTGTCGAATGAAAGCGGCCTTCTTGCCGACGCTGTCGACACAACTCACGTCCCACCGCGGCTCGACCACCGCCAGCACGACGCCAGGCAATCCACCGCCACTGCCGACGTCGAGGATACGCAGCGGGCGACCGGCCGCATGGCGGCGGAGTGGTTCGATGACGGCCAGGCAGTCGGCAATGTGCTGCAGCCGCATCCGGCCCGCATCGCGCACGGCGGTCAAGTTGTAGGCGGCATTCCACTTGCGCAGCAACGCAAGGTAGCGCACGAGTTGGTCGAGCACGTGCTCGGACAACGCCAGGCCGATGGCCAAGCCATCCTGCCGCAGCGCGTCGCCCTCGGCGCCGGGCGCAGCCGCGGTCACGCCGCCTCGTCGCTGGCCGACCGTTCGTTGGCCGCAAAGCCCTTGAACCGCCCCTTCTTCAGGTGCACCAGCAGCAGCGAGATCGCCGCCGGCGTCACGCCAGCGATGCGCGAGGCCTGGCCCAGCGTCTCGGGGCGGTGGCGACTGAGCTTCTGCCTGACCTCGTGGCTGAGCGCAGTGACCTGGGCGTAGTCCAGTTCGGCAGGCAGCGTGAGTGCCTCGAAATGCGCCGCGCGCCCGACCTCCTCGACCTGCTTGTCGATGTAGCCGGCGTACTTCGTGGCGATCTCCAGCTGCTCGACCACTGCGGCGCCCAGCGGCGCGCCCAGTTCGGCGACCAGGGTTTCACGTGAAACCGCCGTGGCCTCGGGGCGGGCGATCGAAGCGATCTCGGCGACCGCGTCGAAGCCGACGCCCGGCCTGCGCAGCAGGTCGGCCAGGCTGTGCTCGTGTTCGAGTTCCTTGCCAAGCAAGCGTTCGGCGGCGGCCGCGGGCACGATGCCGGGATGGACCCAGGTCGACTTCAGCCGCTCGGATTCACGTGAAACGGCATCGCGCTTGCGGTTGAAAGCCGCCCAGCGGGCATCGTCGACCAAGCCGAGGCGGCGGCCGGTTTCGGTCAGGCGGGCGTCTGCGTTGTCCTCGCGCAATTGCAGCCTGTATTCGGCGCGGCTGGTGAACATGCGGTACGGCTCCGTCACGCCCTGAGTCACCAGGTCGTCGACCAACACGCCGAGGTAGGCCTGGTCGCGCCGTGGCAGCCAGGCCACCTCGTCCTTGACCTGCAGCGCGGCATTGATGCCGGCGAACAGGCCCTGCGCCGCCGCTTCTTCGTAGCCGGTGGTGCCATTGATCTGGCCGGCGAAGAACAGGCCGTGGATCGCACGCGTCTCGAAGCTCGTCTTCAGCCCGCGCGGGTCGAAGTAGTCGTACTCGATGGCGTAGCCCGGGCGCAGGATGTGCGCATCTTCCAGCCCGACCATCGATCGCACCGCAGCGAGTTGGATGTCGAACGGCAACGAGGTCGAGATGCCGTTGGGGTAGAACTCCTGCGTCGTCAGGCCTTCAGGCTCGAGGAAGATCTGGTGGCTCGACTTGTCGGCAAAGCGGTTGACCTTGTCTTCGATGCTCGGGCAGTAGCGCGGGCCGACGCCCTCGATGGCGCCGGTGAACATCGGGCTGCGGTCGAAGCCGGTACGGATGATGTCGTGGGTGCGTGCGTTGGTGTGGGTGATCCAACACGGCACCTGGCGCGGGTGCATCGCGGCGTCGCCCATGAAGCTGAATACCGGCACCGGATCCAGATCACCCGGCTGCTCGACGAGCTTGCTGAAATCGATCGTGCGGCCGTCGATGCGCGGCGGCGTGCCGGTCTTCAGCCGACCCTGCGGCAACTTCATTTCCTTCAGGCGCGCCGACAGGCCGACCGCGGGTGCATCCCCCGCGCGACCGCCGCCGTAGTGCTGCAGGCCCACGTGGATCTTCCCATCCAGAAAGGTGCCGGCCGTTAGTACAACAGCCTTCGCACGAAAGCGAACGCCAACTTGCGTTACCGCGCCGACGACCCGATCGCCTTCCAGCATCAGGTCGTCGACGGGCTGCTGGAACAGCCAAAGATTGGGCTGGGTCTCCAGCCGCCGCCGGATCGCGGCCTTGTACAGCACCCGATCGGCCTGCGCACGCGTCGCGCGCACGGCCGGCCCCTTGCTCGAATTGAGGACGCGGAACTGGATCCCTGCCTCGTCGGTGGCCAGCGCCATCGCGCCACCCAAGCGCGTCGACCTCCTTTACCAGGTGCCCCTTGCCAATGCCGCCGATCGACGGATTGCAGCTCATCTGGCCCAGCGTTTCGATGTTGTGCGTGAGCAGCAACGTCGCGCAGCCCATGCGCGCGGCAGCCAGCGCGGCTTCGGCACCGGCATGGCCGCCGCCGACGACGATGACATCGAACTGTTGGGGATGGAGCACGGTATCGGCGGCAGCGGTCTTCACCGGCCGCCCGCAGAGGCAGTGCCTCAATTTTAGGCGGTCGTCGACCCGCGCGCAGCGGCCAGAGGAAGTCGCCCGGCGGCCACGTGTCGCACAGCGGCAACTCCCACGTCAGCCCGCGCGGGCGACCAGAATCCGTCAACGCAGCGCAGCCGAGCGCAACTGGCGGGCGACGAAGACCACGCCCGCCACGGTGATCAGCGCGCACACCGAAAGCGGCAACGCCATGTCGAGCAGGCCCACGGCTTCGCCCTTCAACACGCGGTTCATCAGCGCCACCTGGCCCAGCGCCGGCACAGCCAAGTGCCAGGGCGCTTCGCCGCTCTGATTGAACACGGTCACCAACGGCAGCAGCGACACGCCGAGCATGACGACGGTGTTGTTGGCCTGCGCCTCCTTGAACGTCTTGCAGCGGATCGCAATCGCCATCATGACCGCCGCCAGCGCCGCCGCCAGTGGCGCGAGCAGGGCCAGGAAGAGTGCCGCCTCGCGAAGCCCGAACTGGAACATCGCGGCCAGCGTCTCGCTGCGCAGCAGGGCCTGTGCCGGCAGGAACGAGAAGCAACTCAGGAGCGCGATGAGCATGCCCACCGCGGCCACCGCGCCCCACTTGCCGATGACCAGCGACAGCCGCGAGGCCGGGTTCATCAGCAGCGGCTCCAGGGAGCCACGTTCGCGCTCGCCGGCCGTCGTGTCCAGCGCGGCATTGAGCGCGCCGTAAAGCACGGCCATCAGCACGAAGAACGGCAGCATGCTGGTCAGCTGCGCCGCACGCGACTGCGGATTGGCGAGGTCGCGGTCGTTGATCTCCAGCACTTCCAGCGTCGCAGGCGCCACGCCGCGCAGCGCCAGACGCAATGAGGCCTGTTCGCTGGAAAAGCCGTGCAGCAGTCGCGCCAGGCGGTTCACGCTGGCGCCGGCACGCTGGTTGCCGCTGCTCGTCACGATCTCCACCAGCGGCACGTCACCGCGCGCGAGCTCGGCTTCGAAGTCCTTGCCGATCAGCAGCACCGCGTCGCCGAGCGCCTGACTCTTCAACTTGGCCTCGTAGTCGACGGGAGCCGTTTCGATGCGATAGGTCTGGCGTTCGAGGTAGTTGCGCAGCGTCGGCGCATGCTCGATGCCGGCCGCCAGGACTGTGCGCTCCTCAGCGCGCTTTTCGATCCCCGCCACCAGCGCCGACAGTGCAATCAGCACCAGCGGACCGATGGCCACCGATGACAGCACGACCATCAACAGCGTGCGCCGGTCGCGCAGCGCATCGATCAGCTCCTTTCGAAACACCACCCAGGCGTTCATACCCGCTCCCGTTCAGCAGCGCTGAACGCCAGCTTGACGAAGCTCTCTTCGAAGTCATGGCCGCCGCACTGCGCGTTGAGCGAGGCCACAGTGCCTTCGGCCACCGTATGGCCATGCGCGATCACGATCACGCGGTCGCACAGCCGCTCGACCTCCTGCATGATGTGGGTCGAAAAGACAATGCACTTGCCTTCGTCGTCACGCAGGCGGCGCAGCGCGTCGCGCAAGGCGCGCGTGGCCAGCACATCCAGGCCGTTGGTCGGCTCGTCCAGAATGATGTTGGGCGGGTCGTGGACCAGGGCACGGGCCAGCGCCGTCTTCATGCGCTCGCCCTGGCTGAAGCCTTCGGTGCGACGCGCCAGCAGCGGTGTCATGTCGAGCATGTGGGCCAGCGTCTCGCTGCGTTGCGACGCCGCGCTGTCGCTCATGCCGTGCAGGCGGCCGTAGTAGACGATGTTCTCGCGCGCGGTCAGCCGCGGATACAAGGCCCCGTGCATCGCTCAGCACGCCCATGCGCGCCAATGCCGTCCGGGGCTCACGCAACACGTCGATGCCGTCGATCCGGATCTGCCCCGTGTCGGGAACCAGCAGCCCGGCCACCATGCGCAAGGTGGTGGTCTTGCCGGCCCCGTTGGGGCCCAGCAGTCCGGTGATGCAGGCGTCGGTCGCCTGCAGGCTCACACCGTCGACCGCCTGCACCACGCGGGCCTTCTTGCCGCGGCCCTGCGTGAAGCGCTTGGCCAATTGGCGCACTTCGATCATGGGGCGGCTCCGGGCAAGGCAAACATCGGCGGGCGCGGAATGCCCGTCGCGCAGGCCGCATCCGTCTGCAGCGCTTCGTCGTCGCTGACGGCATCGACGAAGCGGTACAGCACATCGCGCATGCAACCCAGCGCCATCACCCCGTGGCCGGCGTTGGGTACGACGACGTGGCGCGCCTTGGCGCCCAGCGCGCTGGCCACGCGTGCGCCGTGCCGCGGCGGCGTGACCGGGTCGAGGCCCCCCGACAGCACCAGCGTGGCCGCAGGCGCAGGCGACAGCGTGTAGAACGCGGCCGGCACCTCGCCGCGCGGCCAACCCGCGCACACGTCGCGGTACAGCACGGCGAAGCTGTCGCCGAAATCAACGCCGGGTCGGTCGACGGCTTGGGACAGACGCGGGAAGTCTTCGGCGCAAATGACCGAGAAATGCATGCCGGCCGCCACCTGCAGACTGCGCCGGCCGCCGACGGATTGCGCCAAGGCCGCCAGCGCTTCGAAGCGGCCCTGCGCGGCCCGGCCGATGGCGCTCGGCAGCGCGGCTGCGAGTGCCGGCGCATAGAGCGGGCCGCGCACCATGCCGAGCAGCACGTCGCGTGTCAGCGGCAGGCGTTCGCTGCGATCGGTCAACGGATGGTGCAGTTCGACCGTGCGTGGCAACGACGCCAGCAGCATGTGCCAGCGCTCGCGCAATCGCGGCTCGCGCGCGTTGCAGGCTTTGTCGGCCTCGCAGGCGACGAACACTGCGTCGAGCGCGGCCTGGTTGTCGGTCGAAAATGACGCCGGCAGCACCATGTCCGGCGGGGCCACGCCGTCGATCACGGCCCGGCGCACGCGGTCCGGGAACTGGCGCTGGTACTCGAGCACGGCGCGCGTACCGTACGAACCGCCGAGGATATTGATGCGCTCGGCACCCAGCGCCGCGCGCACCGCGTCGGCATCCTGCATCGCCAGCGTCGTGGTGAAGAAGCGCAGATCGCCGTAGGGCAGCGTCTCGAGCTGTGCCAGGCACGCCGCAAGCCGCGCACGCTGGCGCTCGGGTGCGAACAGCTCGACCAGTGGCAGCGCAGGGATCGTCGGCCTCGCAGTTCAGCGGTGCGCTGCGGCCGGTGCCACGCTGATCGATCAGCACGATGTCGCGCCGGTTGGCAAACCGCGCCAGCAACGCCGCTACCTGCGGCGCGATCTCGATCGCACTCTGCCCGGGGCCACCGGCAAAGAAGAACACCGGGTCGGGCCGCTTGTTGCGGGCCAGCGCGGGCAGCACGGCGTAAGTGCACGCTGATCTGCATGGCGTTCGGTTGCGCGGGGTCCAGCGGCCGCTGCACGCGGCCGCACAGGGCTGCGTACTCCACGCCGCGCAGGCGGCACGATGCCATCGGCTCAGCGCTTGTGTCCGATGCTGCAACGGGCCAGAGCAGCACCCGCCAACGCCAGCATGAGGATGCCGCGCACGCGCCGCGAACTTGTGGAGATCCGCATGGCGCCCATTGTCAATGCGCCCGGGGCAATTCACCCGCGGGACAGATCAAATGGTCGCCGCTACCTGGCCGCGCGCGCAGCGCACACGAGCAGCGGCTCAGCCGAGCAGGCGCTTCAATTCGCCGCTGTCGATCAGCCGGATCAGGTCGTCGGCTCCGCCGACCAGGGTACCGCGCACAAAGACCATCGGCAGGGTCGGCCAGCCGGTCCACATCTTCAAGGCGTTGCGCCGGCGCCAGCCGCTGAAGTAATTGCCGTAGTCGAGATCGTGGTGCGCGACCCCGGCGGCATCGAGTGCGCGGCGCGCACGGCGCGGATGCGGGTTCTGGCCCATGCCGACCACGACCACGGCATGCGCGGCCACGGCCTGCTGCACTTGCTGCACGATCTCGGCCCCGTGCCGCGAGATGCGCTCCCTGACCGCGGGATGGATCCGGTCTTCGGCAAGCACTGCGCGGGGCATGACTGGGTGGTCCTCGATCAAGACTTCTTCGGCAACACGGCGCTGCAGGTCGCGCGCTGACCGTCGCTGGCGCTGACCTTCGCGCAAACGCCATCGAGTTGCGCCTGCAGGCGTGCGACGGTGGCGGCATGCTTGCCGCCCGCGTTCCAGCTGCCGAGCTTCTTGCCGACCCGCTGCAGCGAGCGAGCGCTGCGCTCATGGAACGCGCCCTTGTCCAGGGCGGCTTCGCTGAACAGCTTGGCCGCGGCCTTCTCGATGCGCACCGCGTCGGCCGGCGCCAGGTCGACCAGCGCCGTGATGTAGCTCGCGCCCCATTGCAGGCGCGTCGCCGGGCCTTCGCTGCTGTCGTAGGCCTGCTGGTACCAGCGCAGGGCCTCGTCCGTCTTGCCCAATTTCTTCGCGTTGCCCGCCAACTGGCTCATCAGGTAATACGGCGACTGGGCCTTGGCCAGGTTGGCCTTGAGCAGTGCATCGCTGTCGGCCCACAGGCCCGCCTGGCCCTGCATGTAGGCCACCGCGGTGATGACGGCCATGCGTTCGTAACCGTCGCTGATTTCGCGATCCATGCGCGCCGACATGTCGCGCACTTCCTGCACCAAGGTGGCCGGCAGCGTCGGCTGGGTCGAATCCTTGGGCTGGCCCAGGCGGGCCAGGTCGACGCGTTCGATCAACGCGCTGACGCGGTCGCCGCGCGACAGCGTGGCATCGTTCTGCAGCCGCGCCAGCGTGGCATCGAACTGCGCCGCCAAGCGCGCGCGGTCGGCGTCATCGTCGCTGCTCAGCACCTTGACGATATCGGCCGACCCGTTGATCAGCACGTCCATGTGCGTGCGCGACAGCGCCGGATCGGCCAGCACACGTTGCACCCTCTGACGCAATGCGGCGTCGGGCTTGACGCCCTTGCCGTCGTCGCTGGCCGCCAGCGCCTTGAGCCACAGGCGGGTGGTCGTCTCGCCGTCCCCCGCCGGGCTCTTGGCCGCCAGCTCGGCCAGCACGGCCGGGCGGTCGGCCTTGTCGACCAGGCCGCTCTCGTCGACCTCCCACGAATGGAAGGACAGCATGCGCCACTCGTTGGCCGTGAGCGGTTTGCCCGCCCGTGCATCGGCAAGCACGGCGGCGATCGGGCGGCCGCCCGACAGGCCGGCCTGCAGCAGGCTCATGACCTGCGGCGCGTCGGCCTCGCCGGGCAGGCGTGTGATTTCCCTGCCGCCGGGCGTGAACAGCACCAGCGTCGGGTAGCCGCTGACCTTGAAGCGTGCGCCAAGCTTTTGCGCCCCCGGACGGTCACCGTCGATCTCCACGGCGACGAAGGACTTGCTCTGCGCCGCGAAGTCTTGGCGGTTGAACAGTGTCGCCTTCAATTGGTTGCAGGGTGGGCACCAGACCGCCCCCCAGTACAGGAGCAGCGGCTTGGACTCGGCCTTGGCCTTGGCGAAGGCGCGGTCGACGTCGGCATCGGCCGCGGCCGACAGCCAGGCCACGTTGGTCGACGGCGGGCTCGGCGCGGCCACGGCGGCGGCTGCCACCCGGCCAGGCCGCCAGCGCAGACATGGCGGCCAGCGCAAAGGATCTGAATCGGTGCATGGTGTCGCTCCGGTCGTCAGGCAGGTGGCGCCAGCGGCGCAATGACGAAACAGCTGAGATTGTGCCCCTGGCCGCGCCACATGCGGCCCAGCGCGGTGAAGGGCTTTGTCGACTGCATGCAGCGGCCTGCAATCCGGCCCGCGTGCCAAACGCCTACAGTGGCGACATGGATCAAATGACTCCCCACGCTCCCGCCGCCCACCGTGCCGTGGTCGAACCGCGCCGCGTCGAACGCCTGGTCACCGGTCGCGCCACCAGCGACGGCGCCGGCGTCAAGCTGACCCGCGTGCTGACGCAGGACCTGCAACGCCGGCTCGACCCGTTCCTGATGCTCGACGCCTTCGGCAGCGACTCGGCCGACGATTACATCGCCGGCTTCCCTGACCACCCGCATCGCGGCTTCGAGACCGTGACCTACATGCTCGCCGGGCGCATGCGCCATCGCGACTCGGCCGGCAACGAGGGGCTGCTGCAGAGCGGCGGCGTGCAATGGATGACCGCCGGTCGCGGCGTGATCCACAGTGAACTGCCAGAGCAGTCCGAAGGCCTGATGGAAGGCTTTCAGCTCTGGCTCAACCTGCCGGCCAAGGACAAGATGCGCGCGCCCTGGTACCGCGATCTGCAGTCGGCAGAGGTGCCCGAATGGCGCAGCGGCGGCGTGACGGTGCGGGTCATCGCCGGCACGAGCCATGGCGTGTCCGGCGCCGTGCAGCGCGAGGACACGCAGGTGCTGTATCTCGACGTGCACCTGGCTGCCGGCGCCGCCTTCGAGCAGCCGCTGCCCGCCGCCAACAACGCCTTTGTCTACGTCTACCGCGGCAGCGTCACGATCGCGGAGCAGGCTGTGCCGCAGCAGCGCATGGCGATCCTGGCCAATCAGGGCGATGGCGTGCGCGTCAGCGCAGCGGGCGACGCAGCACGTCTGCTGCTCATCGCCGGCAGACCGCTCAACGAGCCGATCGCGCAGTACGGCCCGTTCGTGATGAACACGCAGGCCGAGATCGCGCAGGCAGTCGCCGACTTCCGCGCCGGGCGGCTGGCCTAGGAAACCTGCACCCCTTTCCAGAACGCGACGCGGCCCTTGATCTGCGCCGCGGCCTCGGTCGGCTCGGGGTAGTACCAGACTGCGTCGGGGTTCATTTCGCCATCGACGAACAGACTGTAGTAGTGCGCCTGGCCCTTCCACGCATCACTGCTGCGGTGGTTGCTGAAACTGACGTACTCCTGCTTCAGACTGGCCGCTGGGAAATAGTGATTGCCCTCGACGACCACCGTGTCGTCGCTCTCGGCGATGACCACGCCCTTCCAGACTGCCTTGACCATGCTTGCCTCGCGTTGGTTGTGGATCCTGTACCCGATCATGCCCGTGCCGAGCGCAACGCGGGCCAGACGTCGGCAAACGCCGCCGGCCAGGGGCCGCGGTACTCGATCACTTCGAGGCCCCGGGCCAGCTCGAAGCTCGAGCTGTGCCAACTGCAGTCTTGGTAGGCCGCGGCGTCCATCGTCTCGCGCGTCGGCGGCGGCGGGTCGGGTCGGGTCAGGCCGGTCGTGATCGGGTTGAGCATGGTGCTGGTGTTGCGGGTCGACATGAAGGGCATCTTCGGTGCCGACGCCGCACCGCTCAATCACCCCAAAGGGGGAATCGCTGGCAAGGCGCGGCCCTAGACTCGGGTCTGCCGCCAGCCACATATGCCAGATCGAGGAACCGGTCTTGTCCACGCCCTACCCGCACCTGCTCGCCCCGCTCGACCTCGGTTTCACCACCTTGGCCAACCGCGTACTGATGGGCTCGATGCACACCGGCCTCGAGGACGGACGCAAGCACTTTGCCGCCATGGCCGCGTTCTATGCCGAGCGTGCGCGCGGCGGCGTCGGGCTGATCGTGACGGGTGGCTTTGCGCCCAACATCGAGGCGTGGGCCAAGCCCTTTGCCGGCACGCTGGCCACGCATGCCGCGGCCCGGCGGCACCGCGAGGTGACCGGCGCGGTACATGCCGAGGGCGGCAAGATCGCGCTGCAGATCCTGCACACCGGCCGCTACGGCTATTCGCCATTGTGCGTGGCGCCTTCGCGCATCCAGAGCCCGATCTCGCCATTCACGCCGCGCGAGCTGTCCGAGCGTGGCATCGAGCGCCAGATTCGGGCCTTCGTACGCTGCGCCACGCTGGCCCGCGAAGCCGGCTACGACGGCGTCGAAGTGATGGGCAGCGAGGGCTACTTCATCAACCAGTTCCTGGTCACGCACACCAATCACCGCACCGACCGATGGGGCGGCGCCTATGACAACCGGATGCGGCTGGCGGTCGAAATCGTCGAACGTGTGCGCGAGGCGGTCGGTCCGGACTTCATCTTGATCTACCGCATCAGCTTGATCGACCTGATTCCCGACGGCAGCAGTTGGCCCGAAGTGGTGCAACTGGCCATGGCCGTCACTGCCGCCGGCGCGACGATCCTCAATACCGGCATCGGCTGGCACGAGGCCCGTGTGCCGACGATCGCAACCTCGGTCCCGCGCGCGGCGTTCGCGTGGGTCACGAAGAAGCTGCGCGACGAGTTGCGTGCTGCGGGCGTGGCGCTTCCGCTGGTCACCAGCAACCGCATCAACATGCCGGACGTGGCCGAGCGCGTGCTGGCCGACGGTGCTGCCGATCTGGTCAGCCTCGCGCGCCCGTTCCTGGCCGACGCCGAGTTCGTCAACAAGGCCGCCAGCGGCCGCAGCGACGAAATCAACACCTGCATTGCCTGCAACCAGGCCTGCCTGGACCACACCTTCAAGAATCAGCTGGCAAGTTGCCTGGTGAATCCGCGCGCAGGGCATGAAACCAGCTTGCTGATCCGACGCGCGACGAGGCCAAAGCGCGTCGCCGTGGTCGGCGCCGGGCCGGCCGGATTGGCCGCAGCCGTCACATTGGCCGAACGTGGCCACGAGGTGCACCTGTTCGAGGCTGCGGCCGAAATCGGCGGCCAGTTCAACCTGGCCAAGCGCATCCCCGGCAAGGAGGAGTTCGGCGAGACGCTGCGCTACTTCAGCCGCCGCATCGAAGTGACCGGCATCCAGCTGCACCTGAATACGCGCATCGCTGCCGAGCAGCTGATCGCGCTGCGTTTCGATGCGGTGCTGCTGGCCAGCGGCGTGACACCGCGCAGCCCGCGCATTGCCGGCCAGGACACGCCCGGCGTGATCGGCTACGTCGACGCAATCCTGCAGCGCCGACCGATCGGGCCGCGGGTGGCGATCGTCGGCGCTGGCGGCATCGGCTTCGACGTGGCCGAGTTTCTCGTTCATGACGCGGCACACCCGTCGCCGGCGCTCGACCTGGCTGCCTGGCAGCGTGAATGGGGCGTCGTCGATCCCGGTACCGTGCGTGGCGGCGTGGTCGCACCCAGGCCGACTGCGCCCGCGCGCCAGGTGACGCTGCTGCAGCGCAAGGCCGGCAAGCTCGGCGCCGGGCTGGGCAAGACGACCGGCTGGATCCACCGCAGCGCGCTGAAGATGAAGAACGTCGAACTGGTGCCAGGCGTCAACTACGAGCGCATCGGTCCCCACGACGGCGCGCTGGGTCTGTTCGTGACCTTCGGCCCGCAGCGCAGTCGATGGCAGCCGTCATCGCCTGCGACAGCATCGTGCTCTGCGCCGGCCAGGAGCCGCAGCGCGAGTTGCAGGCCCCGCTGGTGGCTGCGGGCGTGGCCGTGCACTTGATCGGCGGGGCGTTCGAGGCCACCGAACTCGACGCCAAGCGCGCCATCGACCAAGGCACGCGGCTGGCGGCCGCCTTCTAGATCAGTTCGCGTCTTGGGGCGCGGGGACCATCAAGTCCTCCGACCACTCGGACTCGCTGACCTGCAAACCGTGATGCAACTCGTAGCTTGACTCGTGAAAGCCGCCGCCCCGCATGTGTGCGGCTGCGGGCGGCGCCACCCGCCACCATCGGGCGCCACCTCGGCCGACGGGTCCGATGTCTGCACCATTGGCACGATGGCAATGTCCGGGGCTGGCACCGAGCCCGGTGCGGCCGGTGGCTGTGGATTGAGCGGGAACGGCCGCATAGACGGCATGCGTGCCAGCACCGGTGGGCGTTTTCGAATCCACATGCCCCGACTATCACGCACCCTGGCCGCCCGCGTCTAGCCGTTTTCGGGGTATGGACATTCATCTCAGGGGTGCGCGCCGGCGTCACTCGACGCTCGCGCGGCGCCGATCGATTCCAGGCCGTGGCCGGCGGCGAAATGTCACTCAATCTGCAACGCAGCCAGGTCCAGCAACAGATAGCTGGCAAAGCGTCCAGCCTTCCGGTTCCCGTCATCACTGACGATGATGAGTTGCGCCACGCCATTGATGACGGCCGAGTTCACCCCTTCAGCCCGCGCAAGGCCCCGCAAAGCCGGAATCGCGACCCGGCGCGGTGGAGCCCCGCGCTGACCGCTCCAGAGCCAGAGGTCAAAACTGGCAGGCTCGCGTGAAGCCGGGCCGCCAATCACCAAGTACGCGCCCAAGGCGGGAACGTAGGACATACCACGAATCCCGTGGCCGCCAAGGTCCAGTTCTTCGAGCACGGCCGCAATCCGAGGTGCCTCGTCCGATTCGAAAACCGCCGACGGGTTCTCAACACTGGCGAGCAGTGCCCTACCGTCGTGCAGAGGGCTGCGAAAGCCGATCAGCAGTGTCTCTTGGTCGGGGCTGATTTCCAGCGCTTCGATGTTGAGTCCGCCGCCGACCTTGACGTCGCGTATCTGGGCTGCTGCTGCCAGTACAGGATGCCTCGCCGTGAGTGCGCTCTTCAATCCGTCGAAGACCTTGGGGTCCACCACCTTGCCGTCGTCGATGCGGAATCGAACCAGTCTTTCACGCGACTTCCTCTCGTCGCCATCGTCATCGCGCGAATGCGATGTGATGGCATAGACAAACCCCGCCCGGTCGAGCGCGAGCCCTTCGAGGTCATCGAGCTTCCAGAAATCACTGAATGTCTGCAACAGTCCAGCCGTCATCGCAGTGGTGGCGACACCGCCATCGGCGCCAATGGTGACCAAGCTGAAGGGGTGGCTCTTCTCATCCTCCACCACCAGAAAGCGCCCATCCGGCAATTGCTGTATCGCGGACGGCTCATAGACACCCGTCAATGGCCGGAAGGCAGGCGCTTGTACGTTCGTCACTCTGAAAGTCTCTATCGTGGCCGACAGGGGTGAATGCCTCGCTTCGGACCGCACACGCTCACCGAAAGCCGAAGTACCCCAGCACGAACATGATGATCACGACGGCGCCGACAAGCCAGATGATTCTGTTCATGATTCCACTCCATTGTCTGAACTGAGACCGGTCGGGTCTTGTCGCTGAAAACCCCCATGCCTCACAGTTACTCTGACGCAACCTCGCCGGCGAATCTGTGCGCTGACGAACATTGCAGCAGGTGGCCTGACCCATGCCCATTAAGGCAGATCGGTCGCGCGCGAATATTGTGTTCGGTGACGCACTGACCTCAGGCATCAACGAGTGCACATTGTTCTGGTCTGCTGCTCTGCGTCTTGCGGTCTGTGTTCCGGCGCATTCGCTCCCGGGTTGGTCGGCAATGGTGGTCCGCCCGGCATGCGCAGCCGCATCGCTTGTCAAACCGACATCTTCTTGTGTTCTTACCTATTGAAAGACAGTCATGAACAAGCTCAACCCCCTCAAGGCCGCTCTCCTGGCCGCCAGTCTGCTGGCGCTGCCGGCGGCCTACGCCGCCACGCTGACCAAGGCCGACTACACGGCCGGCAAGGCCCGCATCAGTGCGGACTACAAGTCGGACAAGGCGGCGTGTGCTTCGCTCGCGGCCAATGCCAAGGACATCTGCATGCAAGAGGCAAAGGCCAAGGAAAGGGTCGCACGCGCTGAACTCGAATACGGCTACACCGGCAAGGCCGCCGACGGCAACAAGGTGCTGGTAGCGAAGGCGGAGTCATCCTATGCGGTGGCCAAGGAGAAGTGCGACGACATGGCAGGCAACGCCAAGGACGTATGCGTCACGCAAGCCAAGGCGGTCGAAACGAAGGCGTTGGCCGACGCCAAGTTGGGCAAGGAGATCGGCGAGGCGAAGAAGGACGCTGCCGCCGACAAGCTTGATGCCGACTACAAGGTGGCCATCGAGAAGTGCGACGCCATGGCGGGTGACGCCAAGGCCAGTTGCGTCGCGGCGGCAAAGGCGAACTTCGGCAAGACCTGACGCTCGACAATCACCCGGTTGCCAATGTCGGTGACGTACCGCGTTGGTAGCCGTGTCGGCGCACGCGGCTCCTTCAGCGCTACCACTGCAGTGGCGGCAGGTCGTGGAACACCTTGCGCGTGCCGACGATCCACTGCTGCTTCAGCGCTTCGAAATAGGTGTCGCCACTCTCGAAGCGGCGCTTCATCGTGACCTTCAAGCTGTCTCTGGCATAGCACAACAGATCGATCGGCATGCCGACCGACAGGTTACTGAGCATCGTCGAGTCGTACGACACCAGCACGCACTTGGTGGCGTCCTCCAGCGTGGCGCTCGGCGTGACGGCCAAGTCGAGGATGGGTTTGCCGTACTTGGCTTCGCCGGTCTGCAGAAAGCTGGTCTCGGCGCCAGCCTCGATGAAATTGCCCTCGGCGTAGATACGGAACAGGCGCATCTCTTCGCCGGCGATCTGGCCGCCGAGGATGAACGAGGCATTGAAGCTCAGGCCCCCGCTTTCGAGATGCGGCCCATCGCGGCGCTCGAGGTCACGCATCGCGTCGGCCACCAGGTTCGCCACGTCGAACATCGAGGTCACTGCGTACAGGTGGGGCGGCTTCTCGGTCGCCCGTCGGCGCAGCATGCTGATCACCGCCTGGGTGGCCGCCAGCCCCCCTGAGCTGAGCAACACCAGCACGCGGTCGCCGGCGCGCTCGAACACCGTCATCTTGCAGAACTTGGCGTAGTTGTCCACGCCCGCGTGCGTGCGCGAGTCGCTGGCCAGAATCAGCCCGTCCTCCAGCTTGACGCCAACGCAATACGTCATGCGGCCTGTACCACGTCGGTCCAGACCCTGAACCCTTCCAGCTTGTTCGGGCCGAAAGTGCTGGACAGCGCGACATCGCAGGCGTCGCGCCCGCGCGCCATCAGTACGCGACCGATCCGCGGCTTGTTGTTGCGCGCATCGAAGGTGTACCAGCGGTCGCCCAGATAGGCCTCGAACCAGGCCGCAAAGTCCATCGGACCATACGGTGGCTCGGTGCCGACATCACCCAGGTATCCGGTGCAGTAGCGGGCCGGAATGTTCATGCAACGGCACAAGGCGATCGCCAGATGGGCGTAGTCGCGGCATACGCCATGGCCTTCGGTATGGGCCTGCCATGCGGTGCGCGTGTGCCGCGCGTGTGGATAACCGAATTCAATGTGTTGGTGCACGAAGTCGCAGATGGCCTGTACGCGCAGCCCAGCCGGCCGGTACCGAGGCGAACTGGTGCCACGCGATGTCGGACAGCATCTCGGTCTCGCAGTAGCGGCTGCCCAGCAAGTAGATCAGCGTCGATGAGGGCAGGTCCTCCACTGCGGTCTGCACGGCCGACGGTGCCACGATATCGGGCGCGCCGACGTCGTTGACCACCGCGTCGCTGCTCAAGACGAACCGGCCCTTCGGCGCGACGAGGCGGCTGCACCGGTTGCCGAAGAGATCGAGGTAGCTGGTCGCGGGTACAGCGGGATCGGTCACGAGCCGATCGGGGCTCAGCAGATCGGTCGCCCGCGAAGGGTGGATGCTCAACGCCAGCATCATCGGCGTCGGCTGCGCACATTGGTAGGTCATCTCGAAACCCACGCGCAGCTGCATGATGGCTGTTCCTTCCTGCGCCGAACCAACCAGCCCGACCGGGTGAATTGATTGGCACGCCGAGCCAGCAGTCTCGCCGGCGCCGTCAGCCTGCGTCTGTTCGATACAGAACATACGGAGCGGCCAGCCAGCCACTACAGTGCCGCACATCAACCCACCGGCATCGAGCGGCTGGCCAAATACCGGATAGCGCCATGATCGAGTCTCTGCTGCTGACCACGGCCCGCGTTTCCACGTTCTTCGGCACGCAAGCCCTGACCGGTGCGAGCGGGTTCTTCTTTCAGCGCGACGAGCGCCTGTACCTGGTCACCAACCGCCATGTGTTGATCGACAGGCCGAGCGGCCACCTGCCTGACCGGATCGAGGTCGAGGTGCACACCGACGCCGACAACCTGACACTCGCGGCCGCCGTGTCGGTGCTGCTGTACCGCAACGGTCAGTCGATCTGGCACGAGGGACGCGACAGCGCGGGCGACATCGATGTCGCAGCGATCGAACTCGATCGGGCGGCTTTGCCGGCGGGCGTGGTGCTGCGCGCTTTCGCGCCGGCGCAATTGCAGCAGCGGCTGCAGGAGGTCAAGGTCGGCACGCCACTGCTGGTGGTGGGTTTCCCGCTCGGCTTCCACGACACGCTGCACCATTTGCCAGTGGCGCGGCAGGCCATCATTGCGTCCTCGTTCGGACTGCGCTTCCAGGGGCAGGGCTACTTTCTGACGGATGCGCGAACCCACCGTGGCACCAGCGGCGCGCCGGTGGTGATGCACGACGACGCCGGCGACGCTCAGTTGCCCTGGAAGCTGCTGGGCGTGCACTCCGCGCGCCTGGAGATGGCCGGACGGGGACTGCCGGTCGAGGAAGCACTGGGCCTGAACTGCGCCTGGTACGCCGACATCCTCCTCACCCTCACCGCCGCGCAGACTAGCGACACCGGCCGCGGGGCCTCGCGCCGTGAGGACGGTGTCAATACGATCCGGATCCTCGTCGCCGCCAGGGCCGGCACGGGAGGGCGGTCGCTGTGATGACGCTGCCTGCGGCCAGCAATCGCCGTCACTCGATGGATTGCGGCGCGGCAGCCCTCGTCGCCCCGCCGGGCGTCACGACCCGCGCCTGCGGCCGAACATGTAGCCGGCGATGGCCAAGACCAGGAACACGACGAAGAGGACCTTCGCAATGCCTGCGGCACCGGCCGCGACGCCGCCGAAGCCGAGCACGGCGGCAATCAGCGCAATCACCAGAAAGACGATGGCGTAGTACAGCATGACAGTACTCCGGAGTGGGCGACGGTCGTGGCGCCCACCCGTTGAACCTCAATACGCCCCGAAGCCGGGATCAAGGGCGAATGGCGATCTCGTTCTTCACCGCCTTGACGCCGTTGACATCGCGCGCAATGCGATCGGCCGTGTTCTTCTCGGTGGCGTTCTTGGCGAATCCGGAAAGCATCACCGTGCCATTGAGCGTTTCGACGCTGATGCTGGTGCCGGCCACATTCGGGTCGTTCAACATCCGGCTCTTGACCTGGGTCGTGATGGTCGCGTCGTCGATGTAGGCGCCGGTGCTTTCCTGGCCGCGGGATACCGCGCAGCCGAGCAGTACTAAGGACTGCCACAGCCATGGCGGCGGCAGTAAGCGTGGTACGGAAGTTCATGTTGTGCCTCACTGGATGCGGAGAGAAAGTCTCCACTGCAGTTTTCAGGCTACGCGCGCGGCACCAAATGGTCTGTGCGCTGTCGCACACACCGTGCGACCCCGTACCCGGCCGCCGGCGCAGCGATGAAGGCTCGGTTGCAGGTCGGCGGCCATTGGCACGCGCCTCAGCGCAACGACGATCGCTGTCGTCTGCGCTGACGCAAAGAGTTCCGGTTTCAGCCCGCGCTCGGCCATCACTTCGCCGGTGATGCGGACGCGGCCACCGCACTTGACATGACGCAAGCACGGCGCCGCTGCTACGTTAGGCCGCGCACAGACCGTGCGCACCTGGCTGGCTATCTTCAACAAAGTGCCTGCGGGATTCGTTCGCAGGCGCGTGCCGGGTGGAGCCTTTGCTCCGCCTGTGCCCCGGCCCGGCAGCACGCAATCACTGAGGCCCAAGGAGAAAGCATGAAAACCAACTACGTCACGCGCGACAACTTCGGCATGTATGCCAACAGCAGTGCAGGTCCCGGCCCTTCGCTGATGGGTGCCAACACGCTGCTCGGCAACGATGTCTACAACAAGGACGGCGAGGACCTGGGCGACATCAAGGAATTCATGGTCGACATGGCCTCCGGCAAAGTCGCCTACGCAGTCCTCTCGTTCGGCGGCGTGCTGGGCATGGGGGACAAGCTCTTCGCGGTGCCCTGGGCAGCGCTGAAGTTGGACACGGCCAACAAACGATTCACGCTCAATGTCCCGAAGGAAGCGCTGAAGGACGCGCCCGGTTTCAACAAGGATCGTTGGCCGTCGATGTCTGACAAGACCTGGGCCACCGGTGTGCACAAGTTCTACGGCACGCCCTACGGTGCCGAATGAGCCGCCGCGCGCGCCGATGGCCACGCGGTAATTTGAACTTCAACCAAGAGGTGAATACATGAACAAGGACCAGGTCAAGGGCACTCTCAAGGACGCCGCCGGCAAGCTGCAGGAGACCACCGGCAAGGTGATCGGCAGTACCGAACAGCAGCGCAAAGGCATGCAGAAGCAAGTCGAGGGCCAGGCGCAGAAGGTGGTCGGCGACATCAAGGAAGTCGTGAAAGACGCCACTCAGAAGTAAGCGCTGTTCCGACCGGGTCTGCCGTTGGCGTCCCGGTCGGACTCGTATCGCAAGGTCGCACGGGACGCGCAGCTATCCAGGGCCCCGAACAGCCGGCTCAGGCGTCGATGTTGGCCGCCCTCAGCGCATTGCTCTCGATGAACTCGCGCCGCGGCTCGACCTCGTCGCCCATCAGCATCGTGAACACGCGGTCGGCCTCGATGGCATCGTCGATCTGAACCCTGAGCAGGCGGCGCACGGCCGGATCCATCGTCGTCTCCCACAACTGCTGCGGGTTCATTTCGCCCAGGCCCTTGTAGCGTTGGCGGCCGACGCTGGCCTCGGCCTGTTGCATCAACCAGGCCATCGCGGCGCGGAAGTCCCCGATCTTCAACTCCTTCTGCCGCTCGCCTTCGCCGCGGCGCACGACCGCATCGTCGCCGAGCAGGCCCTTGAAGGTCAGGCCGGCGCGTGACAGGGCCTCGTAATCGGCGCCATGCACGAAGTCGGCGGTGATGACGCTGGTCTTGACGTTGCCATGGTGGCGCCGGCCGATACGCAACACGTGCTTGTCGGTGCGCGCGTCATAGGCCGCATCGACCTCGGCGTCGTGCAGTGCCGCGGCCATCGCCATGGCGCCAGCTTCGGCGCCGGCCAGGGTATCGAGGTCGAGCACGAGGCCATCGGCGATCGCGCGCAAGGCCTCGATGTCCATCCAGTTGGCCAGGCGCTCGATCACGTTGTTGGCCAGCACATACTGGCGCGCCAGTTCCTCGAGTGCGATGCCCGTGATCGCCGGCTTGCCGAGCCCGGGCTGAACGGCAGCGCCGTCGAGCGCCACCCGCAACAGGTAGGCGTCCAGTTCGAGCCCGTCCTTCAGATACTGCTCGGCCTTGCCATGCTTGACCTTGTACAGCGGCGGCTGCGCGATATAGATGTGGCCACGCTCGACCAGGTCGCGCATCTGGCGATAGAAGAAGGTCAGCAGCAGGGTGCGGATGTGTGCGCCGTCGACGTCCGCGTCGGTCATGATGATGATGCGGTGGTAGCGCAACTTGTCCGGGTTGAAGTCATCCCCGCCCATGCCATTGCCGATCCCCGTACCCAGCGCAGTGATCAGCGTCAGGATCTCGTTGCTGGTCAGCAGCTTCTCGTAGCGCGCACGCTCGACGTTGAGGATCTTTCCGCGCAGCGGCAGGATGGCCTGGAACTTGCGATCGCGTCCCTGTTTGGCCGAGCCTCCGGCGGAGTCGCCCTCGACGATGTAGATCTCACACAGCGCCGGGTCCTTCTCCTGGCAGTCGGCGAGCTTGCCGGGCAGCCCCATGCCGTCGAGCACGCCCTTGCGGCGCGTCATCTCGCGCGCCTTGCGTGCGGCTTCGCGGGCGCGCGCGGCGTCGACGATCTTGCCGCAGATGATCTTGGCGTCGATCGGATTCTCGAGCAGGTAGTCCGTCAGCGCCTTGCTGACCACATCCTCGACCGGCCCGCGCACTTCCGACGAGACCAGCTTGTCCTTGGTCTGGCTCGAGAACTTGGGCTCGGGCACCTTCACGCTCAGGACACAGCACAGGCCTTCGCGCATGTCGTCGCCGCTGACTTCGACCTTGGCCTTCTTGGCCAGCTCGTTGTCGTCGATGTACTTGTTGATGACACGCGTCATCGCCGCGCGCAGCCCGGTCAGGTGGGTGCCGCCGTCGCGCTGCGGGATGTTGTTGGTGAAGCAGAGAACGTTTTCGCTGTAGCCGTCGTTCCACTGCATCGCCACGTCGGTGGTGATCGTGGTGCCCTGGTCGCTGACCTTCTCGCCGATGGCGCCGAAGATCGTCGGGTGCAGCACCTTCTTGCCGGTGTTGATGAACTCGACGAAGCCTTTCACGCCGCCGGCGAACGCGAAGGTGTCTTCCTTGTTGTTGCGTTCATCGACCAGGCGAATCTTGACGCCGTTGTTCAGGAAGCTCAGCTCGCGCAGCTTCTTGGCGATGATGTCGTAGTGGAAATCGATGTTGGAGAAGATCTCCAGGTCGGGCAGGAAGTGGACCTCGGTGCCGCGCTTCTCGGTTTCGCCCGTGACCCTCATCGGGCTGATGGCAAAGCCGTCTCGCTGCTCGATCAGGCGCTCTTGCGGCACGCCCTGGCGGAACTCCATGAAATGCACCTTGCCGTCGCGGCGCACCGTCAGGCGCAACCACTTGGACAGGCCATTGACGCAACTCACGCCGACCCCATGCAGGCCGCCCGAAACCTTGTAGCTGTTCTGATTGAACTTGCCGCCGGCGTGCAGTTCCGTCAACGCGATCTCGGCCGCACTGCGCTTGGGCTCGTGCTTGTCGTCCATCTTCACCCCGGTCGGGATGCCACGGCCGTTGTCGGTGACGCTGATCGAGTTGTCGGTATGGATCGTGACGACGATGTCGTCGCAATGCCCGGCCAGTGATTCGTCGATCGAGTTGTCGACCACTTCGAACACGAGGTGGTGCAGGCCGGTGCCGTCGGACGTATCGCCGATGTACATGCCGGGGCGCTTGCGCACCGCCTCCAGGCCTTCGAGGATCTGGATGGCGCCTTCGCCATAGGCGTCAGAGTGTTGCTGCGGTGTCGTTTGGGTTTCGCTCATTGCTCGTGTCGGTGCATCTGAAGTAGCCGCAGCGGGCCGATCGTCGATACGGCCCGCTCGGGAGTGTTCTATCGGTGTGCCGCGCTAGATACGCATGGGCATCACGACGTACTTGAACCCTGGCTGCTCCGGCAACGTGAAGAGGGCGCTCGAACTGGTGTCCTGCAATTCGAGCTTGACCATCTCGACGCTGGCGTTGGCCAGCGCATCGATCAGGTAGGTGACGTTGAAGCCGATCTCGATCGCATCACCCGCGTAGTCGATTTCGAGTTCTTCCTTGGCCTCTTCCTGCTCGGCATTGCTCGAAGAGATGCGCAAGGTGCCGGGCTCGATGTTGACCCGCACGGCCTTGAACTTCTCACTCGTCATGATCGCTGCGCGTTGCAGGCTGGCCAGCAGCGCCGCACGTCCCAGCGTGACCGCGTTCTTGTGATTCTTCGGTACCACGCGGTTGTAGTCCGGAAACTTGCCTTCGACGAGTTTGGTCACGAACTCCAGGCCCGAGAAGGCGAACTTGGCCTGATTGCCGGCGAAGCGCATCTCGATCGGCGTGTCTTCGTCCTTCAGCAGTCGCTGCAGTTCGAGCACTGTCTTGCGCGGCAGGATCACTTCCTGCTTGGGCATGTCCACTTCGAGCGTGGACTGCGCCAGCGCCAGGCGGTGGCCATCGGTGGCCACCAAGGTCAGCAACTTGCCCTCGGCGACGAACAGGATGCCGTTCAGGTAGTAGCGGATGTCGTGAACCGCCATCGCAAAGTGCACCTGGTTGATCAGCGCACGCAAGCGTCTTCTGCGGCACCGCGAACGCCGGGCCGAAGTCGACCGCCTCGTTGACCAGTGGAAAGTCTTCTGCCGGCAACGTCTGCAGCGTGAAGCGGCTCTTGCCACCCTGCAGCGTGAGCTTGTTCTGGCCGGCGCTCAGGGTCACGATCTGATCGTTGGGCAGGGTGCGCAGAATATCGATCAGCTTGCGCGCACCGACGGTCGTCGAAAAACTGCTTCCATCGCCGCCCAGGTCGGCCTTGGTGCGGACCTGGATTTCCAGATCACTGGTCGTGAACTCGATGTCACCGGCATTCTTTCGCAGCAGAACATTGGCCAGGATCGGCAGCGTGTGTCTGCGCTCGACGATGCCGGCCACCGCCTGCAGTGCACCGAGCAGTTTTTCTTGCGCTGCTTTCAGCACGATCATGTTGTCTTCCTCTTTGGTTCCTGATCTTATTGGTAGTACTAGTAGAGCAGCACCCCAACTGTGGAGAAGGCTATTTTCGCCTGATCTATCAAGGGCTTAGGTCCCGACGAACCCTGTGCGCCGAGGGCCACTGCCGACAGCATCGAGCCGATAACAACTTGGTCTGCGGCCGCTGGCCTGTGGATGACTGGCAAGTTGCTCCGAAGTTGTCCCCAGCGTTGTCACTTGACATAAGTTTCAACCCTTCAATGTCTGCTCGAGCACGTGCAATTGTTGATTGAGTTCGCTGTTCTTCTGCCGCTCGGTGCCGATCTTGCGCACCGCATGCAGCACCGTCGTGTGGTCACGGCCACCGAAGTTGTCGCCGATCTCGGGCAGGCTCTTCTGGGTCATTTCCTTGGCCAGATACATCGCGATCTGGCGTGGGCGGGCAATGCTGGCCGGCCGCTTCTTGCTGTACATGTCGGCGACCTTGATCTTGTAGAAGTCGGCGACCGTCTTCTGAATGTTCTCGACCGAAACCTGGCGGTTCTGGATCGACAGCAGGTCTTTCAGCGCCTCGCGAGCCAGAGCAATGTTGATTTCCTTTTGCGAGAAGCGCGAATAGGCCAGACACCTTGCGCAGCGCGCCTTCGAGTTCGCGCACATTGGCGCGAACGTTCTTGGCCACGAAGAAGGCCACGTCCTCAGGCATTGGCGAGCCTTCGGCATCGGACTTGCGGATCAGGATGGCCACGCGCATCTCCAACTCGGGCGGCTCGATCGCCACCGTCAGGCCGGCATCGAAGCGGCTGGTCAAGCGCTCGTCGATGTCGACCAGGCCCTTCGGATACGTGTCGCTGGTCATGATGATGTGCGCGCGCTTGGCCAACAGCGCCTCGAACGCGTTGAAGAACTCTTCCTGCGTGCGGTCCTTGCCGGCGAAGAACTGCACGTCGTCGATCAGCAGCAAGTCCAGCGAGTGGTACTTGGCCTTCAACTCGTCGAAAGTCTTGCGCTGGTAGTTCTTGACGACGTCACTGATGAATTGCTCGGCGTGCAGGTACAGGATGCGCGCATCGGGCCGGTCCTTGAGCAACGCATTGCCCACCGCATGGATCAGGTGCGTCTTGCCCAGGCCCACGCCGCCATAGATGAACAGGGGGTTGTACATCTGCCCCGGCGCACCGGCGACATGCAGCGCCGCCGTGCGCGCCATCTGATTGGCGCGGCCGGCGACCAGCGTGTCGAAGGTCAGCGCGGCATTCAGGCGGTGTTGCGGCAGCGTTACCAGCGGCAGCCGCGGCGCGGCGGCAAGGGGGGCTGGTGCACAGCGCTGCCATTGAGGGCCACAGACCGCAGGCTGAGCCGAGGCCGTGTTCGGCGCTGCGTCGCGGGGGGCCAGTTGCAGATCCAGCCGCACGGGCCTGCCGGCCAGCCCAGTCAAGACACTCTCGATGCGCGCGGCGTATTGCGACCGAATCCAGTCCAGCTTGAAGCGGTTGGGCACGCGCAGCGAAACCACTGTCGGCCCGATAGCGTCGCTGGCCTGGCGCACCTCGGCCGGCGGCAATGGCCGGATCCAGGTGTTGAATTGCTGTTCGGGCAGTTCGGCAGCCAGTTGCGTGCAGCCGCGTTGCCAAAGGTCTTCGCTCATTGTGGACAAGTTCTTCTAGAGCGGCCCGATTGTAGACCACTGCGGCCAGGCCAGAAGCGGTTATCCACAGTGCCGGGTCGGCTGTCAAGCCCCGCCAGATCGCCAGTCATTGCGAGGCAAGTCGTTGACCTGAAACGCCTTTCTTGCTGTAATGGTGGGTTTCCCCGACATTCGAACCCTTACCGCCCAAGCCCAGCCATGAAACGCACTTATCAAGCCTCGAAGACCAGACGCGCCCGCACCCACGGCTTTCTGGTGCGCATGAAGACCCGTGGCGGCCGCGCGGTGATCGCCGCGCGCCGCGCCAAGGGCCGCAAGCGCCTCGCCGTCTGACGCCGGCCGCCCCGGGTCGGTTGCGCGCCGCGTCGAACCCGATGGCGCGCCGTGCGCAACAGGCTGGCGCTGGTCGCCAGTCGCCGCCGCGAGACACTTGGCGCAGCCTGAAGAGCGCCGATTTCTCCGCCGTGCTGGGCGCACCCATCCTGGCCAAGTCGCCCCATTTCGTGTTGCATCACCTGCCCGCCGACCCGGTGAGCCACAGCCGCGCCGGTCGCGCGCCAGTTGTTGAAGAGATATCCACAGCTGCCGCACCAATCTCGAACCTATCTGTGGATAACATGGATGTCGGCGGTTCAGTGGTGGTTGGGCCTCGTCGTGCCCAAGCGCCATGCGCGGCGCGCAGCGACGCGCAGCCTGCTCAAGCGGCAAATGCGCGCGCATGCCGCGCAGTTCCGGCAGCCGGCTGCCGGCCGGCCAGTGGCTGATTCGCCTGCGTGCACCGTTCGATGCGCGCCTATTCCCCAGCGCCGCGTCGGCGCGGTTGCGCAAGGCCGCGGGGAGCGAACTGGCAATGGTGTTTGCCGGGGTGGTGACATGAGCCGGGCGTCGGGCGATGCGACTCTGGCCGCGCCGCGCATTGGCGCTGCCGGTGCGCGCCTACCGCTTCTTCCTGAGCCCATGGCTGGGCAGCGCTTGCCGCTTCGAGCCAAGCTGTTCGCGCTACGCGCTCGACGCCCTGGAGCAGCATGGCGCGGCAACGGGAAGCTATCTCGCAGCACGGCGCCTGCTGCGCTGCCATCCGTGGTGCGACGGCGGCCTGGATCCGGTGCCACCGCGCATCGCACCCGCTTCGCGATCCTTGTCCCCGACATTGCCAAAGAGCCCTACATGACCGATATCCGTCGCACCCTGCTCTGGGTGGTCTTCACGATGTCGCTCGTCCTGCTGTGGGACGCGTGGAACAAACATACCGGCCAGCCGTCGCTCTTTGGCGCCGCACCGCCGCGGCCGGCAGCGTCGGCGCCGCCGCCGGTGGCCGGCGCGTCGCAGGTTGGGGTGCCGACGCCGGTAGCCGGTGTCACGGTGCCGACGCCGGTGGCCGGCGCCGCAGCGATCTGCGCCGACCGGCGAGCGGCCCGTGGCGGCCGTCGGCCACGCCAGGCGAGTTGGTCGTGATCCGCACCGACTTGGTCAAGGCCAGCTTCGACACCAATGGCGGCAATCTGGTGCGGCTGGAGTTGCTGCGCCACGCCGACGTCGAAGACCACCAGCGCCATGTCGTGCTGTTCGATCAAAGCGCCGAGCGCTCCTATGCCGCACAAAGCGGGCTGGTGGCCACACAGCCCGGCGCAGCGCTGCCCAACCACTACAGCCCAATGCGACGGGTGCCCGGCGCGACCGTGTTGGCCGATGGCGCCAACGAATTGCAGGTGCGATTCGAGAGCCTGGGCGACGGCGACGTCAAACTGGCCAAGACCTACACCTTCAAGCGCGGCGACTACAGCATCGGCGTGCGTCACGAAGCGCGGAACAACGGCGCCGCGCCGGTGGGCACGCAGCTGTACCTGCAGATCGCCCGCGACGGCAATCCGCCGCGCGGCGAGTCCTCCTTCTACTTCACATTTACCGGCCCGGCGATCTACACCGACGCCAAGAAGTTCGAGAAGGTCGACTTCAAGGACATCGAAAAGGGCAAGGTCGCGCACGCCACCAGTGCCAACGACGGCTGGGTGGCGATGGTGCAGCATTACTTCACGGCAGCCTGGCTGGTGCCGGCGGGCACGCCGCGCGAGTTCCGCACCGCCAAGGTCTCGACCAACCTGTACTCGGTGGCGATGGTGCTGCCGCTGGGCGAGATTGCGCCAGGGGCGACCAAGACCCACGACGCCACCTTGTACGCCGGCCCACAGGAAGAGAACAAGCTCGCCACGTTGGCCCCGGGGCTGGACCTGGTCAAGGACTACGGCTGGTTCACCGTGCTGGCCAAGCCGCTGTTCTGGGTCCTCGACAACCTGCAAAAGGTGCTCGGCAACTGGGGTTGGGCCATCGTGGCACTGGTCGTGCTGCTGAAGATCGCGTTCTACTGGCTCAATGCCAGCGCCTACCGCTCGATGGCCAAGATGAAGGCCGTCGGCCCGCGCGTCACCGATCTGCGTGAGCGCTACAAGGACAAGCCGCAGCTGATGCAGCAGGAGATGATGCGCATCTACCGCGAGGAGAAGGTCAATCCGCTCGGCGGCTGCCTGCCGATCGTCGTCCAGATGCCGTTCTTCATCGCGCTGTACTGGGTGCTGCTGTCCAGCGTCGAGATGCGCAATGCGCCGTGGATCGGCTGGATCGCCGACCTGTCCGCCAAGGACCCCTGGTTCGTCCTGCCGGTGCTGATGACCGCCTCGTCGCTGTTCCAGGTCTGGCTCAATCCCAAGCCGCCCGATCCGATGCAGGCCAAGATGATGTGGATGATGCCGCTGGCCTTCGGCGTGATGTTCTTCTTCTTCCCGGCCGGCCTGGTGCTGTACTGGCTGACGAACAACCTGCTGTCGATCGCCCAGCAGTGGTTCATCAATCGGCAGCTGGGCGTCAACAAGTAGCGCTGGCGTGAAGACCACACAGCCAGGCGCCACTTGATGCGGCCCAGGGGTTGAGGCCTGGCCGCATCGCGCCGACGATGCTGCCATGCGGGGTCGAGCCGGCCCAATTCTCACGAATCCGCGGCCGGCTCTGGAGCGTCTAACACCACTCCCCCCGCGCCAACACCCGCAAGGCGCCACGGCGACAATCGCACGGTGCCTTCACTCTTGCACCTGCCACAGGACCCGATCGTCGCGATCGCCACCGCGCCGGGCCGCGGCGCGGTGGGCATCGTGCGCGTGTCGGGGCGTGGCCTCGAAAGCCTGATCGAAGCGCTTACCGGCCGCCGCCTCGCGCCACGCACGGCGCATTTGGCCGTGCTGCGCGACGCCCGGGGCCAGGCCATCGACCGCGGTCTGGCGCTCCACTTCCCTGCGCCGGGTTCGTATACCGGCGAAGACGTCCTCGAGTTGCAGGCCCATGGCGGACCGGTGGTACTGCAGTTGCTGCTGGCGCGCTGTCTCGAGGCCGGCGCCGAAATCGAACCCGCCACGCAACGCCCGCGACTGGCGCATCTGCGCCTGGCGCAACCAGGCGAGTTCACGCAGCGCGCGTTCCTCAACGGCAAACTCGACCTGGCGCAGGCCGAAGCCGTCGCCGACCTGATCGATGCCGGCACCGAGGCCGCGGCGCGCTCGGCCACCCGCTCGCTCGGTGGCGCGTTCTCGCGCGAGATCGATGCACTGGCCGAGCGAATCATCGAACTGCGCACACTGGTCGAGGCCACGCTCGACTTCCCGGACGAGGAGATCGACTTCCTCGAGCGCGCCGACGCGCGCGGCCGCCTTGACCGCCATCGCCGCCGCGTTGGACGGCGTGCTCGACCGAACGCGGCAGGGGGCCTTGCTGCGCGAGGGCATGACGGTGGTGCTGGCGGGCCAACCCAATGTCGGCAAGAGTTCGTTGCTCAACGCGCTGGCCGGCGCCGAGTTGGCCATCGTCACGCCGATCGCCGGCACCACGCGCGACAAGATCGGCCAGACGATTCAGATCGAGGGCGTGCCGGTGCACGTCGTCGACACCGCGGGATTGCGCGACGCGGGCCAGTCGCACGACGAAGTCGAACGCCTGGGCATGGCACGAAGCTGGGCCGAGATCGAACAGGCCGACACGGTGGTTTTCCTGCACGACCTGACACGCCAAGGCGAAGCAGCGTTATGAAAGCGGTGACGCAGCGATCGCCGCGCGACTGCGCATGGCGGACAGCGCGCGCGTGCTGCATGTCTTCAACAAGAGCGATGCCATCGCCGGGCGGCGCCAGACACGGCAGCGGACTGCGCATTTCTGCCCTCACCGGCGACGGCCTGGTCGAACTTGCGCCGCGCGTTGCTCGAACGCGCCGGCTGGCACGCCAACCCCGAGGGCGTGTTCATTGCCCGCACGCGACACGTGCAGGCGCTGCAGCGTTGCGCGGGCACATCTTGCATCTGCCCAGGCATTGGCGGCACGCGGCGACGCCGCGCTGGACCTGCTGGCCGAAGAGCTGCGCTGTGGCGCACGAAGCACTTGGCGAGATCACGGGTGCCTTCACCGCCGATGACCTGCTCGGCGAAATCTTCGGCCGTTTTTGTATTGGCAAGTAACGCATCCGTCAATCGATAGCCGGTAACTCCACAGCCCGACGCAAAGTGGCGCAACATCACGGGGGTCCCCCCGCACCGGATGGTTGTTTGGCGCGGGCTGACTTTCGATAATCCAGACATGGACATCCAGGAACTCTTCGACGCCGTGCACACGCTGAACGCCGCGGACGCGTTCAAGCCACGCCTGTCGCTGGCGCAGTGGCGAGCGTTTCAGCCGTACCTGACGCGGCACGAAATCCGTGCCGGCGACCTGCTGGTCAAGCAGGGCGATCACGACCGCACGATGTACCTGCTCGAACGTGGCACGCTGCAGGTGTTCGTTGCCGACGCCAAACCCGGCGTGTCACGCTTGTCGCTGTTGCGCGCCGGTTCGGTGGTCGGTGAGGCGGGGCTGTTCAGCGACCAGCCTCGCATGGCCAACGTCGAGGCCATGACCGCCTGCGTGGTCTGGGCCCTGCGCGGTCCGCGCCTGGAAGAGCTGATCGCGCGAAATCCGGCGCTGGCACTCGAACTGGTGTGCGCCGCCGCTTCGGTGATGGGCGTGCGCATGCGAGCCAACATCGAGATCGGACAAGCGGTGAGCTGATCCCGCCGCACTTGCGTGCGCCGGACTTGCCGGCCGCGCAGGCACGCCGGACGCTTCAGCCGTGCAGCAACTTGGTCTCCGCCAGCGCCAGCGCCTCCGGCAGGCCCGACAGGACCAGCGTGTCGCCGGCAGACAGCAGCATCTCGTCGTCTGCCGCCTGCACCTGCCCGGTCGCGCGCCGCACGGACACCACCTTGACGCCCACCGCGGCCAGCGCCTGGTCGGCCAGCGGCCGGCCCAGGCACGAGGCAGCCAGCGGCAGCGTGACGCTGAGCAAGCGCGCCTGCTGCAGTTCCTCCACCGTGTCGTCATCGGCGCCGTGAAAGTAGCCGCGCAGCAGGCCGTAGCGCGCATCGCGCGCATCGCGGGTGATGCGAATGACGCGGCGCATCGGCACCCCGACCAGCGCCAGCGCATGGCTGGCCAGCATCAGTGAGCCTTCGATGGCCTCGGGCACGACCTCGGTGGCGCCCGCGGCCTTCAAGCGGTCGATGTCGGTGTCGTCGACCGTGCGCACCACCACCGGCACTTGCGGCACATGCGAGCGCACCAACTGCAGGATCTTCAGCGCCGAGGCGGTGTCGTGGTAGGAGACGACGACCGCGCTGGCCCGCGCCAGGCCGGCGGCCATCAGGCTGCGCAGCCGCGCCGCATCGCCGAAGACCACGCTCTGGCCCGCGGCTGCGGCCTGCCGTACGCGGTCGGGGTCCAGATCGAGTGCCATGTAGGGGATGCGTTCGCCATCGAGCAGACGCGCCAAGTTCTGGCCGCTGCGGCCGTAGCCGCAGATGATCACGTGGGCCTCGCTGGCGATCGCCCGTCTGGCGATCGTCGTCAGCGCCACCGACTGCATCATCCAGTCGGTGGCCGAAAGCCGCGCCACGATGCGGTTGCTGTACATCACGATGAACGGCGTGGCCAGCATCGAGAGCACCATGCTGGCCAGCACCGGGCTGACCCATTGCGGCGCGACCAAGCCGCCGTCGGCGCCCAGCGTCAGCAGCACGAAGCCGAACTCGCCCGCCTGTGCCAGGTACAGGCCGGTGCGCAGCGCCGTGCCCGGCGCAGTGCCGAAGGCGCGCGCCAGCAGCGCGACCAGGGCTGCCTTGGCCAGCACCGGGCCCGTCGTCAGCAGCAGCACCAACAGCCATTGGTCGAGCTGCGGCCGCCAATCCAGCTTCATGCCGATGGTGATGAAGAACAGGCCGAGCAGGACATCGTGGAACGGGCGGATATCGGTCTCGACCTGATGCCGGTACTCGGTCTCGGCCACCAGCATGCCGGCAATGAACGCGCCCAGCGCCAGCGACAGCCCCGCGTACTGGGTCAGCCAGGCCAGGCCGAGCGTGACCAGCAACAAGTTCAGCACGAACAGCTCTTCGCTCTTGCGCCGTGCGACCAGCGTCAACCACCAGCGCATGGCCTGCCGGCCGCCGGTAAGCAGCAGCGCCAGCACGACCACCGCCTTCAGCATGGCCCACGCCAAGGAGACCGCCATGTCGCCGCCCGACGATCCCAGGGCCGGAATCAGCACCAGCAAGGGCACCACGGCCAAGTCCTGGAACAGCAGCACGCCGATGACGCGCCTGCCGTGCTCGGTCTCGAGCTCGAGGCGGTCGGCCATCAGCTTGACGACGATGGCCGTCGACGACATCGCCACCGCACTGCCGAGTACCAGCGCGCCGCCGAATCCGAGCTCCCAGGGCCGCGACGTGAACGAGAACAGCCAGCCCAGCAGCGCGTTGCCCAGCAGCGCGCCGGCGATCGTCAACACCACCTGCGACAGGCCCAGCCCGAACACCAGCCGGCGCATCGCACGCAGCTTGTGCAGGTTGAATTCGAGCCCGATGACGAACATCAGGAACACGACACCGAACTCGGCCAGGTACTTCACCGCCGCCGAATCGCGGGCCAGTGCCAGGGCGTTGGGTCCGATCAACACGCCGACCGCCAGGTAGCCCAGGATCGGCGGCAACTTCAGCGATCGGCAGGCCACGACGCCGAGCACCGCGGCCACAAGGTAGAGCAGAACGAGTTCGAGGTTCGAGGCCATGCGTAGTGGGCTGCCGCGGACCTTGGGTCCACGGCCTAGAATCGCCCGCCTAGTAAACCACGAGTGCCGTGACCGATCGCCCTGTCGCCCCAGTTTCGTTCGATCGACAGCGCGCGCTGCAACTGGCGGCGCAGACGCTGGACATCGAGGCGGCCGCGCTGATCGGCGCCAAGGCACGCTTGGGTGACGGCTTCGCGCGTGCGGTCGGTGCGGTGCTGGCCTGCCGCGGCCGCGTCGTCGTGATGGGCATGGGCAAGAGCGGGCACGTCGGGCGCAAGATCGCCGCGACGCTGGCCTCGACCGGCACGCCGGCGCTGTTCGTGCACCCCGCCGAAGCCAGCCACGGCGACCTCGGCATGGTGACCGGGCAAGACCTGGTGCTGGCGCTATCCAATTCCGGCGAGAGCGACGAGTTGAATCTCCTGCTGCCGGTGTTCAAGCGCCTGCATGTGCCGGTCATCGCACTGACCGGCAAGCCCGATTCCACGCTCGGCCAGCACGCCGACATGGTCATCGAATGCGGCGTCGAGCAGGAGGCCTGCCCGCTCAACCTCGCGCCCACCGCCAGCACGGCGGCGCAGATGGCGCTCGGCGATGCGCTGGCGGTGGCCCTGCTCGACGCGCGCGGCTTTCGCGAGGAAGACTTCGCCCGCTCGCACCCCGGCGGCGCGCTCGGCCGCAAGCTGCTGCTGCATGTGCGCGACCTGATGCGCAGCGGCGATGCGCTGCCGCGCGTCGGCCCTGCGGCGAGCTTCACCGCCATGCTGCGCGAGATGACGGGCAAGGGGTTGGGCCTGACGGCGGTTGTCGGCGAGCGCGACGAGGTGCTCGGCATCTTCACCGACGGCGATCTGCGCCGCCTGATCGAGCGCGGCGTCGACTTGCGCGCACTGATTGCGCGCGACGTGATGTACGCCAATCCGCGCTGCATCCGCGCCGACGCGCTGGCCGTCGAAGCCGCCGACCTGATGGAGCAGCACCGCATCACCAGCGTGCTGGTCATCGACGACGATGCCCGGCTGGTCGGCACGCTCAATTCCAACGACCTGATGCGCGCGAAAGTCATTTGATGCCGCCGGCATTGGTATTCCCGCCCGAACTCCTGCTCAAGGCCCAAGGCCGGGGGCTGGGCATGAAGGCCGCGATCTTCGACGTCGACGGCGTGCTCACCGACGGCCGGCTGTTCATCGGCGAGAACGGCGAATCGTTCAAGGCCTTTTCGAGTCTCGACGGCCATGGCCTGAAGCTGCTGGCGCAGGGCGGCATCACGCCGCTGGTCGTCACCGGCCGCGACTCGCCGGCGGTGCGCCGGCGCATTGCCGATCTGGGCCTGCCGCACGCCGTCTATGGCGCGCAGGACAAGCTGGCCGCAGCCAACGCATTGCTGCAGACACTGGCGCTCGACTGGGGCGACGTCGCCGTGATGGGCGACGACTGGCCCGATCTGCCGTTGATGACGCGGGCCGCGTTCGCCTGTGCGCCCGCCAATGCCCATGCCGAGGTGCGCGCGATCGCGCACCACGTGACTGCCGCCAGCGGTGGCGCCGGCGCCGCGCGCGAGTGCTGCGACCTGTTGCTGATGGCGGCCGGCCGCTACGCGGCGTTGCTGCGCGGCGACCTGACGACACTCGACGCCGTCTAGATGGACATCGATAGCCTGCTGCATCCGCTGGATCTGGCGCCGCCGCGCACGCAGCCGGCGCGCCCGCGCCAGCCCTGGTCCTGGCGCCTGGGCCAGTGGGTCTCGGCCTACCTGCCGCTGCTGCTGATGGCGCTGCTGGCGCTGGGCACCTGGTGGTTGGTGCAGCACACGCCGCGCGCCGCGGCACCGGGCGCCGACGCACCCGCGCGACACGATCCCGATTACACGATGCAGGGATTCACGATGCAGCGCTTCGGTGCCGACGGCCGGCTCAGGGTTCAGGTGCAGGGCGCGCGCATGCGCCACTACCCCGACAGCGACACGCTCGAAATCGACGGCGTGACGATCCGCGCCCTCTCGCCGGACGGCAGCGTGACGCTGGCCACGGCGCGTCAGGCACTGGCCAATGGCGACGCCAGCGAAGTGCAGTTGATCGGCGCCGCGCAAGTGGTGCGCGAGGGCGCCGGCGACGGGCGCAAGGTCGAGTTCGAGAGCGAGTTCCTGCACGCCTTTCTCAACCTCGAGCGCGTGACGTTCGCACCTGCCGGTGCGCCTGCGCGAGGGCCGCAGCGAGCTGAGCGTCGGGGCCATCGACTACGACAACCTGGCGCGCAGCGCCAGACTCGGCGCGCCGGTGCGCGCGCGCTTCGACATTCCGCCGCGATGATGCCGGCACGGCCGGCCGCTGTCGCGTGCGTCGCGGCATCGCCATGAGCCCCGCGCCGCTGATCTTCATTACCGGCGCGTCGAGCGGCATCGGCCAGGCCCTGGCCGCGCGCTATGCCGATGCCGGCTGGCGTCTGGCGCTGGTCGCGCGCCGCACCGCCGAGGTCCAGGCCTGGGCCCATGCGCGCAACCTGGCGCCCGAGCGCTGGGCCGTCTACGCGGCCGACGTGCAGGATGTCGGCAGCATCGTCGCTGCCGGCCAGCGCTGCATCGAGGCGCAGGGGCTGCCCGACGTGGTCGTCGCCAACGCCGGCATCAGCATCGGCATGGACACGGCCGAGCGTGGCGACCTCGACGTGATGCGCGAGACCCTCGCCGTCAATGTCACCGGCACGGCCGCGACATTCCACCCGTTCATCGCTGCCATGCGTGCGCGCCGCAGCGGCACGCTGGTTGGTGTGGCCAGCGTGGCCGCCATCCGTGGTCTGCCCGGGCACGGTGCCTACTGCGCGAGCAAGGCTGCGGTGGTGGCTTATTGCGAGAGCCTGCGCGGCGAGTGCCGTGTCGACGGCGTTCGCGTGGTCACCCTCGTGCCCGGCTATATCGCCACCCCGTTGACGGCGGGCAACCGCTACCCGATGCCGTTTCTGCTGCAGCCGGCCGCATTCGCCGAGCGCGCCTTTCGCGCCATCCAGGGCGGTGCCAGCTACCGCGTCATTCCGTGGCAGATGGGGGTCGTGGCCAAGTTGCTGCGCCTGCTGCCCAACCCCCTGTTCGACCGGCTCTTTGCCGGCCGCGGGCGCAAGCGGCGGCGCGGCCAGTAGGCGTCACGGGCGCGCGTCCTGCGGCGGCATCCACCGGGCGCGCGTGTCCGCGCGCGCGATCGACGGGGCGCAATGCGGCGGCGTGCGCCGCGTGCTTGCCGCGCCTGCGCAAGGGCCGCCCCGTGAGATGGCAAGAAAAAAGGGCCCCGGTGTCACCACCGGCGCCCCTTGTCGTGCGAACAGGCTCGGATCAGTAGCCGCCGCGGCCACCGCCGCCGCCGCCATAACCACCGCCGCCGCCACCGCTGCGGCCACCGCCGCCACCGCCGTAGCCGCCGCCACCACCGCTGCGGCCACCGCCGCCGCCGCCATAGCCGCCGCCACCACCGCTGCCACCGCCGCCGTAGCCACCACCGCCGCCGCTGCGGCCACCGCCGCCGCCGAAGCCGCCCGGACGCTCTTCGCGCGGGCGGGCCTCGTTGACAACCAACGGACGGCCGTCGAGCGCCTGACCGTTCATGCCGTTGATGGCGGCTTGCGCCTCGGCGTCCGAACCCATCTCGACGAAGCCGAAGCCCTTCGAGCGGCCGGTTTCCCGATCCATCATGACCTTGGCCGAAGTGACCGTACCAAACTGTCCAAATGCCGCTTGCAGCGACTCATCACGCACGCTGTAGGCCAGGTTGCCCACATAAAGCTTGTTTCCCATCGGGGAGCCCCTTTCAATCACCGTAGACCATGTGGAGCTTCAACCCGTCGTGAACCATTCAAGCGAAGGCGCCGCATCCAGACACAGAGGGCGGATTATGAAAGAACGGGCCGCAAAGACGCAGGCCCCTAGAAAAATCTGTTGTTTTCTGTCCGCGGGGCCGGTCGGCGGCATTTGGGTTTACCCACACCCGCGGCCCTCTGCCGGCCCTCAGACGGTGACAGCCGGCCAATTTGCCGCCGCGCCTGCCGCCTGGATCGGGCCGCCCGGCGCCCAGCGCTGGCGACCCCGACGTGGCGGCCGGCCTGGCGCCACGCCCGGCCGTCTGGTCGCAACCTAAGATCGCAGCGATGGACCTGCTCAAGCCGCTGATTGCGCTGTTGGCGATCGTCAACCCGATCGGGGCCCTGCCCTTTTTCATCGCCTTCACGCAGAACTTCAGCCGCGAGCAGCGCGAGCGCACGATCTCGGTGGCCAGCTTCAGCGCCTTCACGGTGATCGCCGTCAGCGCGATCGCCGGGCTGAAGATCCTCGAGTTCTTCGGCATCAGCATCGCCTCGTTCCAGGTCGGCGGCGGCACGCTGCTGCTGATCAGCTCGCTGCAGATGCTCAACGCCCAGCCGGCCGAGGGCAAGGCCAGCGCGCTCGCCGACGGCAATCAAAAGGCCGACGCCGGCGCCAGCATCGCCGTCGTGCCGCTGGCCATCCCGCTGCTGACCGGGCCGGCGACGATCTCGACCATCGTCATCTACGCCGAGAAGACACGCAGCCTGTGGGAACACGCGGTGCTGGTCGGCTACGGCGTGGTCATCGGCCTGGTGATCTACGCCACCTTCTCCGCCTCGGGCCGCATCGCCCGCGTGCTCGGGCGCACCGGCATCAACGTCATGACGCGGCTGTTCGGCCTGATGCTGGCGGCGATGGCGGTCGAACTGCTCGCCGATGGCCTGATCAAGCTGTTCCCGGTGCTGGCGTCGGCCATCGCGCGCTGAGGTTCGTGATGCAGCAGGGTGCCAGCTGGGACTACATCGTCGTCGGCGCCGGCAGCGCCGGCTGCCTGCTCGCCAATCGGCTCTCGGCCGACCCGCAGGTGCGCGTCCTGCTGCTCGAAGCCGGCGGCCGCGACAACTACGCCTGGATCCACATTCCGGTCGGGTACCTGTACTGCATCGGCAATCCGCGCACCGACTGGATGTTCCAGACCGAGCCCGACGCCGGCCTGAACGGCCGCGTGCTGCGCTACCCGCGCGGCAAGGTGCTCGGCGGCTCGTCGAGCATCAACGGCATGATCTACATGCGCGGCCAGGCGCGCGACTACGACGGCTGGGCCGAAACGCTGGGCGACGAGGCCTGGCGCTGGGCCGCCTGCCTGCCGTACTTCAAGCGGCACGAAGCGCATTGGCGCGGCGCCGATGCGCACCACGGTGCGGGTGCCGAATGGCGCGTCGAGCGCCAGCGCCTGTCGTGGGAGCTGCTCGACGCCTTTGCGCTGGCTGCGCAGCAGGCCGGCATCCCGGCCCGTGACGACTTCAACCGGGGCGACAACGAAGGCGTCGGCTACTTCGAGGTCAATCAGCGGCGCGGCCTGCGCTGGAATGCCAGCCAGGCCTTCCTGCGCCCGGTGCAGCGCCGGCGCAATCTCGAAGTGCGCACCGGCGCGATGGTGCAGCGCGTGGTGGTCGAACGCCGCGCTGACGGTGCACTGAGCGCCAGCGGCGTCGTTTGCCACAGCGCCGACGGCGGCGTGCAAACCCTGAGCGCCGCGCGCGCGGTGGTGCTCGCGGCCGGCGCCATCGGCTCGCCGCAACTGCTGCAACTGTCGGGCATCGGCCCGGCGCCGCTGCTGGCCGAACACGGCATCGCGGTCGTTCACGAATTGCCGGGCGTCGGCCAGAACCTGCAGGACCACCTGCAGATTCGGGCCGTGTTCGGCGTCACCGGCGCGACGACACTGAACACGATGGCCAACTCCTGGCTCGGCAAGGCGCGCATCGCCCTGCAATACCTGTTCACGCAAAGCGGCCCGATGAGCATGGCGCCGTCGCAGCTCGGCGCCTTCACGCGCTCGTCGCCCGAGCGGCGCTGGCCCGACCTCGAATACCACGTGCAGCCGCTGTCGCTGGATGCCTTCGGCCAGCCACTGCACCGCTTCGCCGCGTTCACGGCCAGCGTCTGCAACCTCAATCCGGAGAGCCGCGGCAGCGTGTGCATCCGTTCGCCGCACGCGGACGATGCGCCGTTGATCGCGCCGCGCTACCTGGCCACCGATGGCGACCGCCGCGTGGCGGCGCAGTCGCTGCGCCTGACGCGCCGCATCGTGGCCCAGCCGGCCCTGGCCCGCTTCGCGCCGGTGGAGATCCGGCCCGGCGCGCAGTACGAGTCCGACGAGGCGCTGGCCAAACTCGCCGGCGACATCGGCACGACCATCTTCCACCCGGTCGGCACCTGCAAGATGGGCCGCGACGACGATCGGCTGGCCGTGCTCGACGCACGCCTGGCGGTGCGCGGGATGGCCGGGCTCGTGGTGGCCGACGCCAGCGCGATGCCCCGCATCACCAGCGGCAACACCAACGCGCCGACGCTGATGATCGCCGAGCGAGCAGCGCAATGGTTGCGCCGCGGCAACGACACGGAGGCCGAGGACCCCTACCCCTAATTCATCAAGGGTGCAAGTCGCGGCGTGCATCGCTAGACTCCGCACAATGACCGAAATCAACGTGCCGACAGCCCAGCTCCCCGTCGGGCAGGAAGTCGTCGCGCATGAACAGGTTCGCGTCGCCCCCGAGCGGCGCTGGGCCTACGCGGCGGTGATGGCGGTCGATGCCCTGGTGGTGGCGGCGGTGGTGCCGATGTGGTGGCCGGGCGCGACCTCTGACGCGGCCTGGCTGGGCACGGCGGCCGTACGTGGCGTTGGCCCTGACCACGGCGTGGCTGATGTTGCGGGCGGTGAGCGAGTCGAGCGCGGCGGCGCGGGCCGCGCTGGATCGGTTCTCCCGGCGCATACGTGCGGGCGACGTCAGCGGGGCCCTGCGCGCGGTGGGCGCCGGCCTTGCACCGGTGCCGGCCGCCGGGGCAGACGGTGAATCCGTCGTCGCCGAGGCCTGGCCGGCCGTGTCTCGCTTCGGCAGCACCGCGCGCGAACTCGAGCTCGCACTCGGCGAGCGCGAGCAGCGCTGGCAGGCGCGCATGCGCCTGTCGGCCGACTGGCATTGGGAGACGGACGCCGAGCTGCGTTTCACCTGGGTCTCGCAGGACCTGGCCTCGCTGGTCAAACTCGGCGTCCAGCCGAGCGACCTGCTCGGCCACCGCATCGACGCGGTGCCGGTGTTCGAGCCGCCCGCGGAGGGATGGGCCGCGCTGAACCAGCGCCTGGCCGAGCACAAGCCGGTGCGTGAGCTGCTGCTCGAAGTGCGCCGCGCCGGGCGCATGTCGGTGTGGGTCGCGCTCAACGCACGCGCCCACCGCGACGAGCAGGGCCGCTTCACCGGCTACGAGGGCGTCGGCCGCGACATCACCGAACAGCATCTGGCCTTCGTGCGGCTGGCCGAAAGCGAACGCCGGCACGCGTTGATGGCCGAGTTGTCGGTCGACTGGTACTGGCAGACCGACGCCGAACACCGCCTCGAGCAGTTCGGCCCGGTCGCACGCGACCTGCTCGGCGAACGCGCCAACGAAGCCATCGGCCAGACGCGCTGGGACGCTGCATCCGGAGGGCGCCACCGCAGCAAGAATGGGCCGCGCACCGCGCCGACCTCGACGCGCGGCGGCCGTTTCGCGGCTTCGAGTACGCCGAGCGCCCACCCGGGCGCAGCCGGCACTGGGTGTCCATCGGCGGTCAACCGCGCCTGAACGCCCGCGGCGAATTCATCGGCTATCACGGCGTCGGCAGCGACATCACGCTGCGCAAACGGGCCGAGCGCATGGTGCTCGGCCGCAACAAGGTGCTCGAGCGGCTGGTGGCCGAGCGCACCGCCGAACTCGAGCACACCAACCGCGACCTCGAAGCCTTCTCGCGCCAGCTCGCGCACGAACTGCGCACACCCATCGGCCAGGTGGCCGGCTTGGCCGACATGTTGAAGACGCGCGCCTGGGAGCGCCTGGCCGACGACGAGCGCGAATGGCTGCGCCTGCAGGCGCAGGCCGCCCGTGACATGTCGGAGACGGTGACCGCGCTGCTCGAACTGGCGCATTCGGCGTCGACCGCGCTGGTGCGCGAGCCCGTGGACCTGTCGGCGCTTGGCGCGCTCGGTGATCGAAGAGCTGCCGGCGCTCGAACGCAAGGCCGCGGTCGAATGGGTCATCGAGCCCGGCTTGAACGCGGACTGCAGCGCCGCGCTGGCACGCGTTGCGCTGGCCAACTTGCTCGGCAACGCCGCCAAGTTCACCCGCGACGTGGCCACGCCGCGGATCGAATTCGGCCGCGACGACAGCGCCGAGGCCGGCGGCTTCGTGATCAGCGACAACGGCGTCGGCTTCGACCCCGGGCATCTGGAAAGGCTGTTCCTGCCCTTCGCCCGCCTGCACGACAGCGAGCAGTTCCATGGCACCGGCCTGGGTCTGTCGATCGTGCGTCGCATCGTCGAGCGCCACGGTGGCACCGTCGCGGCTGCGGGTGAGCCGGGTCGCGGCGCGCGCTTCGCGTTCCGCTTCAGCCCGCCACGGGTCGACCCCGTATCGGTTCTGGACAGCTCGCTGGGCGAGCAGCCGAGCAACGTGGCCGCCTGATCCCGACAGTGGCGGCGGCGGGCGCTGCCCGGATGACGCATGCCAAGGCGCAGTTGGGAAAGCCCGCTGTGCGGACCGCGCGCGCGCGGCTAGGCTGTAGGCCTTTTCCGAGCCGGAGACGTTTGCAATGATCAATATCGAACCCGATGCGCTGGCCCTGCAGCGCCTTTACCACTGGGAGAGGACCACCCCCGACCGGGTCGTGTTCACCCAGCCCTACGACGGTGCCGCCAAGGGCACGGGCCAGATCCGCACCTGGACATGGCGGCAGGCGCTGGACGAAACACGCCGCATGGCCGCGTACCTGCAGGGCCTGGGCCTGGCGCCCGGCAGCAAGATCGCGCTGATTTCGAAGAACTGCGCCCACTGGATGATGACCGACTGGGCGATCTGGATGGCCGGGCACGTCTCGGTGCCGCTGTACCCGACGCTGGCGGCCGAGACCGTCCGCCAGATCCTCGAGCACAGTGAAGCCCGGCTGCTGTTCGTCGGCAAGCTCGACGGCTGGGGCGGCATGAAGGGGGGTGTGCCGGCGGGGCTGCCGTGCATCAGCTATCCGCTGTCGCCGCCGACCGACTTTCCGTACCTGGGACGACATTGTTGCCAAGACCCAGCCAATGGCCGGCAACCCGGTGCGGCCGGCCGACGAGTTGTGCACGATCATGTATACCTCGGGCACCACAGGCATGCCCAAGGGCGTGATGCACAGCTTTGGCGGATTTGCCTGGAGCATCACGGCAGGCCTGAAGCGCGTGCCGCTGAACAGCACTTCGCGCATGCTGTCGTACTTGCCGCTGTCGCACATCGTCGAGCGCATGCTGGTCGAGCACGGGCTGCTGGCCACCGGGATGCAGCTGTTCTTCGCCGAATCGCTCGAGACCTTCGCGCTCGACTTGCAGCGCGCACAGCCGACGGTGTTCTTCTCGGTACCGCGGCTGTGGGTCAAGTTCAAGCAGGGCGTCAATCACAAGCTGCCGCAGGCCAAGCTCGACCGCCTGCTCAAGCTGCCGATCATCGGCGGGCTGGTGCGCAGGAAGGTGCTGAAGGCGCTCGGTCTCGATAAATGCCTGTTCGCTGCCGGCGGTGCGGCACCGATGCCGCCCGAATTGATGCGCTGGTATGACCGGCTCGGCCTGGACCTGGTCGAGGGCTACGGCATGACCGAGAACTTCGCCGTCTCGCACGCCACCTTGCCCGGCAAGCAGCGGCCGGGCACGGTCGGCCTGCCGTATGAGGGCGTGCAGAGCCGGATCGACCCGGTGAACGGCGAAATCCAGATGAAGAGTCCGGGCCTGATGATGGGCTACTACAAGGAGCCCGGCCTGACCAAGGACGCCTACACCGAAGACGGCTGGCTGCACACCGGCGACAAGGGCAGTCTCGACGCCGAGGGCAACCTGAAGATCACCGGCCGCGTCAAGGACCTGTTCAAGACCAGCAAGGGCAAGTACGTGGCTCCCGCACCGATCGAGGACCGGCTGGCGATGCACGATGCGATCGAAGCCTGCGCCGTGACCGGTGCCAACCTCGGCCAACCGCTGGGCATCGTGATGCTCAATGCCGAGGGCATCGCCCAGGCCCGTCAGGCCGAAGGGCGGCAAGCGCTGGAGGCCTCACTCGGTGCCCACCTGCAGGCCGTCAACGACAAGCTCGATCCGCACGAGCAACTCGATTGCCTGGTCTTGGTGACCACGCCGTGGAGCGTCGACAACGGCTTCATCACGCCGACCTTCAAGATCAAGCGCAACCGCGTCGAAGAGGCTTACGCCGGGAGCTATGAGCGCTGGGTCGGCGCGCGCAGGAAGATCGTCTGGGCCGACGCCTGAGCGGCTCGGCCGCGCGCGCCGGCTGTCGCCGCTAGTCGAGCGTGACTTCGCCGCGCACGGTGCCGGCGCGGTCGGCCTGCGCGCTCAAACCGACGCGCGTGCCCTTGGGCGCGCGCACCACCCATTCGGCCACGGCGCGGTCGGCGGTGATCTCGCGGCTGGGCAGGAACGCAAGCTGGCTGTTCTTGGGGGCATGGCCCTCGAGCTGCGGGCCTTCGTGGCGGTGCTTGCCGTTGACCAGCGAGACCTCGGGGCTGTCGGGCAGGTGGATCTCGAACATCACGCCGCGCACGGTCTTGCGGTCCAGCGCACGCTGCGTGACGTAGGCCGGCAACCAGCCGCTGTTGGCCACGGCCAGGCGAATGCGCCAGGTGTCGGGGCCCAGCGCGCGCACCTCGGTGCGCAACATCTCGAGCCTGGGCAGCGACAGCGCGATCTGGTTCAACCAGGCCGGAAAGCGGGCCGATTCGCGCTCGCGCAGCGCCGGCGGCGGATTGCGCCAGAAGTTCATCTTGTCCCAGCCGCCGATCTCGACCAGGCCCAATTGCGGGTGCATGAACGGCTTCCAGTCGACATAGGCCTGGCCCGCGCATTGTTCGTCGCTCCACTTCAGCAGCTTCAGGTCGTCTTCGACAGGATGGTCGCGGTACCAGTGGATCCAGTCGTAGTCGGTGATGCCGGCTTCCTTGTTCGGGGCCCACATCTCGACGGTCCAGAACAGCGCGCCCAGGTGTTCGTAGAGCCAATCCTGCGTGCCGGTGATGATCTCCTTGGGGTGGTACTTGAAGTCGTGAAAGATGCTGATGGCCGGGTAGCCGGTGAGCTTCTCGCCGAGCTCGGAGAAGCGCTTGTAGGTCCACAGGTCCTCGGGCACCATGTCGTCGTCGCTTTGCGTGCCCATCGGGCGCAGGATCACGCCGCTGTGGGTGTGAAAGCTGACCGCCGCGCCGATGTTGCGGTGCGCGCTGACGAAGGCCACCATCGCCCGCACCTCGGGTTCGCTGGTCGGGTACGGGCCGGCACCGAGTTGTTCGAACTCCTGGCGCCATTGCGGCGGGAAATTTCGGTTCAGGTCCAGCCCTTCGCGGTCCTTGTTGACCGTGACCGTCAGGCCGTCCCAGTTGATCAACGTGCCCTCGGGCATCACGCGGTAGTACTCGCCGCCGAACTCGCCGGGCTCGCGAGCGACCAGCAGGCGCGGCTCGGTGGCGTGCTTCTTGTACGCGCCATGCGGGTCGCGCATGCGCATCGTCAGCATGCGGCCGTCGCCGTCGACGTCTTCGACGTTGAGGCCTTCGACAGGCTCTTCGTCGAACGGGTAGCGCCGCGTCGACGAGCGGATGTGGCGCGGCCGCTCGGCCAGCGCCAGTTCGGCGCCGTCGGGGTTCAGGCGCGGGCAGACGTAGACGCAGCGCGTGTCGAGCAGGTGCGTGATCTCGACATCGACGCCGTGTCCGCTGGCCAGCTGGTGCAGGTAGTACAGGCAGGCGGTGCTGGCCGTCAACTCGGCGGCGTGGATGTTGCCGTCGATCCAGAACGCCGGCTTGTCGGTGTCGATGCCGGTCGTGCTGTTGGTCAGCGCCACGACCCAGATGTCGCGGCCCTCGTGGCTCTTGCCCAGCGAGCGCACGCTGATCAACTGCGGCATGGCGTCGGCATAGTCGAACAACAGGCGCGTCAGCTCGGTGTAGCGATAGAAGGTGTCGAAGCGGGGAACAGGCAGGGACGGACATGCGCGAGGGAGCGAGCTGGAGTGCGCAGGATTGTGCCCAGCGCACTTCGTCATGGCCATCCGGGGTTGCGTGGGGGCGTTCGCTGCCCGCCCTATCCAGTCATCACGCCGGCAACGAAGACGCGCAACTCGCCCGGCCGCATCGCGTGCCAGTCCTCGTTGCGGGTCATGGCTTCGGTGGCGACGACGGCGACGCGGTCGCTCGGCGTCGTCAATGCGGCCAGATCGACGGTGACGTCGTCGTCGGCGAGCGTGGCCGCGCAGAAGGGGTGCGCGCGCTCGACCCAGGCCAGCGCCGTGCTGCAATGGGCCCACAGTGCCTGGCCGTTGGACAACAACAGGTTGAACGATCCGTGGCCGGCAATGGACGGAAGCAGCTCGCGCAGGGTGCACGTCAGCTCGGCGACGGTCGGCACGCTGGCATGGGCCTTGGCCAGCTCCTGCATCAGCCAGCAGAATGCGCGCTCGCTGTCGGTGTCGCCGACCGGGCGAAACGCGGCATGCAGGCGGGGTTGGAAATTCTTCAGGTCGCCGTTGTGGGCCAGGACCCAATAGCGACCCCAAAGCTCACGCACGAATGGATGGGTGTTTTCCAGCGCCACCCGGCCCTGCGTGGCCTTGCGGATGTGGGCCACGACGTTGTCGCTCTTGATCGGATAGCGCGTGACCAGCTCGGCGACCGGCGAGATGCGCGCGCTGTGGTGGTCGACGAAGTAGCGCAGGCCGCGGTCCTCGAAGAAGGCGATGCCGAAGCCGTCCTTGTGTTCCTCGGCGCGCCGGGCCAGGCCAGCGAAGCTGAAGCACACGTCGGTCGGCGTGTTGGCGCTCATGCCGAGCAGCTGGCACATGGGTCGGCCGCTCAGGCAGGCGCCAACGGGTGCGCGGCAGGCGTCACGTTCAGGGGATCGGCACGAACAGCCGCACGAAGCCGCGCACCGACATCAGGCTGCCCGGATTGCCCTTTTCTTCGAGCACCGCGCTCATGCGACGCAGGATGCGCGGACTCTTGCGTGCGCGCCAGATCAACAGATCGGCCAGCCACGGGTGGTTGTTGACGCTGTTGGCGCGTTCATAAAGCTCGAAGCGCGGCTTGAGGGCCAGCAGCGAGTCTTCGTAGCGCGCGCGCAGTTGCCCGTCGGTGAGCAGCGTGTCCCGACCTTCGGCGATGGTCTCGCCAGCCAGGATGCCGGTTTCCATGGCCTTGCCGATGCCCTCGCCGGTGAAGGCATAGGTGGCGCCAGCGGCCTCGCCGGTGACGAGCAGGCCCGGGCGTGAGAAACGCGCGCCCGTGAGCGAGCAGCGCAGCGGCGCGCCCTTCAATGGCCCCAGCTTCTCGCCGCCCGCGACCAGCGCGGCGGCGGGTGGGTAGACCTCGCAGAAGCGGTCGAACATCTCGCGCAGGTTGACATCGGCCATCGCCTCACGGCCATCGCTGTCGGCCGCGTGGCTTTGCGCCAGGCCGACGCCGATGTTGAAGACGCCGTTCGGGCACGGAAAAATCCAGCCGTAGCCCTTGGACAGGCTCTTGTGCCACAGCACTTCGAGCGCGGTGATGCGCCCGACCATCGCCGGGTTGCGCACATAGCCGCGCAGGGCGACGCCGCTCGGCGTGCGCCGCTCGCACATTTCGGCCGCGATCAGCGCCTGCGGCACCGCGCCAGTGGCGAGCACGACCCATTGGGCGCGGATCTCGTGCATCTCGCCGTCGTACCTGAGGCGCGCGCCATAGACGCGCTGGCCATCGAACAGCGGCGCCTCGAACCGCGCCGGCGCCAACCAGCGTGCCCCGGCGGCGACCGCGGCGCGGCGCAGGATCTCGTCGAGCTGGGCGCGCGGCAAGACGGCGACCCTGCCGGGTACGTCGACGCGGCCGCCGCGCGGCGCGATGCACGCCAGATGGGTCGCACTGCGCGCGGCCCGCATCACCGCCTGATACACACCCAGGCGGCCGAAGGCGTCGTGCGCATCGGGAATCAGCCCGTCGCCGCAGACCTTGTCGCGAGGGAACGCGTACTGGTCGGCCAGCACGACGTGAAAGCCGGCCCGCGCGAGTTGCTGCGCGCATGCGCTGCCGGCCGGGCCGGCGCCGACAACGAGCACATCGCAGGAAGAAGGGGGCAGGGTCATGGCAGCCAGTGGCCGGCCATTCTAGGCAGGCCCCGCGGTCGCGTGGGGGCGCGCATGCATTGATCGCCATCAAGTCCGGTCCTGGCCGCAGCGGCGACGATGCCGCAGACATGACCGCGAGAAACTCGACATGCCCCACTTTCTGAGCCCGGGCCAGCGTGCGTTGCTGCAGCAATTGCTGCAGATGCGCCAGCATGAACTCGATCGCCGCGTGGCGCAGCACCAGGCCGGGGGCAGCCGCAGCGAGGCGGCCCGCGAGGTGCTGCAGCAAGATGGCGACGATGCGCCGCAACGCGATGCCGACCGCGAGATCGACCTCGCCCGTGCCGATCGCGACATCGAAGAACTGGGTGCCGTCAGCCAGGCGCTGGCGCGCGTGCACGATGCCGGCTTCGGCTATGTGCACCGATTGCGGCCAGACGATCCCGTTCGAGCGCCTGAAACTCGAACCCTGGGCGGTGCGCTGCGTGGCCTGCGCCGCCGAGCGCGAGCGCCGAAGCGGCGAGGTTACGCAGCGCTCGTCGATTTGACCTTCAGCCGCCACGCGTGCAGCAGCGGCTCGGTGTAGCCGTTCGGCTGTTCCTTGCCCTTGAAGACCAGGTCGCAGGCGGCCTGGTAGGCGGCCGATGTGCCGAAGTGGCCAGCCATCGGCTGGTACAGCGGGTCGCCGGCGTTTTGCCCGTCGACCACCGCCGCCATGCGCTCGAACGTGGCCAGCACCTGGGCCTGACTGACGATGCCGTGGTGCAGCCAGTTCGCGATGTGCTGGCTGGAGATGCGCAGCGTGGCCCGGTCTTCCATCAGGCCGACGTCGTGGATGTCGGGCACCTTCGAGCAGCCGACGCCCTGGTCGACCCAGCGCACGACATAACCCAGGATGCCCTGCGCGTTGTTGTCGAGCTCCTGCTGGATCTCGCTCGCCGACCACGATGGCTTCGCGACCACGGGAATGGTCAGCATGCCATGCAGCAGCGCATCGCGTTCGGCCTCGAAGTCGATCTTCTCCATCTGCCGTTGCACAGCGGACACGTCGACCTGGTGATAGTGCAGCGCGTGCAGGGTCGCTGCGGTGGGCGATGGCACCCAGGCGGTGTTGGCGCCGGCCAGCGGGTGCGCGACTTTTTGCTGCAGCATCGCGGCCATCAGGTCGGGCATGGCCCACATGCCCTTGCCGATCTGTGCCTTGCCGCGCAGGCCGCACTCCAGGCCGACCAGCACGTTGCTGCGTTCGTAGGCGCGGAGCCAGGCGCTGGATTTCATGTCGCCCTTGCGCAGCATCGGTCCGGCCAGCATCGCGCTGTGCATCTCGTCACCGGTGCGGTCGAGAAAGCCGGTGTTGATGAAGGCCACGCGGCCGGCCGCGGCGGCGATGCAGGCCTTGAGGTTGACGCTGGTGCGCCGTTCCTCGTCCATGATGCCGAGCTTGACCGTGTTCTTGGGCAGACCGAGCAGGCTTTCGACGCGCCCGAACAGCTCGCTGGCGAACGCGACTTCGGCCGGGCCGTGCATCTTCGGCTTGACGACATAGACCGAGCCGGTGCGCGAATTGCGAATGCCACCCGCCGCGCGTGTGCGCTTCAGGTCATGGATCGCGCACGCCGTCGTGACGACTGCGTCGAGAATGCCTTCCGGGATCTGCTGCCGCGCCGCGCTCGGACCCCACAGGATCGCCGGGTGGTTCATCAGGTGGCCGACGGTGCGCACGAAGAGCAGCGAACGGCCGTGCAACACGACCTCGCCATGGCCGTCGGGGGCGTTGTAGCGGCGATCCGGGTTGAGGGCGCGCACGAACGTGCGGCCGCCCTTGGCCACGCTCTCGCTGAGCGTGCCCTTGAGGATGCCCAGGCAGTTGGCATAGGCCTGCACCTTGTCGTCGGCGTCGACCACCGCCACCGAGTCTTCGAGGTCGAGGATCGTCGACAGCGCGGCTTCGAGCACCAGGTCGGACACGCCCGCCGGGTCGTTGGCGCCGATCGCAGAGCTGCGGTCGATGCACAGGTCCAGGTGCAGGCCGTGGTGGCGCAGCAGCACCGACGACGGCGCGCTTGCCGTGCCCTGGTAGCCGACGAATTGCGCCGGGCTGGCCAGGCCGCTGCGGCGACCGCCGGTCAGGCTCACGAGCAGGCGGCCGCTTTCGATGCGGTAGGCGGTCGAGTCGACATGCGAGCCGGTCTGCAACGGCGCCGTGCGATCGAGCACGTGACGTGCGTACTCGATCACCTTGGCCCCGCGCACCGGGTTGTAGGCGCTGCCGCGCGCGGCGCCGCCGCTGTCTGGTAGCGCGTCGGTGCCGTACAGGGCGTCGTACAGCGAGCCCCAGCGCGCGTTGGCCGCGTTGAGGGCATAGCGTGCGTTGGTGATCGGCACCACCAGTTGCGGGCCGGCCTGCAGCGCGAGCTCGGCATCCACGTTCCTGGTGCTCGCGCGCACCGTGGCCGGGATCGGCGTCAGGTAGCCGATGCGCTCGAGAAAGGCGCGATAGGCGCGAAGGTTCGCGACCGGCCCCGGGTGGGCGCCGTGCCATGCGTCGAGCTCGTGCTGCAAGCGATCGCGCTCGGCCAGCAGCGCGGCATTCTTCGGCGCCAGGTCGTGCACCAGCGCGTCGAATCCTTGCCAGAAGGCGGCGCGGTCGACCCCGGTGCCGGGCAGGACCTGGTCATCGATGAAGCCGAGCAGCGGGTCGGCGACCTGCAGGCGGTGAATGGTCGTGCGCGTTGTCATGGTGCGAGGTGGGCTGGTCAAGTGGGAAAGAAGTCGAGCACGTCGAGCAGGCTGCTGCCGGTGCGCGTCGGAGAGGTATCGAGTTGCTCGGGCGGCAGCCGCGCACGGTTGACCCACAGCGTGGTGTAGCCGAACCAGGTCGCGCCGATCGCATCCCAGCCGTTGCTCGACACGAACAGAATCTGCCGCGCTGGCAGCTTGAGCGCCTGTGGCCCAAGCGCATAGGCAGCGGGGTCGGTCTTGAAGCGCTGCACGGTGTGCACCGAGAGCACATGGCGTCAGCAGGTCGGACAGCCCGGCGCTCTTCACGGCCACGCCGAGCATCTCGGGGTCGCCATTGGACAGGATGCCGGTGACGATGCCGCGGCGCCTCAACTCGAGCAGCAATCCGCGATTCTCGGGAAAGGCACTCAGGTGCCGGTACTGGTTCATCAGCTGCGCTTCGGCCGCCGCATCGAGCGCCAATGCCAGCCGCGCTGCGGCGTAGCGCAGGCCGGCGCGCGTGACGTCCCAGAACGGCCGGTAGCGCCCGCTCATCGTCAACAGGCGCGTGTAGTCGATCTGCTTGTCGCGCCACAACAGCGCCAGGCGTTCGCCGTGGCCGGGGAAGAGTTGCTCGGCGAGCAGGCCCACGCTGTACACATCGAACAGCGTGCCGTAGGCGTCGAACAAGACGGCGCTGGGCGCACCCGGCTGGTTTTCCATCCGCCCAATCTATTCGCTGCGCGGGACGGCATTAAGTGCCCGAAACGGCTGGGATTGATGACTTCGATGCAAAATCGAGCGCCATGGACAAGCTCAAACAGATCGAGTCCTTCGCCTCCGTCGCCGCCCGGGGCAGCCTGACGGCGGCGGCCAACGCCGAGGGCGTCGCGCCGGCGGTGATCGGCCGGCGCATCGACGCGCTCGAGGAGCGGCTTGGCGTGAAGCTGCTGGTGCGCACCACCCGGCGCATCACGTTGACCCACGAAGGCAGTGCCTTTCTCGACGACTGCCAGCGTTTGTTGGTGGATCTTGCCAATGCCGAAGCGAGCGTCAGCGCGGGCGGTGTGAAAGCAAGTGGCTACTTGCGAATCACTGCGCCGGCGGGCTTCGGGCGCCGTCACGTGGCGCCGATGGTGCCGAAGTACCTGGCCCAGCACCCCGACGTGCGTATCTCGCTGAACCTGTCGGACCGCGTCGTGGACATCGTCAATGAAGGCTACGACTGTGCGGTGCGCGTTGGCGATCTGCCCGATTCGAGCCTGGTCAGCCTGCGGCTGGCCGACAACCGGCGGCTGTGCGTGGCAGCGCCGGCCTACCTCAAACGCGCCGGCACGCCCAAATCACCGGCCGAGCTGCAACGTCACGAATGCCTGACGCTCAGCTCCGACGCCAGCCAGACACGGGGCTGGGCCTTTAGCGTCGATGGGGTCGTCTCCCACCTGCGGCCCAGTGGCCGGCTCGACTGCAGTGATGGACAGGTGCTGCACGATTGGTGCGTGCAGGGCCTGGGCATCGCCTGGCGCAGCACATGGGAGGTCGACGAAGACATTGCCGCCGGCCGCCTGGTCAGCCTGCTCGAGGAGTTCGCGGCGCCGCCGAACGGCATCTACGCCCTGTTCCCGCAACGCAAGCACCTGCCATTGCGCGTACGTCTGTGGATCGACTTTCTCAAGCACAGCTGGGGCGACCCGGCCTACTGGGCATAGCTGAGACCACCCCGAGGCGGCCTGCGGCATTGGCTTGCATCGACGCCTGCCATTCGCGACGCGAGCCGTGCGCCGTTCTGCCGGCAACTGAGAGAGCGAGGGCCCGGCACTGACCTGGCCCCCGGCTCTTGGTGACTGACAGCGGGCGCGCTCAGCCCTTCGTCGAATCGGCCATGCACTTCTTGATGTGGCTGCTGCGCGCCGCGCCGGCCAGCTTCTTCTCGTCGGCCGATTTCTCGCACGCCGGGCTGGTGCTTGCCGCGGTGGGCTGGGCCGCCGAGTCGGCCATGCACTTCTTGATGTGGCTGCTGCGTGCCGCGCCAGCCAGCTTCTTCTCGTCGGCTGACTTCTCGCACGCCGGGCTGGTCGCTGCCGCCGTGGGTTTGGCCGCACTGGCAGCGCCGGCCGGCTTGGCCGACAGGCAGTCACTCATGAAGGCCTTGCGGGCGTCGCCTTCGAGCTTCTTGCTGCCGGCTTCCTTGTTGCAGGCCGTCATCTTGTCTTGCTGGGCGCTGGGCTTTTTCTCGTCGGCCGCCTGGGCCGACAGCGCGAACGCCGCCACGGCCAGCGCCATCATCAGCTTCTTCAATCTGGGTTCTCCTTCGTTCTCGGTCGTCGGGCACGATTGCCGCGCCGGATTGAAGCAGACACTGCCCGCCCCGGCAATGGCTTCAACGCGCGGCGAGCGCGGCAGGTGCACAACGCGGCGGATAGCCGTGCCGCTCAGAGAATGCGGCGTGGGTGGTCCAGTGCCTCGTGCGCGGCGTGCAGCCGCCGCACCAGGACCTCGATGAACGCGGCGTCGAAACGGTGCCGGGTGGCGGGCGACAACTGGGCCAGCGACTTGGCCGTGAACGAAACCGTGGTCGCCGGCTCCGACACGAACACGTCGGCGCGGTGCAGGCGCAGCGCTTCGCTCGGCGCCAGGTAGGCCATCTCGCCGACCGAGGCGCCGCATGGGAGTTGCGCCACCTTGACGCCGTCGCGAAAGACTTCGACTTCGCCCTGCGCCAGGATATGGAAGCTGCCGCCGGCCTGACCCTTCTCGTACAGCGCGTGGCCGATCCGAAAACGCTGCCACTTGGCGCGGTGCACGACTTCCCACAGTTCGACGTCGTCGAAGTGCGCGAAGAACTCCAGTGCACGCAACAGGCTGAAACGCTCGGAGTCGAGCACGCCCTGCAGGCGGCCGCGCGGGATCTCGTGCCGCGCCACCAGGCCCGACAGGCCCTGCGCGAACGCGTCCCAGGTCAGCGGGCGATCAGCCGGTTGCTTGGCCAGGGCGCCGCAGATCAGCGCGTCGAGGCTGGCCGGCACGCCGTCGCGCAGGCCCATCAGCGAGACGGGGGTTTCGGTGAACACCTGGTGCATCAGCGCCGGCTGCGTCTGGGCGTCGAAAGGGGGCTTGCCGGCCACCAGGTGGTAGAGCACGGCCGCCAGCGAATAGATGTCGGCGCCGCAGCCAAGGGTTCCGCCGTCGAGCTGCTCGGGCGACATGTAGGCCAGCGAGCCGACGCGGTGGACCTGGGTTCGTTCGGCGTCGAGTTGCAGCACGCTGCCGAAGTCGGTGATCTTCACATTCACCACCTGGTCGCCGTTCATCACGGCCAGCAGGTTGGCCGGCTTGACATCACGGTGAATCAGGCCCTGGCGATAGACGTAACCCAGTGCCATTGCGCACTTGAAGCCGATCTCGACGATCTGCTCGAGCGACAGCAACGCGTCCGGGCGGCAGAAACTGCGCAGCGTGGTGCCCGGCACGTACTCCATCACCAGATGCGGCTGCACCGGGTCGGGCACGGCATCGAAGATCTGCACCACATTCGGATGCGACAGGCGGCCGACCAGCGCGGCTTCGGCGGCGAAGAAGCGGTCGTAGTAATGCGCCCCACTGCTGTCGTCGGCGCTCGCCGCCATCGCTGCGCGCACGCACTTGATGGCCACGTCGCGACCGCTGAAGTCGTCGCGCGCGTGGAAGACCTCGCTGGTCGCACCCTCGCCGAGGCGAGCCAGCACGCGGTACTTGCCGATGTGGCTCGGCAGCCTCGGCGGCGGCGCAGCGACGCTGCGAATCGCGTCGTGGCTGGAGATGCGCAGGGCTGTGGACATCGTTCAGGAGCAGGCTGGCAGGGCAGTCGCGGCGGCCGCGCGGCCAAAGGTGTGGCAACTCATAGTGAAACCGCGTCGGCGCGGCGCTTTGGGGATTCTCGATGCGGGCCGGGATGTGTATCGTGATCTTGTCCACGGTCGGGCCGTAACGGTGCGTCAATTATGGCGCCATGGGCTCTGGCTTTTCTTCGGCGTCGCCGGGCACGCGCAGTCGCGGCGCCGAAGACGACGCACGCCATCGTGGCCCGGCGGACACCGATAGCGCGTACGTAGAATCGACGCCATGATCCAAGCCCAGCAAGAGCTGCTTGATGCCCTGCGCCGGGCCGCCGCCGAAACGGCGCCGGGGCACGGACTGGCGCTGGGCTTCGAGTCGCCCAAGCAGGCCGCACACGGTGACCTGGCCATCACCGCGGCGATGGCGCTGGCCCGCGCTGCCAAGAGCAGCCCACGCGCGCTGGCCGAGCGTCTGGTGACTGCGTTGCAACGCCAGCCCGCGGTGCAACGCTGGGTCGCCGCGCTGGAGATTGCGGGGCCGGGCTTCATCAACCTGCGGCTCTCGGCCGCGGCCAAGCAGACCGTCGTTGCCGAGGTCTTGCGCGACGGCGCGCAGTTTGGCGTGCAGCCGGCCAACGGCCAGCGCCTGTTGGTCGAGTTCGTCTCGGCCAATCCGACCGGCCCGCTGCACCTGGGCCATGCGCGCCAGGCGGCCCTCGGCGATGCGCTGTGCAGCCTGTTTGCGACCCAGGGCTGGCAGGTCACGCGCGAGTTCTATTACAACGACGCCGGCGTGCAGATCTGCCACGCTGGCCGCGTCGGTGAAGGCGCGACTCGAGGGCCTGATGCCCGGTGACGCCGCCTGGCCGCAGGCGGCATACAACGGCGACTACATCGCCGATATCGCAGCCGACTTTGCCGCCAGGAAGACGGTCAAGGCCGACGACCGGCAATTCACGGCCTCGGGCGACGCGAATGATCTCGACGGCATCCGCCAGTTTGCCGTGGCCTACCTTCGCCATGAGCAGGACCTCGACCTGCAGGCCTTCGGATTGCGCTTTGACAGCTACTTTCTCGAATCGAGTCTGTACGCCAACGACAAGGTCCGCGAAACCGTGGCGCGGCTGGTCGCCTCGGGCAAGACCTACGAGCACGACGGCGCGCTGTGGTTGCGCACCACCGACTATGGTGACGACAAGGACCGCGTGATGCGCAAGTCCGACGGCAGCTACACCTACTTCGTGCCCGACGTGGCCTACCACCTCGACAAGTGGAGCCGCGGCTACACCAAGTGCGTCAACTTCCAGGGCACCGATCACCACGGCACCATCGCCCGCGTGCGGGCAGGGCTGCAGGCGGCCGACATGGGCGTGCCGCAGGGCTTTCCGGATTACGTGCTGCACAAGATGGTCACCGTGATGCGCGGTGGCCAGGAAGTCAAGCTCTCCAAGCGCGCCGGCAGCTACGTCACGATGCGCGACCTGATCGACTGGACCAGCCGCGACGCGGTGCGCTTCTTCCTCATCAGCCGCAAGGCCGACACCGAGTACACCTTCGACGTCGACCTGGCGCTGGCGCAGAACGACGACAACCCGGTGTTCTACGTCCAGTACGCGCATGCACGGATTTGCTCGGTGCTGGCCCAGTACCGTGACAAGGGCGGCGACACGACGGCGTTGGAACGCGCCGACCTGGCGCTGCTCGATGCGCCGACCGAGGCCGCGCTGATGCTCGAGCTTGCCGCCTACCCGACGATGCTGCAACGGGCCGCGGCGGGCTTGGCGCCGCACGACGTGGCGTTCTACCTGCGCGGCCTGGCGGCGGCCTTTCACAGCTACTACGCTGCCGAGCGCTTTCTCGTCGACGACGCGGCCCTGGCCCGTGCACGACTGGCGCTGCTGGCGGCCACGGCGCAGGTGCTGCGCAACGCGTTGGCCTTGCTCGGCGTATCGGCACCCGAACGCATGGACCGTGAGATCGACATCCCCGAACTGGAATCCCAAGCATGAGTTCGCAACGTGGTGGTTTCGCCATCGGCCTGATCGTCGGCCTGCTGCTGGGCCTGGCATTGGCTCTGGGCGTGGCGCTGTACGTGACCAAGGTGCCGGTGCCGTTCATCAACAAGGTGCCGCAGCGCACGGCCGACCAGGACGCGGCCGAGACGGAGCGCAACAAGAACTGGGATCCGAACGCGCCGCTGGCCAACAAGCCGGCGGGCAAGGCCGCCGCGCCGGCCAGCGCACCCACCGCCGGCGGCGCCTGCCGCCGCCGCGCGCGCACCGCCTGCGGCGGCCGCCAGCGCCGGCGGCCGTGGCCACCAGACCCGCGGCCAGCGCCGCGGTGGCCAAGTCCACCAAACCCGGCACTGACGCGTTCATGTACTTCATCCAGGTCGGCGCCTATGCGCGGCGCGAGGACGCCGAGCAGCAACACGCCCGCATCGGTCTGCTGGGGATGCCCGCCAAGGTCAGCGAGCGCGAGCAGTCGGGGCGCACCGTGTATCGCGTACGGCTGGGGCCTTTCGACCGCAAGGAAGAGGCCGACGCCGTGCAGGAACGATTGACCGGCAACGGCGTCGAAGCTGCGCTGGTACGGGTCGAGCGATGAAGCCGGAATGAGTGCGCAACAAATGCCAGGAAGGGCAACCAGATCATGATCACGCGACGCGATTTTTCTCTCATCACCGCGGCCACAGCCATCGGGGGGGCCACGACAGCACAGGCGCAGGGCGCCGCCACGCCCAGCGAAGGCCGCGACTACGTGCGTCTGAACACGCCCGTGCCGGTGCCCGCAGGCGGCAAGATCGACGTCATCGAATTCTTTTCCTATGGCTGCCCCCACTGCTACACGTTCGAGCCGATGCTCGAGCAGTGGATCAAGCGGCTGCCGCCCGACGTCGCATTCCGCCGTATTCCGGCGACTTTCAACGCGCCGTTCGAGGGCTACGCGCGGCTGTTCTACGCGCTGGAAGCGGTCGGACTGGCCGAAACCCTGCACAAGCGCGTCTTCGCTGCAATCCATGTGCAACGCCAACGGCTGGACAAGGACGCCGATATCGCCGCCTTCGTCAGTGCCAATGGCGGCGACGGCGCCAAGGTCATCGAGGCCAGCAAGTCCTTTGGCGTGGCCACCAAGTTGCGCCAAGCCAAGCAGGCGGCGGACGCCTACCGGATCGATGGCGTGCCCACCATGGGCGTGCACGGCCGCTGGTTCACCTCGGGTTCACTCACCGGCGGCAACGACAAGGCGCTGGTGGTTGCGGACTACCTGATACAGCGCGCCCGCAAAGGCGACCTGAGTTCGCACCCAGCGCGCGCCGGCCGCGCAGGATTTCACTCGCGCGGCCCGTATCGCGGCACAGGCTTGTGGCTAGAATGGCCTGCAAGTTTTGTGCCGCAATGAAATTCCGCCGACTGCTGACCCCGTTGCTGTGCGCTGCCGCACTGACGCCTGCGTTGGCCGAAAAGGCCGACCGGAGCAAGCCGCTGACCATCGAGGCCGACCAACCCAGCAGCGTCGACCTGCTCAAGCAGGTGGTGGTGTTCAACGGCAACGTGGTCGTCGCCCAGGGCACGATGGCCATTCGCGCCGAACGCGTGGAAGTCCGTGAACGGCCGGACGGCCACCGTGTCGCGAACGCCGTCGGCAGCGCGGGCAAACCCGCCGTCTTTCGGCAAAAGCGCGACGGCGTCGACGAGACCATCGAAGGCAGCGCCGAGCGCATCGAGTACGACAGCCGCGGCGATGTCGTGCGCTTCTCCGGCAATGCCCAGGTGCGCAGGCTTCGCGGGGCGAGCCGTGGCCGACGAGATCAGCGGCAGCGTGATCAGCTACGACAACGGCAACGAGACCTTCAGCGTCCAAGGCGCGGCCGCGGCCGCCGGCGCTGCGTCGGACGCCGCTGTTGCGGGCAGCGGTCGCGTGCGGGTGACCCTCACCCCGAGGCCCGAAGCGGCGAGCCTGCCGGCCTCGGAGCCCCAGCGGTGAACAGCGCGCTGCTGTCGCTGCCGCCGAACACCAAGCCGGCCAGCCGCCTCGAGGCGACCGGGCTGCAAAAGCGCTATGGCGCGCGCACGGTGGTCAAGGACGTGCACCTGGCGGTGGCCGCGGGCGAAGTGGTCGGCTTGCTCGGACCCAACGGCGCGGGCAAGACGACGACCTTCTACATGGTCGTCGGCTTGCTGCGCGCCGATGCGGGCGAGATCACGATCGACGGCGCGTCGGTCGAGCACCGCCCGATCCACCAGCGCTCGCGCATGGGCCTGTCGTATCTGCCGCAGGAGGCCTCGATCTTTCGCAAGCTGACGGTCGAGGAGAACATCCGCGCCGTGCTCGAACTGCAGATCGGCCCGGATGGCAAGCCGCTGCGCAAGTCCGGCCATCGAGCAACTGCTCGACGGCTTGCTGGCCGACTTGTCGATCGAGAAGCTGCGCGCCAGCCCGGCACCGGCACTGTCCGGGGGTGAGCGGCGCCGCGTCGAGATCGCGCGCGCACTGGCCACGCAGCCGCGCTTCATCCTGCTCGACGAACCCTTCGCCGGCATCGACCCGATCGCGGTGATCGAGATCCAGCGCATCATCGGATTTCTCAAGTCGCGCGGCATCGGTGTGCTGATCACCGACCACAACGTGCGCGAAACGCTCGGCATCTGCGACCGCGCCTACATCATCAGCGAAGGCCGCGTGCTGGCCGAAGGCACGCCGCACGAGATCGTCGAGAACGCCGACGTGCGCAAGGTCTATCTCGGCGAACACTTTCGCATGTGAGCCGGCCGTGAAGCCCTCATTGCAGGTTCGGCTGTCGCAGCACCTGGCGCTGACGCCGCAGTTGCAGCAGTCGATCCGTCTGCTGCAACTCTCGACGCTCGAGTTGCACCAGGAAGTCGAGCAGATGCTCGAACAGAACCCCTTCCTCGAAACCGAGGACGACGGCCGAGCCGGCGTTCGAGCGGTCGTTGGAACCGCCGCCGGCCAGCGCCTCGGCCAGCAGCGAGCGCGACGAGGCCGAGGCCCGAAGCGAGGCCGGCGAGTCCGCTGGCGATGAGCCTGCCGCCGTCGATGCCGCAGAGCGCGAGGAGTGGGACAACGGCACCGATCGCGACGACTTCGACGGCATCCGCGAGTTGCCGGCGAACAGCCCGTCGGCGGCCGCGGCGGACGATGACTTCGACCCGCAGGACCGCAACGCGGTCGGGCAATCGCTGCAGGAACACCTGCGCGCGCAGCTGGCCGGCATGCGCCTTTCGCCGGAGGATCACGCCGCGCTCAATGTGCTGATCGAGTCGCTCGACGACGACGGCTACCTCGCCGACACGCTCGAAGACATCGCCGCACACCTGGCCGGCGACGGCGCCGACGGCGAGGCCCTGCTCGAGCGCCTGCAGGTCGCACTCAAGTGGCTGCAAAGCCTCGAGCCGCTCGGCGTCGGCGCACGCGACCTGCCCGAGTGCCTGACGCTGCAGCTGCGCTACCAGCCGCGATGCCAGGCCCAGGCCGTGGCCATCATCATCTGCAAGCAGCATCTCGAACTGCTGGCCCGCCGCGACCTGAAGAAGCTGATGGCCGCCACCGGCGCCGACGAAGAGCTGCTGAAGGCAGCGCAGGCGCTGATCGTGGCCTGCGAGCCCAAGCCCGGGCGGCCATTCACGCGCAGCGAAGCCCAGGTCGTGGTTCCCGACGTCATCGTGCAGAAAGCCGGCCGTGGCTGGAAGGTGGTGCTCAATCCCGAGGTGATGCCCAGGCTGCGCATCAACGACTTGTACGCGCAAGCCATCAAGGGCCAGCGCAACGGCGCGGGCGCGCCGATGTCGGCGCGGCTGCAGGAAGCGCGCTGGTTCATGAAGAACATCCAGCAGCGCTTCGAGACCATCGCCCGCGTGTCGCAGGCCATCGTCGAACGCCAGAAGGGCTTCTTCAGCCACGGCGCGATCGCCATGAAGCCGCTCGTGCTGCGCGAGATCGCCGACGAGCTGGGCCTGCACGAGAGCACCATCTCGCGCGTGACCACGGCCAAGTACATGGCCACGCCGATGGGTACCTTCGAGCTGAAGTACTTCTTCGGCAGCGGCCTGGCCACCGAGGCCGGCGGCAATGCGTCGAGCACGGCGGTGCGCGCGCTGATCAAGCAGCTGGTGGCGGCCGAGGCGGCGACCAAACCACTGTCGGACAATCAGCTGGCCGAGATGCTGGCCGAGCAGGGTATCCAGGTGGCGCGGCGCACCGTGGCCAAGTACCGCGAAGCCTTGAAGATCGCACCGGCCAATTTGCGCAAGGCGATGTGCGCTTGACGGATCTGTTCCTGCCCTGCGCCGCCGGCGTCGAGGAGCTGCTGGCCGACGAGTGCCGGCGCGTGCTCGGCGCCAGGACACGCCTGTTGGCGGCGCGCGGCGGCGTTCGCGTCGAAGGCGACGAACGCGCGGCGATGGCGCTCAATCTCGAGAGCCGCCTGGCGCAACGTGTACTTTGGCCGCTGGTGCATGCGCCCTATCGCCATGAACACGACCTCTACGACATCGCGCGCGGCGTGCGCTGGCCCGACTGGATCACGCCGCGCCAGACCCTGCGCGTCGACACGACCGCTCAGCATTCGCCGCTCAGGAGCCTGAACTTCGCCACCCTGCGCGTCAAGGACGCGGTCTGCGACGCACTGCGCGAAGCCAGCGGCGAGCGGCCGAGCGTCGACACCCAGGCCCCCGACCTGCCGCTGGCGTTGCACCTCACGCCGAGCCACGCCACGCTGTATGTCGACACCTCGGGCGAGCCGCTGTTCAAGCGCGGTTGGCGCGACGCACGCGCGGCAGGGCGCGACGTGACCGGCGAAGCGCCGCTGAAGGAAACCCTGGCCGCTGCGATGCTGGCCGCCGCGGGCTGGCAGGGCCGCGCCGAAGACGGCGCACTGCTCGACCCCTGCTGCGGCGCCGGCACGATCGCGATCGAAGCCGCGCAATTGGCCTGCGACATGGCGCCGGGCCTGGCGCGCCGTTTTGCCTTCGAGGGCCTGGCGCCCTGGCGCGATCAGCTCGGCGCCTGGCGCGAGCTGCGCGAGGCGGCGCGTGCGCGCGTGCATGCGCCCAGCGCCCAGGTGTTCGCCGGCGACGTCAGCTTTCGCATGACCGACTTCGCCAGCCGCAATGCCGAGCGGGCCGGCGTCATGGGTGCCACGTTGAAGGCCATCGAATTCAAGACCGCCGACGCCTTGCAGCGCCTGCCCCCGGTCGCGCGCGGCACGCTGGTGCTGAACCCGCCCTATGGCCAGCGCGTCGCCGCCAAGGGCAGCGGCGCCACGCCCAGGGAAGACTTCGCGGGCGGCGGCACGCCGGCCGCCTTCTTCTCCGAGCTCGCCGCCCACTGGAAGCGAAACTACGCCGGCTGGACGGCCTGGGTGCTGAGCCCGGAGATGAAGCTGCCGTCGCTGATGCGGCTGAAAGAGAGCCAGCGCGTGCCGATGTGGAATGGCCCGATCGAATGCCGGCTGTTTCGCTTCGACATGGTGGCGGGCTCGGCGCGCGGCTGAATCCCCTTCTCGCGGCCTGCAGTGCTTGCGAGCCCCGCCGCGGTGTGCCGCATGCCGGGCGCGGCCGATGCTTGTCGTCGACGCTCAGCGCAACACGAGCGCCGCCAATGCCGCCAGCGGTGCGGTGTCGGCGCGCAGCACGCGCGCGCCGAGCGATACGCTGACGAAGCCGCGCAGTTGCGCCATGTCTTCCTCGACCTCGGCAAAGCCGCCTTCCGGACCGCTGAGCAGCGTGACGGCCGCGGCCGGCAAGGCTGCGGCCTGCGGCCACGGCACGGCAGCGCGCCAGCCGAGCAGTCGCCGGGCCTCGCCGGCAGCGCTGGGCGGCAGGGCGGCGAGCCAGGTCGCGAGTGGCTGCACCGGATGGATCACGGGCACGCGGTTGCGACCGCATTGCTCGCAGGCGGCCACGGCGATCGCCTGCCAATGGGCCTGCCGCCGCGATGCGCGTTCGTCGGTCAGGCGCAGCACCGAACGTTCGGTGTGCAGCGGCACGATGGCCACCGCGCCGAGTTCGGTGGCCTTCTCGACCAGCGCGTCCATGCGGTCGTTGGCCGGCATGGCCAATGCCAGCGTGACCGCGATCGATGCTTCGTTTTCCTGCGCACTGTGCGCGAGCACCTGCACCCGCGCGCCGCGCCGCTCCATCGACGCGATCCGCCCCGACCATTGCCCGCCGGTGCCATCGAACAAGGTCACCGCGTCGCCCGGCTGCAGGCGCAGCACCTGCACGTGGCGCGCGGCGCGCTCGGGCAGCGCCAGGCTGTCGCAGGCGGCAAGCGGCGGGTCGACGAAGAGGCGCGGCGGCATGGGCAGTGGCAGCAGGCGGTGCGCAGGCAGGCTCAAAGGTGAGGCAAGGCGGCACGCACGATGTCGCGCGAGAACTCGGCCGCGACCTCGTCGACGAAGCGGGCAAAGTCCAGGTGCGCGGTATCGTCGGCGCGGTCCGACACGGTGCGCAGCACGGCGAACGGGCGCTCGAAGTCGGCACACACCTGGGCCACGGCAGCGCCTTCCATCTCGACCGCCAGGGCGTCGGGCAGCGCGGCGCGCAGGGCCTGGCTCTGCGCGGCCGTGGCGACGAAGCAGTCGCCGCTGATGACCAGCCCGCTGTGAAGGCGCGGCCGGCGGATGCCAAAACGTGCCAACGCGGCGTGCGGCGCACTCAACACGCGCTCGCTGCCGGTGGCCAGTGCAGCGCACAGCGCCGCGTCGGTGGCAAACCGCGAGCGCCCGGTCAGCGGCACCTCGTAGCGCGGGAACAGCGGCGATGCATCCATGTCGTGCTGCAGCAGGCAACGCGCGATCACCACGTCGCCGACCCGCACGCCGGCTGCAAGGCCGCCGGCGACGCCGGTCAGCAGCACGGTGCGCACGTCCATGGCGTCGAGCAGCACGGCGGCCGTGGTCGCCGCGGCGACCTTGCCGATGCCCGACAGCACCAGCAGCACCTCGCGCCCGTCGAGTCGCCCCAGGTGGCACTCGCGGCCGGCGCGGCGCTCGATATGCGAACCCTGCAGCAACGGCAGCAAGGCACGCAACTCCTCGTGCATGGCGCTGACGATCGCGATTCGGCTCATGGCATGGGGGCGCTGCACACCGCAACGGCCCGATGATGGCATCGGGCCGCGCGGGCGCGAGCCGGCTGGCGCTATTTCGGCGCGTCGCGCAATTCGCGGCGCAGGATCTTGCCGACCGGCGACTTCGGCAGATCGCTGCGGAACTCGATGGTCCGGGGCCGCTTGTAGCCGGTCAGGTTGGCCTCGCACCAGGCTTTCACGTCGGCGACGGTGATCTTGTCGTCCTTCCTGACGATGACCACCTTGACCGCCTCGCCGGCCTTGTCGTCGGGTACGCCGACCGCCGCGCATTCGAGCACGCCGGGCATCTGCCCGATCACGTCTTCGACCTCGTTCGGGTACACGTTGAAGCCCGACACGAGAATCATGTCCTTCTTGCGATCGACGATCCTGAAGTAGCCGCGCTCATCGACAGTGCCGATGTCGCCACTGCGAAAGTAGCCGTCCGCGGTCATGACCTTGGCGGTCTCGTCGGGGCGCTGCCAGTAGCCGGCCATCACCTGCGGGCCGCGGATCGCGATCTCGCCCGGCGTGCCCATCGGCACCTCGCGGCCGTCGTCGTCGAGCAGGGTCAGTTCGGTGCTGGGCATCGGCAGGCCGATGCTGCCGCTGTAGGCGTCGCTGTCCACCGGATTGCAGGTTGCCGAGGGCGAGGTCTCGCTCAAGCCATAGCCCTCGATGATCGGGCAGCCGGTCTTCTCCAGCCACAGCTTGGCGGTGGCACTCTGCACCGCCATGCCGCCGCCGATGCTGATCTTCAGCGACGACCAGTCGACCTTGGCGAAATCGGGGTGGTGCGCCATCGCATTGAACAGCGTGCTGACCGCCGGGAAGCTGTGAAAGCGCTGCTGCGACAAGGCCTTCATCACGGCCGGGATGTCGCGCGGGTTGGGGATCAGCAGGTTGCAGCCGCCCATGCGCATCGACAACATCATGTTCGAGTTGAAGCCGAAGATGTGGTACAGCGGCAGCGCGCAGACGGTCATGATCTGCTCGCCGGGCGGGATCTTCTTCAGCGCCGGTTGGTACCAGGCCTCGGACTGCAGGATGTTGGCCACCAGATTGCGGTGCAGCAGCACGGCGCCCTTGCTGACGCCGGTGGTGCCGCCGGTGTACTGCAGCACGGCGATGTCCTCGGGCCCGACATTCGGCGGCATGTACGCATTGCCGCGGCCTTGCGCCACCGCGTCGTTGAAGCGCACGGCGCCGGGCAGCGAGAACGCCGGCACCATCTTCTTCACCTTGCGCACGACGTGGTTCACCAGCGTGCCCTTGATCAGGCCGAGCATGTCGCCCATCGCCGCCAGCACCACCTTCTTCGTCGGCACCGCGTCCAGCACCTGCTGCAGCGTGGCCGCGAAGTTCTCGAGGATGACGATCGCCTTGGCGCCCGAGTCCTTCAACTGGTGCTCGAGCTCGCGCGGCGTGTACAGCGGGTTGACGTTGACCACCACGTAGCCCGCGCGCAGGATCGCAGCCACCGCCACCGGATACTGCGGCACGTTGGGCATCATGATGGCGACGCGATCGCCGCGCGCCAGACCCTGCGCCTGCAGCCAGGCCGCAAGTGCGCGCGACAAGTCGTCGACCTGGCCGAACGTGATCGTGCGCCCCATGAACTTGTAGGCCGGCAGGTTGCGGTACTTGCGAAAGCTCTCGTCGAGCAACGCCACCAGCGACGGGTACAGGTCGACCTTGACTTCGGCCGGCACGCCGGTGGGGTAATGCTTGAGCCAGATCTTGTCCATCGCATGCTCCAGGGGCCTGGAGGCGATTCTGGCGGCAGGGCACGCGCGCCTGCATCAGGGGATTCGATAGCGGGATCGGGGGCCGGCGGCGCCCACGGCGCTCGGATTGTCGAAGTCGACGAGACGCGGATTCGGAGTCGGACGCCGGCGGATCGGTGCCTGCCGGAAGGAAGCGCCTTCGGCGCGTCGCCTACTCCACCGCCTTGACCATCTCTTCGACCACCTTCTTCGCGTCGCCGAAGACCATCATCGTCTTGTCCATGTAGAACAGCTCGTTGTCCAGACCGGCATAGCCGGCGGCCATCGAACGCTTGTTGACGATCACGGTCTTGGCCTTGTAGGCCTCGAGGATGGGCATGCCGTAGATGGCGCTGCCCTTGGTCAGTGCGGCAGGGTTTACCACGTCGTTGGCGCCCAGGATGATGGCCACGTCGGCCTGCCCGAATTCGCCGTTGATGTCTTCCATCTCGAAGACCTGGTCGTACGGCACCTCGGCTTCTGCCAGCAGCACGTTCATACGGCTTGGCATTCGGCCGGTCACCGGATGGAAAGCAACGATCGGAAGGGTTGCAGCGCCAGCGCAGCATCACTGCGTCGAACCGACGCCCCCGCGCTGGGGCTTCGGATCAATCCGCTGGCAATGACCGCATGCAAGCGCCCGCTCTCGTTCTGGCCCTCGAGTGCCTCTTGGCTCAGGCTCTTAGCGCGGCCAGTACCTCGTCGAGCATCTTCTTGGCGTCGCCGAAGAGCATGCGGTTGTTGTCCTTGTAGAAGAGCGGATTGTCGACGCCCGCATAGCCGGTCGCCATGCTGCGCTTCATCACGATCGAGGTCTTGGCTTTCCACACCTCCAGCACCGGCATGCCGGCGATCGGGCTGGCCGGGTCTTCCTGTGCAGCCGGGTTCACGATGTCATTGGCGCCAATGATCATGGCGACGTCGGTGGCGGGGAAGTCCTCGTTCAACTCGTCCATCTCGAGCACGATGTCATAGGGCACCTTGGCCTCCGCCAGCAGCACGTTCATGTGGCCGGGCATGCGCCCGGCGACCGGATGGATGCCGAAGCGCACATTCACACCCTTCTCGCGTAGCACCTTGGTGATCTCATAGACGGTGTGCTGGGCTTGCGCCACTGCCATGCCATAGCCCGGCACGATGATCACGTTCTTCGACTCGCGCAGCATTTCCGCTGTCTCTGCGGCAAGGATGGGGTTGACCTCGCCCGCCGGCTGCACGCCGCCCGCGGGCGCAGGTGCGCCGGCCTCGCTGCCGAATCCGCCCGCGATCACGCTGATGAAATTGCGGTTCATCGCCCGGCACATGATGTAGGAGAGGATCGCGCCGCTGGAACCGACCAGCGCGCCGACGACGATCAGGAGGTCATTCGACAGCATGAAACCGGTCGCCGCCGCCGCCCAGCCGGAGTAACTGTTGAGCATCGAAATGACCACCGGCATATCGGCGCCGCCAATCGCCATCACCATGTGGACCCCGAACAGCAGCGCGACCACGGTCATCACGACCAGCGGCGTCATGCCGTCGTTGATCGATTCGGCATGCAGGAACTGCCGCCCGAACCAGATCACCACCAGCAAGCCCGCGAGGTTCAACCAGTGGCGCCCAGGCAGCAGCAAGTGTCTTGCCGCCGATCTTGCCGGAGAGCTTGCCGAAGGCGATCACCGAACCGGTGAAGGTCACCGCGCCAATGAGGATGCCGATGTAGATCTCCATTTCGTGAATGGACTTCGCGGCGCCGGTGAATTCCGCCGAGGCCGCCGGGTCGATGTAATTGGCAAAGCCGACCAGCATGGCGGCCAGGCCGACCAGGCTGTGCATCAGCGCCACCAGTTCGGGCATCTGCGTCATTCTCACGACGCGCGAGGCGTACAGACCGATGCTGCCGCCGATCAACATCGCGCCGATGATCCAGGCATACCCGGCCGGGGTGACCTGCGGCCCCGAAACCGTCGCCAGCACGGCGATGGTCATGCCGATCATGCCGTACAGGTTGCCGCGGCGCGAACTCTCCGGATTGGACAGGCCGCCGAGGCTGAGGATGAAGAGTATGGTCGCTCCGATATAGGAGGCAGTTGCAAGAGTTGCGGACATGAGTCGTCTCCGTCACTTACGGAACATCTGCAGCATGCGCTGCGTGACGGCGAATCCGCCGAACATGTTGATTGCGGTCAGTGCGATACCCACCCACGCGAGCCAGTGGATCCACGACTCCGGACGCGCCGCGCCACCGCCGAGCAGCGGTGGCGCGATTTGCACCAGGGCGCCGATGGCGATGATGCTGCTGATCGCGTTGGTGACGCTCATCAGCGGCGTGTGCAGGGCGGGCGTGACATTCCACACCACCATGTAACCCACGAAGCAGGCCAGCACGAACACCGTGAAGTGGGCGAGGAAGGCCGCTGGCGCGTTGGCGCCGACGAACCAGAACACCAGCGCCGCGATGCCGAACATGACTGCCGTGCGCGTGGCCGATGCCGGTGCGCTCGCCTCGCCATGTTTGGGCGCCTTGGCCGGCATTGCCGCTGGCTTGGCAGGTGGCGCCGGCAGCTTGAGGGGCGGCGGCGGCCAGGTAATGCTGCCCTCCTTGATGACCGTCAGGCCGCGGATGGCGTCGTCGTCCATATTGACGTTGATGACCCCGTCCTTGGTCTTGCACAGCTCTTCGGTCACGCGCAGCAGGTTGGTCGAGTACAGCGTCGAGGACTGCTTGGCCAGACGGCTGACCAGATCGGTGTAGCCGATGATGGTGACACCGTGCCTGACCACGGCCTGGCCGGCAACGGCGAGTTCGCAGTTGCCGCCCTGCTCAGCCGCCATGTCGACGATGACGCTGCCCGGCTTCATGCTCTTCACCATTTCGGCGGTGATGAGCTTCGGCGCGGGCTTGCCCGGAATCAGGGCGGTGGTGATGATGATGTCCGCTTCCTTGGCCTGCTTGGCGTACATCTCGCGCTGGGCCTGCAGGAAGCCCTCGCTCATGACCTTGGCGTAGCCGCCGCCGCCGGAGCCTTCTTCCTCGTACTCGACCTTGACGAATTCGCCACCCAGCGACACCACTTGGTCGGCGACCTCGGCGCGGGTGTCGTTGGCGCGCACGATGGCGCCCAGGTTGGCGGCCGTGCCGATCGCGGCGAGGCCGGCGACACCGGCGCCGGCGATGAAGACCTTGGCCGGCGGAATCTTGCCGGCGGCGGTGATCTGGCCGTTGAAGAACCGGCCGAAGGCGTTGGCGGCCTCGATTACGGCGCGGTAGCCGCTGATGCCGGCCATGGAGGTCAGCGCGTCCATTTTCTGGGCGCGCGAGAGCTGGCGCGGCAAGGAGTCGATCGCGAGCACCGTGGCCTTCTTGGCCGCCAGCTGCTGCATGAGTTCGGGATTCTGCGCGGGCCAGATGAAACTGATCAACGCGCCGCCTTCACGCATGAGACCTACTTCTTCCGTGCTCGGGGCACGCACCTTGAACACGATGTCCGACGTCGCCCAGAGCTCGGCAGCAGTCGCCACGACTTTGGCCCCTGCGGCGCGGTAGGTGTCATCGCCGAAGTTCGCGGCGTCGCCCGCGCCGCTTTCTACGGCCACCGAGAACCCGAGCTTGACGAGCTTTTCCACCACATCGGGGACGGTGGCGACGCGCTTTTCTTCTGCCGCCGTTTCCTTTGGAACTCCGATAAGCAATGCCATGAACTCAACTCCTCAGGTGTTTGGAGCACTTGCCCCACCGCCGGCGGCGGTTATCAGCATCGGGAACAAGCGCTGGTACTTGTCGGCAGCCATCATCACGGTCTTGCCGCCGGTGATGTTGGACCCGCTGGACCGCACGTCCATGCCCTGCGCCTGCGTCATGGCGCGGTGCCGCTTCCAAAGCGAAGCTGGCCAGCCCCACGCGCTGGACAGCCTGGGCTTCAGGTTGTCGCCGTCTGGCGTACGGACAGGGGCCTCGCCGGCCAGCCGTTTCGAGCGGAACGCCAATCAGCATGGTGCGGGCCTCCTCGGGAAGTATTTGCTGCACTGCGGCAGGCAGCGCTTGTTGGGGAGCGAGCTTAATGCAATGTGACGTCATCGGCTTGATCTATGCCATGCGCGCTGCGATGCTCGCGGGATGCCGACTGGACCACCGCTGGAAGCCGAGCGTGACGGTCGCCGCGGTGATCGAGCGCGGTGGCCGCTATCTGCTCGTCGAGGAGGAAACCCGCGACGGGTTGCGCCTGAACAACCCGGCCGGCCACCTCGAAGCGGGCGAGTCGCTGCTGGAGGCGGTGGTGCGCGAGGTGCTGGAAGAAACCGCCTGCGCCTTCACGCCCAGCCACCTGGTCGGCGTTTACCTGGCGCGACGGCCGCGTGGCGACGGCGAGATCACCTATCTGCGGTTTGCCTTTACCGGCAGCGTCGGCGAGCCCGAGCCGGGGCGCGCCCTCGACCAGGGCATCGTGCGCACGCTGTGGCTCACGCCGGCCGAGATCGAGGCCAGCCGCGAGCGCCACCGCAGCCCTCTGCTCCTGCGCTGCGTGCAGGACCACCATGGCTGGCCGCCGCTATCCGCTCGATCTGCTGACGACGACAGGCTCAGTCGGCACCCAGCCGTAACCGGTTCGGCAGGCGCTTCTCGATGGCCCACTTCAGCAGCGCCGCCGAGCGGTAGACGCCGTGCGCGAACTTGCCATACGGCAGGGTCGCGAACAGCGCCATCACCACGCCAAGGTGCAGTGCCAGCAGCAGCGCCATCGCCGCGCTGTCGCGCCAGGCCAGCAGAGCCAGGCCGCTGAGGCTGGTCAGCAGCAGCAGGGCCATGAAGCCGCGGTCCATGGCGTGTTGCTCGGGCGCGCCTTGCAATGGATGGCGGCGCAGGTTCAACCACAGCAGCCCGGCTGGGCCGGCTATCAGCCCGAGCCCGCCGACCGTGCCGAGCAGCACTGGCAGGCTGAACATCGCATACGGCGCCGGTTGGCCGAGCACTGAGTGGTAGAGCGTTGCGACGCAGGTCGCGGCAAAGCACAGCGCAAAACCGTAGAACGTCACGTGATGCCAGCGCCGCCGCCACGGCGTCCAGGCGTCGTCGGCGTTGTTGCAGCCCTGGCCGTGGCCGCCGTCGAGGTAGCGCAGGCGCAAGGCGTCGAGGCTCGCCTCGCGCGCGGCGGCAGCGTGGCCTCCTGCGGGTGCGATGCCCGGCGCGATCGCACGCCAGAAGCGGATGGCGCCGATGCCCAGCGCGACGATGGCCAGGCCGAACACGGCGCCGAACAGCGGCGCCAGCAGGCCATGCGCAAACACGGCATAGAAGTCACCGGCCAGCGGCTCGTGCCACAGCGCGCCCCGAAGCGCCAGCAGCAGCGCCAGGAACAGCGCCAGCCCCGCCGCCAGCGCCAGTGCCAGCGTCAGGCCGTTGCGCCGGTACAGCGCGCCGAGCGCGGCCGGCCAGGCAAATTCGGCGTAGGTCTCGCCGCGCACCCGTGCCATCGCGCGCGGCACGTTGACGGCGAACTCGTGTGGCGGCGCGTACTGGCAGGCGTGCAGGCAGGCGCCGCAGTTGTGGCACAGGTTGGCCAGGTAATGGAGGTCGGCCTTGGGGAACTCGAGCCGCCGCGCCATGGCTGGAAACACCGCGCAATAGCCCTCGCAATAGCGGCAGGCGTTGCAGATCTGCAGCACGCGGGCCGCCTCGCCCTCGGCCTCGCTCACCAGCTCAAGCAAGCGCTGCACGGGCAGCCTCCTGGCCGGCGATGCGCCCGAAAGCGGTGCCGATGGTCATGCCGACACCGGCGGTGTAGCCCTGGCCGAGCACGTTGCCGGCCATGATCTCGCCGGCCGCGAACAGGTTCGCGCTGTGCCCGCTGCCGAAGGACACCGCGGCATGGTCGTCGACTTGAAGCCCGAGGTAGGTGAAGGTCACGCCGGGCTTGAGGGCGTAGCCGAAGAAAGGTGGCGTGTCGATCGGCCGTGCCCAATGGGTCTTGGGCGGCGCAAGGCCGTCGGTGGCGCAGTCGTCGAGCACGGCATGGTCGAAGTGGCCGCCGCGGCAGGCTGCGTTGAAGCGCTGCACGGTCGCCGTCAACGCCGCTTCGTCGAGCCCGAGCAGCCGCGCCAGTTCGGCCAGCGACCCGGCTTGCGCGCCGGCGAACACCGGCGGCATGAAGCGACCGACGGCCTTGGCGTCGATGATCGAATACGCCACCTGCCCCGGCTGCTGCGCGACCAGCCGGCCCCAGATCGCGTAGCGCTTGGGCCAGAAGTCTTCGCCTTCGTCGTGGAAGCGCGCGCCGTCGCGGTTGACGACGATGCCCAGCGAGACGCAGTCGATGCGCGTGCAGATGCCGCCGTCGTACAAGGGCGCGCGTGCGTCGATGGCCACCATGTGCGCCTGCGTCGGATCGCCGATCGGCGTCGCGCCGTGAGCCAGCAGGTCCTTCAGCAGCACGCCCTGGTTGAAGCGTGTGCCGCGGATCGCGAAGCGGTCGGCGATCCACGCGCCGCCGGCGTCGCGGCCCCAGGCTTCGCGCAGCCAGTCGAGGTTGGATTCGAAGCCGCCGCTGGCGACGACGCAGGCCCGCGCCTCGATGCACTCGCCACCGACCCAGGCGGCGACGAACCGATGGCCGTCGAGTTCGAGCCGGTCGACCGCGGCGTCGTAGCGGATCTGCACGCCGAGCGTCTCGGCACTGCGGTAGTACGCGTTCACCAGCGCCTTGCCGCCGCCCATGAAGAACGCGTTCGTGCGCGACAGGTGCAGGGTGCCCGACAGCGAGGGCTGGAAGAACACGCCGTGCCGGCGCATCCAGTCGCGGCAGCTGGCGGAATGGCGGATCGCCAGGCGCGCCAGCCCTTCGTTCGTGCGCCCGCCGGTGACCTTGCGCAGGTCCTGCCAGAACTCTTCTTCCGGGTAGGCGTCGGTCAGCACGTCCTGCGGTGCATCGTGCATGCAGCGCAGGTTGCGCGTGTGCATCGAATTGCCGCCGCGCCACTCGCGTGGCGCGGCTTCGAGCAGCAGCACCGAGGCGCCGGCCTCGCGCGCGGTCAGCGCGGCGCACAGCGCGGCGTTGCCGCCGCCGATGACCAGAACGTCGATCATCAGTCGGCCACGTCAGTCATCCATGCCGCCGAAGCCGCTACGGGGGTGGTCCACATCAATCGGGCTTGATGCCGGCGCGGATCACGATGTCCTTCCAGATCTTCTGTTGCTGCGCGATGTAGGCCGCGAACTCTTCCGGCGGCCCGCCGCCGCCGACCGCGCTGTCGCTGGCGAAGCGCTCGGTCACCGAGTTCGACTTCAGCGCCTTCAGCGACTCCTCCTGCAGGCGCTTGACGATTTCGCGCGGCGTGCCGGCCGGCGCCAGGATGCCGTACCACTGCGAGGTCTCGAAATCCTTGTAGCCCATCTCGGCGACGGTCGGCACGTCGGGCAGTTGCGCCAGCCGCTGCGTGGTGCCGACCGCGATCGCGCGCAGCTTGCCGCTCCTGATGTGCGGGATCAGCGCCGGCAGCCCGGCCGAGCTGGCCTGCGTGCGCCCGGCCAGCAGGTCGGTCAGCTGCGGGCCGGTGCCGCGGTAGGGGATGTGGGTGATGAACATGCCGGTGACCAGCTTCAGGTACTCCATCGCCAGGTGGCCGGCGCTGGCGTTGCCGGCCGAGCCGTAGTTCAGCTTGCCCGGGTTCTTCTTCACGTAGGCCACGAACTCCTTGAAGTTGCTCGCCGGCACGTCGGGGTGGATCACGAACAGGTTCGGCACCTTGGCCAGCAGCGTCACCGGCATGAAGTCCTTGTTCACGTCGAACGGCTCGTTCGGAAAGATGATCGGGTTCACCGCCAGCGAGCCGACGTGGCCGAGGATGATGGTGTGGCCATCGGGCGCGGCCCTGGCCACCTCGGTCATCGCCGGGATGCCGCCGCCGCCGCCCTTGTTGTCGACGTAGACCGTCTGGCCGAGCTGCTTGGTCAGCTCGTTGGCCACCGTGCGGGCCACGATCTCGCTGGTGCCGCCGGGCGCGAAAGGCACCACGAAGCGGATCGACTGGCGCGGCCAGGCGGCCTGCGCGAACGACAGCGTGGGCAGCGCGAGGGCGGTGGCGGCGAGGGCCGTGCGGCGGGTCAGGGTCATGGCTGGGTCTTCCGGCGTGCCCGCCCGACTCTAGCGCCCGCCGCGCCGGATCACATGCGGGCCAGTACCCGGTCGACCATCACGCCCGCTCTGGCCGAGGTAGTTGGCCGGGTCGCAGCAGCGCTGCAGTGCGGCGCGGTCGACGATGCTGGCGATCTCGCGGGTGGGTCGGCCAGCAGGTCGAGCAGCGGGCGTTGCTGCTTCGCGAGCGACTCGCGGCAGAGGTCGTAAACCAGGTCGTGCGCGTACTCGCGGCCGATGTGGGGGCCCAGGCCCATCATCACCGCCTCGCTCATCACCAGGCCGCCGGTCATGCTCGATATTGCGCCGCATGGCCTTGGCATCGACCTCCAGGCCTTCGAGCACGAAGCGCGACTGCTTCAGCGCGCCGGCCATCAGGCAGAAGGCCTCGGGCAGCACGATCCACTCGATCTCCCACGGGCCGGTGCTGCGTTCGTGGTCGGCGACCATCGCGTCCATCAGCGCCGCGCTGTGCTGGCGCACGACCGAGATCGCGGCATGGATGTAGCAGCTGGAGATCGGGTTGCGCTTCTGCGGCATCGTGCTGCTGCTGCCGCGGCCATGGTGCGTAGGGCTCGTAGACCTCGCCGACCTCGGTCTGCATCATCAGCTTCACGTCCATGCTGAGCTTGCCCAGCGTGCCGCCGACCAGGCCGAGGAAGGCGCCGACCTCGGCGATGTTGTCGCGGATGGTGTGCCAGGCGATCACCGGCTGCTTCAGGCCGAGTTCGGCGCACAGGCCGGCCTGGGTCTCCATCGCGCCGGTCTCCAGCGAGGCCAGCGTGCCGGCGGCGCCGGCGAACTCGCCGACCAGCACGCGCTCGCGCAGTTGCGCCAGGCGCTCCTGGTGGCGCTGCACCGCCGACAGCAGGCCGGCCATCTTGTAGCCGAAGGTCACCGGAATGGCCTGCTGCAGGTTGCTGCGGCCGATCATCGGCGTCAGGCGGTGTTCGCTGCGCCAGCTTGGCCAGCGCACTGCGCGATCGCCGGCCAGCTCGGCCTCGACCAGTTCGAGCGCCTCGCGGATCTGCAGCACGGTCGCGGTATCGGTGATGTCCTGCGTCGTCGCGCCCCAGTGGCAGTACTCGCCGAGCTTGTCGCGGCACAGCTTGTTGAGCTGCGACACGACGCCCAGGATCGGATAGCCGATGCGCTCGGTCTGCTGGCGCAGCTAGGTCCATGTCGATCTGGTCGAGCGTGCAGTGGCTGACGATCTCGTCGGCCGCGTCCTGCGGGATCAGGCCCAGGCGGCCCTGCACGATGGCCAGCGCGCGTTCGATGTCGAGGTATTTCTGCGTGCGGTTCTCGTCGCTCCAGACTGCGCGCATGGCGTCACTGGAGAAGATGCCCTGGAAGATGCGGCTGTCGATGATGGTGGAGGCCATGGTGGTTTTCCTTGGAGGTGAATCAGCGGGTCGCGCGCGCAACGAGACGCCGCGCGCGTTCGATGACGGGTTTGTCGACCATGCGGCCGTCGAGCTGCACGGCGCGCGCCGCCGGCAGCGTCGGCCGCGGCCAGCACGCGCTCGGCCCAGGCGAGCTCGGTGGCGCTCGGCGCCAACGCGGCATGGATCGGCTCGAAATCTGCTTCGGGTGGATGCACAGCTTGGCGCTGAAGCCGTGCGCGCGGGCGCGCGCCAGGTCGGCGAGCAGCAGGGCTTCGTCGTCGATGGCGGTCGTCACGCCGGCCACCGGCGCGGCGATGCCGGCCGCGCGCGACGCGAGCGCGAGGCGGCTCGCCGCGTGGTCGAGGCCGATCGTGCTCGCCAGGTCGCCCGCCAGGTCGAGGTCGAGCGCGAAGTCGATGGTGCCGAAGACCAGGCGCTGCACGCCCGGCGTGGCGGCCAGCGCTTCGGCGGCGAGCACGCCGCGCGCGCGTTTCCACGAGGGCCAGCACGGCGATGTCGGGGCAGGCGGCGCGCACCGATCTCGATGTCGCCGGCGTGCTCGGCCTTGGGCAGCATCACCGTCGGCGCGCGCAGCGTGGCGAGCATGGCCAGGTCGTCGGCGAACCAGGGCGTGCTGCGGTCGTTGATGCGCACGACGAGCCGCGTGGCGTCGCCCGAGAGGGCGCGCGGCCACCGCGGCGCGCGCGGCCGCCTTGCCCGGCGGCCGCGACCGCATCCTCGAGGTCGAGCACGATGGCGTCGGCGCCACTCGCCAGCGCTTTGGCAAAACGCTCGGGCCGGTCGCCGGGCACGAACAGGTAGGTGCGTGGCAGCATGGCCATGTTCAGATCGCCTTCGCTTCGCGCAGCGCGTCGATGGCCGCGGCGTCGAGGCCGAGTTCACCCAGGATCGCGTCGGTGTGCTGGCCGAGCGCCGGGCACGGCGTCCAGGCGCGGGTCGCCGTCGTCCCACGAGCCCGGCGGCAGCAGGGCCGGCACCGGACCGGCCGGCGTCGCCACCTCGCGCCAGCGACCGCGCGCGGCCAGCTGTTCGTGTTGCCACAGGCCGGCCATGTCGCGCAGCTCGGCGTTGGCGATCTGCGCGTCTTCGAGGCGCTGCACCACCTGCTCGTAGTTCAGGGCGGCAAAGGTCTCGACGATCAGGGCCCGCAGCGCGTCGCGGCTGGCCACGCGCTTGGCGTTGCCCGTGAAGCGCGGGTCCTTCGCCAGTGCCGGTTGCTGCAGCACCTTGTCGCAGAAGAGCAACCACTCGCGCTCGTTCTGCAGGCCGAGCATCACGGTCTTGCCGTCGCCGGTCGGAAAGGGCCCATAGGGGTAGATCGTCGCGTGGGCCGCGCCGGCGCGCGGCGGCGGCTTGGCGCCGTCGAAGGCGTAGTACAGCGGGTAGCCCATCCACTCGCCCATCGCTTCCAGCATCGACAGGTCGATGCGCCGGCCGCGGCCGTCGATCTGGCGTTGCAGCAGCGCGGCGAGGATGTTCGAGTACGCATACATGCCGGCGGCGATGTCGGCGATCGACAGGCCGGCCTTGCTCGGCTCGTCCGGCGTGCCGGTGATCGAGACGAAGCCCGACTCGCTCTGGATCAGCAGGTCGTAGGCCTTCTTGTCGCGGTAGGGGCCAGGGTTCGCGCGGTCGTCGCCATAACCCGAGATGTCGCAGACGATCAGGTCGGGCCGGCGTTCCTTCAAGGCCTCGTACGACACGCCCAGCCGCGCCGCGGCGCCCGGCGCGAGGTTCTGCACCACGATGTCGGCCTTGTCGACGATCAGCTGCGTCAGCAGTTCGGCCGCGCGCGGGTGCTTGACGTCGAGCGTCAGGCTCTCCTTGCTGCGGTTGGTCCAGACGAAATGCGAGGCCAGGCCGCGCACACGCTGGTCGTAGCCGCGCGCGAAATCGCCGACGCCCGGGCGTTCGATCTTGATCACGCGCGCGCCCAGGTCGGCGAGCTGGCGGGTGGCGAACGGCGCCGCGATGGCGTGTTCGAGGGTGACGACGGTGAGGCCTTTGAGGGGTTGCACAGTCAGCTCCTCAGCGTGGCGACAGCATCCATCGTCAGCCAGCCTTCGTGGTCCTGGGCCCAGAGCTTGACGGTATTGCCTTCCCTCTGGCCGTTCACGCGGAACGGATGCAGGTCGAAGGTCGGGCGCACGGCCTTGAAGCGAAAACTCGCGACCTCGGCCTCGGGCGCGTGGCGGCGCAGCAGGTCCATCAGCAGGGTCGCGATCAGCGGCCCATGCACGATCAGGCCCGGGTAGCCCTCGACCTCGGTCACGTACTTGCGGTCGTAGTGGATGCGGTGGCCGTTGAAGGTCAGCGCGCTGTAGCGGAACAGCAGCACGTCGTCAGGGACGATCTCGCGCTGCCACGGCGCCCCCGTGGCGGCGGCCTGCGGCGGCGGGTCGACGTCGGTGGGCCGCTTGGCCTCGCGGTAGACGATGTCGTGGAACTCGACGATCGCCGGCTGCGCCGCGCCGTTGCAGCGCAGCTCGTGCCGCACCTTGACGAACACCAGCTTGCCGCTGCGGCCTTCCTTGGTGGTCACGTCGTCGATGGTCGAGGTGCGCGCCACCGCGTCACCCACCCGCACCGGCGCGCGGAACTCGAACTGGCTGCCGGCCCACATGCGGCGCGGCAGCGGCACCGGCGGCAGGAAGCCACCGCGCTTGGCGTGGCCGTCGGCGCCGATCTCGCTCTGCCGGTGCAGCGGCAGGAAGTACAGCCAGTGCCAGAGCGGCGGCAAGGGCGTGCCGGCGGGCACGTCGGCGGCCGGGTGGTCGAGCGTGGCCGTCAGCGCCTTCACTGGCGTCGCGCCGATCTGGTCGTGGACGGTTTCGCTGCGGCCAATCCAGGTGCGCAGGTCGTCGTTGGTGGCGTTCATCGCGGGCTCCTGACCGTCGCGGGATTGTGGTTCAGTCGGCGGTCAGCTTGGCCTTCTGCACCACGCCCTTCCACTTCACCAGTTCGCTCTTCACGAGGGCGCCGAACTCGGCCGGCGTGCTGGTCTCGACGTCGGCGCCGTGGTCCTCGATGCGCTTGATGATCTCCTTGTCGTTCAGGACCTGGTTCAGCGCCTTGTTGATCTGGTCGACCACCGCCTTCGGCGTCTTGGCCGGCGCGAAGAAGCCGTACCACTGCTGCACGTCGACGCCGTCGATGCCGGCTTCCTTCAGCGTCGGCACGTCGGGCAGCAGGGCCGAGCGCTTCGGCCCGGCCACGGCCAGCGCGCGCAGCTTGCCGGACTTCACGTGCGGCAGCGCGGTGAAGAAGCTCGGGAACATCACCTGGGTCTGGCCGCCGATGGTGTCGCTCACTGCAGGCGCCGAGCCCTTGTAGGGCACGCCGAGCATCACCACGCCGGCGTTGAGCTTGAACAGCTCGGCGGCGAAGTGCGGCGCGGTGCCGTTGCCGGCCGACGCATAGGTGTACTTGTCGGGCTTGGCCTTGAGCTGGGCCACCAGGTCCTTCACGTCCTTGAACGGCGCCGTGGCGTTGGCGACCATCAGGGTCGGCGAGTAGCCGACCAGGCCGACCGGCTCGAAATCGGTCACCGGGTCGTAGCGCAGCTTCTGCAGCGCGGGGTTCATCGCGTGGGTGGCGATGTAGCCGAACATCAGCGTGTGACCGTCGGGTGCCGCGCGGGCGACGTATTCGCTGGCGATCGAACCGTTGGCGCCGGCGCGGTTGTCGATGATGATGGTCTGGCCCAGCAGCGGCCCGAGCTTCTGCGCGATGGTGCGCGCCATCGCGTCGTTGCCGCCGCCGGCGGCGGTGGGCACGACGACGGTGATCGTCTTGCTCGGGAAGGTCTGCGCCAGGGCGGATGAAACAGGGATAGCGGCGGCCACGGCGGCGGCCGCGAGAGGGGCGATCAGCTTGTTCACGGGTTTGTCTCCTTCGTTGGACGGTTCGGGGGGTTGCGAGAACACATAGGCAGGGATGTGCAATTCCCCCTGCAGGATCTTTCGGGCGGTGCGCACCAGCGAGGCGCGTTCGATGCGGGCCGCGTCGCCGTGGCCTTCGACGCAGACCTCGACGTCGATGCGTCCTTGCGGGTGCAGCACCGACACCGTGCGCACGCCAGTGAGCGGCCACGGCCGCACTGGCCACGGTGCCCGGCAGTGCGAACGCGGTCGACACGCCGATGGCGCCGGTAACCGCGTGCGAGGCATGGCAGCGCTTGGGTGTGAAGTAGCGCGAGCGGATGCTGAAGGGGTCGTCGCCGGCGCTGACGATCACCGGCTTGGGCACCACGCTGCGCGACACATCGCCGAGGCCCATGCGCTCGCCCGCGGCCAGGCGCAGCGCTTCCAGGCGGCGCATCAACGTGGCATTGCCGTCGAGCTCGGCGGGCGCTTCGCGCCCGCTCAGACCGAGGTCGGCCGCGCGCACGATCACCAGCGCCATCGCCGCGTCGATGCAGGTGACGTCGAGGCCGTCGATCGAGTCGATGCGCCGGCCGGTCGGGAACAGCGAGCCCGTCATCGCGCCCCAGGCGTCGAGGAAATTCAGGCGGATCGGCGCGGCCGTGCCGGCGACGCCATCGATGCTGGTCGCGCCGTCGTAGATCACGCGGCGACCGGGCGTGAGCACGGTGACGTCGATGCGCGAACGGGTGTTGACGTTGAACACGCGCACCGTCGTCTCGCCATCGTTCGCCGGCACCAGCCCCTGCTCGATCGCGAACGGCGCCACGCCCGAGAGCATGTTGCCGCAATTGGGCCGCGTGTCGACCGACTTCTGCCCGACGCCGACCTGGGCGAAAAGGTAGTCGACGTCGCAGCCCGGCTCGGTCGAGCGCGAGACGATGGCCACCTTGCTGGTCAGCGTGCTGCCGCCGCCGACGCCGTCGACATGCAGCAGGTCCGAAGCGCCGATGGCGCCGATCAGCGCCTCATTGCGCATGGTCTCGTCGGCGGGCAGCCAGTCGCGCAGGAAGAAGGGCCCGCGCGAGGTGCCGGCGCGCATCAGGGTGCAGGGGAGTGTCATCGGGGCCATGGACAAATCATCGTCGCTGCATCGATGCATGGGAATTGCATAGTTATGATGGTTTGATCCACCAAACGCATCAAAACCATGGCCATCAATTTCGACCTCAACGACCTGCTGGCCTTTCGTGCCGTGGCCGAGCTCAGCAACTTCCGGCGTGCGGCAGAGGCCGTGCACATCTCGCAGCCGGCCTTCAGCCGGCGCATCGAGAAGCTGGAGCAGGCGCTCGGCGTGCGCCTGATGGACCGCACCACGCGCCGCGTCAGCCTGACGGCGGTCGGCCGCGAATTCGCGCGCAAGGTGCAGGGCCTGCTCGACGACCTGGACAGCACTTTGCTGGGCATCCGCGGCGAGACCACCGCGCGCATGGGCATGGTCACGGTGGCGAGCGTGCCCTCGGCGGTGAACTACCACGTCTCGCAGGTGATCCAGCGCTACCGCCAGATCTACCCCAAGGTGCGCATCAAGATCTTCGATGCCGGCGCCAACGCCGTGCTCGACGCGGTGGCGCGCAGCGAGGCCGATTTCGGCATCAACTTCATGGGCAGCCAGGAGCCCGACATCGAGTTCAGGCCACTGCTCGAAGAGCGGTTCGTCGCGGCCTGCCGGCGGGACCATCCGTTGGCGAAGCGGCGCAGCGTCACCTGGGCCGATCTGGCGGCGCACGACTTCATTGCCATCAGCAAGTCCTCGGGCAACCGCCTCTTGGTCGACCAGGCGCTGGCCGGCGTCGCCGGGGCGCCGCAGAGCCTGTACGAGGTCGAGCACGTGACGTCCCTGCTCGGCCTGGTCGAGGCCGGGCTCGGCGTGGCGGCGGTGCCCTCGCTGGCGATGCCGGGCAAGGACCACCCGCTGCTGGTCAGCGTGCCGCTGCAGGAGCCGGTGGTGACGCGGCGCGTCGGCCTGATCCGGCGCAAGGGGCGCAGCCTGTCACCGGCGGCCCAGCAGCTGTATGACCTGTTCGCCGACTTGAAGTCGACGGCCCGCGTGCGTCGCGGCCGCGTCGTAGGCCGCGTCGTAGGGGCGGCACCGCGCGGTAGTGACGCCGGCCGGTGGCGCGGCACTGAGCAGGCCGACGAGACGGTGTCGAGGCGGGACACGCCTGTGCATTGGCTACACCTGTCCGGCGCAGGCGCCTTCGAACGCGTGGGTGTGGACGGTGCGGGTCATGCGTGATCCTGTCGCGCTCAGCGCGAACCAACAGGGCCGTCTTCACGGCCGCTGCGATGTCCCGCGGAATCGGACCGTCGCGCAACACTGTGTAGGACAGCGGGCGGCCGACCGTCGGCCGGCAGTAAAATAGGTGTAGAAGTCTCTACACGATATAGACTATCTACAAGATGCACTGGCAACTGCTCGTCCTGTCGCTGCCGACCGAGAACGCCACCGCGCGCATGCGCGCCTGGCGCGCGCTCAAGGCCTGCGGCGCCGCCGTGCTGCGCGACGGCGTCTATGCGCTGCCCGACGGCGAGCTGCAGCAGTGCCACGCTGGCGGCGATCGCGGCCGATGTGCGCGAACACGGCGGCACCGCGCGTCTGCTGCGCGCCGAAGCGCTGGACGAAGACTTCGCGCCGCTGTTCGACCGCCGCGCCGAGTTCGGTGCGCTGCTGGCCGAAATCGGCGCGTTGCGGCCACCGCGCGGCGCCAAGGCGCAGGCAAGAGGCGCTGCGCCACACGCGGCGCCTGCGCAAGGCCTTCGACCAACTGGTCGCGATCGACTTCTTCGCCGGCGAAGCGCAGCGTCAGACCGCGGCTGCCTTGCAGGCCCTTGAGGCCGCCGTCGCGCTCGGCGCAGTCGCCCGACGAGCCGCGCGCAGTGGCCAGCGGCGCCGTGCCCCGGCTCGACCGCGCCGACTACCGCGGGCGCGTCTGGGCCACGCGCCGCCGGCCCTGGGTCGACCGCCTGGCCAGCGCCTGGCTGATCCGCCGCTTCATCGACCCCGAGGCGCGCTTCCTGTGGCTGAAGTCGCCGGCCGATTGCCCGAAGAAGGCCATCGGCTTCGACTTCGACGGCGCCGCCTTCAGCCATGTCGGCGCGCGCGTCACCTTCGAGAACCTTGCTCGCCGCCTTCGATCTGGAAACACCGGCCTTGCGCCGCCTCGGCGTGCTGGTGCACGGCCTGGACGTCGGCGGCGTGCAGCCGCCCGAGGCAGCGGGCATCGAGCGCGTGCTGGCCGGCATGCGCGAGGCGATCGCCGACGATGACCAGTTGCTGCTCGCCGCGGCGGGCGTGTTCGAAGGCCTGCTGGTCGCCTTCGAGAAGGAACGCCGACGCATGAACAAGCGTCACCGCCCGGCACCGGCCCAGACCCGGTCCCGTTCTGGGCCGCCTTCGGCTTCTGGCTCAAGCTCGGCTTCATCAGCTTCGGCGGCCCGGCCGGGCAGATCGCGATCATGCACACCGAGCTGGTCGAGCGCCGGCGCTGGATCAGCGAGCAGCGTTTCCTGCACGCGCTGAACTACTGCATGGTGCTGCCCGGGCCCGAGGCGCAGCAGCTGGCGACCTACATCGGCTGGCTGATGCACCGCACGTGGGGCGGCATCGTCGCCGGCGCGCTGTTCGTGCTGCCCTCGCTGTTCATCCTGATCGGGCTGTCGTGGATCTACCTGCGCTTCGGCAGCCTGCCGCTGGTGGCCGGCATCTTCTATGGCTTGAAGCCCGCCGTCACCGCGCTGGTGCTGCACGCGGCGCACCGCATCGGCTCGAGGGCCTTGAAGAACCACTGGATGTGGGCCATCGCCGCGCTGGCCTTCGTGGCCATCTTCGCCTTCGACGCGCCCTTCCCGGCGATCGTGATCGCCGCCGCACTGATCGGCCACTTCGGCGCGCGCCGCTGGCCGGCGGTGTTCGCGCTCGGCGGCGGTCACGGCAGCGCGAAGGCAAGCTACGGCGCGGCGCTGATCGACGATCACACCCCGACACCGCCGCACGCACGCTTCTCGCGTGGCCACCTGGCGCGCGTGCTCGCGGTCGGCGGCCTGCTGTGGGCATTGGTGATGGGCGCACTCGTCGCCGCGCAAGGCTGGCACGGCACGCTGGCCACGATGGGTTGGTTCTTCACGCAAGGCCGCGCTCGCTCACCTTCGGCGGCGCCTATGCCGTGCTGCCCTATGTCTACCAGGGCGCGGTCGAACAGCACCAGTGGCTCAGCGGCGCGCAGATGATCGACGGCCTGGCGCTGGGCGAAACCACGCCCGGGCCGCTGATCATGGTGGTGGCCTTCGTCGGTTTCGTCGGCGGCTGGGCGAAACAGGTGCTCGGCCCCGACGCGCTGTTCGCCGGCGCGGCGCTGGCGGCCACGGTGGCCACCTTCTTCACCTTCCTGCCGTCCTTCGTCTTCATCCTGGCCGGCGGCCCGCTGGTCGAGGCCACGCACGGCAAGCTCGGTTTCACCGCGCCACTGTCGGCGATCACCGCGGCGGTGGTCGGCGTGATCGTCAACCTGGCGCTGTTCTTCGCCTGGCACGTGCTGTGGCCGCAGGGCTTCGGCGGCCGCTTCGAGTGGTTGTCGGCCGTCATCGCGGTGGCCGCGGCGCTGGCGCTGTTTCGCTTCAAGGTCGGTGTCATCCCGCTGCTCGGTGCCTGCGCGGCCGCCGGGCTGGCGATCCATCTGCTGCGCTAGGAGTCGACTCACCATGAGCATCATCACGACGGCTGAACTGGCGCTGTGGCAGCGCAGCGGTTTTGCCCATGCCCTGCTGGACGTGCGCCGAGCCACGGCCCGCGCAGACGACGGCAGCGAAATCTCGGGCGGCACCTGGCGCGACCCGGCACTCTGGCTCGATTGGAAGAACGAGGTCGGCAAACAATGCCCGGTGGTCGTGTACTGCGCTCATGGCCACGAGATCAGCCAGGGCCTGACCGCGGCGCTGCGCGCGATGGGCATCGATGCCCGCCAGCTCGATGGCGGCATCAGCGCGTGGAAAGCGGCCGGCCAACCCCGTGCAGACCATTGCGCGGGCGGCACCATGAAGTGGATCACCCGCGAGCGGCCGAAGATCGACCGCATCGCCTGTCCCTGGCTGGTGGCGCGCTTCATCGACCCCGAGGCCGAGTTTCTCTATGTGCCCGGCGCCGACGTGCAACGCGTGGCCGCCCAGACCGGCGCGATCCCGTACGACGTGCCGGGCGTCGAGCTGGGCCATGTCGGCGAGCGGTGCAGCTTCGACGCGTTCCTGTCGAAGTACGGCCTCACCGATCCGGCGCTGGCGCGCCTGGCCACCATCGTTCGTGGCGCCGATACCGAGCGCCTCGATCTCGCGCCGCAATCGGCGGGGCTGCACGCCATCTCGCTGGGTCTGTCGAAGAACCACCCCGACGATCATCAGATGCTGGCGCACGGCCTGGTGATCTACGACGCGCTGTATGCCTGGTGCCAGGCGGAGGACGCGCGGCCCGGATAATTGCGCGCGTGAAGCGCAGCAACAAACAACGCGTGGTGGTGGGCCTGTCGGGCGGCGTCGACTCGGCCGTCACGGCCCACCTGCTGAAAGCCATGGGCCACGAGGTCGTCGGCCTGTTCATGAAGAACTGGGAGGACGACGACGACAGCGAATACTGTTCGTCGAACGCGGACTTCGTCGATGCCGCCGCGGTGGCCGACGTGCTCGGCATCGAGATCGAGCATGTCAACTTCGCCGCCGAGTACAAGGACCGCGTCTTCGCCGAGTTCCTGCGCGAGTACCAGGCCGGCCGCACGCCCAACCCCGACGTGCTGTGCAACGCCGAGATCAAGTTCAAGGCCTTCCTCGACCACGCGCTGCGGCTCGGCGCAGAGAAGATCGCGACGGGGCACTACGCCCGGGTTCGCGAGCGCGCGGCTCGATTCGAGTTGCTGAAAGGCCTCGACCCGGCCAAGGACCAGAGCTATTTCCTGCATCGCCTGAACCAGGCCCAACTGTCCAAGACGCTGTTCCCGGTCGGTGAGCTGAAGAAGACCGAGGTCCGCCGTATTGCCGCCCAGATCGGCCTGCCTGTTGCTTCGAAAAGGGATTCGACCGGCATCTGCTTCATCGGCGAGCGGCCGTTCCGCGAGTTCCTCAACCGCTACCTGAGCCACGAACCCGGCGCGATCGAAGACGAGCGCGGGCGGCGCGTCGGCCGGCATGTCGGCCTGTCGTTCTACACGCTGGGCCAGCGCCAGGGCCTGGGCATCGGCGGCATCAAGGGCCGCGCCGACGCGGCGGGCGAGCACGCGCCCTGGTTCGTGGCGCGCAAGGACTTGCAGCGCAACGTGCTCGTCGTCGTGCAGGGCCATGAACACCCGGCGTTGCTGGCAAGCCGGCTGCAGGCCGACGACGCCAGCTGGGTCGCCGGCAGCGCGCCGCCAGCGGGCCGCTACGCGGCAAAGACCCGTTACCGCCAGGCCGATGCGCCATGCACGTTCGCGGCGCAAGGCCAGGCTTTCGCGCTCGACTTCGACGCGCCGCAGTGGGCCGTCACGCCCGGCCAGAGCGCCGTGCTCTACGACGGCGAGGTCGTGCCTGGGCGGCGGCGTGATCGCCTCGTCAGACTGAAGGCGGTAGTGCGCCGCCGGCGCGCATGAGCCGGCTAGAAGCAACCGCCGCGGATCCGGCTTGCCGGTCCGCAGCGGTCCCCTTGGGGGAGCGCCGAAGGCGCTTCGGGGTGACTCTTAGCGCGCGCCCGCCGCGTCGTGCACCTGCACGTTGACCTCGATGCCGCTGCGCACGCTCTGCGTCACGGTGCAGAAGTCCTCGAACTGCGCCAGCGCACGGTCCAGGTGCTGCAGCGCCGCCGCCGGCTGGCCCAGCTTGAGCACCACGTCGATGGTCTTGATGCGCAGCCGGCCCTCGGCATTGCGCGCGGTCTGGCTGTCGACCTCGGCGCTGATCGGCTCGGGCTGCTGCTTGTACTTGCGCAGCGAAAACAGCAGCGAGGCTGCCAGGCAGTTGCCGACCGCCGCGGCCAGCAACTGCTCTGGCGACGGGCCTTGCCCGGCGCCCAGCGGCGGCGGCTCGTCGACCAGCAGCGGCGCGATGGCGCCGCCGAAGTCGACCTTGAACTGAAAGTCGCGCTGCTGCGCGAGGCGCACGCCGGGGCTGGTGCTCATTGCGTCTCCTTGACCGAGAAACGATAACGCCCCGCATTGCGGGGCGCATTGGGGCAGGTCAAGGCGGGCGCGGCGGCCGCCGGACGGCATCGACTCAGAACGGAATGTCGTCGTCCATGTTGTCGAAGCCGGTCGACGATTTCGGTGCGCTTGCTGCGGGGCGTGCGGCCGCCGGGCGCGCCGCCGGCGCGCTGCGCTGGCCCCCTGCCGCGTCGTCACCGCTCCCCATGCCTTCGCGGCTGCCGAGCAGCTGCATCTCGGCGGCAACGATCTCGGTGGTGTACTTCTCGACGCCTTCCTTGTCGGTCCACTTGCGCGTCTTCAGCCGGCCTTCGACGTACACCGGGCGGCCCTTCTTCAGGTACTCGCCGGCAATCTCGGCCAGGCGGTCGTAGAAGACCACGCGGTGCCATTCGGTCTCTTCCTGCTTCTCGCCGCTGGTCTTGTCCTTCCACTGCCGGCTGGTGGCGATGGTCACGTTGCAGATGGCCGAGCCGCTCGGCGCGTAACGCACCTCCGGGTCCTTGCCCAGGTTGCCGATGAGGATGACTTTGTTGACCGAGGCCATGAGGCGCTCCTTGCGCAGGCGTGAAAGGGGAAGACCGAGGCGCCGATGATACCGACCGCTGGTCAGGGTTCACCATCCCAATAGTCGAGCGCGTTGGCGCTGCGCTGGACGAGGCGGTGGCCGGGCGCGAAGGCGCCGATCTTGCCGGAATCGGGGTAGTAGCAGATCTCGGGCCGCTCCAGCGTGCTGATGCTCAGGTAGTGCAGCGGGGCGTCGGAGGTGTTGATGAATTGGTGCGGGTACTCGGGGCCCGGCGGGATCACGACGACGTCGCCTGCGCGCACCGGCAGCATCTCGCCGGCCACGCGCAAGGTGCCCGAGCCTTGCAGCATGACGAACATCTCCTCCTGCGCCAGGTGGTAGTGGTAGGGGCAGCTGCGCTTGCCCGGCGCCAGGATGTCGAAGCCCGCGCCGAGCTTCTTGGCCGCCATGCCGTCGGTGATGCCGCCGCACATCGTGTCGTACAGCGGCGCTCGCTGCTGGCGCTCGAGCTTGACCTCATCGACGTTGCGCACGAGCTGCCGGCGCAGCGTGTTTGCGATCTCGGACATGGCGGCCTCCGTTGCAGGGGCTGCCATCCTCGCACTGGCCGGCAGTCAGTAGCGACTGAGAATCCGCTCGGTCATGCGTTGCGTGCCGGGTCGTCACGCGCCAGCACGTCGCGAAAGTCGTCCATGCGTTTCCAGCGCGGCACCGGCGCCGCCTGCCCGGCGTGCGGCACGAAGGGCGACGGCTCGACGACGCTCATGCGGTGGACATAGCGCGGGCAGTTGGGGAAGATGCGCTCGGCGCGCACGCGCACCACGAGTTGGGCGCCGGCGAAGCTGGCGAGCAGCGGGTCATCGAAGACGATGCGTGCGCGCCCGTTCACGCGCAGCCGGTTCGGCCGCTCGAAGTCGATGAACAGCAATCCGACGGCCGGATTGACTTGCACATTGCCCAGACTGCGGAACATGCCGTTGCCGTCGTAGCTGGGAAAGGCCAGCTCGTCGTCGGCGGTGACCCGCACGAAGCCGGCGTCGCCACCCTTGTACGAGACATCGGGTTGGCCACTGGCGTCAGCGGTGGCCAGGAAGAACAGATTGCGGCTCTCGATGAAGACGCGGTCCTCGGCGCTGAAGGCGCGCCGGCCGAGGCGCTCGTCGAGTCGATCGGCCAGGGCGCGGGTATCGAAGCGGTCTTGCAACTCGCGCATGCCGGCGTGGTAAGCCGGGCTCGGTTGGGTGTCGTTCATGGTCGGCAAACTCCTGCGCATCGACGGTCACGGCAATGGCCCTGGGCGGCCCTGCAGCCGGCGGGCTGGGCTCGCAGATTGGCCGTGGCGTCGCATGCGTTGCACGAAGCTTGCCACCGCACTGCGGTGTCTGGCAATGGACCGCGACAGCCGTGCGCACCCTGCCAGGCCACGAAGCCCTGACCGGCAACGATCACGCCGCGGCGCCGGCGCTCGCTTACCATCGCCACCGCCCATGATCGAGACCGCCGCCGCACCCACTGTCAGCGCCCAGCAGGTGTTGCACGAGGTCTTCGGCTACAGCGCCTTTCGCGGCCTGCAGGCCGAGGTGGTGGGCCATGTGATTGGCGGCGGCGACGCGCTGGTGCTGATGCCCACCGGCGGCGGCAAGAGCCTGTGCTACCAGGTGCCGGCCATCGTGCGCCACCGCGGCGGCCGCGGCGTGGCGGTGGTGGTGAGCCCGCTGATCGCGCTGATGCACGACCAGGTCGGCGCGCTCGAAGAGGCCGGCGTGCATGCGGCGTTCCTGAACTCGACGCTGTCCGGCGACGAAGCCCAGCGCATCGAGCGCGAGCTGCGCTCGGGCCGCCTGGTGCTGCTCTACGCCGCGCCCGAGCGGCTGCTGACGCCGCGCTTCCTGGCCATGCTCGATTCGCTGCACGAGCGCGGCCTGCTCAGCCTGTTCGCCATCGACGAGGCGCATTGCGTCAGCCAGTGGGGGCACGACTTCCGCGAGGAATACCTCGGCCTGTCGATCCTGCACGAGCGCTTCGCCGGCGTGCCGCGGATCGCGCTGACCGCCACCGCCGACCACATCACCCGCGCCGACATCGTCAAGCGGCTGGCGCTCGAGGGGGCCCGCACTTTCGTCGCCAGCTTCGACCGCCCGAACATCCGCTACGCCATCGTCGAGAAGGACGAGCCGAAGCGCCAGTTGCTGCGCTTCATCCGCGACGAACACGAGGGCGAGGCCGGCATCGTCTACTGCGGCACGCGCAAGAAGGTGGAAGAGACCGCCGACTGGCTCAACGCCGAAGGCATCACCGCACTGCCGTACCACGCCGGCCTGGAGGCCGGCATGCGCCAGCGCCATCAGGACCGCTTCCTGCGCGAGGACGCGGTCGTGATGGTGGCGACGATCGCCTTCGGCATGGGCATCGACAAGCCCGACGTGCGCTTCGTCGCCCACCTCGACCTGCCGAAGAACATCGAGGCCTACTACCAGGAGACCGGCCGCGCCGGCCGCGACGGCGCGCCGGCCGACGCCTGGATGGCCTACGGCCTGCAGGACGTGGTCAACCAGCGCCGCATGATCGACGAGAGCCCGGCCGAAGACGAGTTCAAGCGCGTGCAGCGCGGCAAGCTCGATGCGCTGCTGGCGCTGGCCGAAGCGCACGACTGCCGACGGGTGCGGCTTCTGGCCTACTTCGGCGAATCCAGTACGCCCTGCGGAAATTGCGACAACTGTTTGCAGCATCCCGAGACCTGGGACGGCACCGAGGCCGCGCGCAAGCTGCTGTCGTGCATCTACCGCTTCCATCACGGCAGCGGCATCGGCTTCGGCGCCGGCCACCTGATCGACGTGCTGCGCGGCAAGGTCACCGACAAGGTCACGCAACACCGGCACGAGCGGCTGTCGACGTTCGCCATCGGCGCCGACCTCGACGAGGCGCGCTGGCGCGGCGTGCTGCGCCAGCTGGTGGCCCTCGGCCATGTCGTCCCCGAGGGCGAATACAACACGCTGGCGCTGGCCGACAGCGCGCGCGCGGTGCTCAAGGGCGAGGTGCCGATCGTGCTGCGGCTGCCGCGCGCCGCGACCGCGACGCAGCCGCGTGCGCAAGGAGCGCGCCCCCGGGTCGGCGCGCGCGCCGGCCGCGGCGCGCGAGCTGGACGCCAGCGCGCAGCAGCGCTTCGCCGCCCTCAAGGCCTGGCGGGCCGAAGTCGCGCGTGAACACAACCTGCCGGCCTTCGTCGTCTTTCACGACGCCACGCTGGCGGCGATGGCGCGCGACCGGCCGCCCTCGCTGGAGCAACTGGCCGACATCAGCGGCGTCGGCGCGAAGAAGCTCGAGGCCTACGGCCAGGAGATCCTGCGCGTACTGGGCGAAGTGGGCTGAGCCGCCTCGGCGCATCGCCAACGCCACGGTCGGGCTCTCGCCCATCTTGGCCATTTGGCACGAACCGCGCGAACCGCCTTGACCCCGTCGCCGGGCTTGCGCCGTACAAGGCTTGACCCCACCACCCACAATCACCGCTGCCGATGAGTGTAGCCACCGACCCCGACGACGACGCGCTGATGCACGCCTTCGCGCAAGGCGACGCGCGCGCGTTCGAGCACTTGTACGCGCGCCACCACGCCGCGCTGTACCGCTTCGTGCGCCGTGTGCTCGGGCGCGAGGCCGCCGTCCACGCCGACGAGGTGTTTCAGGACACCTGGCTGCGCGTGGTGCAGGCGCGCGCAGCGCTGGGCGCCGCAGGGCGCGACGTTTCGGACCTGGCTGTTCACGCTGGCGCACCACCGGGCGATCGACCTGCTGCGCAAGAGCGGGCGCGAAGTCACGCAGGGCGACCACGGCGACGAGGCGCGAACCGTGGCAGCCGGCGGACGAATCGGCGGCCTGGCAGGGCTGGCCTGCCGCTGCCACACCCGCCGGCGCCGAGGACCGCGCCTTCTGGCGCGCCGCGGGCCAGCGCCTGCTCGATTGCCTGGAGGCCCTGCCCGCCGTGCAGCGCAGCGCCTTCCTGCTGCACCACGAGGACGGCCTCGCGCTCGACGAGCTGGCTCGTGCGCTCGAGGTCGGCTTCGAGACGGCCAAGAGCCGGCTGCGCTACGCCATGTCCAAGCTGCGCACCTGCATGGGGGCCTACCTGCCGCGGGGGCAAGAAGCATGAACCCACAGCCACCCGACGACGATCCGCGCGACGCCCACTTGCTGGCCGCCCTGCGTCACGCACCCGACCGCGATGTCGTGCCGCCGGCGCAACTGACGGCAGCGATCCTCGGCCAGGCACGGCGGGCGGTGCGACGGCGCGGCGCCCGCGCGTGGCGCGACGGCATGCGCGCGGCGCTCGAGCGGCTGTGGCAACCGGCGCCGATGGCCGCCTTCGGCACGTTGGCGCTGGCCACGCTGATCGGCGTGATGTGGCGCGACCAGGAATGGCCCGACGCCACGCCCAGCCTGCGCCCCGAGCGTGCCGTTGTTGCGGCAGAGCCAGGCGGCGCGTCGCAGGCCTTGAGTCGAACCGTGGAAACGCCGGCGCCGCAGCCTGCGAAGGTGGCGCCGAGGCCAGCGCCACAGGCGCCGCTGGTGGCGAGGGCACCGGCCGCGGACGCACCACAGTCACCCCCGGCAGCTCGGCAGGACGCGCCGCGAGAGCCCGCGAACGCACGCGGCGCTGTGGTCGCGGCGGCGTCGCCGGCTGCCGTCGCGGCGCCCGCGCCGGCCGCGGCGGCGGCCCCCGAACTCGCGTTGCAGCGCGAGGCGCGCGCCAAGTCGCAGGCCGACGCAGCCCCAGTGCCGTCGCGCGCGCCGAGCGAAGTCGCCCGCGCGGCAACGGGCGCGGCCATGCCGGTCAAGCAACTCGCCGCTGACTGCTACCAACCTCGAGATCGAGGCCACGCTCGCCGACGATGCGTCGCGGCTGCGCTGGCGCCTTGCGGCACAACGCCTGGTGGCGCACGGCGCCGCGCAGCGCGACTGGTGGCAGGCCCTGGCCGCCGCGACCGAGGGCCGTTGGCAGGCGGCGAGCGCTGGCGCCGACAGTGCGTCGGTCACGCTCATGATCGACGGCACGCCGCGCGGCAGCCTGGGCTTCGAGGCGCAGGCCGTGATCTGGCGCGATGCAAACGGCGTGACGTGGCGGGCGGCGTTGGCGCCCGATGCGCTGCGGGCCTTGCAGGAGCCGATCGCGCGCTGGTGAGTGGGTGCGGCGCTCCGGGGCGCTCGGCAGTGACCCGCTGCCGCTCCGAGAGCCGGGTTTGCGCTGCCGACACGGCTCTGCCGATAATGCCAGCTTCGCCCGCGAAAGCCACATGCCGCCTGACCGCACCGAATCGCGCATCGCGCCCGCACCGGCCCGCGCGCTGCGCGTGCGCGGGGCGCGCACGCACAACCTGAAGAACATCGATCTGGACATCCCGCGCGACGCGCTGGTGGTGATCACCGGGCTGTCGGGCTCGGGCAAGTCGAGCCTGGCCTTCGACACCCTGTACGCCGAAGGCCAGCGCCGCTACGTCGAGAGCCTGTCGGCCTACGCGCGGCAGTTCCTGCAGTTGATGGACAAGCCCGACGTCGACGTCATCGAGGGCCTGTCGCCGGCCATCAGCATCGAGCAGAAGGCGACCTCGCACAACCCGCGCTCGACCGTCGGCACGATCACCGAGATCCACGACTACCTGCGCCTGCTGTATGCGCGGGCCGGCACGCCCTTCTGCCCCGACCACGATCTCGCGCTGCAGGCGCAGAGCGTGGCGCAGATGGTCGACGCCGTGTCGGCGCTGCCCGAGGAGACGCGGCTGGCCGTGCTGGCGCCCGTCGTGCGCGACCGCAAGGGCGAGTTCGTCGAACTCTTTGCCGACATGCAGGCCCAGGGCTATGTGCGCTTTCGTGTCGACGGCGCGGTATTCGAGGCGGCCGAGCTGCCGAAGCTGAAGAAGGCCGAGAAGCACGACATCGACGTCGTCATCGACCGCGTGAAGGTGCACGCCGGCCTGCAACAGCGCCTGGCCGAGAGCTTCGAGGCCGCGCTGCGCATCGCCGACGGCCGCGCGCTGGCGCTCGAGCTCGACAGCGGCAAGGAACACCTGTTCTCGAGCAAGTTCGGTTGCCCGGTGTGCAGCTATTCGTTGCCCGAGCTCGAGCCGCGGCTGTTCTCGTTCAACTCGCCGGTCGGGGCCTGCCCGGCTGCGACGGCCTGGGCCAGGTCACGGTGTTCGACCCGGAACGCGTGGTGGCCTTCCCGAGCCTGTCGCTGGCCAGCGGTGCGATCAAGGGCTGGGACCGGCGCAACGCCTACACGCACACGCTGCTCGAGAGCGTGGCCAAGCACTACGGCTTCGATGTCGAGACCGCCTTCGAGCAGCTGAGCAAGGAGCACCAGCAGATCCTGCTCTACGGCTCGGGCGCGACCGAGATCGCCTTCGTCTACCAGGCCGACGGCGGTGGCGGCAGGAAGCGCAGCGTCAAGCGCAGGCACCCGTTCGAGGGCGTGATCCCGAACTTCGAGCGGCGCTGGCGCGAGACCGACTCGGCGGCGGTGCGCGAAGACCTGGCGCGCCTGCAGGCCGCCAAGCCCTGCCCCGATTGCCGCGGCACGCGCCTGAAGCGCGAGGCCCGGTTCGTGTTCCTGCAAGGCGACGACCCGGCCGTGCGCGGCCTGCCGATCTATCGCCGTCGAGCACGCCACGCTGGCCGAGTGCCTGGCGCACTTCGAGGCCCTGCACCTGGTCGGCAACAAGGCCGACATCGCCGAGAAGGTGATGCGCGAAATCCGCTCGCGGCTGAAGTTCCTGAACGACGTCGGGCTGAACTACCTCAGCCTGGACCGCAACGCCGACACGCTGTCGGGTGGCGAGGCGCAGCGCATCCGACTGGCGTCGCAGATCGGTTCCGGCCTGACCGGCGTGATGTACGTGCTCGACGAGCCCAGCATCGGCCTGCACCAGCGCGACAACGAACGCCTGATCGCCACCCTGCGCCGGCTGCGCGACCTCGGCAACAGCGTGCTGGTCGTCGAGCACGACGAAGACCTGATCCGCAGCGCCGACCATGTCGTCGACATGGGCCTGGGCGCCGGCGTGCATGGCGGGCGCGTCATCGCCCAGGGCACGCCGGACGAAGTCGCGGCCAATGCCGAATCGCTGACCGGGCGCTACCTCGGCGGCACGCTGCGCATCGCGGTGCCCAAGCGGCGCAACACCCTGGCCGACAGCACCGACCCGCAGCGACTGGCCATCGTCAACGCCCGCGGCAACAACCTGCAAGGCATCAACGTCGAGATTCCGGTCGGCCTGTTCACTTGCGTCACCGGGGTCTCCGGTTCGGGCAAGAGCACGCTGGTCAACGATACGCTGTACACGGCGGTGGCCAAGAGGCTGTACCAGAGCCACGCCGAGCCCGCGCCGCACGACGCGATCGAAGGGCTGGAGGCGTTGGACAAGGTCATCAACGTCGACCAGAGCCCGATCGGCCGCACGCCGCAGATCGAATCCGGCGACCTACACCGGGCTTGTTCACGCCGATCCGCGAACTCTTTGCCGAGGTGCCGGCGGCGCGCGAGCGCGGCTACGGGCCGGGCCGGTTCTCCTTCAACGTCGCCGGTGGCCGCTGCGAGGCCTGCCAGGGTGACGGCGTGTTGAAGGTCGAGATGCACTTCCTGCCCGACGTGTACGTGCGCTGCGACATCTGCCATGGCGCGCGCTACAACCGCGAAACGCTGGAGATCCTGTACAAGGGCAAGCACATCACCGGCGTGCTGGGCATGACGGTCGAGGACGCGTTCGCCTTCTTCTCGGCGGTGCCGGCCATCGCGCGCAAGCTGCAGACGCTGCTCGACGTCGGCCTGGGCTACATCACGCTGGGCCAGAGCGCGACCACGCTCTCGGGCGGCGAGGCGCAGCGCGTCAAGCTGGCGCTCGAACTGTCCAAGCGCGATACCGGGCGCACGCTGTACATCCTCGACGAGCCGACCACCGGGCTGCATTTCGCCGACATCGAATTGCTGTTGAAGGTCTTGCACCAGTTGCGCGACGCCGGCAACACCATCGTCGTCATCGAACACAACCTGGACGTGATCAAGACCGCCGACTGGATCATCGACATGGGCCCCGAGGGCGGCGGCGGCGGCGGGCGCGTGGTGGTTGCCGGCACACCCGAAGACGTGGCGGCGCATCCAGGCAGCCATACCGGGCGCTTTCTGGCGCCGGTCCTCGCGCGTTGAGCCGGCCCGCCCGATTCGGTTACCGTGTGCACCTCGCCGAGGAATCGCCATGACCGACGTCCAGTACTACTTTGCCCCCCAGTCACCGTGGACCTACCTGGGCCACCTGCGTTTCTGGGACATTGCGCGCCAGCACGGCGCGCGCATCGAGGTGCTGCCGGTGGATCTCGGCGGCAAGGTCTTCCCGGTCTCGGGCGGCCAGCCGCTGGGCAAGCGCGCGCCGCAGCGCCAGGCCTACCGGCTGGTCGAGCTGCAGCGCTTCGCCGACTACCTGCATGCGCCGCTGAACCTGCAGCCCAGGTACTTTCCGGTCAGCGGCGACGACGCGGCGCGGCTGATCATCGCCGTCGAGATGCACGATGGCGCCGATGCGGCGATGCACATCAGCGATGCCGTGCTGCGCGCGGTGTGGGTCGAGGAGCGCAACATCGCCGACGAAGCCACGCTGGCGGCGCTGCTGCGCGAGCGCGAACTGCCGCTGCGCCGGCTCGAAGACGCGCACTCGCAGGCTGCGCAGGAGCGCTACGAGGCCAACACCCAGCGCGCGATCGACGCCGGCGTGTTCGGCGCGCCAAGCTACGTCATCGACGGCGAGATCTTCTGGGGCCAGGACCGGCTCGACTTCGTCGAGCGCCGCCTCTCGAAGTAGCTCGATGTCACTGCGCCGCCGCACGCTGCTGCTTGGCGCGCCCGCGCTGCTCGGTGTCGGGCGGGGCGGGTTGGCGGCCACGCGCTACACCGGCCCGCTGTTCGACGCCCACCTGCACTACAACGACGAAGCCGCCGTCCCGCACCCGCTGGCCGATGTGCTCGGCCGCATGCGGCGCAGCGGCGTGCGCGCCATCGTCGCCAACAGCCGGCCCAACGACGGCACGCGCAGGCTGGCCTCGGCGACGGACGCGACCCGTGCGGCGGGGGTCACGGTGGTGCCGTTCGTGCGCCTGTACCGCAACCGGGCCGACTACGACGGCTGGTTTGCGGACACTACGATCTACGACATGGTGCTGGCCGAGCTGGCGGCCGGCACGGCGGCCGGGCCGTACCGCGGCCTGGGCGAGTTCCATCTCTACGACAGCGCCAACGCCGACGGCCCGGTGGCCGTCAAGTTGATGAAGTTGGCGCGCGAGCGCGGGCTGGCGGTGCTGGCGCATGTCGACGACGTCGCCATCGACCGGCTGATGGCGCATGCGCCGGGCGTGAAGCTGATCTGGGCCCACAGCGGCATCGGCGGCCCACCGCCCGAGCGCGTGCGCGAGTTGATGCAGCGCCACGCGAGCCTGCTGGGCGAGCTGTCGTACCGGCCCGGCCTGACCGAAGGCGGCCGGCTGACGCCGGCCTGGCGCGCACTGTGCACCGAGCTGCCGGCGCGCTGGCTGATCGGCTCCGACACCTGGATCAACGCCCGCTGGGAGCACTACGAGGGGTTGATGGACGAGGCGCGCGCCTGGCTCGGCGAGCTGCCCGCGCCGATCGCCCAGCGCATCGCCTGGGACAACGGGGCCGGGCTGTTCGGTCTCGCGGCGCCGCGGCCGCTGCAATGAAAAAAGCCGGTGCAGGGCACCGGCTTCTCCAACAGGGCAGCGAGCTGCCCGTCGCGAAATTACTTCAGATGGCCGTTGATCAACTTGGTCATCTCGAACATCGACGCTTGCGCCTTCTTGAAGATTTCCCTCAACTTGGCATCGGCGTTGATCATGCGACGGTTGACTGCGTCCTGCAGCTTGTTCTTCTTGATGTACTCCCAGATCTTCTTGGTCACCTCGGTGCGGGGGTATGGCCCCTTGCCGATGATGGCCGCCAGCGCGTCGCTCGGCGTCATGGGCTTCATGAACGCGGCGTTGGGAGTGCGCTTCTTGGCCGGAGCCTTCTTCTTCGCCGGCGCCTTCTTGGCCGGGGCCTTCTTCTTGCCGGGGCCTTCTTGGCCGGGGCCTTCTTCACCGGCGGCTTGCCCGACGATTTCTTGGCCGGAGCCTTCTTCGCAGGGGCCTTCTTGGCCGGAGCCTTCTTCGCAGTTGCCATGTCGATTTTCTCCATCAAGGATGTTGTTGATGTGCCGGGTGTGGGCGAGAGCCGCATGAGCTCTCATTTTTCACAGGCACCCTGCGGCGCGAATAGTACTGCGCGAAAGACGCGGCGCAAAGTGTTTTTCCCTCTGAGAACACGCTTTTTCTCCTCTGCGCGGCCCGATCTGTCGCACCGTGGCATCACTGCGCGTGCGCGCTGTCGCTGCCCACGGGGGCCTCGCGCACGCTGCAGCGATGCGTCGCTGCGGACCGCCCGCGCACGCGTTCGCGGCTGCTAAAGTGCCACGATGATGAAGCTCATCGTCCGCTGGCTGCTGCTGGCCGCCGCGCTGCTGCTGGTGGCCTATCTCTACCCTGGCGTCACCGTGTCGAGCTTCGGCGCGGCGATGATCGCGGCCTTCGTGCTGGGCTTGCTCAACACCGTGGTGCGGCCGTTGCTGGTGCTGCTGACGCTGCCCGTCACGCTGCTCACGCTCGGGCTGTTCTTGTTCGTGATCAATGCGCTGATGTTCTGGGCCGCGGCCAGCCTGCTCGACAGCTTTGACGTCAGCGGCTTCGCGGCGGCGCTGATCGGCTCGGTGATCTACAGCCTGTGCGGCATGGTCATCGACGTGGCCGTCGAGCGCCTCTTCAGTCGCGCCTGACGTCCCGCCGCGGGGGCGGTCCTTGCCTCACTGCGGCGGCTCTTGCCGCCCGCGCTCGCCGCGGGCCTCGGCGATCTGGGCCCGGCGCTGGGCGTTCAGCTCGCGCAGGCGCGAGTCGATGATCGAGGCTTCGATGAAGTCGGGTGCGCTGGTGTCGCTGCGCGCCTAGGCGCTGCGCGGCGCGCAGGCGCTCCATCGCGCCGCCGATGTCGCCGAGCGCGGCGTGGGCCTCGGCGTCCGCCCGCAGCGCGCGCAGGCGCAGGCCGAGGCCTTCGGCGCACTGCGCCAGCAGCGCCCACGCGGTGGCGTCGTTGCGCCGCTCCGCGACCCAGGTCTGCAGCGCTTCGGTGCTGGCGCGCAGCGCGGCCATGTTGCCGCTGCGCGAGGCATCGAGTGCCGCCTGCGCGCGGGCCAGCAGCAGCGGCCGCGGCGACGGCGGCGCGGTGATGGCGTCGAGCAGGGCCAAGGCGCGCGCGGTCTGGCCGGTGGCCTGCAGCACCTGCGCCTGCAGCAACGCCACGGCGAAGGCGGCGCGCGCATCGCCTGCCGCGGCGCTACGCGCCAGCGGCTTGCAAGGCCTCGGTGGCGGCCGACGCGCGCGCGTTCTCGTGCAACTGCAGCGAGGCCAACGCGCTGGCATACAGCGCGGCCGCGCGCTCGGTCGGCGTCGCGCCCGCAGCGGGCGGCGCAAGGTCCTGCGCCTGCAGCCTGCGCAGCGCGGGCACGCTGCTGTCCATCAGCACGCGCGAGCGGGCCTGCATCAGCAGGTGGTCGAGCGGCGACTGCGCGGCGCCGCTCGGGCCGGGTGCCGCCTCGACGCGAGCGCGCGCCTCGCCGATGCGCTCGACCGTCAGCGGGTGCGAGCGCAGGTAGGGGAAGTTGCCGCTGTCGTTCAGGCGCGACGCGTTCTCGAGCTTCTCGAACATCGCGGCCACGCCGACCGGGGCATAGCCGGCGTCGCTGTACACGCCCCAGCCGATGCGGTCGGCCTCGCGTTCCATGTCGCGCGAAAAGTTGAGCTGGCCCTGGACCATCGCGGCCTGGCTGCCGACGAGGACCGCCTGCGTGGCATCGGCGCTGTGGCTGCGGCTGGCGGCCAGCACACCCAGCACCATCGCCGCCATGCCGACCAGCGACTGCCGGCTCGAGCTGGCGATGCCGCGCGCGATGTGGCGCTGCGTCACGTGCGACATTTCGTGCGCCAGCACGGCGGCCAGTTCGTCGCGGCTGTTGGTCATCGCGATCAGCCCCAGATTGACGCCGACGAAGCCGCCGGGCAGGGCAAAGGCATTGACGGTGCGGTCGCGCACCAGGAAGGGCTCCCAGGCCAGCGCGGTGTCGATTTCTTCGGTGATGTTGCCGCGCTGGTGGGCGGCCGCCAGCAGCGGCGTCCACAGCGAACGCACGTAGTCGAGCAGCAGCGGGTCGTCGAGATAATCCGGGTCGCGGCGCAACTCGGCCATGATCTGGTCGCCCAGGTGCCGCTCGGTGCCGACGCTGAAATCCTCGACCGCGGCATCGCCGAGCGCGGGCAGGCGGATCGCAGGCGCGCCCGGCGGCGACTGGGCCCAGGGTGACAAGGGTACGGCACTGGCCAGCGCGGCGGCCAGCAGGAGTCGGGCAGGAAGCATTTTCATGGGCGGGTGGCTATCATGCACCGGCCACGTTGCTGCCACGTTTCCGATCATGACATTGCCCAGCCCCCAGCCGCTGACCCACTTCGATGCCCAGGGCCAGGCGCACATGGTCGATGTCGGCGCCAAAGCGGCGACGCACCGGGTGGCGGTGGCGCGCGGCTCGATCCGCATGCAGCGCGCGACCTACGAGCTCATCGCCGGCGGCAGTGCCGAGAAGGGCGACGTGATCGGTGTGGCGCGTATCGCGGCGATCCAGGCCGCCAAGCGCACGCCCGAGCTGATCCCGCTGTGCCACCCGCTGGCCTTGACGCGGGTGGCCGCCGAGTTCGCGCTCGACGCGTCGCTGCCCGGCGTGCACTGCACGGTGACGGCCGAGACCGTCGGCGCCACCGGCGTGGAAATGGAAGCCCTGACCGCCGTGCAGATCGGCCTGCTTGACGATCTACGACATGTGCAAGGCGGCCGACCGCGGCATGGTCATCGAACAGGTGCAGCTGCTGCAAAAGAGCGGCGGCAAGTCGGGCCCGTGGAGCGCGGCGCGCGCCGCGCCGACTACCTGAAATCGCGCCAGCCGTAGACGCGCTCGGGCGCCTGGCACTGGAACGGCGCCGCGCTCGTTGCGAGCGCAGGGTCGGCACAGGGCGCAAAGAAGTCGTCGGCGGCGGGGTTGCGGAATTCCCGCAGCCGCGCGGCGAGGTGGCGTGCGCGGTCAAGGTCGCCGCTGCGCCCGCTTTGGGCCAGGGCCTGGGCCCAGGCGATCATCAGCCGCGTATCGAGCAGGTGATGGCTGGCGCGTGCGAATGCGGGCAGGGCGTCGGCCGGCCGCTCGGTGGTGGTGGCGGCGGCATAGTCGGCATGGTGGGCGAAGAACCAGCTGCGCTGGCCGGCGGCGATGCGATCTTCCAGTGGTGCCGCGGCGGCCGGCGGCGAAAAGATCACGACCACGCGGTGGTAGTCGGCCAGCAACACCACGGTGGCCACGACCATCGCCAGGCCGGCCCCGATCGGCCAGCGCGTTGGCGGCACCGCAGCGCTCGCGCGCCTCGGGCGCTGCCCGCGCCCAGGCACAAGCCCCAAGCCAGGGCGGTCGGCAACAGGAAATGGGCGTACCAGAGCGGGTATTCGAGTTGGCTGTGCAGCGCCATCAGCAGCACCATGACGAATGCGGCACGCAGCGCGGCACCCATCGGGCCGGCGACGGCGCGGCAGCGCCGCCAGGCCAGCCACAGCGCCCACGCCAACAGCGCGAGCAGCAGCGCCGCCAGCGGCAGGCCCAGCTCGACCGCGAGTTGCAGCGGCAGGTTGTGCGTGTGGTCGAAGAAGGCCAGCGGGCGCTCCGGCAGCGGCGTCAACGTCCAGGCGAAGTTGAATTCGCCGAAGCCCACGCCGAGCCAGGGCTGGGCGGCGATCAAGCTCAGCGTGTCGCGCCAGATGGCGAACCGGGAGGCGGAGAAATCGCCGCCGCCGAGGCGCGCCGCGGCGCCGATGGCGTGGGTGTGCTGCACGGCGGCCCACCACGCCGTCAGGCCCCAGGCGGCGGCGCACAGCAGCGGCGCGGCCAGCAACAGGCCGCGCGACGCGCGCGAAAGCCGGCGGTCGAGCCCGCCCCAGAGCGCGAGCACCGCGATGCCCACCAGCCCGGTACGCGAGCCCGACAGCGTGATGCCGAACACCGTCAGCGCCATCAGCGCGAGCGCAGCCGCGCGCCGCATCCGCGTGCGTCCGAGCGGCCCCATCTCGACCAGCGGCACCAGCGCGACCGCCGACCACAGCAGCAGCGTGGCCAGGTGGTTGGGCTGGCGCATGTTGCCGACGGCGCGGCCGGCGATGCCCGAGCGCGCGATCCACTCGCCGTCGGCCAGGTCGGGGGCGAACACCTGCAGCAGCGCAATGAGGCTGTTGAGGAGACCCGCCGCGACCCAGGCCGCGAAGAAGGCGGCGAGCAAGGCGGGCGTCGGGCGCAGCGCCGCGCCCGCGAGCGCCATGGCCATCGTCGCCAGCAGCAGGCCCGGCGGCCGACAGACTCATGGCCCAGGGCAGCACGCCGAACGTGCTCGACAGCAGGGCGGCGGCGGCCACCAAGGCCAGCGCCGTTTGCAGTGCACCCGTGCGCGCCGCGACCGCGCGCAGGTCACGGGTGCAGGCCGGCGCCATGCTTGCCAATCGCAAGGCCCCACAGGCCCATCGCCGCGGCCTGGTTGAACAGCGTTGGCGAGGGTGGTACGTTGTAGGCGATCAGGCCCGGCAGCAGTGCCGCGGCCCACAAGCAGCGCGGCCGTCAACGAAGTCACTCCGCGACGCACGAGGCAGTGCTCGCTGCGCGCACAGAGCTGCGCGGCGTTGCTTGTTCGGTCGCTCGGCGGCTGACGGGCGAAGAGCGCGACGCAGATCATGGCGTTAGCCTACACCGCGCGCGTGTCTCGCGCGCCGGAGCCATGGCACCGACGGCGCGAACGCCGCCCTGCCGCCAATCACTGCGCCGGCCGGTCCGGCAACTGATGCTCGCGCAGCCAGTTGCGCCATTGCTGGTCGATCAGCTTGAACCTGTATCCGGTAGTACAGGCCGTGCAGGATCTGGATCTCGTGCTCGGCCTCGGCCAAGTCGACCGTTCAACGCCAGCGCGCGCGCATAGTCCAGCCGCAGCGGCAGGAAGTGAAAGCGCCGGGTGACGGTGCGCAGATTCTCGATCTGCTCGGCCGGCATGCCGGCCCGGATCTCGAGGCGCGCGGTGGCGGTCATCGCCGCGAGCTGGTCGAGTACCAGCGGCTGGCCCAGCGACTCGTGGCTGGGCCGGTTGCCGAAATTGGCGCGCTCGAAGCGGTTGGCCCTGAAGTCGTCTTCGAGCCAGATGTAGTCGCGCGCGAGCGCGAGCAGCAGGCCGATGGCGACGACGGCGAGCGCGATCGCCCAGCGGCTGGCGCGAAACCGCGCTGGCGTTGCAGGTCCGGCGGCTGCCGTGGCGGGAACGCCGCTGACCGCGCCGGCGAGCAGCGCAGCCGGCAGCAGGAAGTAGGTGTGGGCGAACGGATACTCCAGCAGCGACTGGATCACGAAGGCGAGCCAGACCGCGAGCACCCAGTGGCGCTGGGCCATCTGCGCCGGCTCGCCGACCGTGCCTGAACCAGCCGAGCAACCACCAGGCCAGTGCCGCGGTCATGACGATCGCCAGCGGGATGCCGAACCAGATCATCAGGTCGAGCACGAAGTTGTGCGCGTAGATGCTGTTGAACGCGGGCTGGCCCTGCGCGGCGACTTCGGTCAGCGCGAGCACGCCCTGGCCGAAGCCGTAGCCGAGCCAGGGTTGGTGCTCGACCGCGGCCCAGAACAGGTGCCAGATCGGCGCACGCGGTCCGACCGCGAGCAACTGGCGCGTGGCCGGTGCGGCGAGGTAGAGCGCGCGCTCGATCGCGCCGAGGCCAAAGTAGTAAAGGAGCAACCCGAGCCCGGATAGGGCCAGCACCTCGGCAACGCGAAGCCGCGTCGGCACACGCCGGTGCGTGACGCCCCACAGCAGAGTCACCGCGACCATCGCGACCAGCGCGGCGCGCGACTGGCAGACCAGCAGCATCGAGCCGAACAGCGCCACGGCCAGGTAGTAGCTGGCTCGATGGCTCAGCTCGCGAGTCTCGAACAGTGCGGTGGCTGCAATCACGCTGAGCACCATCAGCAGCCCGAAATGGTTGGTCTGCGCCAGGTTGCCGTAGGGCCGGCTTTCGATCAGCTCCATCGACCACCAGCCGACGCGTGCCCAGGCCCAGCCATTGCGTCAGGGCGATGCCGGCGGCGGCCACGCCGGAGAGCGCGATGCAGCCGAACACCAGCTTGAGCACGCGCGCGCTGCCCTCCTGCGCGGCCCACAGCGCGCCGGCGTAAAGGCCAAGCGCCGCGCCCAGGCCGTACAGCAGCCCGATCAGCGCGTCGCCGCGATAGGTCAGGCCGCCGGCCACGTACTGCACGACGGGTACCAGCCCCGCCATCAGCCACGCCCGCGCGGCCAGGGGTATCGGCAGGCTAACCGCCGCGGCCGCGCCGGCCGCGGCGGGGACCACGGGTGCGGGCCAGAGCAGGCCGAGGAACAGCAAGCAGATGCCCAGCGCCGCGGCCAGTTCGCCGTGGAACGTGGGCCAGGGCGGGTAGTGGTTGGGCATGTTCCAGCCGAGGAACAGGCCGGTCAGCCCCGCCAGCAGGAGCAAGGCGCGCATAAGAAAAGGCGGCCGCGAGGCCGCCTTTGTTGCTGCTATGTCGGTTCGATTACTTGCAGGAACCGGGCAGGAATTTCGGGTCGATCGGTGCCGGCCCTGCATTGCCACTCGGTGATGGCCTTCATGCCGTCGCTGGTCGTCGGCCGCGACGCCGTCGATGAACGGCGACAGCGTGAGCGTCTTGGTGTCGATCAGGGAGTCGCCGAAGCCTTGTGCGGTGACTGTGATGACGCCGGCGGTCGTCGGTTTCGACCTTGTTGACGTACTTGGTGCCGGAGCCGGCGGTGGCCTCGCAGCCCCAATTATTCGCCGTGACCGTCATCGCGTTGCTGGTGGCCGACTGGAAGGTCTCGGTGATCGAGGTGCGGCACTGCGAAGCCGCCAGGACCACTTCGGCCATCTTGGCCTTCTTCGTGTAGGTCGAGTAGGCCGGCAGGGCCACGGCGGCCAGGATGCCGATGATCGCAACGACGATCATCAATTCGATCAGGGTGAAACCCTTTTGCATGCGCTTCATTTGGGAGCTCTCCTTGTGGGAAGTGGGGAAATTGCAGGCTGATCGGTTGCAGGGGTCGTGCCAGGCGATTTGGGCGGTCTTTAGGGGCCAATTCGAGAACTCGTTCACAGCGAGCCGACCATCCCGGTCACCTGCGGTGACCGGGGTGACGCAATTGGTCACTGCAGTGATGACACACCGAGGCGCATCACCTGGCCGCTGGCCAACGGCGTGATCCGGTGCCGGCTGCCCAGCGCCTCGATCTGCGCCATCACGGCTTCGACTTCGCCCGGCTTGATGTGCGTGATGTGCACGGCCACGCTGCCGTCGAGTTGGGCCAGCTCCTTGCCCAATGTCGACGGGCACAGGTGCTTGGAGATTTCGGCCAGCGCGCGCTCTTCGTCGCTGAACGCGGTTTCGATCACCAGGTGCGCGACGCTCATGTCGCGCAGCCGCCGCCACAGCGCCGGGTTGGGGCCGGTGTCGCCGGTGAAGACCCAGGCGCCGGAGCCCGCGTCCTGCGGCAGCACGGCAAAGCCGACCGCCGGCACGGTGTGCGTGGCGGGCAGCACCTCGACGCGGTGCGTGCCCAGGCTCAGCACGCGGCCGACGGCAAACGGCTCGAACGCCAGCACCGGCCGCTCGACGCTCGGCAGGCAGCTGAAGTCGGGCCAGATGACGCCATTGAAGAGGTGCTTGCGCAGGGCATCGATGGTCGCCGGCAGCGCGTGCACGCGGATCGGCGGCGCGCCGGCGCGTCGGCGCGCGACGCTGTCGGCCAGCAGGCCGATGGCCAGCACGTGGTCGAGGTGCGAGTGGCTGACGAGGATGTGGTCGATGCGTGCCAGCTCGTCGAGCGTGAGGTCGCCGACGCCCGTGCCGGCGTCGATCAGGACGTCGTCGCCGAGCAGGAACGAGGTGGTGCGGCTGCCTGCCGCAATCGAGCCCGAGCAGCCGAGTACGCGAATCTGCATGGCAGCCATTGTCGGGCCGTTGTGAGGGTGTCGGGCGGCCTGGGCCCGGGCGCCGTGACCGAGTGCACGCCGGCCGCGGCCAGCAGCGCCGCGACTCAGAGCTGGATGAACTGCATCTGCGTGCCGGCGAGTTCGATCACGTCGCCGTTGCGCAGGTGCGCCGAATCGCCGGCCAGTTGCGAGCCGTTGATATTGGGCTTGGACGCGCCTTCGACATGCGCCAGCACGTAGCCGCCGGGCCGCTTGGTGATCGAAGCCACTTGCACGCCGGGCTTGCCGACCGTGGTGACGACCTTGGTCAACACCACTTCGCGGCCGGCGGCCGCGCCGTTGAGCACCTTGATGGCGGCGCCGCCCGGCGAGTTGCCGAGGCTGCCGAAACCCGAGTTGACGCTGGCCGGCGCGGTGTGCGCGAAGGTGGCGCGCTCGGCGCCCGCCGCCATCGGCGCCGCGGCGCCGGGCTTCATGATCATCGTCTTTTCATAGTCGACGCCGTCTTCGACCATGAACTTGATCTTGTACTTGCCGATCTCGACGGTGTCGTTGTGCGTCAGCAATTGCTTCTTGACCGCCTTGCCGTTGATGTAGGTGCCGTTGGTGCTGTTGAGGTCCTCGATGAAGACCTCCGAGCCGACCATCTGCAACACCGCATGCTCGCCGCTGACGGCCAGGTTGTCGATCACGATGTCGTTGTACGGCCGGCGACCGAGCGTGGTCTTGTCCTTGGTGATCTGCACTTCCTTGATCACCACACCGTCGAGCGACACCACCAGCTTGCCCATGCTTTGCCTCTTTCTTGTGCTTTGATCAGCGGCGGAACGGCGCCCACCATGATCGTGAGGCCGCCGCCGGAGTGCCCGGCGCGCGCACCAGGACGACGGCGATATTATCCTTTCCACCGGCATCGTTGGCCGCCGCAATGAGGGCCCGACCGGTCTGCTCGAGCGAGTCGTAGCCTTGCAGCAACTGCGACAGCGATTCGTCGTCGAGCATGTCGGACAGGCCGTCGGAGCACATCAGGTAGAGGTCGCCAGGGTGCACTTCGTGCTGGTGGATCTCGAGCAACACCGTGTCTTCGACGCCGACGGCGCGCGTGACCAGGTTCTTGTTGGCCGAAAACGAGGCCTGCTCGGGCGTGATCAGCCCGGCGTCGATCTGCTCCTGCAACAGCGAGTGGTCGCGCGTGAGCTGGATCAGGCGCCCACCGCGCAGTCGGTAGGCGCGCGAATCACCGACATGCCCGACCAGCACACGGGTGCCGCGGAACAGCGCCACCACCAGCGTCGTGCCCATGCCGGCGTATTGCGGATTGGCATTGGCCGCATTGAAGATCGCACGATTGGCGTTGTCGACGCAGATGTCCATCGCCCGGCGCACTTCGCTGTCGGTGGCACTGGCGCCGGCCTCTACCAGCCAGCGGCCGAGTTCGGTCGTGATGAAGCCGGTGGCCATGCCGCTGGCCACTTCGCCGGCGTTGTAGCCGCCCATGCCGTCGGCCAACACGGCCAGCGCGCTCGGTTTCGCCAGCGCCACCGAGTCCTCGTTGTTCGAGCGCGCCCGCCCGGTGTCGGTGGCGCAAAAAAATTCGAGGTTCATCAACTGCGGTTGGCGCGGCAATGGCGGCGCGTGGTTGTAGCCTGGGATTGTGCAACGACTGCGCGGGGGGCCCGCGCCGGCCACGGTGCCCGCTGGCGCCCGACTGTGTGATTTGCCGCGGTCACAAAACACTCAGTCCAGTGCCGCGCAGGCCCGGCGCAAGTCGCCGGCCCAGGCGTCGCCATCGGCCAGGCGGTCGAGCCGTGTGCGAGCGAGCGCGGGCTCCAGCAGCTTGTCCAGGGCCATCGCCGTGGCGGCCGGCAGATCGGGGCGCAGTGCGCGCACGGTGCGCGGGACGTCCGTGGCGATGGCCCGCAGCAACGCGCCCATCGAGTCGCCGGCAAACGGCAGCTGGCCTGTCAGCAGCTCGAACAGCAGCACGCCCAAGGCGTAGAAGTCGCTGCGCGCATCGGCGCGCGCGCCGGCCAGCAGCTCTGGCGCCATGTAGGCCGGCGAGCCGAGCAGCAACCCACTGCGGGTGGCCTCGGCATCGACGCTGCGGGCGAGGCCGAAGTCGGTCAGCTTCACGCTGTCGGTGGCCGGGTCGAACATCACGTTGGCCGGCTTCACATCGCGGTGCACCACCCCGGCGCGGTGGGCGTAGGTCAACGCTTCGGCCAGGCGTGCGGCGATGCCGAGTGCCAGCGGCTCGGGCAACAGGTGCAATGCCCGCGTGTAGCGGGTCAAGGTGGTGCCGGGCAGAAGCTCCATGATGGCGAAGCTGAGGCCGTTCTGGCAGCCGCCGCCGAACAGGCGCACGACGCCGGGATGCACCAGCCGGCTGGCGCGCTCGGCGTCGCGCAGAAAGCGATTACTGGCTTCGATTTCGGCCTGCGGGTCTGTCGCCCGACCGCGGCGGACACAGCACCTTGACCGCGACCACGGTAGCCCTGGCTTCGTCGAACCCGGCGTAGACCATGGCACTGGCGCCGCGCGCAATCGGGCGCTCGATGCGAATGCCACGCAAGCGCGTGCCTGGCACCAGCGCATCGGGTCTGCAGCGGCGCGGCCGGGATGCCGCTGCGCCGCGGCGCCTCGTGCCGGCGATCGAGCAGGCGCGTGAGGGGCTTCATGGTGCGTGCGCGCCGCGGCCGGCAGCCAGAGTTCTCAGGGCTGGCCCGGGGCCTCGCTTGCCGCCTGGGCTCGCAGCTTGCGTCGCGCGAGCCACTGACCGAGCACGACGACGCCGGCGGCACCTGCGGCCTCGATCAGGATCGTCACGCCACGGCCGGCGCCCTGAAAGAAGGCCTCTGTTGCGTGGTCACTGACCAGCATCTCGCCGGCCACGAAGCCCAGCAGCGCGGCGCCCAGCGTGATGATCACCGGGTAGCGCGCCATCACGCCGAGCAACAGCTGGCTGCCGAAGATGATCAGAGGAATCGACAACCCGAGGCCGATGATCAGCAACAGCAGGCGCGACTCCGCCGGCCCGCTGTCGGCGGCGGCCGCCACGGCCAGCACGTTGTCCACGCTCATCACCAGGTCGGCGACGAGGATCGTGCGAATGGCCGCCCACAGGTGCTCGGACGAGCGGATGCCGTCCTCGTGCGCGTCTTCGGGCAGCAGCAGTTGCACGCCGATCCAGAACAGCAGCAGGGCGCCGACGACCTTGAGGTAAGGGAACTGCAGCAACTGAACGGCAAACACCGTCAGCAGGACGCGCAGCACGATGGCCGCGGCGCTGCCGGCGATGATCGCCTTGTTGCGCTGCGCGGCAGGCAGGCTGCGTGCGGCCATGGCGATCACTACCGCGTTGTCTCCCGACAGCAGGATGTTGACCCAGATGATCTTGCCCAGTGCGATCCAGAAGATCGCCGTCGCCAGCTGTTCCATGAACTCTCCGATCGCCCGCCGCTCCGGCGACCGCGTCATCCGCCAGTGTAGTTTCCTCGCCGCGGTCGCGGCATTGGGGCGATGGCCCGGCGCCCGCGCAGTACCTACAGCAGCGCCTTGATCAGGCGGCCCATCTCCGACGGATTGCGGGTGACCGTGAAGCCGCAGGCCTCCATCACGGCCAGCTTGGCGTCGGCGGTGTCGGCGCCGCCGGAGATGAGCGCGCCGGCGTGTCCCATGCGCTTGCCCGGCGGGGCGGTCACGCCGGCGATGAAGCCGACGATGGGCTTCTTCATGTTCGCCTTGCACCAGCGCGCCGCGTCGGCTTCGTCGGGACCGCCGATCTCGCCGATCATGATCACGGCGTCGGTGTCGGGGTCGTCGTTGAAGGCACGCATGATGTCGATGTGCTTCAGGCCGTTGATCGGATCGCCGCCGATGCCAACCGCAGTCGACTGGCCGATGCCGATTTCGGTCAGTTGCGCCACCGCTTCGTAGGTCAGCGTGCCGGAGCGGGAAACCACGCCCACGCTGCGGCCCTTCGTGCCCTTCTTGTGGATGTGACCCGGCATGATGCCGATCTTGATTTCCTCGGGCGTGATCAGTCCCGGGCAATTGGGGCCGAGCAGCAAGGTGTTCTTGCCGCCGGCGGCCTGCCTGGCCTGCATGCGAGCGCGCACCTCGAGCATGTCGCGCACCGGAATGCCCTCGGTGATGCAGACCACCAGGTCGAGTTCGGCCTCGACCGCCTCCCAGATCGCCGCCGCAGCGCCGGCCGGCGGCACGTAGATCACGCTGACGGTGGCGCCGGTGGCGGCCTTGGCGTCCTTGACGGTGGCGTGGATCGGGATGCCCTCGAAGTCCTCGCCGGCCTTCTTCGGGTTCACGCCGGCGACGAAACAGTTCTTGCCGTTGGCGTAATCGCGGCAACCGCGGGTGTGGAATTGCCCGGTCTTGCCGGTGATGCCCTGGGTGATGACCCGCGTGTCTTTGTTGATCAGGATGCACATGCTGTCCTCGAAAAGCGGGCGCAATTGCAAGCGGCCGTCGCGGAACCGGCTTTGCCGGGCCGCTGGGGGCGCCCCCTTGAGGGGGAGCGCCGAAGGCGCTTCGGGGGTGGGTCACTTCACTGCGGCGACGATCTTCGTCGCCGCTTCGGCCATCGTGTCTGCGCTGATGATCGGCAGCCCCGATGCAGCCAGCAACTTCTTGCCCAGGTCTTCGTTGGTGCCTTTCATGCGCACCACCAGCGGCACCGACAGGTTGACCGCCTTGCAGGCCGCGATGATGCCCTCGGCGATGGTGTCGCACTTCATGATGCCGCCGAAGATGTTGACCAGGATGCCTTTCACGCTGCGATTGGCGAGCATGATCTTGAAGGCCTCGGTGACTTTCTCCGCCGTGGCGCCGCCGCCGACGTCGAGAAAGTTGGCCGGCTCGCCGCCGAAGAGCTTGATGGTGTCCATGGTGGCCATGGCCAGGCCCGCGCCGTTGACCAGGCAGCCGATGTTGCCGTCCAGCGAGATGTAGCTGAGGTCGAACTTGCTGGCCTCGACCTCGGCCGCGTCTTCCTCGTCCAGGTCGCGGTAGGCGACGATCTCGGGGTGGCGGTAGAGCGCGTTGGAATCGAAGTTGAACTTGGCGTCGAGCGCCTTGATGTTGCCGCTGCCTTCGAGGATCAGCGGGTTGATCTCGGCCAGCGACGCGTCGGTGTCCATGTAGCAGCGATAGAGCTTCTTGAAGACGTCGACCGCCCGGGCCTGGCTGGCGGCAGGCACGCCGATGCCCGCGGCGAGTTGCTGCGCCTTGGCGTCGCTCAGACCTTCGAGCGGATTGACGAAGATCTTGATGATCTTCTCCGGCGTGCTGTGCGCGACCTGCTCGATGTCCATGCCGCCTTCGCTGCTGCCGATCAGCGCCACCGACTGCGTCGCACGGTCCGTCAGCGCGGCGACGTAGTACTCCTTCTTGATGTCGGCGCCTTCCTCGATCAGCAGGCGCCGCACCTTCTGGCCCGCGGGGCCGGTCTGGTGCGTCTTCAACTGCATGCCCAGGATCTGGCCGGCCAGCGACTTGCACCTCGTCGAGCGAGCGCGCCAGCTTGACGCCGCCGCCTTTGCCGCGGCCGCCGGCGTGGATCTGGGCCTTGACGACCCAGACGCTGCCGCCGAGCTTCTGCGCCGCTTCGCCGGCTTCGCGGACCGAAAAGGCCGGGTAGCCGCGCGGCACCGGCACACCGAATTGGCGCAGGAGTTCCTTGCCTTGGTATTCGTGGATCTTCATGCAGGGCCACCGGCAGAGGTGCGGGTCAGGGGCCGGGTGCTGTGGCCCCGGGGCGCGGCGCACTTTAGCATGGTGCAACGCACCAAAGAGGCTCAGTCAGAGACCGTCGTCGAACTGCGACGGGCCGCCGCGGACGACCTGCCGGATGACTTCGGCCGAGAAGCCGCGCCCGGCCAGAAAGCGCATCTGGCGCGCCCGCTCGGCGGCCTGCGTGGCGGGCGCGCTGCCGTACTTGCGCATCCACACGGCACGGGCGCGGGCCAGTTCGCTGGCTTTCAGGCGTTCGGCCGTGGCGGCGTCGAGCGCTGCACCATGCCGTTCCAGCTCCTGGCGAATGCGCAGGTTGCCATAGCGCGCGGCGCGCGCGTTCACGCGCGACTCGACGAAGCGCGTGTCGCTCAGGTAGCGCTGGGCCACCAGCCAGTCGAGCAGCGCATCGACTTCGGTCGCGGGATCGGCCGCGTCGGTCGCAACCTCGACGGCGCCGCTCTCGGCCTGGTCGAGTGCACGTTGGCGCGCCAGCCGCAGCAGCTTGCGCCGCAACTCGGTGCGGCTGTGCTCGCGCTGCGCCAACCATTGCAGCGCCCGCGCCTTCAGCGACAGCGGCGGCCCGCGCACGACTCGCCGGCCGGCGCGGCGCTCAGGCTTCGGCCGCGGGCAGCAGCGGGATGCCCATCGACTCGCGCACCTTGTTCTCGATCTCGAAGGCGATCTCGGGGTTCTCGCGCAGGAATTCGCGCGCGTTGTCCTTGCCCTGGCCGATCTTTTCGCCGTTGTAGGCGTACCAGGCGCCGCTCTTCTCGAGGATGCGGGCATTGACGCCCATGTCGATGATTTCGCCCTCGCGGCTGATGCCTTCGCCGTAGAGGATGTCGAACTCGGCAGTCTTGAACGGCGGCGCGACCTTGTTCTTCACCACCTTGACCTTGGTTTCGCTGCCGATCACTTCTTCGGCCTTCTTGATGCTGCCGGTGCGGCGGATGTCCAAGCGTACCGAGGCGTAGAACTTCAGCGCATTGCCGCCGGTGGTGGTTTCGGGGTTGCCGAACATGACACCGATCTTCATGCGGATCTGGTTGATGAAGATGACCATGGTGTTGGTCTTCTTGATGTTGGCGGTCAGCTTGCGCAGGGCCTGGCTCATCAGGCGGGCCTGCAGGCCGGGCAGCGAATCGCCCATCTCGCCCTCGAGCTCGGCCTTGGGCGTCAGCGCCGCCACCGAGTCGACGACGATCAGGTCGATCGACCCGGAGCGCACCAGCGCATCGACGATCTCGAGCGCCTGCTCGCCGGTGTCGGGCTGGCTGATCAGCAACTCCTGCAGGTTGACGCCGAGTTTTTGCGCGTACTGGATATCGAGCGCGTGTTCGGCATCGATGAACGCGCAGGTGCCGGCCACCTTCTGCATTTCGGCGATGACCTGCAGCGTCAGCGTGGTCTTGCCGCTCGACTCGGGGCCGTAGATCTCGATCACCCGGCCGCGCGGCAGGCCACCGACGCCCAGCGCGATGTCCAGGCCCAGCGAACCTGTGGAAACCACCTGGATGTCTTCGATGACCTCGCCCTCGCCCAGGCGCATGATCGAGCCCTTGCCGAATTGCTTCTCGATCTGCTGCAGCGCCGCCTGCAGGGCCTTGGCTTTTTCGGTGTTGAGGGCTTTGACGGGGGCGTCCATGCGGGTCTCCGGTGGGGTTGGTCGGGGTGGGCGGGATTATGCGCGACAACTGGATATTCGTACAGGTATCGGCTGTCGTCAAGCCCGCCCGGATGGGGTCTCCCTAGAATCGCGCGCCAAGGAGGCCGGGCATGCGTGTGCTGATCGCCGAAGACGACCAAGTATTGGCCGACGGCCTGCTGCGTTCGCTGCGGGCCTCGGGATTTGCGGTCGACCATGTGGCCAGCGGCGCCGAGGCCGACGCCGCGCTGGCGTCGCACGAATTCGATCTGCTGATCCTCGATCTGGGCCTGCCCAAGCTGCACGGGCTGGAGGTGCTGCGCAAGCTGCGCGCGCGCGGCTCCGCGGTGCCGGTGCTGATCCTGACCGCCGCCGACAGCGTCGAGCAGCGCGTCAAGGGGCTGGACCTCGGCGCCGACGACTACATGGCCAAGCCGTTTTCGCTGCAGGAACTCGAGGCCCGGGTGCGTGCGCTGACGCGGCGTGGCCTGGGCACGGCCGGCACGATCCTCAAGCACGGCCCGCTCACCTTCGACGCCACCGGGCGCGTCTGCTACATCAACGAGCTGATGATCGAGCTGTCGGCGCGCGAGCTGTCGCTGCTGGAGGTGCTGCTGCAACGTGCCGGCCGGCTGGTCAGCAAGGACCAGTTGGTCGAGCGGCTGTGCGAGTGGGGCGAGGAGGTCAGCAACAACGCGATCGAGGTCTACGTGCACCGGCTGCGCAAGAAGATCGAGCAGGGCCCGATCCGCATTGCGACCGTGCGCGGCCTGGGTTACTGCCTGGAGAAGATTCCTGGCTCGACGGTCTCGACCGCGCCGTGCCGCAGCCCCGCAAGACGGCGCGCAGGGCGCAGGGGCGGCGCGATGATGATGACTCACGGCGTCCCTCGCCGTCTGCCGCGATGCACTGAACTGCGGCTGCGGCGGACACCCAGCACCGATGCTGGCCGTGAGCGCCGCCTGGCGGCGACACGACACAGCCTGGCGCAGTAGCGCGAAGGCTATGGCGCAACCGAGATGACGGACGGCGCCGCACGAACCGAATCGCGCAGCCAGCGCTCGCTGTTCGGCGACATCCTGGACTGGATGCTGGTGCCGCTGTTGCTGCTGTGGCCGCTGTCGGTGCTGATCATCTGGCTCGTGGCGCAGGGCATCGCCAACCGCCCGTTCGACCTCGAACTCGGCGAGTTGGCGCGCACGCTGGGGCGGCGGGTCACGGTGGTGGCGGCCCCAAGCGCACACAAGAGACTTCGCAGGTGCATGTCAGCCTGAGCGAGGCCTCGGCCGCGATCCTGCGCAGCGACCCGTCGGACGCGGTCTTCTTCCAGGTTCTCGGCTCGCGCGGCGAGTGGGTGGCCGGCGATCGCGACCTGCCGGTGCCCGACGAGGCGCGAGGCACCCGCCGGAGAACTGCGGTTTCGTGACGACGAGGTGCAGGGCCAGGCCGTTCGCGTCGCCTACCTGTGGCTGCCCGTTGCTGCCGCCGCGGGCGCATCGGCCAACGCCTCGCCGCCGCTGGTGCAAGTGGCCGAAACGCTGGACAAGCGCTCGCAATTGACCACCGAGATTGCGCGCGGCGTGATGCTCAGCCAGTTCGCGATCCTGCCGCTGGCCGTGCTGCTGGTGTGGTTTGCGCTGCTGCGCAGCTTTCGGCCGCTGAACGAATTGCAGCGCCGCATCCGCCAGCGCGCAAGCGATGACTTGTCGCCGATCGACGAAGACCTGGCGCCCGAGGAAGTCAGCCCGCTGGTCGGCGCGATCAACGACTTGCTGGCGCGACTCGACCGCTCGATCGGCGCGCAAAAGCACTTCCTGGCCGACGCTGCGCATCAATTGAAGACGCCGCTGGCGGGGCTGCGGACGCAGGCCGAACTGGCCGAGCGCGAAGTCGATGCCGGTGGCGACAGCAAGGCGGTCAAGCGTTCGCTGCACCAGATTGCCCGTTCCTCGCAACGCGCGGCGCACATGGTCAATCAGCTGCTGTCGATGGCCCGCGCCGAAGACGGCGAACAGGCCCGCCGCGTGCAGCCGTTCAACATGGCGGCGCTGACCGTCGAGGCCGTGCGCGACTTCGTGCCACGGGCCTTGGAGTCGGGCATCGACCTCGGCTACGAAGGGCCCGAGCCGCGCGACGACGGCGCGGTGCGCCTGGTCGGGTCAGCCGGTGCTGATGCGCGAGGCGATCCGTAACCTGATCGACAACGCGCTGCAGTACACGCCGCGTGGCGGCACCGTCACCGTGCGGCTGCTGGCCGATCCGTTCGGCCAGGTCAGCGTGCTGCAGGTCGAAGACAACGGCCCCGGCATTCCCGAGTCCGAACGCGAGCTGGTATTCCAGCCCTTCTATCGCGCACTCGGCACCGAGGTCGACGGCTCTGGTCTGGGCCTGGCCATCGTGCGCGAAGTCGCCGAGCGCCATGGCGGCAGCGTGGATATCGAAGCGACACAAGCGCGCAGCCAGCCGCCGGGCACGCGGGTGACGCTGCGCCTGCCGATTCAGCCGCCCTTGCCCAGCCAGGCGTAGAGCGCGGCGTCGTCGGCGCCGGCCATGCCGGCGGCGCAGGCGGCGGCGAAGCGGCCAGCCGCCGTGGCGCCGAGCGTGACGTCGGCGTCGACGGCGCGGGCCAGCTCGACCGCCAGGCGCGAATCCTTGGCCAGCAGCGACAGGTGCGCACGCGGGGCGAGGTCGCCGGCCAGCGCGCGGCGCAGGCGCTCGCTGCCGATCCAGCTCTGGCCGCTCGACTGTTCGATCACCGCCAGCGTGGTCGCGGGGTCGAGCCCGGCACGCGCAGCCAGCGCCAGCGCCTCGGCTGCGCCGGCCAGATTGATCGCCGCGAGCAGGTTGTTGACCAGCTTGGTCCGCGCGCCATCGCCGGCGCGCGCGCTGATCCGAAACACCGGCGACGCCATCGCCTCGAGCAGGTCGCGACGGCCGTCGCCCAGCGCGGCCGTGCCGGCCAGCATCAGGCTCATCGTCCCCGCGCGCGCCCGTGCCGGCCCGCCCGACATCGGCGCATCCAGGCAATCGATGCCGAGCACGGCCAGGCGGGCCGCGAAGCGCTCGACATCGGCCGGCGCGATCGTCGGGCACAGCAACACGCAGGCGCCGGCGCGCAGGGTCATGGCCGCGCCAGCGTCGGCGTCGAACAGCACGGCTTCGGTCTGTGCCGCGTCGACCACGGTCACGATCAGCGTGTCGACACCGCGTGCCGCGTCGGCGGCACTGGGCGCGACACGCATGCCATGGGCCTGCGCCAGCGCCTCGCGCACGGGGTCGATGTCGCGCACGGTCGGCGCCCAGCCGCGGTCGGCCAGGCGCTGGGCGATGGCCCAGCCCATGTTGCCGATGCCGACGATGGCGATTGCGTGCGGCATCGGGTCAGGCCGCGCCGGGCCGCTCCCGAGCGGCCTGAGCTCCCCACGGGGGCCGCGAGCGAAGCGAGCCGGGGGTCGTCATGTCAGCTCTGCATCAGGCGGCGGCTCTTGGCGATCGACATCAGGATGCCGAGGGCCACGCCGAGCGTGACCATCGCCGTGCCGCCGTAGCTCACGAACGGCAGCGGAATGCCGACCACCGGCAGGATGCCGCTGACCATGCCCATGTTGACGAAGGCGTAGGTGAAGAACGACAGCGTGATGGCACCGGCCAGCAGGCGCGAAAACAGCGTCGGCGCCGCGGCAGCGATCAGCAAGCCGCGAAAGATCAGGCAGGTGAAGGCCAGCAGCAGGCCGAAGGTGCCGGCCAGGCCGAACTCTTCGGCAACGGCGGCGAAGATGAAATCGGTGGTGCGCTCGGGGATGAACTCCAGGTGCGTCTGCGTGCCCTGCATGAAGCCCTTGCCCGCCAGCCCTCCCGAGCCGATGGCGATCATGCCCTGGATGATGTGAAACCCCTTGCCCAGCGGGTCCTTGCTCGGGTCGAGCAGGGTGCAGATGCGGTGTTGCTGGTAGTCCTTGAACAGCGGCCACTTCACGTCGGGTTGGCAGATCGTCGGCTCCGACACGATGACCGCGACGATGCCGATGGCGGCCAGAACGACGGTCGGGGCGATCAGCTTCCACGACAGGCCGGCGAAGAAGATCACGTAGACGCCGGCCGAGAGGATCAGGATCGCGGTGCCGAGGTCGGGCTGCTTGACCACCAGCGCCAGCGGCACCGCCAGCAGCAGGATGGCGACGACCCATGCCGCCAGCGACAGGCGGCCCTCGCACTTCTGGAACCACCAGGCCAGCATCAACGGCATCGCCAGCTTCAGTAGCTCGCTGGGCTGGATCACGACGCCGACATCGAGCCAGCGCGTGGCGCCCTTGCGCGTGACCCCGTGCACCGCGACGGCGACCAGCAGCGCCACACCGATGGTGTACAGCGCCGGCGCCAGCGTCATCAGCCGGTGTGGCGGTATCTGGGCCACGATGAACAGCAGCGCCAGCGCGATCAACATGTTGCGGCCGTGATCGACGAAGCGCGTGCCGTGGTCGAACCCGGCCGAGTACATCGTCACCAGGCCGAACGCCGCGAGCACGCCGATCACCAGCGCCAGCGGGCCGTCGAAGCCGAACAGCACCGGGCGCAGCCGCTGCCACAGCGTCGGTTGCTCGAAGATCGTGCTCATCGGGTCAGTTCCGCCGGGCCGTTCCCAAGGGACTGAGCCGCCCCTGGGACCACGAAGGGGCCCCCTGCGGCAGGCCCGGGGGGCAGCGAACGCAGTGAGCGTGGGGGCTTCATCTCAGCGCCGCCAGGGCCTGCGAGGCGGCCGCCGCCGGTCCTGCCACCTGGCCCGGCAGGGGCATCTCGGCGGCCGGCCGCGGTACGCCGACCGGCGCGGTCGTCTTGCCTTCGCGGGTCAGCGCCATGTCCTGCGCGTTCGGCACCACGCCGAGCAGCAGATAGTCGAACACGCGGCGCGCAATCGGCGCGGCCGACATCGAGCCGAAGCCGGCGTTCTCGACGATCACCGCCAGTGCGACGGTCGGCGCCTCGACCGGCGCAAAGGCGATGTACAGCGCGTGGTCTCGCTTGCGCTCGTCGGCCTTGATGGCGCTGTACTTCTCGCCGGCCTTGAGGCCGACGGCCTGCGCCGTGCCGGTCTTGCCGCCGCTCTGGTAGGCCGCGCCGGCGAAGGCCGCGCGCGAGGTGCCTTCGCGCGTCACGCCGTTCATCGCGCTGAGGATCAACTCGACCTGCTCGGGTTTCAGCGGCAGCGGCGCGAGCGCGTCGTGGGCGATCAGGCGCCGCTCGTGCTTGATCACGTCTTCGATGTCGCGCACCAGGCGCGGCTTGAAGCGCTGCCCGCCGGCGGCCAGGGTCGAAACCGCGGTCGCCATCTGCAGCATCGTGAAGTTGTTGTAGCCCTGGCCGATGCCCAGCGAGATGGTCTCGCCGGCATACCACTTCTGCAGTTCGGGCCGGGAGAACTTCTTGCGCTTCCACTCCGTCGACGGCAGGTCGCCGGTGACTTCGCCCTGCATGTCGATGTCGGTCTTGCGGCCGAAGCCGAAGGGCTCGAGCTGGTCATGGATCAGGTCGACGCCCATCTCGTTGGCCAGGCTGTAGAAGTACACGTTGCTCGACGTGACGATGGCCGTGCGCATGTCCTTCGGGCCCGGCGCGGTCGGTTTCCGGGCTGCCGAAGGTGCGCCCGCCGAAAGCTGAAGGTCAGGTTGTCGATGATGATCGTGCCGGGTGCGCGCTTGCCGCTGTTGAGCGCGGCCATGGCCATGAAGGGCTTGAAGGTCGAACCCGGCGGGTAGGTGCCGCGCAACGCGCGGTTGAGCAGCGGCTTGTCGATGTCGTCGTTGAGCTCGCGCCAGCTCTCAGCATCGATGCCGTCGACGAACAGGTTGGGGTCGAAATTCGGCTTGCTGACGAAGGCCAGCACTTCGCCGTTGCGCGGGTCGATCGCCACCAGCGCGCCGCGCCGATCACCGAACATCTCCTCGACCAGCGCCTGCAGACGAATGTCGATCGACAGGTTGAGCGTATTGCCGGGCTTGGCCGGCTGGTTGGCCAGGCGGCGCACCGCCCGACCGCCGGCGCTGGTCTCGACCTGCTCGAAGCCGGTCACGCCGTGCAATTCGTTCTCGTAGCTCTGCTCGAGACCGAGCTTGCCGATGTATTCGGTGCCACGGTAATTGGCCAGGGCCTCCTCGCCCCACTCTTCCATCGCCAGCTTCTCGCTCTGATTGACGCGGCCGATGTAGCCCAGCAGGTGGCTGCCGACCGCTCCCAGCGGGTATTGGCGGAACAAGCGCGCGTGCACGTCGACGCCGGCAAATCGAAAGCGTTGGGCGACGAAACGTGCGACTTCCTCGTCGGACAGTTTGGTGCGGATCGGCAGCGAGTCGAAGTTCTTGCTGTCTTCGAGCAGGCGCTTGAAGCGCCGGCGGTCGCGCGGCGTGATCTCGACCAGCTCGGCCAGTGCGTCGATCGTCTCGTCGAGCGACTGCACCAGCAGCGAAGGTGTGATCTCCAGCGTGTAGGCCGAGTAGTTGGTGGCCAGCACGATGCCGTTGCGGTCGAGGATCAGGCCGCGGATCGGCGTGACCGGCAGCACCGCGATGCGATTGACCTCGGCCTGCGTGGCGAGGTCTTCGTGCATCACCACCTGCAGGTAAACCAGCCTGGCTGCGAGCAGGCCAAAGCAGACCAGCACGAACAGGGCCGCAGCCAGCAGCCGGCCGCGGAAGTGGCCCAGTTCCTGCTCGACATTCTTCAGCTCGATCATGTGCGGCTCTACAGCGGACGATTCTCGTCCGGATCGGGCGCGCGACGCTGCGGTGCCAACAGGACGAACGTCACGACGGGCCAGAGCAGCGCCTCGATCAGTGGCGCGATGAACAGGCTCCAGCCGGGGAACAGGTCGCCGGCGGCGAGCCGCACCAGCAGCGAGACGGTGCACATGGCCACGAACAGCGGCAGCACCTGCAGCGCCTGCTGCGCCAGCGTGAACCAGCTCAAGCGGCGCGAGAACGCCAACGCCAAATAGGCCAGCAGCGTATAGGCCAGACCATGCTGGCCGAGCAAGGCACCCTGGTGCACATCCATCAACAGGCCGAACACGAATGCGATGCCCACGCCGACGCGGCGCGGCTGGTGCACGGCCCAGAAAGCCAGCGTCAGCGCCAACAGGTCTGGCATCGCCGGGTGGCGGCCCAGTGGCAGCAGATTGAATGCCAGCGCCACCAGCAACGACGACGCGATGAAGAAGGGATTGACCGGCAGCAGCAGCTGGTCGGCCCCGCGCGGCATGATCATGCCGCGCGCTCCAGCGATTTCGGCATGATCATGCCGCGCGCTCCAGCGATTTCGGCACGACCATTGGGCGAACTCCCTCCTGCATCGTCACCGCGTGGGACCCGTGCCCTTGCGCGCCTTGGTCGCCGGTTTGGCCGCCACCTCCGGCGCCGGCGCGGGCCTGGCGGGCAATTGCATCGACAACGGTTCGAGCACCAGCACATGGCGCACGCCATCGGCAACGGCGACGGGCGCCAGCGTGACCTTCGCAAACCCGCCTTCGGACTGGCGCTCGACGTGCGTCACCCGAGCCACGGCCAAGCCTGCCGGGTAGACACCGTCGACACCTGCGGTGTGCAGCAGATCACCGACACGAATGTCGGCGTTGGCGGCGACGAAGCGCAACTCCATTGCACGACCCTTGTCCAGCCCACCATAGGCCGCGCCGCGCTGCTGGGTGCGGGTGTTGATGATCGGCACGGCAGCGTCCTTGTCGGTCAGCAAGGTGACCTCGGCCGACAGCGGATACAAGCGCGTCACCTGGCCGAGCACCCCGGCCTCGTTGATCACGGGTGCGCCAGCCACCAGGCCCTGCGTGGCGCCGCGGTTGATGAACACCTTGCGCGAGTACGGATCGGTGGCCTCGTACAGCACCTCGGCAGCCTGGCTGCGCACGGCCAGTGCGGGCGCGAGTTCGAGCAATGACCGCAGGTGGGCGTTCTCCGCCAGCAGGCGGTCGGCCAGGGCCATGCGCTCGGCCTGCTGGGCCAGCAGCCTGCGTGCGGCGTCCTCGTCTTGCAGCGCCTGGCTCAGGCCGCGCAGGTAGTCGCCGCCGCCGCTGACCAGTTCCACCGGCACCAGCAATGCGCGTTGGACCGGCGCCAGCGCTGTGGCCAGCGCGACACGCAGCGTGGCCACGATCGGCAGCCGTGAGTCGGCGACCATCAGGAACAACGCCAGTGCCGAGTAGAAGGCGAGCTTGCTCAGTGCCGAGTAACCCTGGCGGAAGAACGGCGGCGGGGTGCGGTCGAGGGTGCCGAGCATCGTCGTCTAGCAGTGCAAGAGCCAACTCCGCGGCCACCGACAGCGTCCGTGCCGCAGCGCGGCGTGTCGGAACCCGCGACGGCTTGCGTGGCGGCACGCCAAATCCATCGGCGCGGCGGGCACCGTGTGCCCCGGGGCGGCCCGGCGCTCTGGCGCTCGCGCCGACATCACCTACTCCGAGGTGAAGATCGAGCCCAGCCGTTCCATGCGTTCGAGCGCCATGCCGCAGCCGCGCACGACGCAGGTCAGCGGGTCTTCGGCCACCAGCACCGGCAGGCCGGTCTCCTCGGACAGCAGGCGATCCAGGTCACGCAGCAGTGCGCCGCCGCCGGTCAGCATCATGCCGCGCTCGGCGATGTCGGCGCCGAGTTCGGGCGGGGTCTGTTCGAGCGCGTTCTTCACGCTCGAGACGATCTGGTTCAGCGGGTCGGTCAGGGCCTCGAGGATTTCGTTGCTGCTGATCGTGAAGCTGCGTGGCACGCCTTCGGACAGGTTGCGACCCTTGACCTCCATCTCCTTGACCTCGGAGCCGGGGAAGGCGCTGCCGATATTCTTCTTCACCGCTTCGGCAGTCGGCTCGCCGATCAGCATGCCGTAGTTGCGGCGGATGTAGTTGATGATGGCTTCGTCGAATTTGTCGCCGCCGACGCGCACGCTGCCCTTGTAGACCATGCCGCCGAGAGAGATCACGCCGACCTCGGTCGTGCCGCCGCCGACGTCGACGACCATCGAGCCGCTGGCCTCGCTGACCGGCAGCCCGGCACCGATGGCCGCCGCCATCGGCTCTTCGATCAGGAACACCTCGGAAGCGCCGGCGCCGAGCGCCGATTCGCGGATCGCGCGGCGTTCGACCTGGGTCGAGCCGCACGGCACGCAGACAATGATGCGCGGACTGGGCTTCATCATCGAACGCGGGTGAACCATCTTGATGAACTGCTTCAACATCTGCTCGGTGACGGTGAAATCGGCGATCACGCCGTCCTTCATCGGCCGGATGGCCTCGATGTTGCCGGGCACCTTGCCGAGCATGGCCTTGGCTTCGGTGCCGACCGCCTGGATGGTCTTCTTGCCGTGCGGCCCGCCCTCGTGTCGGATCGCCACCACCGAGGGCTCGTTGAGCACGATGCCCTTGCCGCGAACGTAGATCAGCGTGTTGGCGGTTCCCAGGTCGATGGCCAGGTCAGTGGAGAAGTAGCGGCGCAGGGATCCGAACATGATGGGCTGTGTGGCGGCGTGTTGGCGACGCTTGCGTTTGGTGACAGATGCGACCGCTCTTGCAATGAAACCCCCCATGCCGCGAGGCACTGGAGGGTCTCCGATGGGCGGCGATAATAACTGATACCCCCGCCCCGAAGCTGGTGAATGACACCGCTTCGGCGCCAATTTGTCTCCTCCGGCACCACCGCGTTGCCCTTCATGCCATGCCCTTGACCCCGCAAGACGTCAGCCGCATCGCCCACCTGGCGCGACTCGAGCTGAAGCCCGACGAGCGGGCGGCGATGCTCGGCCAGCTGAACGGCTTCTTTCGCATCGTCGAGCAAATGAGCAGAGTCGATACGCGCGGCGTCGAGCCGCTGTATACGCCGCTGTCGGCGGTGCACGCGGTGGCGCTGCGCTTGCGCGACGACGTGGTGACCGAGAGCGATCAACGCGAGCGCAACCAGGCCAGCGCACCGGCGGTCGAGGACGGGCTGTTCCTGGTGCCCAAGGTCATCGAATGAGACATCGCGGGGTCGCCCTGGGATGGCTTGCCCCACTGGGGCCACCGCGTGGCCCGAGCGGAGACGCGGGACGCGGCGCGGCACGCGCCAAGGGGGCATGGTGAGCGGCACCCTGCACGAGTTGGGCGTGGCAGCGCTCGGCCGCGCACTGGCGGCGCGCGAGGTGTCGGGCGTCGAGGTCACGGCGCACTTGCTGGCACGGGCTGCGACGCAGCGACTCGGCGCGTTCTTGCATGTGGCGAGCGAAGCGGCCCTGGCCCAGGCGCGCATGATCGATGCGCGCCGTGCCGCCGGCGAGACGCTCGGCCCGCTGGCGGGGGTGCCGATCGCGCACAAGGACATCTTCGTGACGCAGGGCATGCCCAGCACCGCCGGATCGAAGATGTTGACAGGCTATGCCAGCCCGTTCGACGCCACCGTTGTCGCGCGCCTGGCGGCGGCGGGCGCGGTGAGCCTGGGCAAACTCAACTGCGACGAGTTCGCAATGGGTTCGGCCAACGAGAACTCGGCTTACGGTCCGGTGCGCAATCCGTGGGACCCATCCCGCGTACCGGGTGGCTCATCCGGCGGCTCGGCGGCTGCGGTGGCTGCACGCTTGCTGCCGGCAGCCACCGGCACCGACACGGGGGGCTCGATCCGTCAACCGGCCAGCTTCTCCGGCATCACCGGCATCAAGCCGACCTATGGTGTTTGTTCGCGCTACGGGATGGTCGCGTTCGCGTCGAGCCTCGACCAGGCCGGCCCGTTGGCACGTTCGGCCGAAGACTGCGCCCTGATGTTGTCGGCGATGAGCGGCTTCGATGCGCGCGACGCCACCAGCGCCGAGCGCGCGCCGCAGGACTTCCACGCCCAGATGTTGCAGACGCGCCAGGGCGCGACGCCGTCGCGCCCGCTGGCCGGGTTGCGTATCGGCGTGCCGCGCGAGTTCTTCCCCGCAGCGCTGGCTGTCGACGTGAACGCCGCGCTGCGTGCCGCGCTCGCGGTGCTCGAGGGCCTCGGCGCGACGCTGGTCGATGTCAGCCTGCCGCGCACCGAGCTGTCGATTCCCGTCTACTACATCATCGCGCCGGCCGAAGCCAGCTCCAACCTGTCGCGCTTCGACGGCGTCAAGTTCGGCCACCGCACGGCGCAGTTTGCCGACCTGGCCGAGATGTATGCCAAGACCCGTGCCGAGGGCTTCGGCGCAGAAGTCAAGCGGCGCATCATGATTGGCACCTACGTGCTGAGCCATGGCTATTACGACGCCTACTACCTGCAGGCGCAAAAGCTGCGTCGCATGATCGCTGATGACTTCCAGCAATGCTTCGTCTCGTGCGACCTGATCGCCGGGCCGGTGGCACCCAGCGTGGCATGGAAGCTGGGCGCGCAAGACGACGACCCGGTCGCGGCATACCTGGCCGATATTTTCACCCTGCCGGCCAGCCTGGCTGGCCTGCCGGGCATGAGCCTGCCGGCGGGCTTCGGCGAAGGCGGCATGCCGGTCGGGCTGCAGCTGATCGGCAACTACTTCGGCGAAGGCGCGATGCTGCATGCGGCGCATGTATTTCAGCAGGCGACCGACTTCCATACCCGCAGTCCCGCGGGCGCGCAATGAGCGCACCCGCACTGATCCGTGGCTACGAGGTCGTGATCGGCCTGGAGACACACGCCCAGTTGTCGACGGCGAGCAAGATCTTCAGCGGTGCGAGCACGGCCTTCGGCGCCGCGCCCAACACGCAGGCCTGTGCGGTGGACCTGGCCTTGCCGGGTACCTTGCCGGTGATGAACCGCGGCGCGGTCGAGCGTGCGATCTGTTTCGGTCTGGCGGTCGGTGCCAAGGTCGCGCCGTTGTCAATCTTCGCGCGCAAGAACTACTTCTACCCCGACCTGCCCAAGGGCTACCAGATCAGCCAGTACGAAACGCCGGTGGTTCAGGGTGGCAGCGTCGACTTCCTGCTTGGCGGCACCGGCAAGACAGTCCATCTGACGCGAGCGCACCTCGAAGAAGACGCCGGCAAGAGCCTGCACCACGACTACCACGGCCAGACCGGCATCGACCTGAATCGTGCCGGCACGCCGCTGCTGGAAATTGTCACCGAGCCCGACATGCGCAGTTCGGCCGAGGCGGTCGAGTACGCCAAGGCGCTGCACACGCTGGTGGTCTGGCTGGGCATCTGCGACGGCAATATGCAGGAGGGCAGCTTTCGCTGCGACGCAAACGTCTCGGTGCGCCGGCCCGGCCAGCCGTTCGGTACCCGGCGCGAGATCAAGAACCTGAACAGCTTCAAGTTCATGCAGCAGGCGATCGACTTCGAAGTCCAGTGGCAGATCGACCGCCTCGAGGACGGCTTGAAGGTCGAGCAGGCGACCGTGCTTTTCGACCCCGACAGCGGTGAGACGCGGGCCATGCGCAGCAAGGAAGACGCGCATGACTACCGCTACTTCCCGGATCCTGACCTGCCGCCGCTGGTGATCGCGCCGGCATGGATCGAGCGTGTGCGTGCCGGGCTGCCCGAGTTGCCCGGTGCGATGGCGGCACGCTTCGTGCGTGACGACGGCCTGCCGGCGTACGACGCGGCGGCGATGACGCAGAGCCTGGCCTTTGCACGCTATTACGAGGCCGCGCGCGATGCCTGCGGCCGGCCCAAGCTGGTGGCCAATTGGCTGATGGGCGAAATCGCCAAGCGCCTGAATGCGGCCGAGAGCACGATCGACGCCTGCCCGGTGGCCCCTTCGATACTGGCCAAGCTGGTGACGCGCGTCGACGATGGCACGCTATCCAACAACGGCGCGCGCCAGGTGTTCGAGGCACTGTGGCGCGAACGCCGCGACGACGTCGATGCGTTGATCGAGGTCAAGGGCCTGAAGCAGATGGACGACGCCGGCGCGCTCGAAGCCATCGTCGAGCAGGTCATTGCCGCCAACACCAGGTCGGTTGGCGAATACCGTGCGGGCAAGGACAAGGCCTTCAACGCGCTCGTCGGTCAGGTCATGAAGGCGAGCCAGGGCAAGGCCAACCCGGCGCAGGCCAGCGACCTGCTCAAGCGCAGGCTCGGCTGAACTAGAGCTTGCCGCTGCGCACGGCTGCCGGCTTGGCCGGCAAGGCCACCGCCTTGGCTGGTGGCGCCGGAGCGTCGGCGATCGGTTCGAGCGAGCCTGGCGCTGCGCCGGCCCACAGGCGTTTCAGCCGTTCCAGCTCGATGTCGAAGTAACTATTGATGCGCTCGAGTTCGGCCTTCTGATTGACCTGCGCGTCGCGCTGGGCCGCCATCGCAGCGTCGTTGGCATCGAGTTGCTCGCGCAGCTTGGCCGGCAGCGCCTTGCCTGCATAGAACTCGGCTTCGTTCAGCAATGGCTTGCGCTCGTTGGCCAATTCGCGTTGCCGCTGCTCGGACGTCCGCATCACGATCTGCAGATTCGTCAACGCCGCCTCACGCGCCTTCAGGTGAGACTCGGCGTCTGGGAAGCGAATCACCAGGCTGCGGTCGCGCTTCACGGCCTCGGCCTTCATCTGCCGTGCGGCTGCAAGTTGTCGGTCGCGATTCTCCCTTTCGGCGCGTTCGTCGGCCGTCAGCGAAGGTGGCACGACGCCCTGCAGCGTGCCATCGGGCGCCAGGATGCGCTGCTCGCGGTCGAGGCACTCGACGATGGGCCGGTCGGAGGTCAGGGTGCGGCCGTTGGCGGCGACGCAGGTGTAGACCTTTGGCGCTGCGTAGACATTGGACAGCACGCCCGCGCACAACAGCGCCGCTGCAATCAGGGAGCGCATTCTGGGTTCGAGGCTGTGGCTCATGCGCGGTACGAGTATCTGGATGACGACAGGGGCTAAACGCCGTAACGGTCAC
>CAVVVW010000029.1:0-43797 GCA_963751775.1 uncultured beta proteobacterium
GATGCTCGGCGAGACCGTCGGCACCCGACAAGGTGATGACGATCTGCTACGCGCTGGGCTGGACGCAGCACTCGGTGGGCTCGCAGAACATCCGCACGATGGCCATGATCCAGCTGCTGCTGGGCAACATGGGCCGGCCGGGCGGCGGCGTGAACGCGCTGCGCGGCCACGCCAACGTGCAGGGCATCACCGACATGTGCGCCTACTCCGAGGTGCTGCCGGGCTACCTGAGCGCGCCGACCGACGCCGACGTCGACCGCGAGACCTACCTCGAGGCGCGCACGCGGCAAGCCGCTGCGGCCCGAACCAGATGGCCTTCCCGCAGAACTTCCCCAAGTGGCACACCAGCCTGATGAAGGCCTGGTACGGCGACGCCGCCACGGCGGAGAACGACTTCGCCTACGACTGGCTGCCCAAGCGCGACACCGCCTACGACATGCTGGCGATGTTCGAGCGCATGCACCAGGGCAAGATGAACGGCTTCATCTGCCAGGGCTTCAACCCGCTGGCGGCGGTGCCCAACAAGAAGAAGCTGTCGCACGGCGCTGGCCAAGCTGAAGTACCTGGTCATGATCGATCCGCTGGAGACCGAGACCAGCGAGTTCTGGAAGAACTTCGGCGCGCTCAACGACGTCGACCCGGCGAAGATCCAGACCGAGGTGTTCCGCCTGCCCGACCACCTGCTTCGCCGAGGAGACCGGCACGCTTCACCAACTCCAGCCGCGTCATGCAGTGGCAATGGAAGGCGGCCGACGCCGCCGGGCGAGGCCAAGGCCGACTCGGAGATCATGGCGCGCGCTGTTCATGAAGCTGCGCGAGCATGTACGCCAAGGACGGCGGCACGCTGCCCGAGCCGATCGCGGCGCTGACCTGGCCCTACATCAACGCCAACGTGCCGACACTCGGGCGAGGTGCTGCGCGAGATCAACGGCAAGGCGCTGGCCGACGTGCTGCGCCGCCCGATCCCGAAGGACCCGAAGGCGCCGCCGCACGGTGCTGGTGCAAGGCCGGCGAGCAGCTGCCGGGCTTCGCGCATGCTGCGCGACGACGGCTCGCACCGCCTGCGGCAACTGGATCTACTGCGGCTGCTGGACGCAGGCCGGCAACCTCACGGCGCGGCGCGACACCGCCGACCCGACCGGGCTGGGCGTGTACCCGGACTGGGGCTACTCGTGGCCGGCCAACCGGCGCATCCTCTACAACCGCGCCTCGCGCCGACCCGGCCGGCAAGCCCTGGGACCCGAAGCCGCAAGTACCTGGCCTGGAACGGCAAGACCTGGGCCGGCGGCGCCGACGTGCCCGACATGCGGCCCGACGCCGCGCCCGAGCAGAACGTCGGCGCCTTCATCATGAACCCCGAAGGCGTGGCGCGCCTGCACGCCGTCGGCATGGCCGAAGGCCCGTTCCCCGAGCACTACGAGCCGTTCGAGACGCCGGTGGGCGTGAACCTGATGTGCCCGAACAACCCGAAGGCCATCAGCAACCCGGCGGCGCGGGTCTACAAGGGCGACCTGGAGGCCTTCGGCAAGGCGGAGGAGTTCCCGTACGCGGCCACCACCTACCGCCTGACCGAGCACTTCCACTTCTGGACCAAGCACGCGCAGCAGCAACGCCATCGCTGCAGCCGGCGCCGTTCGTCGAGATCGGCGAGGAGCTGGCGAAGGAGAAGGGCATCAAGCACGGCGACATGGTGAAGGTGCGCTCCAACCGCGGCGAGATCATCGCGGCCGTGCGTGGTGACCAAGCGCATCAAGGCGCTGGACGTGGACGGCAAGAAGGTGCACACGGTCGGCATCCCGATCCACTGGGGCTTCAAGGGCGTGACGCAGAACGGCTACCTGGCCAATGCGCTGACCCCGTTCGTCGGCGACGCCAACTCGCAGACGCCGGAGTTCAAGGCGTTCCTCGTCAACATCGAGAAGGCCTGAGGCTGAGCCATGGCAGCATGCAATCACTCGACGTGGTCGCCCGCTCGGCCACCACCACCCCGTCGCCCCAGGTGCGCACCAGACGCCGCAGGTGGCCAAGCTGATCGACGAATCCAAGTGCATCGGCTGCAAGGCCTGCCAGGTCGCGTGCATGGAGTGGAACGACCTGCGCGACGAGGTCGGCACCAACGTCGGCGTCTACGACAACCCGAGCGACCTCTCGCCGAGCTCGTGGACGGTGATGCGCTTCTTCGAGGTCGAGCCCAAGGACGGCAACCTCGAGTGGCTGATCCGCAAGGACGGCTGCATGCACTGCGCCGACCCGGGCTGCCTCAAGGCCTGCCCGGCGCCGGGCGCGATCGTCAAGTACGCCAACGGCATCGTCGACTTCATCTAGGAGAACTGCATCGGCTGCGGCTACTGCGTCACCGGCTGCCCGTTCGACGTGCCGCGCATCTCGCAAGAAGGACAACAAGGCCTACAAGTGCACGCTGTGCTCCGACCGCGTCGGCGGTGGGCCTGGAGCCGGCCTGCGTGAAGACCTGCCCGACCGGCGCCATCAGCTTCGGCACCAAGGACGACATGGTGGCCTACGGCGAGAAGCGCGTCGGCGAGCTGAAGGAGCGCGGCTTCCAGAACGCCGGGCTGTACAACCCGCAGGGCGTGGGCGGCACGCACGTGATGTACGTGCTCAAGCACGCCGACCGGCCCGAGCTGGAGCGACCTGCCGAAGGACCCGAGCATCAGCCCGATGGTGGCGCTGTGGAAGGGCATCGCCAAGCCGCTGGCGCGTGGCCGGCATGATCGGCGCGGTGGTGGCCGGCTTCTTCCACTACATGAAGGTCGGCCCGAACGAGGAGAAGGACGGACGACGAAGAGCGAGAAGGCGATGCATGAGCAACCGACGAACTGCAGCGCTACACCGACGGCGAGCGCATGAACCACTGGTTCGTCGCGCTGCTGTTCGTGCTGGCCGGCGCTCTCGGGCCTGGCCTTCTTCCACCCGGCGCTGTTCTTCTTCAGCAACCTGTTCGGCGGCGGGCCGTGGGCGCGCATCCTGCATCCCTTCCTCGGGGTTGCTGATGTTCGTCGGCTTCCTCGTGCCTGTGCCTGCAGCTGCTGGCAGCGACAACGTCATGACCGACGGCCGACAAGGAATGGCGCAAGCAAGGCGCGGCGACATGCTGCGCGGCAACAAGGCCAGCATGCCGCCGGTCGGGCAAGTACAACGCCGGCCAGAAGATGCTGTTCTGGGTGCATGGCCGTCGAGCCTGGTGGTGCTGCTGGTCACCGGCCTCGTGTTCTGGCGGCCGTGGTTCGCGCCCTACTTCCCGATCGATCGCGCTGCGCGCTGGCGGTGCTGCTGCACGCGGTGGCGCGGTGGTGCTGATCGTCGGTGACTCGTGCACGTCTACGCCGCGATCTGGGTCAAGGGCACGATGCGCGCATGACGCGCGGCACCGTGAGCCGAGCCTGGGCCAAGCCAGCACCACCCGCTGTGGCATGCGCAAGATGACCGAGGGCAAATGACCGCCAGCGCCGCGAGTCGCTCGGCGGAGCGCGGCCACGGCCCGCAGCGGTTCGGCGCCTCGATGCTTTGAGAGTGCCAATGGCTTCGACCGCCACAGTTCGCGTCATGTCGCCCGAAGAGATCGCCGCGCGCGGCCGGCGGCGAGCCGCCCTACTTCCATTGGCCGCAGCGCGCAGCGCTGTTCGCCGAGCGCGCGATGCGCCTGCGCCAGCTGGCCAGCGGGCACGCGATGGGCGACTACCTGCGCTTCATGGCCGACGTCGCGCAGGCGCAGCAGACGCGCCTGCGCCGGCTTCCCGCGTGCCCGTGCCCGACGCCGCCGCGCTGGACCGCGCCGCGCGACGACGGCGCTGCCGCCGCTGCCGGCCGCCGACTGGCCGCGCGATCCGGCCTGGCACGACGCGCTGCGCGCGCATGGTGGCCGAGCTGCAAGCCGCTGGCGCCGGCGGGCACGCAGGCGGCGCTGGCGCAACTGGCCGCGGCCGACGCCGAGTTCCTCGAACGCCAGGCCGACGCCTGCTGACCGGCGTGATGGCCGGGCTGGACCTGGCCGTGCGCGCCGATCGTCGCCGCCGCGCTGCAGGTCTACTGGACGCACATGGTGCTGCAGGTGCAGCGCCCACGCAGCGCCGGCCTCGGCCGCCCTTCGGCCGCATCGACGACGAAACGGGCTGCCCTTGCTGCGGCAGCCGGCCGACCGCCAGCATCACGCGCAGCGACGGCGACGCACTCGGGCCAGCGCTACCTGCACTGCTCGCTGTGCAGCATGCAGTGGCACATGGTGCGCATCAAGTGCAGCCACTGCCTGAGCACGCAAGAGCCTGGCCTACCAGTCGCTCGACACGCTGGCCGACGCGACCGAAGACGATCGGCCGACGGCGCGTCGCGACGCGCCGCACAGGCCGCGGTGCAGGCCGAGACCTGCGACGACTGCGGCCACTACCTGAAGATCATGCACAGCCGACCGTGATCCCTTCGTCGACCCGGTGGCCGACGACCTGGCCAGCCTGACGCTCGACCTGCTGGTGTCCGAGACCGGCAAGCATGCGCCACGGCGTCAACCTGATGCTGCTGTTCGGCGAGCCCGAAGCCGAGTCCGCCGCGACCCGGGGGTCGCCTGATGGCCGCGGCCCGCACGAATCCGTGGTTCACGGTTCCAAGGCCAGCCCCGAAGGACCTGCCTTCGGTCGACCGCCTGCTGCGCATGCCGCCGGCGACGGCCCTGGTCGCCGAGCACGGCCACACGCTGGTCGCCAGCCGAAGCGCGCGCGCTGCTCGACGCGCTTGCGCACGCAGGCCCTGGCCGGCACGCTGGCCGCGGCTGACAGTGCAGCGCCGACGCGCTCGAGCCGCGCGCTGGCGCGCGCGCGTGGCCGCGCGGCTGGCGCCGCGCCTGCGCGCGCGTGCTCAACCTCACCGGCACGGTGATCCACACCAACCTCGGCCGCGCGCTGCTGGCCGACAGCGGCGCTTGCAGCACCTGCTGGCGATGATGGCCGGCCCGAACAACCTCGAGTACGACCTCGCCAGCGGCGGCCGCGGCGACCGCGACTCGATCGTCGAAGAGCTGCTGTGCCACGCTCACCGGCGCCGAGGCCGCCACCGTGGTCAACAACAACGCCGCCGCGGTGCTGCTGACGATCGCCGCGCTGGCGCCTCGCACCAGGCGGCAAGGAAGTGATCGTCTCGCGCGGCGAGCTGGTCGAGATCGGCGGCGCCTTCCGCATGCCCGACGTGATGGCCGCGGCCGGCGCCACGCTGGTCGAGGTCGGCACCACCAACCGCACCCACCCGCAGGACTACGAACGCGCGATCAGCGAGCGCACCGCGCTGCTGATGAAGGTGCACACCAGCAACTACGCGGTGCAGGGCTTCACCGCCGCGGTCGACGAAGCCGAGCTCGCGCGCATCGCCCACGCCCGCGGCCTGCCGCTGGCCACCGACCTGGGCAGCGGCTCGCTGATCGACCTGGCCGCACTACGGCCTGCCGCGCGAGCCGCTGCCGCAGGAGAAGCTCGCCGCCGGCTGCGACATCGTCACCTTCAGCGGCGACAAGCTGCTCGGCGGGCCGCAGGCCGGCTTGATCGTCGGCAGCCAGGCCGCGATCGGCCGCATCCGCAAGTTCCCGATGAAGCGCGCGCTGCGCATGAGCAAGCTGCCGCTGGCCGCGCTCGAAGCCACGCTGCGCCTGTACCTGCGCCCCGAGCGGCTGGCGCAGCGACCTGCCGACGCTGCGCCTGCTGACGCGCCCGGCCGAGCGCGATCCGCGCGCTGGCGCAGGCGTTGCTGCCGGCGCTGGCCGCGGCCGTGGCGCCGCGCTTCACGGTCGACGGTGGTCGAGCTGCTGGGCCAGATCGGCTCGGGCTCGCTGCCGGTCGAGCGCCTGCCCTCGGCCGGCCTGGCGATCGCGCCCGCTGCCAGAGGAAGGGCGCCGGCCGCGCGCTCGACGAACTGGCTGCCGCGCTGCGCGCGCTGCCGCTGCCGGTGATCGGCCGCATCGCCGAAGACCGGCTGCTGCTCGACCTGCGCTGCCTGGAAGACACAGCGGCCTTCACGGCGCAGTTGCCGGCGCTGCAAATGGCACTGTCATGATCGCCAGCGCCCACCGCCATGACCCCGCACCCGCTCACCCGCCGCTCGCTACTGACCAACCTGGCCGCTGGCGCGGCGTGGCCAGCAGTGGGCGCGGCGGCCGAGCCAGAAGACGCCCAGCGCCGACCCTGGCCCGCTGGCAAACCGACGCCGGAACTGACGCTTCCAGCCTGGGAGGGCCCCGCCTGGCGCCTGGCCGACGCACGCGGCGACGTCGTGCTGCTGAACTTCTGGGCCAGCTGGTGCGAGCCCTGCCGCGCCGAGATGCCGTCGCTGGAACTGCTCGAGCAGCGGCACGAGAGCCAGCGGCTGAAGGTCGTGGCCGTCAACTTCCGCGAGACCGACGGCACGATCCGCCGCTTTCTCGACGCGACCCCGGTCTCGCTGACCATCCTGCGCGATACCGACGGCGCCGCGGCGCGCGCCTGGCAGGTGCGCATCTTCCCGACCACGGCGGTCATCGGCCGCGATGGCCGCGCCTTGTTTACCGTCACCGGAGAAGTCGACTGGACGGGCGCCGCGGCCCGCCAGTGGATCCTCTCGGTGCTTTGACCCACCCCCGCAACCTGCTCGAGGAGAACCGACCATGTCCCACCGACCTGAACCGCCGCGCGCTGCTCAAAGCCGGCGCCGCCGCCGCTGCCCATGCTGCCGCTTTGCGCAGCCGCACAGGAGCGTCGCTTCGAGCCCGAGGTCGGCGCCTGGCGAACCTTCGAGCTGACCACGACGGTCAACGTGGCCGAGGTCAAGGGCGCGACGCGCCTGTGGCTGCCGGTGCCCGACGTCGAAAGCGACTACCAGCAGCCGCTGGACAACGCCTGGAGCGGCAACGCCGACAGCGCCCGCCTTGCGGCCGACCCGAAGAGCGGCGTGCGCATGCTGGTGGCCGAGTTTGCCGAGACGGTCAAGTCACCGTCGCTGGCACTCACCAGCCGGCTGCGCACGCGCAACCGTGCCGTCGACTGGTCGCGCAGCGGCAACTTCAGCGAAGACCCGGCGCTGCTGCGCGCCAACCTCGCACCGACCGAGCTGCTGCCGGTAGACGGCATCGTGCGCAAGACCGCATTGGCGGCCACGCAAGGCGCAAGACCGATCTGGCCAAGGTGCAGGCGATCTACGAATGGGTGATCGCCAACGCCTACCGCGAACCGAAGACGCGCGGCTGCGGCACCGGTGACATCAAGGCCATGCTCGAGACCGGGAACCTGGGCGGCAAATGTGCCGACATCAACGCCGTCTTCGTCGGCCTCTGCCGCGCCTCGGGTGTCCCGGCGCGCGACGTCTATGGGTTGCGACTGGCGCCTTCGGCCTTTGGCTACAAGGAGCTGGGCGCAACGTCTGCCAACCTCAAGGGCGCGCAGCATTGCCGCGCCGAGGTCTTCCTCAAGAGTCACGGCTGGGTGGCGATGGACCCGGCCGACGTGCTCAAGGTGATGCGGCAGGAGACCGCCGACTGGATCAAGGACTCGAAGCACACCGTGGTGGCGCCGGTGAAGAAGAATCTGTTCGGCCGCTGGGAAGGCAACTGGGTGGCCTGGAACACGGGGCACGATGTCAGCCTGCCCGGCAGCGCATCCAAGGGCACGCCTGGGCTTCCTGATGTATCCCAACGGCGAGAACGCCAGCGGCCGCTTCGACGAACTGGCGCCCGACAACTTCCGCTACACCATCAGTGCGCGCGAGATCACGGCCTGACTGCTGCGAACTGACAGGGCCGCAGCGACATGATCGTCGGCACCGCCGGTCACATCGACCACGGCAAGACCACGCTGGTGAAGGCGCTCACCGGCGTCGACACCGACCGCCTGCCCGAAGAGAAGAAGCGCGGCATCACGATCGAGTTGGGCTATGCCTTCCTCGACATGCCCGACGCCGGCCAGCGCATCGCCTTCATCGACGTGCCCGGCCACGAACGCCTGGTGCACACCATGCTGGCCGGCGCCACCGGCATCGACTTCGCGCTGCTGCTGGTGGCGGCCGACGACGGCGTGATGCCGCAGACGCGCGAGCACCTGGCGGTGCTGTCGCTGCTGGGCATCACGCGCGGCGCGGTGGTCGTGACCAAGGCCGATCGCGCCGACGCCGCCCGCATGCGACGCCGTGCCGCCGAGGTGGCCGCCTTGCTGCGCGGCACGCCGCTCGCCGGCGCACCGGTGCTGGTGGTTTCGGCCGCGACAGCGGCGCGGGTGTCGCCGACTGAAGTCGCTGTTGTTCGAGGCTGCCGCCAGCGTGCCGCACGCCCAGCCGACATGCAGGCCGGCTTTCGCCTCGCCATCGATCGCGCCTTCACGCTCGACGGCGTGGGCACCGTCGTGACAGGCACCGTGCATGCGGGGCGCGTTGCGCGTCGGTGATGAGTTGCTGCTCGTGCCCGGCACCGACCGACGCGTGCGCGGGTGCGCAGCCTGCATGCGCAAAACCGCCCGGTCGCACGAGGCCTTCGCAGGCCAGCGCATGGCCGTCGGCGTGGCCGGGCTGGCCAAGGACGAGGTGGCGCGCGGCCAATGGCTGGTGGCGCCCGACATCGCCTCTGTGCAGCGAGCGCATCGACGTGCAGCTGGGCGTCTGGCACGGCGAGGCGCAGGCGCTGCGCTCGGGCACACCGGTGCACGTGCACCTGGGCGCCGGCGGCGACGCTGGGCAGCGTGGCGGTGCTCGACACGGCGACAGCCTGGCGCCGGGCGCACGCGGCCGGGTGCAGCTGGTGCTGCGCGAGCCGATCGGCGGCCTGGCATGGCGACCGCGTGGTGCTGCGCGATGCCGCGGCCAGCCGCACGCATCGCCGGCGGCACCGTGCTCGACCCCTTCGCGCCCGCGCGCTACCGGCGCACGCCGCAACGCCTGGCCGAACTGCAGGCGCTGACATTGCCGTCCTTGCCCGCAGCGTGCCGCGGCCCTGGTAGCGGTCTCGCCGCATGGGTGTCGACCTGCAGCGCCTGCGCACGGCCGCCGGCGACAGTGCGACGACGACGCGAGCGCGCTGCCGCACGGTGCCCTGCACACGCATCGACAGCCATGGCCAATGGGCGCTGGGCCCGGAACAGGTCCACGCGGCGCGGGCGTCGCTGCAGTCCGCGCTCGCCGCGTTCCACCACGCGCATCCCGACGACCTCGGCCCCGACCCGGCGCGGCTGCGCCGCCTGGCCCTGCCGCGCCTGCCCGAGCCGTTGTGGCGCGCGCTGCTCGATGCCGTGCACGGCCGAGGGGCTGGTCACGCGCAGCGGCGCCTTCGTGCACTTGCCGGCCCATGGCGTGCAGCTTTCGGCGACCGAGCAGCGCATCGCGCAGAAGGTGGCGCCGATCCTGGCCGCGGGCGGCTGTCGAGGGCGTCTGGGTGCGCGACCTGGCGCGCGACGTGCAGGAGTCGGAGCCACTGCTGCGCACGACGCTGGCGCGCCTGGCCCAGCGCGGTGAGTTGCATCAGGTGGTGAAGGACCTCTACTACGCCGAAGCGACGATCGCCAGGCTTGGCGCATATCGCCAGGCAAGTCGGCGCGGCCCACGACAACGCGGTGACGGCGGCGGCGCTTCCGCGACGCCACGCAGCTGGGCCGCAAGCGCGCGATTCAGGTCCTCGAGTACTTCGACCGCATCGGCCTGCTGCGCCGCGTCAGCGACGAACACCGGCTGCGCAGCGACACGCTGCTGTTCATGGCGGTGCAGCCGTGACGAGCCATGTCTTTCATGGAGGGGAAACGATCCTGGTGGATCGGCCGGGCTTCAAACCCGGTGGGTGGCGCCATGCGTCGCCGGGCGGGTTCGACTCCCGTTCTCCTCCGCCAATTGTGGGAGCTGCGGATGAAGGTGCGCGGCTTCGAGTTTCCGGACGAACTGCACTACCTCGTCGAGCACCAGGTGTGGGCGCGACTGCATGGCGACCACACGGCCACGGTGGGCATCACGTCGCTGGGCATCCGGCTGGCGGGTGAGATCTACATGTGTCGGCCCAAGGCCGTGGGGTCAGTCGTCGAGCAGGGGCGGTCGATCGCGGTGGTCGAGCTGGCCAAGGCCATCGTGTCGGTCAAGTCACCCGTGCGCGGCACGGTGGTCGAAGTCAATCCGCGGCTCGCAGCCGAGCCCGAGCTCGTGCACACCGCGCCGTACGCAGAAGGCTGGCTGGCGCGCGTCGCGCTCGACGATTTCGAGGCCGACCGCGCCGCCCTGGTCCACGGTGAAGCGACGGCCGCGGCGATGGAACATCACGCCTGGCTCAACCGAGTGGAGTGACGATGGGCTTCGTCGAACATCAAGCCGACGGCATGGCCATCCTGCTCTGGGCGGCCGAGCCCGAGACGCCGCAGCGCCTGATGACACCCTTCTTCCACGCCGCAGCGGCTGCGGCGATGGACCTGCCGGTGGAGATCTACTTCACCGCACGCAGCGTGCGCCTGCTCGTGCCCGGTGTGGCCGAGACACTGCGCGCGTCGGCAGCACCCGAAGACGGTGCTGGACGCGATGCGCGAGGCGGTGGATCACGGGGCCGTGCTGCTATGCCTGCGCCGATGCGCTGGAAGCCAACGGCATCGCGCGGCGATGGGTTGATCGCCGAGTGCACGCGGCTCGGTGGTGCGGTGCAATTCATGGCCCGCGCCGCCGACTTGCGCTGGCGCACACTGGTCTACTGAGGCACGATGAACCCTGCACTCGAAGCCTTGCTGTCGCGCCATTCGCTGGGCGTCAAGCACCTGGCGGAACCCGGCCCCGACGATGCGGCGCTGGCGTTGATGGTCAGTGCGGCGTTGCGCGCGCCCGACCACGCGGCGCTGGTGCCGGTTCGATTCAAACTCGTGTGCAGCGACGCGCGCGACCGGCTGGCAACACTCTTCGCGCAGGCGGCGCGGGACGCGGGCAAGGACGAAGCCGGCATCGCACTCGACGCCGAGCGTGCTCGCGCCGCGCCCGTCACGGTGGCCGTCGTGGCTCGCATCGACCTTGGCCACCCATTGGTGCCGGCCCATGAACAGTGGATCGCGGTCGGCGGCGCCTTGACCAATTTGCTCAACGCCGCGCACGCGCTCGGCTTCGCCGGCAAGATGTTGTCTGGCGCCAAAGCGCGCCACCCTGACGTTATCGCTGCGTTTTGCGAGCCGGGCGAGACACTCGTCGGCTGGGTCACGCTGGGAACAGCCACGCGCGCGCTTCGTGCACGCATTGGCAAGCCTGCGCTTACTGACGTGCTCTTGCGCTGGTAGATGGATCCGGCGTGCTCCACGCATCCATGGTGGCGCCCAGGTCTTTCAAGACACCGGGGGCCCTGATGGCGCCTTTGTGTGCAATCGCCCCGAGGCCGCCATCTGCCTGACGATGGGGCACATTGATCGAGGCTTCTCCACAGCTTTGTCCCCCGACGCGGTGGACAAGTTGCCGCGGCTCCGGGCCGAGCAAGCCGTCAGCCAGCCGAGTGACTTCGATGCCGGTCATCGGTGAGCGGCGGGTGGATGCCGCGCATCGCGGCGCCGTGGTACACCGTTGCCATGCGCGGGCGATGCGCTCGCCCGCGGGTGCATGGTCATGGATGAAGGCACTCCGCACAAGCGGTCACTCACACGCCCAATGGTCGAACTCGAACTCAAGTTTCGGGTGCCCGATGCGGTACTGCCGTCGTTGCGCGGGGCCTTGCTGGCGCACGGCGCCAGACGCTTGCGCCTGCAGGCGCATTATTTCGACACCGCCGATGGCCTGCTCGCGCGGCAGTGGATCACGCTGCGCCTGCGTCGCGAAGGGCGGCGCTGGACGCAGACGCTGAAGACCGCCGGTGACGGCATCGTGCATCGTCTGGAACACGAGGTGCGCGTGGCGGCGTTCGGTCGCGAGCGTGCCGCAACTCGACTGGCATCGCCACGACGGCAGCCCGGCCGGGCAGGTTCTCGGCGCGGCGCTGGCCACGGCGCCAGGCGCCGTGCTGGTCGAGCGCTGCGCCACGGATGTCGAGCGCCTGCATTGCCTGGTGCATGACGCGGCGGGAAGCCAGATCGAAGCTGCGCTCGACGTCGGCAGGGCGAGCGCCGGCGAGCGCTGGGTGCCGATCGCCGAACTCGAACTCGAGCACAAGGGCGGGCCGGTGAAGGGCCTGTTCGATCTGGCGGCGGCATGGCAGTCGCACGGCGGCCTGTGGCTTTGCTCGATCAGCAAAGCCGAGCGTGCGGCGCGCCTGCTGGTGCAGCGCTGCCGAGGCCGTGGCGCGCAAAGCCCGCGCCGCCGCGGTCGACGCCGGCACCGACGGCCCGGCACTGCTGCGCGCCTTGCTGCAATCGGCCATCGAGCAGGTGCTCGTCAACGCGAGCGAAGTGGCGGAGGGTGTCACCGACGCCGAGACGGTCCATCAGCTGCGCATCGGATTGCGACGCCTGCGCACGGTGTTGCGCGAACTGGCCGCACTGTCGCCGGCCATCGTGCCCGCATGGGAGCGCGAATTGACGCAGCTGTCGGTCACACTCGGTCGGGCGCGCGACCAGCAGGCCGTGGCCGCTGCGGTGCGGCCCTTGCTGCAGGCCGCGGGCGCACCGTTGCTGGCGTGGCATGCGCCGCCCGCACCCGACCTCGCGGCTGCCGTGCGCGGCACAGGGTTCCAGGCGACATTGATCGCGACCCTGGCCCTGGCGCACGCAGGGCCGGACCATTCGCCGCCGCTGCCACCGCAGGCGACGCGCAAGCTCGTGGCGGCGCGGCTGGACGCGTTGCACGGGCAGGTCGCTGCGCGGCGCGCGTGGCTTCGACAAGCTCGAAGGACCCGCGCAGCACCGCGTGCGCAAACGCCTCAAGCGCCTGCGTTACCTGGCCGAAATGACGGCCCCGCTCTGGCCACGCGCCGCCACGCGCTCATACCTCGAGCGCTTGACGGTGGCACAGGATGCGCTGGGGCGGCACAACGACATTGCCGTGGCGGCCGGCGCGTTCCGCGCCGATGCCGCGTTGTACCCCGAGGCCTGGTTCGCGGCCGGCTTCCTGCAGGCGCACCTCGCAACCACCGCGCGCAGCGCGCGCAAGAGGCTGCTCAAGTTGGCCGCGGCCCACAAGGGTTGGGCATGACAGGCGGGCCGGCGCCAGCACCCGAGCCTGCGGCGCGCAGCCTGCAACGCCGTCGATGCCTGGCCGACAGGGCGGTGCCGGCGCTCAGAGCTGTGCCACGCGCCCCTCGCGCACCAGCGGCGCATACATCGCCAGGTCGGCTTCGACGCGGGCGCGAAACTGTTGCGCCGTCGAAGGCAACAGCTCGAAACCGAGCGGCTCGATGCGCGCGCGCAACTCGGGTGAGTCGATGGCGGCCACCAGGTCCTGCTGCAACTGTTGCAGCCGCGCCGGCGGCGTGCCGCTGACGGTGACCAGGCCGGCCCAGGGCCGCATCTCGATCGCGGGCCCGCCGGCCTCGAACAGCGTCGGCAACTGCGGGTGGTCTTTCAGGCGCTGGTGCGCGGCCACCGCCAGCGGCCGCAGCTTGCCGCGCGCCACCAGGCCGGTCACCGTGTTCATGCTGAAGGCCGTGAAGTCGACCTCGCCGCTGGCCACGGCGGTAAACAGGGCGCTGGCATCCTTGAACGGCACGTGCAGCAGCCTGACCTGCGCCGCATGGGCCATCGACTCGATCGCCACGTGGACGGCATGGCCGTTGCCGAGCGAGGCATAGCTGACCGACTCGGACCGCTCGCGCGCGGCGGCCAGCAACTCGGAGACCGAATGCCAGCGGCTGTCGCCGCCGACGAGCAGGGCGAAGGTGGCACGAAACAGCAGTGTCAGCGGCACCAGGTCGCGCGCGGGGTCGTAGGGCAGGCTGGCATTGATCAGCGGGTTGACGACCATCGTCGCCGTGTCGGCGACGAACAAGGTGTAGCCGTCGGCCGGCGTGCGCCGTACGTCGCCAAAGGCGATGGTGCCCGCCGCGCCCGGCTTGTTGTCGACGACCACCGCCTGGCCCCACAGGCGCGCCAGGTTTTCGGCCATGCCGCGCGCGACCACGTCGGGGCCGACGCCCACGTTGTAGGGCACGACGAGGCGCACCGGCCGCTCGGGGAATCGGGCCTGCGCGCGCAGAACCCCGGCAGTGCCAAGCCGCTGGCTGCGACGGCAACGAGGGCCCGGCGGCGCGAAATGCGCTTGTCCATCACACGCCCCACAGGCGTCCGAGCACCGCCCCCGAAGCCAGCAGCACGGCGAACAGCAACTCGAGCTTGAAGGTCCGGAACAGCACCGCATTGAAGGCCAGGCCGGGCGGGCAGCGCTGGAAGTCGCGGCGCAGTTCCCAGGCGGCCGGCAGCATCAGACATGGCAGCAGCAGCGTCGGCGCGGCCGCCTGCCAGGCCAGCAGCGGCGTGAGTGCGAACGGGCCCAGCAGCAGCAAGTCGTACATCCGCTGCGACGCGGTCGCGCCGAAGATCACGGCGAAGGTGCGCCGGCCGACCTGCGCGTCGTGCGCCGCGTCACGGTGGTTGTTGACCGCCAGCGCGGCGGCCGCGAGGCCGCCGATGGCCACCGCGGCGACCACGGTCACGCCGCCGACGCTGCCGGTCAGCACCCAGTCGGTGCCGGTCACCGCGACCAGGCCGAAGAAGACGAACACCGTCGCCTCGCCGAATGGCGTGTAGGCGATCGGTCGCGGCCCGCCCATGTAGGCCAGCGCCGCCAGCAGCGACGACACGCCGATGGCCAGCACCGGCCAGCCGCGCAGCACGAACAGCCACACGCCCAGCGCCGTGGCCAGCAGCGCCACCAGCACGATCGCCACGCGCACCGTGTGCACCGAGAGCCAGCCGCGCGCGGTGGCCCGCGGCTGCCCGGTGCGCGTGCCGCTGGCCTCGGCGCCGCGCACGGTGTAGCCGACATCGTTCTGCAGATTGGTCACCACCTGGATCAGCACCGCGGCGACCAGGATCAGGAGTGCGACCGCGCCGTCCAGCGCGCCGGTGCGTTGCCAGCCCAGCGCGGCGCCGACCAGCACCGGGCTGATCGCCACCAGCAGGCTGTTCGGTCGCATCGCGACGAGCCAGGCCGCCACGGTGCCGGCCTGGATCGCGGGACTGGAGGCGTGTTGTTCGACGGTCATCGTGAAGCTCTGGGAGTCGATGCTAGCGGCTTGCGTCCGACGTGGATGCAGGCGATGCCCAGACTCAGGTTGTGGAATTGCACGTCGACGAACCCGGCCCGCTCGAGCACGGCCTGGAAGTCGCGCTGGTCGGGGAAGCGCCGGATCGATTCGACGAGGTAGGTGTAGGCCTCCGGCGCGCGCGCCACCAGCGCGCCCAGGCGTGGAATCACGGCGAACGAGAAGAAGTTGTAGAACGGCCGCACGGGGCGCCAGGGCGTCGAGAACTCCAGGCACAGGAAGCGCCCGCCGGGCTTGAGCACGCGCAGCGCTTCGGCCAGCGCGTCATCGATGCGCGTGACGTTGCGGATGCCAAAGGCGATGGTCACGGTGTCGATGCTGGCACCGGCCAGCGGCATGCGCTCGCCGGTACCGGCCAGCCACTGCACGTGCTGTTGGCCGCGCGCGCGGCCGGCCTGCATCATCGGCACGCTCGGGTCGCAGACCGCAACCAGCCGGTCGCTGGCCGCCATGCGCGCCGCCACGTCGCCGGTGCCTCCGGCCAGGTCGACGATGCGTTGCCCGGCCGCCGGCGCCGCCAGGCGCACGAGCGCGCGCTTCCACAGGCGGTGGATGCCCAGGCTCATCAGGTCGTTCATCAGGTCGTAGCGCTTGGCAACGGTCTCGAAGACGCGCCGGATGCGTTGCTCGCGCTCACGTTCGCCGACGGTCTGGTAGCCGAAGCTGCGCGACAGCGGGCTTGCCGCGGCGGGTTCGTATTCGTCAATAACGGCCATGTTGCTTGTAAATGTAATTGCTCAGCTCGGTGGCCTGCGCCGAGAGCCGCCGCTGCACCGTGTGCACGGTGCGCACGATGGCCCGCATGACACGGTAGACGATCAACGGCTCGTGCTCGAGCAGCGATTCGAGTTGCGCGCGCTCGAGCCCGAACACGCGACTCGGGCCGCGCGATATTACAGAGGCATAGTGCACGGTGTCGTCGAGGAAACTCAATTCGCCGATCAGGTCGCCCGGATTGAGGTTGAAGAGCGTCAATTCGTCGGCGCTGCCGGCGCCGCGCGCCACCGCCAGCGAACCCGCGATCAGCACGTAGAGGTGGGTGTCGCTGACGTCCTCAGGCACCAGCACCTCACCGTCGGCGAGCTCGCGCAGCGTGATCACTGCGGCCAGCGCGCGGCATTGGGTGTCGGTCAGCTCGCTGGCGAGTCGCGAGGCACGCAGGGCGTCGTAGGCGTTGGGGGCGGTCATGACATCGGGCTCCTTGGTGCGGCGCCGGTGGCCGGCGCCGGGTTGCCGATCGGTGCAACCACCTGATCGGCACGTTGAATGAAGGCATCGACCAGCGTGTTGGTCACATGCTCGAGAACCGGTCCTGCCAATGCTTCCTGCCAGGTGCTGGCCAGAGCGTAGCTGAGCGCGAAGTCGATGCGGCAACCCCAGTCGGTCAGGGCGTCGAGTTCCCAGCGGCCGGCGAAGTGGCGGAACGGCCCCTCCTCGAGGCCGATCGTCATCCACCGCGGCGCGCACTTCGGGTTGCGCGTGACGAAGCTGAACTTCACACCGCGCCAGGCCACGTCGATGCGCGCCACGACCACCGACTCGTCGCGGTGCAAGACCTGGGTGCTGGCGCACCAGGGCAGGAACTGCGGGTAGGCCTCGGCCGCCTCGATCAGATCGAACATGCGGCTCGCCGGGTGGGCGACATAGGCACGGCGGCGGACCTCCATCGTCGGCCTCTCAGTGCCGCCGGCGCATCGTCAGCGCGTCTTCCTGCTCGAGCTCCTCGAGCCGCGTCTGGATGCCGTCGATCTCGCGCACCAGCTCGGGCATCAGCACGTCCTGCAGCGCACGGGCCCGGCGCAGCGAACGCCGGTACTCCTGCGACAGGCGCTCCAGGTTGCCGCACACGGCCGCCAGCGGCGCCGCCGCGGCGATCAGGCGCTCGAAGGCGCGGCGGCAGTCGCGCACCTCGGGCGAGGCGTGCACCGCCGGCGGCGCCGGCCGCCCGCCGCCATGCCATGCCGCGTCCTGCAGCGGCACGCCCATCAGCGAGCGGGCTTCGCATCGCAGTCGCTCACCGTCGTGCACGGCAGGCGGCTGTACCTGCAGGCCCTGCAGGCCGTGGCGGGCGAGGGCGGCCTGCAGCGCGTTCGCCGCGTCGCGCTGCGCGGCGTCGAAGCTGCGCTGCAGTTCGGCATGCTGGCCCAGCTGGCGCAGCATCTCGCCGGCCAGCAGCAGGCACTTCTCGTCGAGGAACAGATGGCCCTCGTGCATCGCGCGCTGCTCTTCCTGCAACTCGAGCACCGCGGCGCGGGTGGGCGTGATGCCGCTCACTGGACGACCCTGCGCGCTCTGCGCTTCGGGATGAGCGCTTTGGAGCGGCCATGCGCGCTCATGCGGCTGCATCCAGATGGGCCGCGATCTGTGCATTCGACAGCCGCGCCAGCTCGCTGCGCGGCAGGGCGGCCAGCAGGCGCCAGCCGATGGCCATGCTCTCTTCGAGCGAACGCGGTGCCGACTGGCGCACCAGCTCGTTCTCGAAGGCCAGGCCGAAGGCCAGGTAGCGGCGGTCGGTGGCGGCCAGCCCTTCTTCGCCGACCACGCTGGCCAGCACGCGTGCCTGCACCGCGCGCGCATAGGCGGCATACAGCTGGCTGGCGAGCGCCGGGTGGTCGGGGTGGGTGTAGCGACCGCCGGTGCCGTCCTTCATCAGGCGCGACAGGCTGGGCAGCACATCCACCGGCGGGTAGATCGCGCGCCGGTCCATGTCGCGCGAGAGCACGATCTGGCCCTCGGTGATGTAGCCGGTCAGGTCGGGAATCGGGTGGCCGATGTCGTCGGCGGGCATGGTCAGGATCGACAACTGCGTCAACGTGCCGCGCACGCCGCGCAGCGTGCCGGCGCGCTCGAACAGCGTCGCCAGATCGGAGTACAGGTAGCCCGGAAAGCCCTTGCGGCTCGGGATCTCGCCCTTGGACGACGAGACCTCGCGCAACGCCTCGGCGTAATTGGTCATGTCGGTGAGGATGGCGAGCACATGCTTGCCGCAAGTGAACGCCAGGTACTCGGCGGCTGTCAACGCGAATCGCGGCGTCAACAGGCGCTGGGTCGACGAATCGCTGGCCAGGTTGAGGAACAGCGCGGTGCGCTCCAGCGCGCCGCTGGCCTCCAGGCTGCGGCGGAAGTAGTCGGCGCTGTCATAGGGCACGCCGATGCCGGCGAAGACGATCGCGAAATCGTCGCCTTCGCCGTCGGCCTGGCCGTCGGTCTTGCGCAGCCGTGCATGGTTGGCGATGGCCACGGCCAGGCGGTCGTGCGGCAGGCCGCCGCCGGAGAAGATCGGCAGCTTCTGGCCCCGTACCAGGCTGTTCATCAGGTCCAGCGTGGTCACGCCGGTCTCGATGAAATCGCGCGGACCGGCGCGCGCCACCGGGTTGATCGGCAGGCCCTCGATGCGCTGGCGCTCGCGCGCCGCGATCGGCGGCCCGCCGTCGATGATGCGGCCGACGCCGTTGAAGACCCGGCCCAGGATGCCCGGCGCCAGGCCGAAGGTCATCGGCTCGCCGAGAAAGCGCACCACGCTGCCGGCCAGCGACAGGCCGGACGTCGACTCGAGCACCTCGACGGTCATGAACTCCTCGTCGATCGCCGCCACGCGGCCGAGCCGCGCGTGGCCGTCCGTGCCGGTGACCTCGACGGCGTCGTGCAGGCCGACGTCGAGCGTGCGCCGCAGGAACAGCAGCGGTCCTTCGAGCCGGCTGGCGGCGCCTTCAACGCTGAGTCGCATCGCTGGTCTCGGTGGCGGGTGTGAGGGCCGCGAATTCGCGGTCGAGGCCGGCTTCGAGTTCGGCCAGGCGCTCGAGCGCGTTGTCGGCCACCTCTTCACCCATGCGCTGCAGCGGGCGCAGGCAGGCCAGCTCGGCCAGCCGCTGCGGGTGCACACCGGCCGCCAGCGCGGCTTCGGCGTGGTCGATGAACTTGCCGATCAGCCGCATCATCGCCGCCTGGCGCTGCGGGCTGCAGACGCGGTCGATCTCGGAGAACGCCGACTGGCGCAGGAAGGCGTCGTTGATCAGCTCGGCGCAGAACAGCGTCAATTGCTGGCGCAGCGGCAAGGCATCCTTGCCGATGATGCGCGCCATGCGCTCGAGGTGCGCCTGCTCGTCGAGCAGGGTCAGGAAGCGGCGCCGCAGTGCCAGCCAGTCGGCGTTGCCGTGCGCTGTCCACCACGGCGCGAAGTCCTGCGCGCCTTCGGCGTAGGACTGCAATGGGTGCACGGCCGGGTAGGAGCGCGCCTGCGCGCGCTTCACGTCCAGCGCCCAGTAGGCCCGCACGTAGCGCTTGGTGTGGCTGGTCACCGGCTCGGAGAAGTCGCCCGACGGCGGGCTGATGGCGCCGATCAGCGTCACCGAGCCGCGGTCGCCGCCCAGCGTCTGCACCGCCGCGGCGCGCTCGTAGAAATCGGCCAGGCGCGACGACAGGTAGGCCGGGTAGCCGCCTTCGCCGGGCAGCTCGCCGAAGCGGCCCGAGACCTCGCGCAGGGCCTCGGCCCAGCGGCTGGTGGAGTCGGCCATCAGGGCCACGTCCAGGCCCTGGTCGCGGAAGTACTCGGCCACCGTGACGGCGCTGTAGATCGACGCCTCGCGCGCGGCCACCGGCATGTTCGAGGTGTTGGCGATGACCACGGTGCGCTCCATCAGCGGGCCGCCGGTCTTGGGGTCGGTGAGTTGCGGAAATTCCTCGAGCACGCCGGCCAGCTCGTTGCCGCGTTCGCCGCAGCCGAGGTAGACGATGACGTCGGCGCCGCAGCCCTTGGCCAGCGCCTCGAGCAGCACCGTCTTGCCGGTGCCGAAGCCACCGGGGATCGCTGCCTTGCCGCCGAGCGCGACCGGGAACAGGCAGTCGAGCACGCGCTGGCCGGTGACCAGCGGCTCGGTCGAAGACAGCCGCGCCCGCACCGGCCGCGGCACGCGCACCGGCCAGTCGTGGGCCATCGCCAGCTCGATGCGCTGGCCGGCTTCGCTGCGCAGCGTGCACACCACGTCGGCCTCGCCATGGCGGCCGGCTGCGGCCAGCGCGACCACTTCGCCGGCGGCGTCGGGCGGGGCGATGCAGCGCTGGGCGCGGCCGTTGGCGCCGCGCGCCAGGCCGAAGACCTGGCCGCCGGCGAGGCGCGCGCCGACGGCGACGCCGGGCTCGAAGTCGAACGCCTCGGGTGCGGCGCGCCGCATGCCGGGCGCGACATAGGCGCTGTCCAGGCCCGACAGGGGCCGCAACAGGCCGTCGAAGATGCGGCCCAGCAGGCCGGGCCCGAGGCGGATCGACAGCGGCAGGCCGTCGCCGATCACTTCGGCGCCGGGGCGCAGCCCGGTCGTGTCTTCGTAGACCTGGACCACGATCTGATCGTCGTACAGGCGCACCACTTCGCCGAGCAAGGCCTGCGGCCCGACGCGCACCGCCTCGCGCAGCGAGAACGGACCTTCGGCGCGGGCGTGCAGCACCGGGCCGCTGATCATGCGCACCAGTGCGCGCGTCACTTGGCCGCCTCCGCGCTGTGCGCCGTGGCTTGACCCGGCACCGGTTCGTGGGCCAGCAGCCGGGCGCCGATCTCGTCACGGTCGGCGAGCAGACCGGCCAGCGTGGCGTCGAGCCGGTTGCCGCCGCTGACCACGCGCAGGCCGGCGTCGATCGAAGCGTCGACCTCGAATGCCAACAGCGTGCCGCTGTCGCGCTGCAAACGCTCGGCCAGGGCCTGACGCTCGGCCTCGGGCCAGTCGCCGCCATGCACGATGCGCCAGCGGCCCGGCGGCAACAGGCGCTGGGCCTGATCGATCGCCGCGGCGACCCAGCTGTTGCGCGCGGCGTCGTCTTGCCAGCGCACGCGCAGCGCCTGCGGCAGTTGCTGCCAGGCGCGCGCCAGCCAGGCCGCGGCCTGGCGCTGTGCATGCAGGCGGCGCTGGGTCTGCAGCGTCGCGCGGGCCGCGGCGATGCGCGCCTGCGCGCGCTGGCGCTCGGCGGCGAAGGCCTCGCGCACGCGCGTGCGCGCATCGGCGCGCGCCTGTGCCAGCAGCGTCGCCGCCTGCGCCTGGGCCTGTCCGATGACCGTATTGCACTGGGCTACGCGATCCTGCTCGACGAGGTCGAGCAGGGCCTGGCTGCGCGTGTCGAGCGTCATGCGTCGAGTCCGAGCTCGCGACGCAGGCGGCCCGCCAGGTCGGGAATCGCGGCGGCACCCTGCGGGTCGGGCACCACCAGCACCAGCGGCGCCGTCGCCGTGCTCGCCGCCCGCAGCGTCGCCGGGTCGATGTGCGCCACCAGCGCGGCCGAGACCAGTACCAGCGGCGCCTGGGCGCAGGCGCGAGTCAGGGCGTCGGTGGCGTCGCCCGCGCGCGGCAACTGCACGTCCGCACCGGCCAGGCGGTAGCCGGCCGCGCTGAATTCGTCGCCGAGATAGATCGGGGCCGCCATCACGTCAGGCGGTTGAGGATCAGGATCGACACGATCAGGCCGTAGATCGCGATGCCCTCGGCCAGGCCGACGAAGATCAGCAGGCGGCCGAACAGCTCGGGCTTTTCGGCCAGCGCGCCGATCGCGGCGGTGCCGACCTTGCCGACGGCGAATCCCGCGCCGAGCGCGGCCAGCGCCGTCGAGACCGCCGCGGCGGCCAGGCCCCAGCCGGCGGCATCGCCGGCGACGGCAGCGCTGCCGGCCGCCGTGGCGGCCCATGCCAGCGGCGTGACCACCAGCAGGCCGGCGGCAGCGGCCAGCACCAGGCCGACGGCGACCACCGCGGCGCCAAACTTGGTCGTGGGTTTCATCTAGATCTCCTGCGTAGTCTTGGGGGGAAGCGCCAATGCACGGAACACCCGGCCCTGGCCCTGAAGGAAACGGGTGAAGAACTCGAACAGCACGAGGCGCGTGGTCTGGATCGAGACCACCAGGCCTTCGAGCACGAGGACCACGACGTTGCCGATCACCAGCACGGCCGCGGCACTGGCCGCGTTGTCCGTCGCATGCATCAGCGCGACGATGGCCGACGACAGGCCGGCATGCGCCAGCGCGAACGCGCCCACGCGTGCGAACGACAGCGTGTTGATCAGCAACTGCAGGCCGCGCTCGATCAGCTCGGCCAGCGCGACCGCCGCCGCACCGGCGCGTCGTTCGATGCCCGGCGTGGCCGAGGCAGAACCAGAGCGCGCCGGCGGCGGCGGCCAACAGCGCGCGCGGCTGCAGGACGGCGGCGAGCAGGCCGAGGTAGCAGACGACGAGGCCGGCATCGGTGGCCAGCCAGCGTCCCAGCGCGCCGCGCCAGTGCGCCTGCACGGCCGACAGCGCCAGGCCGATCGTCAGCAGCGCGGCGCCGCCGACCAGCGGCACCAGCAGCACGGCCAGTGGATCATCCAGCGGCGCCAACCACCATGCGGGCCACAGGTGCAGGCTGAACACGCTGCCGAAGAGCAGCCCGAACACCGCAGCGCTGAGGCCGCCGGCGACGAACAGGCGGGCCATCGGCCAGCGCCGGCGCAGTAGCACGCCGGCAGCGGCGATCACCAGACCCTGGCCGACGTCGCCGAACATGTAGCCGAACATCAGCGGCACGGCCATCGCCAGCAACACGCTGGCATCGGCCTCGGCGCCCGACGGCATGCCGAGCGCGCGGATGAAGACCTCGAACGGACGCGCCCACCACGGGTTTTGCAGCAGCAGCGGTGCCGTCGCTCCCGTCGGCGGCGGCGCAAAGCGCAGCAGTGCGCGCACGCCGCTGCGCTCGACCGCCTGCTCCAGCACCTGGCCGACCGGCGTGCTGGTCCAGCCGGTGATCCAGCACATCAGGTCGCCGGCTTCGAGCGCGTGCACGTTGTCGAGCACCCAGTGCAGGCGCTCCGCGTCGCCCAAGGCCTGGTGCAGATGGTGGCGCTCGACGAGCGCGGCGAGTGCCGCCTGGTCTGCGCTGTCCTGCGCCAGCGACGACGCCAGGCGACGCTCGAGTTCGGCCAGGTTGCTGGCGCGGTCGGCGGCCAGCCATTGCGGCAGCTCATGGGCCTGCCCCTTCGCTGCGAGCACCTGTTGCGACAGCGCCTGCAGCTGCGCGGCGGTCCCGACCGCGAGCGCATACGACTCGGCTTCGCCGGCGATGGTGTGCACCAGCGCCGGCCCCGACAGGTCGGGCGGGTTGTCGGCGGCAAATGCGAACAGGCGCGACTGCAGCGGCGCGCCCGGCTACCGTGTCGGCGTCGAGCAGGCCCTCGCGCAGGCTGGCGAGCACGTGGCGCCAGCGTTCGAGTTCGGTGCGTTCGGCCTGGCCCTGCTGGCAGCGGCGGATCAGCGGTTCGGCCTGCACCGCCCAGGCCCGCAGCGCCTCGATGCAGCGCGCCAGCGCGGCGAGCGGCGGCTCGGGAAACGACGATGCGCGCAGGCCCTCGTTCGGCCAGTAGGCGCGATAACGCTGCGCCAATTCGCTGTACTGCTGCATCAGCGGGCGCAACTCGGTCAGGCTGGGCGGCAGCGCGGCGGTGCGGGCCTCGAGTTCGACCGCTCCGGTGGCGGCCAGCGCTTCGAGTGCGCGCGTGGTGTCGTCGCGTGCGACGAGCAATTCGAACCAGCGGGCCGGGCGCGGGCGGATCATGGTGCAGGTGCGGCTAGCGCGCGCTCTCGGCGAACACCGCGCGGCGCAACAACTCGCCGCGCAGCCGCTCGAACTCCAGCGCGCACAGTGCCAGGTAGACGAAGGCGGCCGCCGGCTCGAGCAGCACGCGGCGCAGCATCAGCAGCAGGCGCCGCTGCAGCGCATGGCGCAACGCCCAACCGTCGCTGGCCTGCGGCGCGGCGAACGCGGCCACGTGGTCGGCCAGCAGCGGCACGAGTTGCTCGTCCAGCGTGGCCCGGCCGAAGCCGCGGGGCAGACGCCGCACCCATTCGGCCTGCCAGCGCGGCAGCACGGACTTCACGTCGGCGCGTGCGGCCGCCAGCAGCGGCTGCCACGCGGCGCCCACCGGCGCGCCGTCGCTGACGATGGCGTGCCAGGCCGGGTCGTCGGCCATCCACTGCGGTGGCGCAGCGCCGCCGGCCAGGTGCTGCAGCGCCGGCAGGTCGATCAGCACGCTGCACCACTGCACGGCCGCCTGCCACGGCTGCGGCATCCACGACGCCAACTCGGCGACGCGTTCTCTCCAGTGGCGACGCATGACGCGTTCGATGGCGTGGGCTCCGGCGTCGCGCGCCGAGACCTTCGAGCCAGCGCGCGAGCGGGCTGGCGCGTGCGATTTCCAGCGCGGCGGCGAAATCGCGCGTGACTTCGATGCGCCGCCACAGCGCTTCGCCGGGCGTGTCGCCCTGGCGCGCCCAGATGCGGGCATGCGCAAACTCCAGGCTGCCGGCGTCGATCACGGCGCGGCCCCCGTCAGCTGTGCGGCCAGCGACTGCGACGGCGTGCGCGAGCCGTGCCGGTTCGTCTTCGCCGGGTGCGTCGTCGCCGGCCAATGCGCGGGCCTCGGCGTCGAGTGCCGCGACCTCGCCGGCCACGCGGGTTTCCACGGCCGCACGCAGGCGGCGGATGCGTCGCTGCGCGCGATCGGCGGTGGCACGCGCGGCCGAGCGCGATTGTTCGGCGATCTGCGCCGCCTGCGTGCGGGCCGCCGCGATCGACTCGCGCGCGGCGGCCTCGGCACGCAGCACCTGCTCGATCGCGGTGTCGACCGCGGTTTGACTTGACGTGGCTTTGTTCGACGACATCTGGCGGCGCGCGGGCTCGGTGGCGACGGCACCGCCTCTTTGCGCCTCGTCAGTTTCGAGGCCATCACCGCGGTCGGGCTTGATTGATCTCAATTGTTCTCGCCGCTGCGACGCTACGCTGCAAAGCGAGACGACTTCGATCGCCCGACGATCGTGACGCGGCGCACCCATCTGTCGCAGTCTCTGGGTGCCCGGCCGGTCGCGCGATGGTTCGACCTCCCACGAAGGGTCATGATGAACACCTTACCGATCTGTGTTCTGGTGGTTGCCGGCATGCTGGCCGCCGGTGCGGCCTCGGCCAGCCCCGAGCTGTCGAAGAAGGCGGGCTGCGCCACCTGCCACGCGGTCGACAAGAAGAAGGAGGGGCCGGCGTTCCAGGAAACGGCGAAGAAGCTCAAGGCCGACGCCGGTGCCGAAGAGGCGATGTTCAAGTCGATCACCGACCCCAAGACCACGCACCCACCGATGAAGGCCTCGCCCGAGGACATCAGGGCGGTGCTGAAGTGGGTCAAGACGCTCTGATCTGCGTCTGCTGCTGACCTGAAGCGGCCGGCGGCGCGTCGGCCGCACCGACGCGCGAGCGTGGGTCGCGCGCGCTTCGCGTGCGACGCCGAGAAGTGCGTTTCGTGCAACGTTCTCGTTGACACGGGTCAACCCGCGACGCAGCGTGCGCGACGACGATGTGCAGGCGCCGCAAACGGCCAACGCCACAATGGCAGGAGGAGCACACCGATGGGCCCGCTGGGGGTCACGCTGCTGATGTTGGCCGGCTTTGCCGGCTTCTGGCTGCTTGCGATGCGCAAGCTGGCGATCGTCCTGCGCCTGCGCCCCGAGCCGCGCTGGGACCACCCGCTGGCGCGCCTGCGCAGCGTGCTCGTCAACGGCTTGCTTCAGCAGCGCATGGTGGCGCGCGAGTGGAAGCCCGGGCTGATGCACGCGGTGATCTTCCTCGGCTTCATGACGCTCTTGCTGCGCAAGCTGCAATTGATCGCCATCGGCTACCACGAGCCGTTCGTGATCCCGGGCGCGCTGGGCGGGGCCTTTGCCGCGTTGAAGGACGCCGTCGAACTGGCCGTGCTGGCGGCGCTGGCCTACGCCTTCTATCGCCGCTACGTGCTGCGGCCACGCCGTCTGGAGCGCAATCGCGAGGCCTTGCTGGTGCTGGTGCTGATCGCGGTGATCATGCTCAGCGACCTGGCATTCGACGGCTTTCGCTTCGCCTTGCTGGCGGCCGGCGACGCCGGCATCGCGCACGAGCGGCGGTTCGCATTCGCCGGCAGCGCCCTCGCGGCCGCCGTATCGGCCTGGCCGGCCGGCCTGCAACAGGCGGGCTATCAGTTCTCGTACTGGCTCCAGTTGGGCACCGTGTTCGCCTTCCTCGTGATCCTGCCCACCGGCGAACATTTCCACATCGCCACCGCCTTGCCGACGCTGTACTTCCGCCGTGGCGGGCCGGTCAACGTGGTGCCCAGCGTCGACCTGGACAAGCTGATGGCCGACGATGCCGACGCCGCGGGCCTCGTCGTGGGCATTCGCAGCGCGCGCGACCTCAGCTGGAAGGACGGCCTCGACGCCTTCACCTGCACCGAGTGCGGCCGCTGCAAGGACGCCTGCCCGACCTTCCTGACCGGCAAGCCGCTGGCGCTGAAATGGGTCAACGACGGCCTCAAGCAGCACCTGGTCGAGCAGCGCGCCACGCTGCTCGCACCGGCGCAGCCCGGCGCCGAGGACCCTTTGCCGGCCCTGGTCGGGACGGTGATCAGCGAAGAGGCGCTGTGGGCCTGCACCACCTGCGGCTACTGCGAGGCGGCGTGCCCGATCGAGCTCGAGCACCTGACCAAGCTCTTCAAGCTGCGCCAGCACCGCGTGATGATGGACGGCGAGTTCCCGTACGCGCTCAAGCCCGTGTTCGAAGCCTACGAGTCGCAGAGCAACCCGTGGGCGCTGCCGGCGCAGACGCGCGGCGATTGGGCCGAAGGCCTGGGTGTGCCGCTGCTCACCGACGCGGCGATGGCCGCCTCGTTCGAGCTGCTGTTCTACGTCGGTTCGGCACAGTCGTTCGACGCTCGCGGGCAGAAGGTCGCACGCGCCTTCGTCAAGGTGTTGCAGGCCGCGGGCGTGCGCTTCGCGATCCTCGGCGAGGCCGAGACTTCGACCGGCGAGTGCGTTCGCCGGGCCGGCAACGAGATGCTGTTCCAGCAACTCGCCGCGACCCTGGTCGGCACGCTGAACGGCCTGGGCGTGCAGCGCATCGTGACCTGCGACCCGCACGCCTTCAACTCGCTGAAGAACGAATACCCGGCGTTCGGCGGCCATTGGCAGGTGGAACACCACTCGCAATGCATCGCGCGCCTGCTGCGCGAGGGCCGGCTCGCCGTCGGCCCGCGCTTCGAGCGCGTGCTGTACCACGACCCCTGCTACCTCGGCCGCCACAACGGCGAGTTCGACGCGCCGCGCGACGTGATCGCCGGGCTGCTGCGCGATCGGCCGCTCGAGTTCGAGTTGTACGCGCGAGAAGGCGATGTGCTGCGGCGCCGGCGGCGCGCGCATGTGGCTCGAGGAGTCGATCGGCACGCGCATCAACGTGCTGCGCACCGAACAGGCCCTGAGCCAGGCGCCGAAGGTCATCGCCACCGCCTGCCCGTACTGTGCGGTGATGATCGGCGACGGCCTGAAGACCCTGGGCCGCGACGCCGAGGTGGTCAACATGGACATCGCCGAACTGGTCGCCGAGGCACTCGTCACGGCCGCACCGGCCGCGTGAGCATTTGATGCGCCACGTGCTGATCGTCTTCTCGACCGTCGACGGTCACACGCACCATATCGCCGAGCGTCTGCGCGCGCTGATCCAGGCCCGCGGCCTCGAGGTCGTCGTGATGCCACTGGCCGAGTGCAGTGCCGACGACCTGGCGCGCTGCGACGGCGTGGTCATCGGCGCCAGCATCCGCTACGGCCACCACCGGCCCGACGTGGCCGCCTTCATCGCCCGGCATCGGGCAGCGCTCGAAGCGCGGCCCAATGCCTTCTTCTCGGTCAACGTGGTGGCGCGCAAGCCGGGCAAGGACCGGCCCGATACCAACCCCTACCTGCGCAAGTTCCTCGCCACCATCGCCTGGCGGCCGCAGCGGCTGGAAGTGTTCGCGGGCAAGATCGACTACCCGCGCTACCGCTTCGTCGACCGCCAGATGATCCGCCTGATCATGTGGCTGACGCAGGGGCCGACCGACCTGGACACCGTGGTCGAGTTCACCGATTGGTCGCGCGTCGAGGCCTTCGGCGCCGAGATGGCGCAGGCGGTGCAAGGCCCGGCGCTGCCCGCAGTCCCTAAATACTCTTCCCTTGGTGCAAGGCAGCCGTCACGTTGCCGACATTGCCATTACGCCGCGTCGGTTCAGTTCGCCGTTGGGTCCTGCGCATCGCGGCAGGCGGCACCCGGCAGGGGCTCATGGTGGAGCGGTCGGCGCTTTGCGCCGACTCCGCTGCGGTGCTCGGCCTGGGGTCGCGCCGCACAACTCGCTACGTTCGCTGCGCTCACTGCGCTCGGACAGGTGCGGCGAGTCAGCCCACGAAGCGCGCTGCGCGCGCCGACCCCAGCCTGCGCTCCTCGCCGCCCCACAAATCGCCCCTGCCGGGTACCGCCTGCCGCGAAGGCCAACTGGAGTGGTTTCGCGCACACCACCGCGTTCCGCAAAGGCGCGCCCGGGCAGGTGGCAGCGCGCCTGCGGGGCGCCGAGGAGCACAGGCTTGTGGCCCGCGCGCGCAGCGCGCCACGTACTGACTTGTCGCACCCTGTCTGAGCGTAGCGAACGCAGTGAGCGCAGCGAGTTGTGCGACGGGCCACAAGGCCGAGCACCGCAGGGCAGTCGGTGCGCAGCACCGACCGCCTCGCCGAAGCGCTGCCGCCTGCCCGGGCGCGCCTTTGCCGCGCCGGCAGCGAGTCACGTTCGCCGAGTCGCAGACATGGCGGCAGCGACGTGAGCGAACCCGCATCAAGCCACTTCGGGCACCATCTCGATCGCGCCGCAGGGGCACTCGGCGGCGCAGACGCCGCAGCCCTTGCAGTAGTCGAAGTTGAAGGCGAAGCGATTGCCGGGGCCGAGCTTGATGACTGCGTTGTCGGGGCAGACGCCGTAGCAGTTGTCGCACTCGAAGCAGTTGCCGCAGCTCAGGCAGCGGCGCGCTTCGAACAGCGCGTTGGCTTCGGTCAGCCCGCCCTGCACTTCGTCGAAGCTGCTGGTGCGGCGCGCCAACTCGAGTTGCGGGCGCACCGTCTTCGGGGCGTCGCTGTAGTACCAGGTGTTCAGGCGCTCGAAGCTCGCCAGCGCATGCTTGGCCGGCGCCGCGGCCACCGTGCCGCGCAGCCAGGCGTCGATATGGCGCGCGGCCTTCTTGCCATGGCCGACGGCGACCGTCACGTTGCGCTCGGCCGGCACCATGTCGCCGCCGGCGAACAGGCCGGCGCGGCCGGTCATCATCGTCAGCGGATCGACCTGCACCACGCCATCCGTCACCGCCAGCCCGGGCACGCCTTCGAGCAGCGACAAGTCGACATCCTGTCCCAGCGCCAGCACCAGCGAATCGGCTTCCAGGGTCTCGAATTCGCCGGTCGGCTGCGGGTTGCCCTTGGCGTCGAGGACCATCTTCTCGATCGTCAGCGCGCCGGCGCTGGCGTCGTTGCCGGCCTGCTTGATCGTCGACAGCCACTTCACCATCACGCCTTCCTGCAGCGCCTCCTCGACCTCGAAGTCGTGCGCCGGCATGCGCTCGCGCGTGCGGCGGTAGACGATCACGGCCTCGGTGGCGCCCAGCCGCTTGGCGGTGCGCGCGACGTCGATCGCGGTGTTGCCGCCGCCGTAGACGACGACGCGGCGGCCGAGCATCGGCTTGTCGCCGGCCTCCATCGAGCGCAGCACCGATACCGCATCGAGGATGCGCGAGCTGTCCTTGGCCGGAATGAAGGCACGCCGGCCGATATGCGCGCCGACGGCCAGGAACGCGGCATCGAAGCCCTGCATCGCGTCGTCGATGCGCGCGACCCGGGCATTGAGCTTGACCGTCACGCCCATCGCGACGATGCGCTGCATCTCGGCTTCCAGCACGTCGCGCGGCAGCCGGTATTGCGGGATGCCGAAGCGCATCATGCCGCCCAGCAGCGGGCCGGCTTCCATCACCGTGACGCGGTGGCCGCAGGCGCCGCAGGTGGTAGGCCGCCGACATGCCCGACGGCCCGGCGCCGACCACGAGCACGCTCTTGCCCGATTCCTGCGCCGGCGGCTCGAAGCGCCAGCCGCGCTCGATCGCCGCATCGCCGAGAAAGCGCTCCACCGAGTTGATGCCGACGGCGGCGTCGATCTGGCCGCGGTTGCAGGCGCCCTCGCAGCTGTGATAGCAGACGCGGCCCATGATCGCGGGGAACGGGTTGTCGCGCGTCAGGTGGCGCCAGGCGGCTTCGTAGTCACCGCTCTCGGCGTGGAACAGCCAGCCCTGGATGTCCTCGCCGGCCGGGCAGGTCGCGTTGCACGGCGGCAGCCGATCGACATACTGCGGCCGCTCGGTGCGCCACGAACCGGTCTTGTTGGCCAGCGACGATCCCGGGTCGAGCGTGATCGCGAAGGGCTTTTGCATGGTCATGGCGTCTCCCGCCGGGCCGCCCCAAGGGAGACGCGCGCCCCCAGGGCCACGAAGGGGCCCCTGACGAGGCCTGGGGGCAGCGAACGAAGTGAGCGTGGGGGCCTCATTGCACGAGCTCCTCGGCCAGCAGCCCGAAGCGGCGGATGTTGCGGTCGGCGTTGGCCTGGATCCTGGCCAGCATCTCGGGCTGGCCGGACGCCGCTGAACAGGTGCGCGAAGCGCCTTCTGCGGCCGCAGGTATTCCTCGACCGGCACGTGCTTGCGGATCTTGGTCACGGCCGTGACTTCGCCGCGCTCGGCCTCGAAGACCGGGAAGATGCCGGTCTCGCGCGCCAGCCGCGCCAGCTTGATCGTGTCGTGGCTGGCCGAGCCCCAGCCGAGCGGGCAGGGCACCAGCACATGCAGGTAGCGCGCGCCGTGCAGCTGCATGGCCTTCTCGACCTTGGCCTCGAGGTCGCGCAGGTCGGCCACGGTGGCGGTGGCGACATACGGAATCTCGTGCGCCATCGCGATCAGCGGCAGGTTCTTGCCCTGGCCGAAGGCGGCGCCGGGCTCGGCGCCGACGGCCATCGTGGTCGCGGTGCGCGCGGTCGGCGGCGTGGCCGAGCTGCGCTGCACGCCGGTGTTCATGTAGGCCTCGTTGTCGTAGCAGATGTAGAGCACGTCGTCGTTGCGCTCGAACATGCCCGACAGGCAACCGAAGCCGATGTCGGTGGTGCCGCCGTCGCCGCCCTGGGCGATGACCCGCACCTCCTTGCGGCCCTTGACCTTCAGCGCCGCGGCGATGCCGGTGCCGACCGCCGCCGCGTTGCCGAACAGCGAATGGATCCACGGCAACTGCCACGAGGTCTCGGGATAAGGCGTGGAAAACACTTCGAGGCAGCCGGTGGCGTTGGCGGCGATCAGTTGCCGGTTCGTCACGCGCATCGCGGCGTCGACGGCATAGCGCGCACCCAGCGCCTCGCCGCAGCCCTGGCAGGCGCGGTGCCCCGAGTTGAGCGAGTTGTTGCGCTCGATCGACGACTGCACGCTGCGCTGCTCGGGTGCGAGCAGGCGGTTGCCGACGGTGAAGGTGCCGGTCTGGTAGAACTTGATCGGTTGCATCGTCAACTCACTTTGGAGGCCACGGTGCCGACATCGCGCAGCAGGTTCTCGGCGATCGGCCCGCTGCGGCGCACCTGCGCTTCACGCTCGAGCTGGCGATTCACGATGCGCCAGTCCAGGTCCATGAAGGTCAGCGGCGGCAACTTGTCGGCGATCGCTTCACGCAGCATGCGATGCAGCGAGGCCTTGGTGATCGCGCGCCCGCCCAGCCCGGCGATCACGGTGTAGCCATGCAGGTGCAGGCCCGACAGCGCCAGCCGCACGTCGGTCGAGACCACGCCGCCCAGGCCGACCGAGAAACTCTTCTCCAGCACGACCACGCGTTGGGCGCCCTGCAGTGCCGCACGCACCGCGGCCAGCGGGAACGGGCGGAACGAGTGGATGCCGAGCACGCCGATCTTCACGCCGTCGGCGCGCAAGTCGTCGATCGTGTCTTTCAGCGTGCCGAGCACCGAGCCGAGCGCCACGACGATGGTCTGCGCGTCCTCGCATCGGTAGCCGCGGACCAGGCCGCCCGCGCTGCGACCGAAGCGCTCGGCGAATTCGGCCGCGATCTGCGGGATGCGCTCGAGCGCCATCGTCTGCTTGGCGTGCGCCAGGTAGCGCACCTCCATGAAGGCCTCGGGCCCGACCATCGCGCCGATCGATACCGGCTCGGCCGGGTCGAGCACCTGGCGCGGCTCGTACGGCGGCAGGAAGGCGTCGACCTCGGCCTGCGCCGGCATGTCCACGCGTTCGTAGGCGTGGGTCAGGATGAAGCCGTCCATGCACACCATCACCGGCATCGACATCTCTTCGGCCAGCTTGAAGGCCTGGATGTGCAGGTCCAGCGCCTCCTGGTTGGTCTCGGCGAACAGTTGCAGCCAGCCGCAATCGCGCTGGCTCATCGAATCGCTGTGGTCGTTCCAGATGTTGATCGGCGCGCCGATGGCGCGATTGGCCACCGTCATCACGATCGGCAGGCCCAGGCCCGAGGCGTTGTAGATGGCCTCGGCCATGAACAGCAGGCCCTGGCTGGCGGTGGCGGTGTAGGTGCGCGCGCCGGTGGCCGAGGCGCCGATGGCCACGCTCATGGCGGCGAACTCGCTCTCGACGTTGATGAACTCGCACGGGCTCAACTGCCCGCTCTTCACCAGCTCGCCCAGGCCCTCGACGATGTGGGTCTGCGGCGAGATCGGGTAGGCGCAGATCACCTCCGGACGGGCCAGCGCCACCGCCTCGGCCACCGCCTGCGAGCCTTCAATTTGCTTGAGCATGGGCCAGTTCCTTCATCGCGCGCTGCACGAACTCGAAGGCATCGGTCGCGGCAGCGACGTTGCCCGCGGCCACCTTGCCGCTGAACTTTTCACGGATCGCGTGCGCCACCGCGTCCAGCGAGACCAGTCCCGACAACGCGGCGAAGCCGCCGAGCAGCACGGCATTGGGCAGTGGCCGGCCCAGGTGCTTGATCGCGATCTCGGTCGCCGGCACGGTGGTCAGCCGCTCGCGGCGAAAGCGCAGCGCGATGTCGGCCAACCCCAGCTCGTCCAGGCTGTGCTTGCTGTTGATCAGCACATAGCCGTCGGGCTTGAGGCCCTGGAACACGTCGACCTGGTGCAACAGCGTCGGGTCCTGCACGATCAACACGTCGGGCTCGAGAACCGGCTCGCGCAGCCGGATCTCGTGCTCGTCGATGCGGCAGAACGCGACCACCGGCGCGCCGGTGCGCTCGGAGCCGAAACTGGGGAAGGCCTGCGCGTGGTGGCCCTGGTCGAAGGCGGCCACCGACAGCAATTCGGCCGCCGTGACGACGCCCTGCCCGCCCCGCCCATGAATGCGGATCTGCAGCACTGTGCGTCACTCCATGGCTTGGATGGGGTCGATTCTTCGTGACCGGCCAGGCGGTGGAGTTGACGCACGTCAAACGCGGACCACCGGCCCGATCCGGTGCGGCCTTGACCAAGCGCAAGCCGGCGCGGCGGCATCGGCGAACAATGCCTGCAACCGCGAGGAGCCTTGCCATGAAACCTGCTTCCGCCGCCAGACCGGCGCGACCGAAGATCGAGATGCCGGCGGTGTTCGAGTCGCTCGACGCCACGCACCGCCAGGCGATGAAGATGCTGCAGTCGCTGGAGCGGCTGCTGGCCCACGTCGACGAGCGTGGCGCCGACGAGGCCGCACGCGAGAGTGCGCGCGAGATCATGGCCTTCTTCAGTGGGCCGGCATTGATGCACCACGCCGAGGAGGAGTCGCTGGTATTCCCCGAGCTGCTCGACGGCAGCGACGCGGAGCTGGTGCAGCATGTGCAACGCCTGCAACAGGACCACGGCTGGCTCGAGCAGGACTGGCTCGAACTGTGCGCGCCGGTCGAGGCCATCGCCAGCGGCTACAGCTGGTACGACCTGGAGATGCTGCGCAACGCGGTGCCGGTGTTCGTGTCGCTGTATCACGAACACATCGTGCTCGAGGAGACCGTCGTCTACCCGGCGGCCAAGCGCCGGCGCGAGGCAGCGGCTGCGCCGCGCCCGTCGACACGCTGAAACGCCGGCGCAGACGGCAAGCGAGCGGCGACGCGACAACCCGACCGATCAACCCACCCCACAGCCACCATGAATGCCACGCCCGGGCCCAGCCGCTTTACCGTCGTTGCCCGCCAGGATTTCTCCGACGTCACCTTCCTGCTCGAAATCGAGCACCCGTTGATGGCGCGCGCCGCCAAGCCGGGGCAGTTCGTCATCGTGATGGCCGACGAGCACGGCGAGCGCATTCCGCTGACGCTGGCCGACTTCGACCGCGAGCGCGGCACCATCACCCTGGTGATCCAGGCCGTGGGCAAGACCACGCAGGCGATGCGCCGCGACTGCCAGGTCGGCACCTCGCTGTATGCGCTGGTCGGGCCGATGGGCATTCCCAGCCACATCGGCAAACCGAAGAAAGTGGTCTGCGTCGGCGGCGGACTCGGCGTGGCGCCGGTGTTTCCGCAGGCCCGCGCGTACCACGAGCAGGGCGCGAAGGTGATCGGCGTGATCGGCTTTCGCAACCGCGACCTGATGTTCTGGCACGACAAGTTCGCCGCCGTGTGCGACGAGCTGATCGTCTGCACCGACGACGGCAGCGCCGGCCTGCACGGCCGCGTCACCGCCGGCCTGGAGCAGGCGATCGCGCGCCATGCCGACATCGACGAAGTGGTCGCGATCGGCCCGCCGGTGATGATGAAGGGCTGCGCCGACGTGACGCGGCCGCACGGCATCCGCACCATCGTCAGCCTGAACCCGGTGATGGTCGACGGCACCGGCATGTGCGGTGGCTGCCGCGTCAAGGTCGGCGACCAGATGCGCTTTGCCTGCGTCGACGGCCCCGACTTCGACGGCCACCAGGTCGATTTCGACGACCTGATGGCGCGCCTGGTGCGCTACCGCAGTTCCGAGCACGAAGCGCTCGAACGCTGGCAGGACAGCTGCCGCATGCGCGCCACGGCCGTGCCCGAGCCGGCGCCGCTCGGCGATCGACGAGCGGCCGGCGACGGACGCCTAGGAGGCCGTGATGGCAAGCAAGAAGAAAACCATCCGCACCATTCCGCAGGAGCGCACGCCGATGCCCGAGCAGGCGCCGCGCGAGCGCGCGCGCAACTTCGACGAGGTCTCGCTCGGCTACCGGCTCGAAGACGCGCTGCGCGAGGCCGATCGCTGCCTGCAATGCGCCGACGAGCCCTGCGTGCGCGGCTGCCCGGTCGGCATCGACATCCCGGGCTTCATCAAGAAGATCGCCGAGAAGCACCTGCACGGCGCCTACGACATCCTGACCGACACCAATCTGCTGCCTTCGGTCTGCGGCCGCGTCTGCCCGCAGGAGAACCAGTGCGAGGGCGTGTGCACGGTGGGCGAGACATTGGAGCCGGTGGCCATCGGTCGGCTCGAGCGCTTCGTCGGCGACAGCGCGATCCGCGAAGGCTGGGCCAACGTGCCCTACGTCGAGGCCAGCGGCCTGCGCGTGGGCATCGTCGGTGCCGGGCCGGCGGGCATGGCCTGCGCCGCCGACATGGCCAAAGCCGGCTGCGAAGTCGTCGTCTACGAGGCCTTCCACCAGCCCGGCGGCGTGCTCAAGTACGGCATTCCCGACTTCCGCCTGCCCAACGACATCGTCGACGCCGAGATCCGCAAGCTCGAGCAGCTCGGCGTGCGCTTCGAATGCAACACCCTGGTCGGGCGCCTGTTCACGGTCGAGCAGATGCTGGGCGAGATGGGCTTTCACGCCGTCTTCATCGGCACCGGCGCCGGCTACCCGAGCTTCATGGGCATCCCAGGCGAATCGCTGGGCGGTGTGCTCTCGGCCAACGAGTTGCTGACGCGCTGCAACCTGATGCGCGCGCGCGACTTCCCCAACTTCGACACGCCGCTGCAACCCGGCAAGCATGTGGCGGTGATCGGCGCCGGCAACACCGCGATGGACGCGCTGCGCGTGTCGCTGCGGCTGGGCGCCGAAACCGTGCACTGCATCTACCGGCGCACCGAGGCCGAGGCGCCGGCGCGCGTCGAGGAACTGCACCACGCCGAGCAGGAGGGCGTGGACTTCAACTGGCTGACCAGCCCGATCGAGATCGTCGGCGACGCCAACGACGGCAAGTCGGGCGCCGTGCGCGCGCTGCGCTGCGTGCGCATGGAACTGGCCGAGCCCGACGCCTCGGGCCGGCGCCGCCCGGTCCCGGTGGCCGGCAGCGAGTTCGAGTTTGCCTGCGACATGGTGGTGTTCGCGATCGGCACCAACGCCAACCCGATCCTCGGCCAGACCTGCAAGCTCGCGCTCGACAAGCGCGGCTACATCGCCACCGACGCCAACCTGGCGACCTCGATGGTGGGCGTCTGGGCCGGCGGCGACATCGTCACCGGCGCGGCCACGGTGATCCAGGCCATGGGCGCCGGGCGCAAGGCCGCGCGCGCGATGAAGGCCTGGCTCGGCCTGCGCGACAGCGACGCCGCCGTGCTCGCCGAAGCGGGCGACACGCTGTTCGGCATTGCCCGCGAAGAACATGGCCATGCGCGGGTGCGCGTGGCCTGATGCAAAGGGACAGACGATGAACGACACCACGCTGCTCGACCGGCCCGCCGGCCAGGCGCGCCCCAAGCCGGCGCGCGACCTGCCCGAGCACATCGTCGAGGTGATCAGCGATTCGGGCGAGGGCGCGCAGCGCTGCGGCCAGTCGCTGGCGGCGATCGCCGCGCGCAGCGGCAACGGCATCTGGACGGTGGAGATCATCCCGGCCGAGATCCAGCCGCCCGCGCGCAGCGTGGCCGGGGCCAGCGGCATCCGCATCCGCATGGGTTCGGGGCGCATCAGCAACGGCGGCGACCAGACCGACCTGGTGGTGGCTTTCAACGAACAGGTGCTGCTCGGCCGCGTGCAGGCCGGTGAACTCAAGCCCGGCGCCACCATCATGCTCGAGAACGTGTGGCGCGAGCACAAGGACCCGAAGATCGTCGCCTCCTACCTGGAGACGGTGAAGGCACTCGGCAAAGACGGCTACCGCGTCATCGAGATGCCGCTCGAACACGAGTGCCGGGCCCTGATGTCCGATCCCAAGCGCGGCAAGAACATGTTCGTGCTGGGCTCGCTGTGCAGCATCTACAGCTTCGACCTCGAACTGGCGCGGGCGCAGATCGCGCTGATCTTCGGCAAGAAGGACGCCAGCGTCATCGAGTCCAACGTGCGCCTGCTCGAGGCGGGTTTCGCCTGGGCCGAGAAGACGCTGGATTTCAAGTTCCGCATCCCGGCGGCCAAGGTGGCCGAGGCGCAGGTCGTGGTCAGCGGCAACACGGCCATCGCGCTGGGTGTGCTGGCCTCGGGCATGGACATCTGCGCGATGTACCCGATCACGCCGGCGACCTCGGCCTCGCATTACCTGAGCGAGTGCTTCGAGCGCGTCGGCGGGCTGGTGCACCAGGCCGAAGACGAGATCGCCGCCTGCGCCTTTGCCATCGGCGCCTCCTACGCCGGCCGCTGCGCGGTGACCATCACCTCGGGCCCCGGTTACTCGCTCAAGCAGGAAGGGCTGGGCCTGGCCGTGATGGCCGAGATCCCGCTGGTGGTCGTCAACGTGCAGCGCGGCGGGCCCAGCACCGGCCAGCCGACCAAGGTCGAGCAGGGTGACCTGCTGACCGCGATCTACGGCAGCCACGGCGACGCGCCCAAGGTGGTGATGGCGGTGAGCGGGATCGAAGACTGCTTCTACTCGATGATCACGGCGCGCAAGATCGCCGAGACCTTCAACATGGTCGTCGTGGTGCTGTCCGACGCCAGCCTGGCCACGGCGCAACAACCGTTCGCGCGCCCGGTGTTCAGCGAGGAATGGCTGGCGGCGCCGATCGACCAGACGCCGGTGCCCGAGGGCGCCAAGCCCTACGACTGGGACCCGGTGACCGGCATCGCGCGGCGCTTCGTGCCGGGCCAACCGGGCGGCATGCACACCATCACCGGCCTGGCGCACGACCGCAACAGCAAGGTCGCGTACGACCCGGCCACCAACGAGGAAGGCCTGCGCGCACGCAGCCTCAAGCTGGCGGCGCTGCAAAGGACGCTGAAGACGCCGCCGGTCTACGGCGAGCCCGACGGCGACCTGCTGCTGGTCGGCTGGGGCGGCAACCAGGGCGCCATCGAAGAGGCGGTCGACCGCTTGTGCGCGATGGGCAAGAAGGTCTCGTCGCTGCACCTGCGCTTCATCCAGCCGCTGCCGTCGGGCATTCGCGAGATCCTGCAGCGCTTTGCCCGCGTGATGACGATCGAGGGCAACTGGTCCGACAGCCTGGAAGACGAATTGATCGACGAGGACAACCGCCGTTACTCCGCGCTGGCCATGATGCTGCGCTCGCGCTACCTGGTCGACGTCGACTGCTGGAGCGAAGCGCGCGGCCAGCCGATCAAGCCCGGCAGCGTCGTCGACGCCGCCCTCACCCGACTGAACCGCAAAGGCTGACCATGGGCTCTGCACTCAATCGCTGCGTCATTCGTCTGCACGAAGAGCAGCATTCACTCGAGGACTACCAGGGCGGCGTGCCGCGCTGGTGCGGCGGCTGCGGCGACAACGCCATCCTGGCCGCCGTGCAGCGGCTGTGCCGCGACGAGAACCTGGCGCCCGAGCGCACGGTCTTCGTCTCCGGCATCGGCTGCTCGAGCCGCTTCCCGCACTACATGAAGACCTACGGTTTTCACGGCATCCACGGCCGCGCCTTCCCGCTCGCCGAAGGCGTGAAGATGGCGCGGCCGGACCTCAACGTCTTCGTCAACACCGGCGACGGCGACTGCTGCAGCATCGGTGCCGCGCACTGGATCCACGCCATCCGCTACAACATGAACCTGACGGTCATCCTGCACGACAACCATGTCTACGGACTGACCAAGAAGCAGGCTTCGCCGACCTCGCCGATCGGCTTCAAGAGCAATACCACGCCGCGCGGTGCGGTGCTCGAGCCGCTGAACCCGCTGACCGTGTCGCTCGGCGTGCAGAACGCCTCGTTCATCGCCCAGGGCGTGGACTGGATGCCCGAGCAGCTCTACGACATCGTGCACAAGGCCTTCAAGCACCGCGGCTTCTCGTTCGTGCGCGTGATCCAGCGCTGCCCCGAGTTCCTGCCCAAGACATTCGAGCCCTGGTTGCACGATCCGGGCAAGACGCTGCTGCTCACGCACGGCAGGGGCCTGCAGCCCAGCGCCGACGTCAGCCGCGTCTACCGCAACCAGCGCGAACACGATCCGCTGGACATCGACAGCGCGCGCGAGATCGCCTCCTGCGAGGATCCGATACCGGTCGGCATCCTGTATCACAACCCCGAGATACCGTGCTACGAAGACCTGCGCCACGCCGGCCAGCCACGCTCGCCCGAACGCACCCGGGCTGGCCTGGACGCCGAGCTCGACAAGTACACGATCTGGCCCGACGACGCCACGGCGCAGCGTCGCGCGGCCTGATGCCCGATCGATGAACACCATGGACCGTGCCACCAACTTCCCGGAACAATGGCTGTTCCACTTGAGCGGCCAGCGCGGCGGCGAAGGCTTCGCGGCGGTCGATACCCGCACGCTGCGACCGGCGCTGCTGTCAGCGTACCGCGACCTCGACCGCCTGCGCCACGACTTTCCCGTCGTGCTGCCGGACGCCGCTGCCGTCGACAGCGGCGAGGGCGGCTTCGCGCAGCCGCTGGCCACGCTGGTCAACGACGTGCTGCAGCAGCTCGCGCCGCGGGGCCTGGAAGGCGAGCGCCTGCGCCGCCACGTGTTGCGGCTGGAGCGCGAGTTGCGCGCCGCCGCGTCGCGCGGCGTCGAGGGTCGGCTGTCGGCGCTGTGGGCCGAGGCCGCGGCGCACATCGGTGCGGCCGGCGACGAAGCCGCGGGCCCGGTGCTGGCGCAGGCGGCCGCGGCGCTGAAGACCGACGGCCTGCTGGTCGGTTGCGACGAACGATTGCCGGCGCGACTGCTGACGCAGGCCTGGCGCCAGGCGCAGGCGCGCAAGGCGCGCGAATTCACCGCGCTGGTCGACCGGCTGATGCGCGGCCTGTCCGACATCCGCCGCGCCGCCTGGGTCCACTCGCAGGCCGGGCGCGCGCCGCAGGCCCTGCGGGCCGCGGTCGGTGGGCCGCATGGCGAAGTCTTCGATTTCGACGCCATGTCGCAGCTGGTGGCGCGTCGTGCCCCGACCGACGAGTTGCCGCCTTCGCGGCGCCGGCGCATCGAGTGGGCACTGGCGGCCCTTGCGCGACAGGCGTTCTATCCTGCCCGCGTCGATGACGACGACGATGTCGTGGCGGGCTTTGCCTTCGACAATTGCCTGGCCGCGATGCAGGCCTTCCGCAGCCGCCTGCCGGCGGCGGCCGAGCTGGTCAAGGCGATCGCCATCGCCGAACTCGAAGTCGCGGGCCGCTACGTGGAAGCCGAACACGACGCGCTGTTCGAGCGCCACGACGCGCATGCGCTCGGCGCCGACGACGTGGCGCTGCTGCCCGACTACCTGGTGTGCATCCCGTCCGAGCGCAACGATGCGGCGGAGAACGCGGCGCTGCTCGACATGCTGTCGTCGGGCATGCCGGTCAAGGTGCTGGTGCAGGTCTCGGACCTGCTCGAAGAGTCGTCGATCGGCAGCGGGCATTTCGCCTTCGGCGTGCGCAGCGCGCGGCTGGCGACCACGGCGATGGGGCTGGGCGGCATGTTCGTGATGCAGTGCGCCGCTGCGGCGCTGGTTGCCGAGCGCGGGCGCATCGCGCGCGGCCTCGCCTGCCGCGGGCCGGCGCTGTTCTGCGTCTTCGCCGGCTCGCCCGAGCCGGCGGCCGACCTGCCGCGCTACCTCGGCGCCGCGGCCGCGACCGAATCGCGCGCCTTCCCGACCTTCAGTTACGACGCGGCCGCCGGCGCCAACTGGGCCGAGCGGTTCTCGCTGGCCGGCAACCGCATGGCCGAAGCCGATTGGCCGATCGAGCCCTTCGAATACGCCGACGAGGCGCTGCAGCGCCAGGCCGAGGCGGTGGCGTTCACCTATGCCGACTTCGCCCTCTGCGACCGCCGTCACGCCGCGCACTTCGCCGCCGTGCCGCGCCAGCGCTGGCACGCGGCGATGCTGCCGGCGGCCGACTGGCTGGCGCTGGGCGAAGCCGACGCCGCCGAGCGCGTGCCTTACGTGCTGGCGGTCGACGCGAACGACGGCCTGTACCGCGTCGTCGTCGATGCGCCGATGATGCAGGCCACGCGGCGCTGCCTGCTGCTGTGGCACCGGCTGCAGGAGCACGCCGGCATCAACGACTCGCACGCCGAGCGGCTGCTGGCGCGCGAGCGCGCGGAGCGCGCGGCACAAGCGCCAGCACCGGTGGCGGCCGAGCCCGCCGCCGCACCCCCCGCAGCGGACGCGACGGCCGAGGCCGCCGGCGCGACAGCGGCAGAGGCGCCGGCCGACAGCCGCACGCCCGGCGAGGCCTGGATCGAGACCGCGCGCTGCCCGACCTGCAACGAATGCCAGTTGATCAACGACCGCATGTTCGCTTACAACGGCAACCAGCAGGCCTATATCAAGGACATCACCGCCGGTACGTTCCGCCAGCTGGTGGAGGCGGCGGAGTCTTGCCAGGTGGCGATCATCCACCCGGGCCTGCCGCGCGACCCGAACGAGCCGGGATTGGACGAACTGATCGCGCGCGCCCAGCCCTTCCAGTGAATTTGCCGACCGCGAAAAACCCGCCACAAAGGACCCACGCCATGCCTGCTGCCAACCCGCTGAGCACGTTGAACCAGCATCCGTTCGTCGAGGCGTTCCGCCCCGAGCATGTCGACCGGCTGCGCGGGCTCGCGCGCGAGGTTGCGTTCGAGCGCGACCAGACCATCTTCCGCGAGGGTGACGACACGCACGAATTCTTCCTCATCGTCAGCGGCCGCGTCGCGCTGGAGATCGTCGAGCCCGACCACCTGTTGCGCGTACAGACGCTGGGTGCCGGCGACGAGTTCGGCTGGTCTGCCGTGCTGATGGGTCGCGGCAAGTACTTCCAGGCCCGCGCCCTCGAGCCGGTGCAGGCCTTGGCCTTCGACGGTGGCCAGTTGCTCGAGGCCTGCCGCAGCGACACCGGGTTCGGCTTCGCGCTGATGTACCGCATGCTCGAAGTCGTCTCCGAGCGGCTGCAGGCAACGCGGCTGCAGCTGCACGACATGTTCTCGCCCAAGGCCAAGCGCGCGGGGACTTGAAGACTGCCGCGCGCTTGACGGCCGTCAAGCGCAGGCGCTGGATTGGCACTAGACTGCCCGTCATGCGTGCGTCGCTCCGACACCGTGGCTCGATTTGTGGCTGGCTGGCAGCCGTGCTGGTGGCGCAATTGCTGTCGAGCGCCGCGCACGCCTGTGTGCCGACGGTCGCGCCGGCGCCGCAGGCTGCATTGCACATGCCTGGCTGCCACGAGCATGCGGCCGCACCGCAGGACGGCACGGCGACGCTGCTGTGCAAAGCGCATTGCGCCGCCCCCCAGCAATCGGTCAACAGCAGCCTGCCGGCGGCCGACGTGCCCCAGGCGCCGTTCCTGAGCGCGTCGCTGCTGCGCGTGCTCGACACGGCCACTGCAGAGGCCTTGGCCGCTGAAATCCCCGTGGCCGTGGCCAGCGGGCCGCCCGCGGGCTCACCACCGCTCTACCTCTCGCTGCTCGTCCTGCGCAACTAGACCCAGCCAGCCGCCGGCGTGCGCCTGTCGCGCCCCGGTCTTGTCCGCTGCCTCGAGTCGCTTGCCGTAGGAGGGTTGCCCCGTGAATGCTGTTCATCGAACTTGCGCACCCGCGCTGTTGTGGCTGGCTGCCGCCATCGCGCCAATGGCCGCAGCGGCGGCGGGTCTGGGCTATGGCGAGGCGCTCGAGATCGCGCGCCTGAATGCGCCGGCGCTGCGCGTGCAGCAGGCCGCGCTCTCGGCGGACACCGCGGCGCAGCCGGCGGCGGCCAGCCTGCCCGACCCGCGGCTGGCAGTCGGCGTCGAGAACTTGCCCGTCACCGGGCCCGACCGCTACAGCGTGACGCGCGATCCGGCCACGATGCAGCGCCTGGGGCTGATGCAGGAAGTGCCCAACCGCGCCAAGCGCGACGCCCGCGTGCAGATGGCGGGGGCACGCATCGAGCGCGACCGCGCATTGCTCGCCGCCGCCGAGCTGGCAGTGCGGCGCGACACGGCGATGGCCTGGCTCGGCGTGTACTTCGCCGAACGCCGGCAGGCCCTGATCGGCGACTTCCAGCGCGAGAACCGCCTGTTGCAGGACACCCTTTCGGCGCGCATCGCCAGCGGTGCGGCGGCGCCGGCCGAGATGACGGCCGCGCGCCAGGAATCCTTGGCCATCGCCGACCGCGGTGACGACCTCGCGCGCGACGTGAAGAAGGCCCGCGCCGAGTTGCAGCGCTGGGTCGGCGCGCGCGCGGGCGAGGCGCTGGCGGGCGAACCGGCGCTGCCGTCGGTCGATGCGTCGCGGCTGCGCGACCAGCTGCAGCACCACGCCGACCTCAGACCCTACACGGCGACGCGCGACCTGGCCAGCGCGGAAATGGCCGAGGCCAGCGCCGACGAGCGCGGCGACTGGTCCTGGGAGGTGTTCTACAGCCGGCGCCAGCGCTACGACGACATGGTGTCGTTCCAGCTCAGCTTCGACCTGCCGTGGCAGCGCGACCGCCGCCAGCAGCCCGTGACCGCGGCCAAACGGCACGAGATCGAGCGCATCGAGGCCGAGCGCGACGAGTTCACGCGCCGCCACGCGACCGAGCTCGAATC
>CAVVVW010000030.1:0-49395 GCA_963751775.1 uncultured beta proteobacterium
CAACGCCAAGGTCCGGGGGCCGATGCTCCTGCGGACCCGGGGGCGGGCGGTAACGACCGAGGACTTCGAACACCTGGCGCGCGAGGCGGCCCCCGAGGTCGCCCGTGTCCGGGCCGTCGCGGCGGGCGACGGCGCAGATGCGGGATCGGTTCGCGTGCTCGTGGTGCCGGACGCCACGCCCATCGATGGCCGGCTGCGGTTCGAACAGCTCGTACCGGCCGACACGACGCTCCAGCGCATCGTCGACCGGCTCGAGGAGACTCGAGTCATCGGAACGCGCCTCGTCGTCGAGCCTCCCGTCTACCGGGGCGTCACCGTGGTCGCCCGCCTGCGCGCGCGACCGCGCGCGAACCCGACGCGGCTCCAGGAAGAGGCCCTCCGAACGCTCTACCAGTTCCTCGACCCGATCGACGGCGGTCCCGAAGGCAACGGGTGGCCCTTCGGGCGTCCAGTGACCTCCGGCGAGCTGCACGCCGTGCTCCAGAAGCTCCGCGGTGTCGAGCTCGTCGAGGACCTCAGGATCTTCGGGGCCGACCCAGTGACCGGGCAGCGGGGACAGCAGACGACTCGCCTCGAGCTCGAGCCGTCGGCGCTCGTCTTCAGCTACGAGCACCAGGTGCTCGTCGAGGCGGGCTGATGCGCGGGGTGGTCGCCGATCTCGCGACGCCGCTCCCGCTCGCGGCTGGGTTGCCGTCGGTCTACCAGGAGGAGGACCCGTTCGCGGTCCGGCTCGTGGAGGCGTTCGACGCCGAATTGGCGCCGATCATCCTGACCCTCGACAACCTGAGCGCCTACTTCGACCCGCGTCTCACGCCCGAGGACTTCCTCGGCTGGCTCGCTTCGTGGGTCGCCCTCGAGCTCGACGAGACGTGGGACATCGGGCGGCGGCGCGCCGCCGCATCTGCCGCCGTCGACGTCCTTCGGCGTCGCGGCACGGCAGCCGGTCTTGCCGACGAACTGAGACTCGCCACCGACGGTGATGTCGAGGTTGTCGAGAACGGCGGGTCGGCGTGGTCGCTCGACGCGTCGTCGCCCATGGTGGGGTCATCGGAGCTCGCCCTTGTCGTACGGGTCCGCGCGGCGAACCCGGCGCAGGTCGACGTGGACCGCCTGGATCGCATCGTCCGGTCCGCGAAACCTGCACACGTTCCACACCGCATCGAGGTCGTCGGGACGGAGCCCCCGAAGAAGGCGCGGGCGAAGGCGGACGCCAAGGCGGCAGCGGAGACGACGGAAGGCGGGCAGCCGACGACTGACGACGCGACCTCGGCCCCGCCGAAGCGATCGGCCAGGCCCGCCGACGCGGACGTCAAGGAGGACGATGCTCCGGCCAATGGCGGGACGACCGATACGGACAGGTGATGGCCGCCGCTATGCTTCGCGCGTGACCGAAGTGGCGAGGAGACGCGCGTGATCGTCTGCGGGAACTGCGGGCATTCGAACGACGCGTCCGACGCGTTCTGCGGCAACTGCGGCCAGTTCCTCGAGTGGGTCGGCCAGCGGGTCGAGGGCGAGCCGCCGGCGGAGGCCAGCGAGCCGGCCGGAGGTCAGCGAGCCGGCTCCGGCACCCGCCGAGCCGCCCGCGACCGGTGGCCTGGCGGACCGCCTGCGCCATGCAGTCGGGCTCGACGCCGATCAGAAGCCCGCGGCACCCGAGCCGGAGCCCGAGCCGGAGCCCGAGCCTGAGCCCGAAGCCCGAGCCGGAGCCCGAGCCCGAGCCCGAGCCCGAGCCGGAGCCCGAGCCCGAGCCGGAACCCGAGCCCGAGCCCGAGCCGGAGCCCGAGCCCGAGCCCGAGCCGGAGCCCGAGCCCGAACCCGAGCCGGAGCCGGCACCTCCGAGCCGCCGAGCCGGAGCCCGAGCCCGAGCCGGAGCCCGAGCCGGAGCCCGAACCCGAGCCCGAGCCGGAGCCCGAGCCGGAGCCCGAGCCCGAGCCGGAGCCGGAGCCCGCGCCACCGGCGCCCGAGCCGGAGCCCGAACCCGAGCCCGAGCCGGCACCTCCGCCGCCGCCGGCGCCCGAGCCCGAGCCGGAGCCCGAACCCGAGCCCGAGCCCGAGCCCGAGCCCGAGCCCGAGCCCGAACCCGAGCCCGAGCCCGCACCCGAGCCGCAGCCGGCGCCCGAACCTGAGCCGGCGCCCGAGCCCGAGCCGAGCCGAGCCCGAACCCGAGCCGGCGCCTCCACCGGGCCCGAAACCACGGCGTGGCGGTCCTTCTCGAGCAGCCGCCAGCGCTCTCGATGAGACCGCGACAGCCGGCGGGGTCGTCGACTGGCCGGCGCCTGGGGCGCCACCGGCCACGGAACCGGCGGCCGCTCCCGCGCCGGTGACCTCACAGCCGAAGGCGCCGCCTCCGACTCCGTCACCGACGGTGCCGAGGCCGTTCCAGCCAGCGCCGGTCCGCCCCGTGCCGGCGCCGCCGCCGCCGCGACTTCCTGCGGCTCAACCTCCCGCTCGCCTGCCCGGCGCGGTCCCTCCGGCGGCGCCCGCTGGAGCGCCGTCGCAGCCACCCGCCGTTCAGCCGGACGCGCGCCATCCAACCGCCGACGCCTGCCCCCCGGCCTCGCCCGCAGCCCGTCGACCGAGCGCCGCGCCCCCCAGCCGGGTGATCGGATCTGCAGCTCGTGCGGTGAGGCAAACGACCCGGAACGCGCAAGTTCTGTCGCCGGTGCGGGAACAGCCTCCAGGAAGCGACCGTCGTCGCGATCGCAAGGTCCCATGGTGGCGCCGCATCTTCCGTCGGCACGCCGAAGCGCTACGAGGCGGGCGAACGCACCAGGGCATGCGCCAGGGCAAGGCATCGGGCCGTCCGAGCGGGCTTCAGATCACCTACGTAGTGCGCTGGGTCGCTGGGCATCCTGTTCGCGTTCGGCGTCGTCGGCTATGTCGCGATCCCGTCGATTCAGGGCATCATCAACCGCGGCATTCGAATCGCGGTCGAGCGGGCCGGGCGGATCGTTTCGCCCAGCCTCGAACCTATCCGGCCGATCAGCGCAGAGGCGAGCGACGAGGTCACGGGCCACCCGATCAGCGACTCCGTCGACACGTTCACGAACACCGAATGGCGGGCTGACGGGGCAACCCCGAGCGTCACATTCGGCTTCGAGGAACCATTCGAGCTCGGCGCGCTCATCGTTCACAACGGCGCGTGCGGGGACGCCTTCGTGGAGCTCCGGCGAGCCGAAGTCATCGAGATCGTGTTCCCCGATGGCACCGTTCAGCGCCTGGAGATCAAGGACGTCCACGATCCGCAGAACTTCGACGTGTCCGGCCCCAGCGCGGACACCCTGACCATCCGGGTCGTCGAGACATACGGAGTCGGACGGTGCGCCGCTCGCGATCTCTGAGCTCGAGTTCTTCGCCAAGGGCTGATCAGCGGTCGAGGACGCCGAGCGTGTCGAGCACCGCGGCGTACTCGCGCCGGTCGCGGGTGGCTGCGCCGGCGTCACCCGCCCGTTCGCGGGCATCGATGAGCATGCGCCAGAGCGAGTCCTGGTAGCGATCGATCGCGAGGCCCGGACGACACGCCCGCACGACTGCGCCAAGGTCGCCGAGCCGCCAGCGCATCCTCGGCGATGGCGCGCGCCGCCTTCGACGGCCCCAGCCCGACACCGCTCGCGCGAGGTCCACGACCCACTCGGCGGGACCGTCCTCGGGCAGGAGGTCGCCGTACAGCTCGAGGGCCAGCCCGAACGCGGCGCCCGACACGTCCCCTCGCCCGCGGGCCGAGCGTCCAGTCGATAGCGCCTGGTCGAACCGCCAGAGGTCCACCGATGCCGGCGGGACGGCGAGGCGATAGGCGTCACCATCGCGGGCGATGAGCCGGGCGCCGTCGGGACCGAGCGCGGCGACGAGCGCGCCGCGCAGCGCCGAGATCGCGACGTGGAGGCTTCGAGCGCCGGTCTGGGCGTCGCTGTCGGGCCAGAGCGCCTCGCAGATGACCTCGCGATGGAGCGCCGCCCCGACATGGAGGGCGAGGAACCGGAGCACGGCCCGCGCCCGCGGCTTGACCTGTCGAGCGAGACACGCGGCCATCGACCTCGAGCGCGAAGCCGCCCAGCGTGCGGACCCGCAGACCTCGCCGTCGGCGCGGACTCAGGCGACGGCCCGAGCGGTCCCGTGCCGCGCTCTTCGACGGAGCCACGGTCGGCGCGCTCTCGCCGGCCGCAAGCGGCGTGCTCGCCAGACGGGCGATGCATGGAGGCCCGTCTCGGCGCGCACCGCGGCCGCGAGATCCGAATACTCGACGGCCCGCGCCGGCTCGGCGGCGGCCATCGCCAGATAGGCGAGCAGGCGCGCGCCGGGCGTTCCCGTCGCCCTCGCGAAGCTCTCCGCGCCGAGCGCCGCGTCGCGCGCATCGTCCGCGCCCGTTTCCGCGAGCGCCAGTGCGGCGAGGCCGCGCGCCCAGGCCTCCGGGACGCCGGCGCCCAGCCGCCGGAACCCCGCCGCCGCCCGCTCGGCAGCCGCCAGGCGGACCTCCGCGCTGCGAAGCCGCCGGCCGGTCCGGGTTGCTCGGTGGACCGCGGTGCCCAAGCCTCGAGCACGGCGAGGATGGCACGTCCCCACGGGTCGTCCTCCTCGGCAAAGGCAGCGTCGGCGGCCGCCAAGCCGTCGTCGACGACCCCCGGAGCGATCCGTCGGGCGGCCCTCCCGATCCGGGCCACCCAGGTCGCGCCCGGCACGGTCGGCCTCGTCGACCGCGGCATCGAGCAGGCGGCACGGCCGCCGCGTCGCCGCCGAGCAGGCCCGCGATCCCGGCGGCAAGGCGGGTGGCGGCGTCGAGCGACGGCGCTTCCGGTGCCCGATCGCGATCGCGCTGCGCGAGGTGGATCTGCGCTTCATCGATCTCCCCGGCGGCAAGCTCCAGCAGACCGCGCACCAGCGACGCCGGGCGGCATCCTCGCGTTCGGCCTCGCGCGCCGCGGCGAGCGGCTGCCGGACGAGGCCCGAACGAAGCAGGCCCGTCCAATCGGCCGGCGGGATCGCCACGGGATCCAGCCACGCCGCGAGGGCGAGCCGCTCACGTCGGCAGACGAGAGCGGTGGACGTCGCACCAAAGGCGACCTCGGTCCGTGGCATAGCCGTCGAGCGCGGCAGTCCAGCGGCCCTCTGCACGCGCCCGTCGTGCCGCCGCGAGCCCGAGCCACGGGTCGTGCCGGACGATGGCCGGCGGCAACGCCTCGACCCAGGTCGGGCCGCCGTCCGCCAGCCGTTCGCCGTGGCCGCCGAGCAGGCGCCGGACGTGCGGCCACGCTTCCGCGCGACAGTAGGCCGCAAGCGCCTCGGCGGACGCTCCGCACGCCTCGAGGAGCTCGCCGGCGAGCTCATGGCGGCGACGTGCCTCCGCTTCCCCGACCTCGTCGACGAGCATCAGATCGAGGTGTGATCGAAGCACCTCGTGGTACCGGTACGAGCCGTCCGCTTCGTCGATGGCGACGGTGAAGATCTGGCGACGCGCCAGATCATCGAGCAGGCGCGCCGCTCCCGTGCCGGTCGAGCAGGCGGTCGCAGAGGTCGCCCGTGAGGCGACCCAGGACGCAGGTCTCGACGAGGAACGTGCGCAGCTCCTCGGGCAGGTCGAGCAGCACGTTCCGCGCGAGGTACTCGCGAACAAGTCGGCTGCTCGTCCCGACCCCGGAGAGGATCCGCCGGCGCTCCTCGGCGGACTTGCCGCGCGTGGCGAGATGGAAGAGCTGGAGGCCGGCCGCCCAGCCTTCGGTCCGGCGGGCGAGCATCGCCAGGTCGGCCGGCGGTACCGGGTCGCTGGTAGAAGTCGAGGAACAGCCGCTCGACCTCCCAGGCGTTCGGAATCGGAGGTCTTCGCTCCCGACCTCGAGCAAGCTCGCCCGAAACACGCAGACGCGGGAGGTTGAAATCGGGCGGGACGCGCGAGCCGACGAGGATGGCAAGCCACGGCGGCGCGTAGTCGATGAACCGGCCGAGCGCCGCCTCCGCCGGCGTGCCTTCGAGCGCGTGGAGGTCGTCGATGACGAGCAACGCCCGCTCGACGCCCGAGCGCTCCAGGGCTGCCGCTCCGTCGCTCACCCCCCGATGAAGCCGCTCTTACTGGCCCCCCGTGGTTCGCGAGCCGCGCGGGGCCTGCGCGCTCTTGTGTGCACGCCGCGGGCGGTGACATGACATTGGCCGTCGTTCGTAGCCGCGCGATCGACGGTCTCGACGCGCCCGCCGTGCTGGTCGAAGTGCATCTGGCCAACGGCCTGCCGAGCTTCACGCTGGTCGGGCTGGCCGACACCGAGGTCAAGGAGGCTCGCGAGCGCGTGCGCGCGGCCTTGGCGCACAGCGGGCTGGGGTTTCCGAACAACAAGCGCATCACGGTCAATCTCGCGCCGGCCGATCTGCCCAAGGAGTCCGGACGCTTCGATCTGCCGATCGCGCTCGGCATCCTGGCCGCCGCTGGCCAGATCGACGCCAAGGCGCTCGACGGCTACGAGTTCGCCGGCGAGTTGAGTCTGGCCGGCGAGTTGCGCCCGGTGCGCGGTGCGCTGGCATTGGCGCTCGCCGTGCGCCACGAAGGCGCGGCCCGCACGCTGGTGCTGCCGGCCACGAGCGCCTGCGAGGCCGCGCTCGCCGACGGCGTCGACGTGCGCAGCGCCACGCACCTGCTCGAGGTGGTGGCGGCTCTGCAGCCGGGCGCCGCCGCGCAGCCGCTGGCTGTGGCGCGCGCGCCGCGGGCCGCCGGCGACCAGCTCTCGATCGACATGCGCGACGTGCGCGGCCAGGCCGGCGCCAAGCGCGCGCTGGAGATCGCCGCCGCGGGCGGCCACAGCGTGCTGATGGTCGGCCCGCCAGGCACCGGCAAGTCGATGCTGGCGCAGCGCCTGCCCGGACTGCTGCCGCCGATGAGCGAAAACGAGGCGCTGGCCAGCGCCGCGATCGCCAGCCTGTGCGGCAGGTTCGACCCCGCGCACTGGATGCTGCGCCCGTTCCGCGCGCCGCACCACTCGGCCACCGCCGTGGCGCTGGTCGGCGGCGGCTCACCGCCGCGGCCCGGCGAGATCTCGCTGGCCTACGCCGGCGTGCTGTTTCTCGACGAATTGCCCGAGTTGCCGCGGGCCGCGCTCGAGGCGCTGCGCGAGCCGCTCGAAACCGGCCGCATCACGATCTCGCGGGCCGCGCGCCAGGCCTCGTTCCCGGCACGCTTTCTGTTGATCGCGGCGATGAACCCCTGCCCCTGCGGCTACCTCGGCGCCTTCGCCGCGACCGGGCAGCATTGCCGCTGCACCCCCGACGCGGTGGCACGCTACCAGGGGCGCCTGTCGGGCCCGCTGCTCGACCGCATCGACCTGCAGGTCGAAGTACCGGCGGTCAAGCCAGCCGAGTTGATGGGCGCCGCCGACGGCGAAGCCAGTGCCGTGATTGCGCAGCGCGCGCTCGCCGCGCGGCAACGCCAGCAGGCGCGCCAGGGCATGTGCAATGCCGAGTTGCCCGCCGCCGACCTCGAACGCCATTGCGCCCTCGACGCCACCGGCCGCGACCTGCTGCACCGCGCCGCCATGCGGCTGGGTCTGTCGGGCCGCGGCCTGCACCGCGTGCTCAAGCTGGCGCGCACGATCGCCGACCTGCATGGCGACGAGCAGATCCGCGCGGTGCACATCGCCGAGGCGATGCAGTGGCGCAGGGCGTTGCCGGCGGCGGGCACCTAGCCGCTGGCTGCAGCCGGCATCGGCGACGGGGCCTGGGCCCGGTCGGCGCCGCTCTCGTCGGCGGTCACGGACGCTGCGGGGCGGCACAGCGCGGCGACCACGTCCGACTGGGTGATGATCCCGACCAGCCGACGCCGTCGTCGACGATCGGAATGTGGTGGTGGCCGGTGCCACCGAACAGCGGGATCAGTTCGACCAGGTGCCGGTCGACGCCGGCGACGCGCACCTGGCGGGTCATGATCTGGCTCACCAACTCGGCACGTCGCCGCGCTGCGCACGAGGTCGGCCGGCGTCACGATGCCGACGACGCCCCCGGCGGCGTCGACCACCGGCAAGGCCTTGATGCGGTGCTCGCGAAACAGGGCGCTTGCGTTGGCCAGCGGCGTGCCGGGGCTCACCGTGATGAGGCGTCGCGACATGATGTCGCTGCAGCGGATGTTGGCCAGCTTGCGCTGGTAGGACTGCAGCTGCGTGTCTTCGAGCAGCGCCTTGAGCTCGTCGCGGCCGATGTCCAGCGCGTGGCTGTGGCGCGCCAGCACGGCGTCGAGTTCGGCGTCGATCGCCGCGGCCTCGGCGTCGCGTGCGTACGGCGCCGCAGGCGCGGGCGGTGCGGGTAGTCGCGCCGCGTCGCATGGTTGTAGGCGACGCCGGCCGCAACCAGCAGCATTGCGTTGGCGAGCACGGGATAGAGCACGAAGGCCGGATCGGCGACGCCGTTCAGCACCACCAGCAGCGCCGAAGCGCCGCCCGGCGGGTGCAGGCAGCGCAGCGCGAACATCACGCCGATCGCGGCACCCACGGCAAGGGCCGCCATCAACGCCGGCGGCCCGCCCCAATGCACGCAGGCGACACCGACCAGGGCCGACAGGGTGTTGCCGCCGATGACCGGCCAGGGTTGCGCCAACGGGCTTGCCGGTGCGCCGAAGATCAGCACGGCACTGGCGCCCATCGGGGCAATCAGCCAGGGCCAGGCCGCGGTGCCGCTGCCCAGACCGCACAACCAGCCGGTGATCAGGATGCCGAGCGCGGCGCCGACCAGCACGCGCAGGCGCTCGCGCCAGTCGGCGGCGACCGGCGCCGGCCAGAACGCACGCAGCCACGCCGGCAGGCCGTTCGCGCGGCCGGGCGCGGAGGGTGTCGGGGGTATCGGCGTGACCATCGCGGCCGTCAGCCGAGCTGCGGCGCCAACGCGCGACGCGCCGCGACTTCATCGAGCGCACAACGCGCGGCCCAATCGGCCAGCTGGTCGTTGCCGATGGTGCCGACATTGAAGTAGACCGCCTCGGGATGCGCGAGGTAGAAGCCACTGACGCTGGCCGCCGGCGTCATGGCCAGGCTCTCGGTCAGGCCCATGCCGATGCGCGCGGCATCGAGCAGGCGGAACAGGTCGCGCTTGGGCCGGTGGTCGGGGCAGGCCGGATAGCCGGGGGCGGGGCGGATGCCGCGGTACTTCTCGGCGATCAGCTCTTCGTTGGACAGCGACTTCCTGCGGCGCGTAGCCCCACAGCTCGGTGCGCACCCGTTGGTGCAGGCGCTCGGCGAAGGCTTCGGCCAGGCGGTCGGCCAGGGCCTTCAGCATGATCGCCGAGTAGTCGTCGTGGTCGGCGAGGAACTGCGCCTCCTTCTTCTCGACGCCCTGGATGCTGAGGGCAAACATGCCGGCGTAGTCGGGCTTCACGCCGCGCGGCGCGACGAAGTCGGCGAGGCAGCGATTCGGACGCATGACACCGTCGATCACCGGCCGCACCGTCTGCAGACGCAGACCGTGCCAGACCATCGACGGCTCGGCGCGAGACTCGTCGGCGTAGAACGCGATGTCGTCGTCATCGATCGTATTGGCCGGGTACAGGCCGACGACGCCATGGGCCTGCAGCCAGCGGCCTTCGATCACGCGCTGCAGCATGCGTTTGGCATCGCTGAAGACACGGGTCGCTTCGGCGCCCACGACTTCGTCGCGCAGGATTTCGGGGAAGCGGCCGGCCAGGTCCCAGGTCTGGAACAAGGGCGTCCAGTCGATGTGGGCGGCGATCTCGGCCAGGTCGACATTGCGCAGCTCGCGGCGGCCGAAGAACCTGGGCACCGGCGGCGAGTACGCGCCCCAGTCGATGGCCTGCTTGTTGGCGCGGGCCTCGGCCAGCGTCACCAGTGGCGAGGCCTTCTTGCTGGCGTGCAGTTCGCGCACGCGGACATAGTCGGCGTTCAACTCGGCGATGTATTTCGCCGCGCGTTCGTCGCTGAGCAGATCACTGCACACGCCGACACTGCGCGACGCATCGGGTACGTAGACGACAGGGCCTTCGTAATGCGGGGCGATCTTGACCGCGGTGTGCACGCGGCTGGTGGTCGCGCCACCGATCAGCAGCGGGATCTTCTTCACGCGAAACCACTCGTCGCGCTGCATCTCGGCGGCGACATGCTGCATCTCCTCGAGGCTGGGCGTGATCAGGCCCGACAGGCCGATGATGTCGGCGCCCTCGACGCGCGCCTTGGCCAGGATGTCCTGGCACGGCACCATCACGCCCATGTTGATGACTTCGAAGTTGTTGCACTGGAGCACGACGGTGACGATGTTCTTGCCGATGTCGTGCACGTCGCCCTTGACGGTGGCGATGACGATCTTGCCTTTGGCCTTGGCCTGCCCGCCGGCGTCGACCAGGGCGCGCTTTTCGGCCTCGATATAGGGCAGCAGGTGGGCCACGGCCTGCTTCATCACGCGCGCGCTCTTCACCACCTGCGGCAGGAACATCTTGCCGGCGCCGAACAGGTCGCCGACCGTGTTCATGCCGGCCATCAGCGGGCCCTCGATGACGTGCAGCGGCCGGCCGCCGGCGGCCTGCGTCGCCAACCAGGCCTCTTCGGTGTCGGCGCTGATGAACTCGGTGATGCCGTGCACCAGCGCGTGCGCGAGGCGGTGGTCGACGTCGCCGACGCGCCAGGCCAGGCGGGCGCTGTCGTCCAGCGCACGGCCCTTGGCGCGGTCGGCGATCTCGACCAGGCGCTCGCCGGCGTCCGCGCGCCGGTTCAGCACCACGTCCTCGACCCGCTCGCGCAATTCGGGGTCGAGGTCGTCGTAGACCCCGACCATGCCGGCGTTGACGATGCCCATGTCCATCCCGGCCTTGATGGCGTGGTACAGGAACACGGTGTGGATCGCCTCGCGCACCGGGTCGTTGCCGCGGAAGGAAAAGCTCACGTTGGAGACCCCGCCGCTGACCTTGGCGCCGGGCAGGTGGGCCTTGATCCAGCGCGTGGCCTCGATGAAATCGACGGCGTAGTTGTCGTGCTCCTCGATGCCGGTGGCGATGGCGAAGATGTTGGGGTCGAAGATGATGTCCTCGGCCGCGAAGCCGACTTCGTCGTCAGGATGCGGTAGGCGCGGGCGCAGATTTCCGTCTTGCGCTCGAAGGTGTCGGCCTGGCCCTTTTCGTCGAAGGCCATCACCACCGCCGCGGCGCCGTAGCGCCGCACCAGATTGGCCTGGCGCCGGAACTCGGCCTCGCCTTCCTTCATCGAGATCGAGTTGACGATGCCCTTGCCCTGGATGCACTGCAGGCCGGCTTCGATGACGCTCCACTTCGACGAATCGATCATCACCGGCACACGTGCGATCTCGGGCTCGCCGGCCATCAGCTGCAGGAAGCGCACCATCGCGGCCCGGCTGTCGAGCATGGCCTCGTCCATGTTGACGTCGATGATCTGCGCCCCGTTCTCGACCTGCTGGCGCGCCACGGCCAGGGCCTCCTCGAACTTGCCGCCCAGGATCAGCCGCGCAAAGGCCTTCGAGCCGGTGACGTTGGTGCGCTCGCCGATGTTGACGAACAGCGCGCCGGGCGCGATCGTCAGCGGCTCGAGGCCCGAGAGGCGCAGCGGTGGGGGTTCGGAGGCAGTCATCGTCGTTGCATCTGCAGCAGGACGAGCGCCGTTGCCACGCGCGGCAGGGGCCACCACACGCGTGCCGAGCCTGGCGGTCGATGGGCAACCGTCGCAACGCTCCTCGGCACGGGCGCAATTCTAGTCGTGGCTATTGAATCTGCGCTGCCTGGCCGCACCTTGCGGCCACGGGTAGCATTCGCCCACCCTTGTTCAGGAGGACTTTCGCATGACCACCGCCACCCGACGCCTTGCCGCCTGGTTTGCCGCACTGACTGCCGTGCTGGCGCTCTCGGGCTGCGGCTACAACCAGTTCCAGACGCTGGACGAGCAGGTCAAGGCCGCGTGGTCCGAGGTGCTGAACCAGTACCAGCGCCGCGCCGACCTGATCCCCAACATCGTGGCCACCGTCAAGGGCGAGGCCAACTTCGAGCAGGAAACGCTGACCAAGGTGATCGAGGCGCGTGCCAAGGCGACCTCGATCCAGGTCACGCCCGAAACGCTGAACAACCCCGAGGCGTTCGCGAAGTTCCAGCAGGTGCAGGGCGAGATCGGCAGCGCCTTGTCGCGCCTGATGGCGGTGAGCGAAAACTACCCCACCCTGAAGGCCAACCAGGCCTTCCAGGACCTGCGCGTGCAGCTGGAGGGCACCGAGAACCGCATCACCGTGGCGCGCAACCGCTACATCAAGTCGGTGGCCGACTACAACGTGCTGGCACGCCAGTTCCCGACCAACCTGACGGCGATGATCTTCAGCTACGCGGTCAAGCCCAGTTTCACGGTCGCCAACGAAGCACAGATCTCGACGCCGCCGGCGGTGAGCTTCGACAAGGCGCCCGCCGCCGCACCGGCCGCCTCGAAGTAGGGCCCTGCAATGACCCTGCTGCGGCAGCTCGCACTGCTGCTCGCACTGTCGCTCGTCGGCGCCTGGGCGCAGGCCCAGGACGTGCTGCCGGTGCCGCCGTTGTCGGGCCGGGTGATCGACCAGACCGGCACGCTCACTGCCGCGCAGGCGGATGGGCTGACGCGCAAGCTGGCCGCCTTCGAGGCCGAATCGGGCCCGCAGATCGTCGTCCTGCTGGTGCCGACCACGGCACCCGAAGACATCGCCGCCTACGCCCAGCGCATCGGCGATACGTGGAAGATCGGCCGACGCGACGTCGGCGACGGCCTGCTGATCGTCGTCGCCAAGAACGACCGCCGGGTCAATATCCAGACCGCCAAGGCGCTGGAAGGCGCAGTGCCCGATCTGGCCGCGAGGCAGATCATCGACAGCGCGATCCGGCCGGCGTTCCGCGCCAACGACTACGCGGGCGGCCTCGATGCGGCGATCGACCAGCTGATCGCGCGCATCAAGGGTGAGCACCTGCCCGCGCCCGCGCGCAGGGACGCAGCCCAGGGTTCGGGCTTGCACCTGCCGCCGACCGACCTGCTGATCTTCGCCTTCGTCGCGCTGCCCGTACTGGCCAGCGTCGCGCGCCGTATATTCGGCCGCGGCCTGGGTTCGCTGGCCAGTGGCGGCGCCACCGGCGCGATTGCCTGGGTCGTCACGGGCAGCCTGATCCTGGGCGTGGTCGGTGCCGTGATCGGCCTGCTGATCGGCCTCTTCGCCGGTGCATCGAACTTGCTGCGCCAAAGCGGCCGCGGCGGCGGTTTCGGTGGCGGCTTTGGCGGCGGCGGCTGGTCCGGCGGCGGTGGTGGCGGCGGCGGCTTCTCATCGGGCGGCGGCGGCGACTTCGGCGGCGGCGGTTCGTCTGGGAGTTGGTGAAAGACCATGGCCAAGCTGCTGCGCATCCTCAAACACCGCTGGCTCGACGAGCGCGACACGCACCGTGCGCTCGGCAAGGGCACGCTGGCCAGGCTCGAGGCGCTGGTGAAATCCAGTGAAAGGACGCACAGCGGCGAAATCCGGCTCTGCGTCGAGGCCGGCCTGCCGATGTCTTACCTGTGGCAGAACCGCACGGCGCGCGAGCGCGCGATCGCGATGTTCGGCAAGCTGCGCGTCTGGGACACGGAAGCCAACAACGGCGTGCTGATCTACCTCTTGCTGGCCGATCACGCGATCGAGATCGTCGCCGATCGCGGCCTCGCACGCCATGTGCCGCCGGAACATTGGCGCGCGATCGTGACCGGCATGGGCCAGGCCTTTCGCGACGGGCAATACGAACAGGGCCTGACCGCGGCCATCGCTGCAGTGGACGCGATGCTGGCGCGACATTTCCCGCTGGCCGCCGGCCAAACCAACCCGAACGAGTTGCCCGACCGGGCCGACCTGCGCTGACGCGATCGACGTCCGCGAGCGTGGCATGCACCCGTAGGGGTCGTTGGCCCCCGCCGACCCTGGCGGCAGGGTGCGATCAGGGAATCGCTCCATTGATGCGCGCGCGTTTTGACATTAGTGTCACGGCTCGCCGCGCCACCAGGGCCGCGAAGTGTCCCACCCACCTAGGAGCTTTTCGATGACGAAGAACCTCTCGCGACTCGCGTTCGGCGCGCTGTTGGCCGCCGGCGCTTTGGCCGCGGCACCGGCGCACGCTGGCAAGACGTTGGACACGATCAAGCAGCGCGGCCAGCTGGTCTGCGGGGTCAATGCCGCCGGGTTGCCGGGCTTCGCTGCCGCCGACAGCCAGGGCAATTGGGCCGGCCTGGACATCGACGTCTGCAAGGCGGTGGCCGCCACCGTGCTCAGCGACACCTCGAAGATCAAGTGGGTGCCGCTGAACGCGGCGCAGCGGTTCGCCGCCCTGCAATCCGGCGAGGTCGACATCCTTTCGCGCAACACCACCTGGACGTTGACGCGCGACGCCTCGCTGGGCCTGCACTTCACCGGCACCACCTACTACGACGGCCAGGGCTTCATGGTCACCAAGAAGTCCAAGATCACGAGTGCCAAGCAGTTGAAAGGCGCCACGGTGTGCGTGCAGTCCGGCACCACCACCGAGAAGAACCTGACCGACTATTCGAAGGCCAACGGCATGAACATGAAGTCGGTCGTGTTCGAGACGCAGGAGGCCACCGACAAGGCCTACTTCGCGGGCCGCTGCCAGGCCTACACGACGGACGCTTCGGGGCTGGCTTCGATCCGCAACAAGATCGCCACCAATCCCGATGACCACGTGATCCTGCCCGAGTTGATCTCCAAGGAGCCACTCGGTCCGTCGGTGCGGCGCGGTGACGACGAGTTCTTCGCCATCGTCAAATGGGTGGTGTTCGCGCTGATCGAGGCCGAGGAATACGGCATCACGCAGGCCAACGTCGACCAGCTCAAGGCCAGCAGCACCGACCCGGTGGTGCAGCGCATCCTGGGCACGTCGGAAGACACCGGCAAGCTGCTCGGCCTGGACAAGGACTGGGCCTACCGCGCGATCAAGGCCACCGGCAACTACGGCGAGATCTTCGAGCGCAACGTCGGTCCGAAGTCGGCGCTGAAGCTGCCACGCGGCGCCAACAACCTGTGGAGCAAGGGCGGCTTCATGTACGCGCCGCCGGTGCGCTGATCACACAGGAGGCACACACGGCTCGCCCCGCGGCGAGCCGTTTCCTTGTTGTCATGGCTGCTCCTCCTCCCAAAGTGCGCCGCTGGTCCTGGCGCAGCCAGGCCTTCCGCGGGCTGGTGTATCAGATCGTCGCGCTGCTGCTGGTGCTGGCCGCGGGCGCCTACCTGCTGCACAACACGCTGGACAACATGCGCGTGCGCGGCATCAAGAGCGGCTTCGACTTCATCACCCAGCCGGCGGGCTTTTCGATCGGCGAGAGCATCATCCCGTTCGATTCGGCCGACAGCTATGGCAAGGCCTTTGCGGTCGGCTTGTCCAACACCTTGCGCGTGGCCGTCGTCGGCATCGTGCTGGCCACGCTGCTGGGCACGCTGATCGGCGTCGGGCGGCTGTCGCGCAACTTCCTGCTGCGCACCTTGTGCGGCGCGTATGTCGAGTTCTTCCGCAACGTGCCACTGCTGCTGCAGTTGTTCATCTGGTACTTCATCCTGACCGAGACGCTGCCGCCGATCGAAGAGGCGCTGCGGCCGATGGCCGGCGTCTACTTCAGCAAGAACGGCCTGCAGTTCCCGATCCCGCTGTGGGCCGGTGCACATGGCTTCACGCTGGCGGGCCTGGCCCTTGGATGCCTGGGCGCATGGGTCTGGTCGCGCTTGCGCCAGCGCCACTTCGACGCCACCGGCATCGCACGACCGCTGTTCTTGCCGGGGCTGGCGATCTTGCTCGGCATGACTGTGCTGGGCTGGCTGGCCGGCGGCTCCCCGGGCGAGCTGGACATCCCGGAGAAGACCACGTTGAACGTGGTCGGCGGTGGCTCGGTCACGCCGGAGTACCTGACGGTGCTGATCGGCCTGACCATCTACACCGCCTCGTACATCGCCGAAATCGTGCGTGGCGGCGTCCAGGCCGTGGCCTTCGGTCAGCACGAAGCGAGCGCCGCGCTGGGGTTGTCGCGCGGCATGGAAATGCGCCTGGTGCTGCTGCCGCAGGCACTGCGGGTGATCATCCCGCCCGTCACCAGCCAGTACCTCAACCTGACCAAGAACTCGTCGCTCGCGGTGGCGGTCGGCTACCCCGATCTGGTGTCGATCTCCAACACCTCGCTGAACCAGACCGGCCGCGCGATCGAGTGCATTGCGATCATCATGGCCTGCTATCTCACGCTGTCGCTGCTGACGTCGTGGTTCATGAACGCCTACAACCGGCGTGCGCGGATCAAGGAACGCTGAGCACCCACCATGGCCAGTTCCGACGCCGCCTTCGCCCCTGTGGCGAGCCGCCCGCCGCCGATGCAGGTGCGCGGCGTGCTGCCCTGGGTGCGGCGCAACCTCTTCGACGGCTGGGCCAACACGCTGGCCACGCTGGTCGTTCTGGGCCTGTTGGCATGGGCGCTGCCGCCCGTGATTCGCTGGGGGCTGGTCAACGCCGTGTTCGGCGCCGACAACGCGGCCTGCCGCAGCCTGGCCGAAAGCGGTGCTTGCTGGGGCGTGGTGGCCGAGAAGTACCGGCTGATCCTGTTCGGCCGCTACCCCTATGCCGAGCAGTGGCGCCCGCTGCTGGCCTGCGTGCTGATGGTCGGCGCCATCGTCGCGAGTTGCTACCGGCCGTTCTGGCGCGCCTGGCTGATGCCGTTGTGGCTCGTCGTGCTGGCCACTTTCTTCACACTGATGTTCGGCGGGCGGTTCGGCCTGGCGCCGGTCGAAACCTCGAGCTGGGGCGGCCTGCCGCTCACCGTATTGCTGTCCACCGTGAGCCTCGTCGTGGCCTTCCCGCTGGCCGTGCTGGTGGCGCTCGGCCGGCAGTCGCGCCTGCCCGGCATCCGCACGATCTGCGTGCTCTACGTGGAACTGATCCGCGGCGTGCCGCTGATCTCGGTGCTGTTCATGGCCTCGTTCATGTTCCCGCTGTTCATGCCGCAAGGCACCACCATCGACGTGCTGCTGCGCGTGCTGGTGGGCATGACGCTGTTCACCGCGGCCTACCTGGCCGAGGTCGTGCGCGGCGGACTGCAGGCGCTGCCCAAGGGCCAGGTCGAGGCGGCGCAGTCACTCGGCCTGGGTTATTGGCAGACCACGCTGATGATCGTCTTGCCGCAGGCGCTGCGACTGGTGGTGCCGGCGATCATGAACACCTTCATCGGTGCGTTCAAGGACACCTCGCTGGTCACGATCGTCAGTCTGTACGACCTGACCGGCGCACTGCAACTGGCGATGGGCGACGCGAACTGGCGCAAGTTCTTCTTCGAGGGCCAGCTGTTCGTCGCGGCGATCTACTTCGTCTTTTGCTACGCGATGTCGCGCTACAGCCGGTGGATCGAGCGACACCTCAACACCGGCACGCGCCGCATGTGAAACCCTTGCACGGATGCCCTCATGTCCACTGACGACCCGATCATCGAATTTGCCGGCGTCAACAAATGGTTCGGCGAGTTCCATGTGCTGCGCGACATCAACCTGCGTGTGGCCAAGGGCGAGCGCATCGTCATCTGCGGGCCTTCCGGCTCGGGCAAGAGCACCTTGATCCGTTGCATCAACCGACTCGAAGAGCATCAGCAGGGACGCCTCGTGGTCGACGGCACCGAGCTCAGCGACGACCTCAAAGCCATCGACGCGATCCGCAGGAGCGTGGGCATGGTGTTCCAGCAGTTCAACCTGTTCCCGCACCTGACCGTGCTGCAGAACCTGACGCTCGCGCCGATGTGGGTCGGGCGCGTGCCGAAGAAGCTGGCCGAGGAGCGCGCGATGCAGCAATTGCAGCGCGTGCGCATTGCCGAACAGGCGGGCAAGTACCCGTTGCAGCTGTCGGGTGGCCAGCAGCAACGGGTGGCGATCGCGCGCGCGTTGTGCCTGACGCCGAAGATCATGCTCTTCGACGAGCCGACCTCGGCACTCGACCCCGAGATGATCAACGAGGTGCTCGACGTGATGATCGAACTCGCCGGCATGGGCATCACGATGCTTTGCGTGACCCACGAGATGGGCTTTGCGCGCTCGGTGGCCGACCGCGTGATCTTCATGGACCATGGCCAGATCGTCGAGGAGAACACGCCCGACGAGTTCTTCAATCATCCGAAGAACGAACGCACGCGCGACTTCCTGTCCAAGATCCTGGCGCACTGACGCGGTGGAGGCGGCGTGCCGTTCACGCACGCGCAACTGCACGCCGCCGGCGACGCGCTGGCGCGGCCGCACGGGCACTGCTACTGGCTATTGCCCGGCCGCGTGCTGGCCGGCGAACACCCGGCCGCGCGCGGAGGTGGCGCGGTCCTCGCGCAGCGGCTGCACGCATTGCGGGCCAGCGGCGTCGGCTGTTTCATCGACCTGACGATGCCCGAGGAGCGACTGCCGCCGTACTCGCCGCACGCAGCGCTGCGGCTGGCCTTCCCGATCGCCGACTTCGGCCTGCCCCGGCCCGCCGCGATGCGCGCGACGCTCGATGCGTTGGCCACGGCGCACGCCGGTGGGCCCGTCGTGTACCTGCACTGTCACGCCGGCGTCGGCCGCACCGGCACGGTCGCCGGCTGCTGGCTCGTCGAACAAGGGCTGCCGGCCAGCGAGGCGCTGGCGCTGCTGCAGCGCAAGTTCGCGGCCGCGGAACAGAGCCACGGCGGGCGGCTGACGCCCGAGACCGACGCGCAACGCGACTTCGTCGCCGCCTGGCGAACGGACGCTAGGCGCTCTTGATCGGCTTCAGGCGACCGCGAAAGGTCTCCTTCAGCGGCTTGCCCGGCAGCGGCGGGAACTCGATCTTCTCGTCGGGCACGGTGGTATCGGGCAGGCGGTCGAGCAGGTGGCGGATCAACGTCAGGCGGCCGCGGCGCTGATCGTTGAAGTCGACCAGCGTCCACGGTGCGTGGCGCGTGTGCGTGGCCGTCAGCATGCGCTCGCGCGCGCCTGTGTATTCGGCGTACTTCGTGCGCGCCGTGGCGTCGATCGGCGACAGTTTCCAGCGCTTCATCGGGTCCGCCAGCCGCTCGGCCAGTCGCTCTTCCTGCTGCGCCTGATCGACCGTGAGCCAGTACTTGAACAGCAGCACACCGTCGTCGACCAGCAGGCGCTCGAGGCGCGGCACCTGGTCAAGGAACGCGGCCGTCTGCGCCGGCGTGCAAAAACCCATCACCGGCTCGACACCGGCGCGGTTGTACCAGCTGCGATCGAACAGCACGATCTCACCGGCCGCCGGCATGTGCGCCAGATAGCGCTGGAAGTACCACTGCGTGCGCTCGCGGTCGCTTGGTTTGGCCAGCGCCACGACGTGGCATTGGCGCGGGTTCAGGGTCTCGGCAATCGCCGCGATCACACCGCCCTTGCCTGCGGTGTCGCGGCCTTCGAATACCACCACCACGCGCTGGCCCGTTGTCTGCAGCCAGCGTGCCATGCGGTTGACCTCGAGTTGCAACTGCTCGAGCCGCTCCAGGTATTCGGCCTTGCCGAGCGTGTCGGCGCCATTGGCGGAGGACTTGCCGTTCTTCTGTTTCTTGGCCATCGGTGGGATGTTCCGGGTGGGTCGCGGGTCGCGACGGTTTCAGACCGCAGCGCGGCAGGCGCTCGGCGAGGTACGCCAATCGGTCAGTGGCGCAGTCAGGTCGACACCGCGGCGCACCGCCGTCATCTCGGCGACGATGCTGACCGCGATCTCGGGCGGCGTCAGGCCACCCAGGCGCAGACCGACCGGGCCGTGCAGGCGCGCCGACTCCTCGCGGCTGACTTCGAACTGCAGCAGCCGCTCGCGCCGCGCATCGTTGTTGCGCCGCGAGCCCAGCGCACCAACGTAGAAGGCCGGCGTGCGCAGTGCCTCCATCAGCGCCAGGTCGTCGAGCTTGGGGTCGTGCGTGAGCGCCACCACCGCGCTGTTGGCGTCGAGGTTCATCGCCAGCACCAGGTCATCTGGCATGCTGCGCGACAGTGTCACGCCGGTGATCGCCGACCAGCCCTCGTGGTACTCCTGGCGCGGCTCGCAGACGGTGACGCGGTAGTCGAGCGTCAACGCCATCTGCGCCAGGTAACGCGAGAGCTGCCCACCGCCGATGATCAACAGGCGCAACCGCGGCCCATGCACCGTCACCAGCGCCGCGCCGTCCAAGCGCAGCGTGTCGCCTTCGAGTGCGGCGCCGAGCTGGACCAGGCCGGTGGCCAGGTCCAGCCGGCGCGCCACCCGCTGGTGGCCTTCGATCGCCGCCAGCAACTCGCGCAGCAGCGACTGCGGCGACAAAGGCTCGAGCACCACCTGCACCGTGCCGCCGCAGGGCAGCCCGAAACGTTGCGCCTCTTCGGCCGTGGCGCCGTAGGTCGTCAGCTGCGGCAGGCGTGCGGCCAAATCGCCGCGCGAGACGCGCGCAATCAAGTCGTCCTCGATGCAGCCGCCCGACAGCGACCCGGCCACCTGGCCGTCGTCGCGGATGGCCATCAGCGAACCCGGCGGGCGCGGTGCCGAGCCCCAGGTGCGCACCACCGTGCCGAGGGTGACGCGGTGGCCGCGGCCCTGCCACTCGAGCGCGCTGCGCAGGACTTCGACATCCATACCGTTCATGAGTGCCCCTTCGTGCCCGAGTGCAAGTCGACGGCGGGCGCGTTGGCGCCGATAGTGACACTGGCCGCCGTGACCTGACGCCATTATTGCGGGTAAACGCTAGGGCCGGCCAGCCCAAGAGACTTGCGCGGGGCCGACACGCGTGCTGCCGGCGCGATCAGAATCGGCACACCCGTCCGCCGTGGAGTTCCCATGAGCCCGCCATTGCCAGACACGCCCGCGCCGCGCTGGAAGCACGACGGCGTGTGCGTCGTCCCCGGTGACCAGCTCGACGCCAATACCGCGCAGACGCCGGGCATGGACCGCAAGGCGGCCATCAATTTCGCGCGCGTCGGCGCGCAGAAGCTGTGGGCCGGCACGGTCCACATCCACGCCAACGCCAAGACCGGCGCACACCACCACGGCGCGCTGGAGAGCGTGATCTACGTGTTGCGCGGCCGTGCCCGCATGCGTTGGGGCGAGCGGCTGGAGTTCACGGCCGAAGCCGGGCCCGGCGACTTCATCTACGTGCCGCCCTACGTGCCGCACCAGGAGATCAACGCCAGCCGCACCGAGACGCTGGAATGCGTGCTGGTGCGCAGCAGCGGCGAGGCGGTGGCGATCAACCTGGCCATCGATGCGGCCGAGCCGCCCGAAGACGTGCGCTGGGTCGACCCGACGCACCCGGGCTAGGGCGTACGCGCGCGACAGGCGACAGAGGTCGTCTGCAGCGTGACCGGCCCGCGCCGGCAACGTTCGCCTCAGGCCGTGCGTTCGCCGGCGGTGGCGCAGGCTGGCGCGCAGACCATCTCCGAGCGCCCGAGCACGCGCTTGGACTGGAGTTGCGCCTGTTGCCTGTGTTTGCCGCAGAGGAAACACGAACGCGTGTTGCCACTGCCGAGGAACGGCGAGCCGGGTGCCTTGGCACCGTAGCGAAGGCCGTCTTGAGAGAGTCGGGTAGAAATGACTTTGGCCATGGGCGTATTGTCGCAGGTAGCGGGCGGCGCGACGCAGGTGGCGTCCGCAGCCCTTTGCGCGCCGCGTATCGGGCTTACTTGCGGCGCAACTTCTGGATCGCCGCGAGTTGTGCGGCCATCGTCGCGAACTCGCTCTGCGCGGCCGCGAAGTCGATGTCGGTCTTGGCGTTCTTCATCGCCTCTTCGGCCAACTGCCTGGCCTCGACCGCCTTGGCCTCGTCGAGGTCGTGGCCGCGGATCGCCGTGTCGGCGAGCACGGTGACGGTGCCCGGCTGGATCTCGAGAATGCCGCCGGCGACGAAGACGAACTCTTCTTCGTCGTTGTCGGCACGCACGATGCGCACCGCGCCGGGCTTGATGCGAGTGATCAGCGGCGTGTGGCGTGGGTAGATGCCGAGTTCGCCCATCTCGCCCGGCAAGGCAACAAACTTCGCCTCGCCGGAGAAGATGCTCTCGCGCAGATTGACCACGTCAACGTGGATGGTAGCCATCTGACACCTCGCTTATTGGATCGTCTTGGCCTTCGCGAAGGCCTCGTCGATCGTGCCGACCATGTAGAAGGCCTGCTCAGGCAGGGCATCGCATTCGCCGGCGACGATCATCTTGAAGCCGCGGATGGTTTCCTTCAGCGTCACATACTTGCCCGGCGACTGGGTGAAGACCTCGGCGACGTGGAACGGCTGGCTCAGGAAGCGCTGGATCTTGCGCGCGCGGCTCACCGCCAGCTTGTCTTCGGGGCTCAGTTCGTCCATGCCCAGGATGGCGATGATGTCGCGCAGTTCCTTGTAACGCTGCAGCGTCTGCTGCACCGCGCGGGTGGTGGTGTAGTGCTCTTCACCGACCACGTTCGGGTCGACCTGGCGGCTGGTCGAGTCCAGCGGGTCCACCGCCGGGTAGATGCCCAGCGAAGCGATTTCGCGCGACAGCACGACGGTGGCGTCCAGGTGGGCGAACGTCGTCGCCGGAGAGGGATCGGTCAGGTCGTCGGCGGGCACGTAGACGGCCTGGATCGAGGTGATCGAGCCGACCTTCGTCGACGTGATGCGCTCCTGCAGGCGGCCCATTTCCTCGGCCAGCGTCGGCTGGTAGCCCACCGCCGACGGCATGCGCCCGAGCAGCGCCGAGACTTCGGTGCCGGCCAGCGTGAAGCGGTAGATGTTGTCGACGAAGAACAGCACGTCGAGACCTTCGTCGCGGAAGCTCTCGGCGATCGTCAGGCCGGTCAGGGCGACGCGCAGGCGGTTGCCCGGCGGCTCGTTCATCTGGCCGTAGACCATGGCCACCTTGGACTCGCCCAGGTTCTCGAGGTTGACGACGCCCGACTCGGCCATCTCGTGATAGAAGTCGTTGCCCTCGCGCGTGCGCTCGCCCACGCCGGCGAACACCGACAGGCCGCTGTGCGCCTTGGCGATGTTGTTGATGAGTTCCATCATGGCCACCGTCTTGCCGACGCCGGCACCGCCGAACAGGCCCACCTTGCCGCCCTTGGCGAAGGGGCAGATCAGGTCGATCACCTTGATGCCGGTCTCGAGCAGTTCCTGCGACGGGCTCAGCTCGTCGTAGGCCGGGGCCTTGCGGTGAATCGACGCGGTGAGGGTCCGGTCGACCGGACCGCGCTCGTCGATCGGGTTGCCCAGCACGTCCATGATGCGGCCGACCGTCGCCTTGCCGACCGGCACGGTGATCGCGGCGCCCGTGTTGTCGACCATCACGCCACGCCGCAGCCCGTCGGACGAGCCGAGCGCAATCGTGCGCACCACGCCGTCGCCGAGCTGCTGCTGCACCTCGAGGGTCAGTGCCGTGCCCTGGAGTGTCAGCGCGTCATAGACACGCGGCATCTGGTCGCGCGGAAACTCCACGTCGACCACCGCGCCGATGCACTGAACAATCTTGCCTTGAGCCTGAACATTCGCCATGTTGAATAACCTCTCAGTTTGATTCGTGGTCAGACCGCGGCCGCACCGCCGACGATCTCACTCAATTCCTTGGTGATCGCCGCCTGCCGTGTCTTGTTGTAGATGAGCTTGAGCTCGTTGATCAGGTTGCCGGCGTTGTCGGTCGCCGCCTTCATCGCGACCATGCGCGCCGACTGCTCCGAGGCCATGTTCTCGGCCACCGCCTGGTACACCAGCGCCTCGGCGTAGCGCGTCAGCAACTCGTCGATGACGCTGACCGCGTCGGGCTCGTAGATGTAGTCCCAGCCGTAGGCGGCCTTCTCTTCCTTCGACTGCTGCAGGCGTTCGGCCGACAACGGCAGGAACTGCTCGATCACCGGCTCCTGCTTCATCGTGTTGATGAACCGCGTGTAGCACAGGTGCACCGAATCCACCTCGCCGGCGACGAAGGCGTCGAGCATCACCTTGACCGGGCCGATCAGGCGATCGAGCGGCGGCGCGTCGCCGACCTGGACGATGTGGCTGATGACCTTGACGCCGATCCGGTTCAGGAAGCTCAGGCCGCGGTTGCCGATGGCCACCGTCAGCGTGCTCAGGCCCGCGTTCTGCGATTCGCGCATGCGAGCCGTCACCGCCCGCAGCATGTTGGTGTTCAAGCCGCCGCACAGGCCCTTGTCGGTGGTGACGACGATCAGGCCGGCGGCCTTGGCCGTGCCCCCCGTGCGCATGTAGGGCGACCGGTACTCGGGGTTCGCCTGCGACAGGTTGGCTGCGATGTTGCGCACCTTGTCGCTGTACGGCCGCGCCTGGCGCATGCGCTCCTGCGCCTTGCGCATCTTCGACGCGGAGACCATCTCCATGGCCTTGGTGATCTTCTTGGTGCCTTCCACCGATTTGATCTTGCCGCGTATTTCCTTGCCGACAGCCATGGGTCAGGTCTCCAATTCGAGGGCAGGGGCCGGCCGGCGCCGGGCCGCCCCAAGCCGGCCGCGGCCCCCTTGGGGGGTAGCGAACGAAGTGAGCTCGGGGGCCAACATGATCAGGCGAAGGACTTCTTGAACGCGGTGACCGCGTCGTTCAGCTTGGCCTCGGTGTCCTTGTCGAGCGCCTTGTCCTTCTCCATCTTGGCCAGCAACTCGGCGTGGCTCGACTTCAGGAACTGGTGCAGGCCGCTTTCGAACGGCAGCACCTTCTTGATTTCGAGATCGTCGGTGAAGCCCTTGTTCACCGCGAACAGCGTGGCGGCCATCAAGCTGATCGGCAGCGGCGAATACTGCGGTTGCTTGAGCAGTTCGGTCACGCGCTCGCCGCGGTCGAGCTGCTTGCGCGTCGCGGCGTCGAGGTCGGAGGCGAACTGGGCGAACGCGGCCAGTTCACGGTACTGTGCCAGGTCGGTACGGATGCCGCCCGACAGGCCCTTGATCAGCTTGGTCTGGGCCGCACCACCCACGCGCGAGACCGAGATGCCGGCATTGATGGCCGGACGGATGCCCGCGTTGAACAGCGAGGACTCGAGGAAGATCTGGCCGTCGGTGATCGAGATCACGTTCGTCGGCACGAAGGCCGACACGTCGCCGGCCTGGGTCTCGATGATCGGCAGCGCGGTCAGCGAGCCGGTCTGGCCCTTGACCGCGCCCTTGGTGAACTTCTCGACATACTCGGCGTTCACGCGCGCGGCGCGTTCGAGCAGGCGGCTGTGCAGATAGAAGACGTCGCCGGGAAACGCTTCACGGCCCGGCGGGCGGCGCAGCAACAGCGACACCTGGCGGTAGGCCACGGCCTGCTTGGACAGATCGTCATAGATGATCAGCGCGTCCTGGCCACGGTCGCGGAAGTACTCGCCCATCGTGCAGCCCGAGTAGGCCGACACGTACTGCATGGCCGCCGACTCCGATGCCGACGCGGCGACGACGATGGTGTATTCCATCGCGCCACGCTGCTCCAGCGCGCGCACCACGTTCTTGATCGACGACGCCTTCTGGCCGATCGCGACGTAGACGCAGGTCATGTTCTGACCCTTCTGGTTGATGATCGTGTCGACCGCCACCGCGGTCTTGCCGGTCTGGCGGTCGCCGATGATCAGCTCGCGCTGGCCGCGGCCGATCGGCACCATCGAGTCGATCGACTTCAGGCCGGTCTGTACCGGCTGGCTCACCGACTGGCGCGCGATCACGCCCGGAGCGATCTTTTCGATCACGTCGGTCATCTTGGCGTTGATCGGGCCCTTGCCGTCGATCGGCTGGCCGAGCGCATTGACGACGCGCCCGATCAGCTCGGGCCCGACCGGCACTTCGAGAATGCGGCCCGTGCACTTCACGGTGTCGCCCTCGGAGATGTGCTCGTACTCGCCCAGGATCACCGCGCCGACCGAGTCGCGTTCGAGGTTGAGTGCCAGGCCGTAGGTCGGCTGGCCGCTGGCGGTGGGCGGGAACTCGAGCATTTCGCCGGCCATCGCATCGGACAGCCCGTGCACGCGCACGATGCCGTCGGTGACCGAGACCACGGTGCCCTGGTTCTTGATGTCGGATGCTGCGCCGAGGCCCTGGATGCGGCTCTTGATCAGCTCGGAAATTTCTGCGGGATTGAGTTGCATGTTTATTGCTCCTGGGGGAACGACGCTCAAGCGCTGAGCGCGACCTTCAACTGTTGCAGGCGGGCCTGCACCGAGGTGTCGAGCACCTCGTCGCCGACCACCACGCGAATGCCACCGATCAGCTCGGGAGCGAGCTGCACGTCGGCGTTGAGCTTGCGTTTGAAGCGCGCCTCCAGCGTGCCACCACGCCGGCCAGCTGCGCTGGCTCGATCGGAAAGGCGCTGTAGATCGTGGCGTCCGACACGCCCGAGCGCGAATTGACGCGGGCCTGGAACTGCGCCGCGATCTCCGGCAATGCGGCCAGGCGGCCGTTCTCGATCAGCATGCGCAGCAGGTTCTTCGTGCCCTCGCCATGCGGCCGCTTGGCCACCGACGAGACCAGCTGGAACACTTCGTCGGTGCTGGCCTTCGGGTTGTCGGCGAACTGTCGAAGCGAAGCGTCGGCGGCGATCGAGCCCAGCTCGTTCACCTGCTCGGCGACGGCGGCCGCGTCCTGCGGCGCGATCGCCTTGAACAGCGCCTCGGCGTAGGGGCGCGCGATGGTGGCGAGTTCGGCCATGTCAGAGTTCCGTCTTCAGACGGGCCAGCAGGTCCGCATGAACGGCCGGGTTGACTTCCTTGCGCAGGATCGCCTCGGCGCCCTTGACGGCCAAGCGCGGCCACCTGCTCGCGCAGCGCCTCTCTGGCCTTCATGGATTCCTGCTCCGCGTCGGCCTTGGCCTGGGCGACGATCTTGGCGCCTTCTTCGGACGCGCGGCCCTTGGCCTCTTCGATCATCGAGTTCGCCAGGCGCTCGGCATCGGCCAGCCGCTGGGCGGCGTCGGTGCGGGCAGCGGCGAGCTGCTCTTCGACGCGCTTGTTGGCGGTGTTCAGCTCGGCCTTGGCACGGTCGGCGGCCGACAGGCCCTCAGCGATCTTCTTCGCCCGCGCGTCGAGCGCGGCGGTGATCGGCGGCCAGATGTATTTCATCGTGAACCCGACCAGGATCAGGAACACGATCATCTGAAAAATGAATGTCGCGGTGATGCTCATGTGATTGCCTCGCGCACTGATTGAACCCAGCGAACGCCGCGGAACCGGCTTCGCCGGGCCGCTGGCGTTGCCCCCTTGAGGGGGAGCGGCGCAGCCGCTACGGGGGTGGGCCAAATCACTTCGGCAGATTGGCCAGCTGGGCCAGGAACGGGTTGGCCGTCGTGAACCACAGCGCGATACCCGTGCCGATGATGAACGACGCGTCGATCAGGCCGACCAGCAGGAACATCTTGGTCTGCAATTCGCCCATCAATTCGGGTTGACGCGCTGCCGATTCGAGGTACTTGCTGCCCATGACGCCGATGCCGATACAAGCACCCATGGCGCCCAGACCGATGATGAGACCTGCGGCAAGCGCGACGAGACCGATGAGTTCCATGTTGACTCCTGTTGTAGGTAGGTAAAGGGAAAGACGAAAGTGCGGATCAGTGCGAGTCGTGCGCCTGCCCGACATAAACCAGCGTCAGCATCATGAACACGAACGCCTGCAGCGTGATGATCAGGATGTGGAAGATGGCCCAGACGGTGCCGGCGAAGATGTGCAGGCCGGCCAGCGCAAAGCCACCGAGCGACAAGGTGAAGGCGCCGCCCAGAAGCGCGATCAGCAGGAAGATCAGTTCTCCCGCATACATGTTGCCGAACAGCCGCATGCCGTGCGAGACCGTCTTGGCGACGAACTCGACGATCTGCATCGCGAAGTTGAACGGGTACAGCGCCCAGTGGTCGCCGAACGGCGCGGCGAACAACTCGTGAATCCAGCCGCCCAGGCCCTTGATCTTGACGTTGTAGACCAGGCAGGTGATCAGCACGCCGACCGACAGGCCCATCGTGATCGACAGGTCGGCCGTCGGCACCACGCGCAGGTAGGCGTGGCCGGGATCCTTGCCGGCCAGCGCATAGACGCCTTGCCAGATCAGCGGCAGCAGATCGACCGGCAACAGGTCCATCGCATTGAGCAGGAAGATCCAGACAAACACCGTCAGCGCCAGCGGCGCAACCAGCTTGCGGCTGTGGGCGTTGTGGACGATGCCCTTGGCCTGGCTCTCGACCATTTCGAAGAGGATTTCCACCGCCGCCTGGAAGCGCCCGGGTACGCCCGAGGTGGCCTTGCGCGCGGCCGACCACAACAACCAGCATCCGATGACGCCGATCAATGCGGAGAGCGACGATGGAATCGAAGTTGATGACCGAGAAATCGACCAAGCTCTTGGGCTTGCCGGTCGAAAGATGGGTCAGGTGGTGAACGATGTAGTCACCTGACGTGAGCGCATGACCTTCGGCTGCCATCTGATTGCTTCCCGGTTCAATGTTCTTCTTTGCGGTTGCGCTTGAGCAGCGCAAACCAATACACCTGCATGCACAGCACCATCGTCGCCAGCAACGCCGGCCAACTCAGGGGCTGCACCAGTTTCGGCGCCAGTATCAGCATGGCGATCGAAACTCCCAACTTCACCATGCTCCAAAACATGACGCCGACGGCGCTGGCGCCGGGCGACACGCTGGTTCGCGGGCTGGTCATCCCGCGCGCCATCAAGGCGCCCGGCACCACCACCACCGCAGCCCCATACAGCGCCGAGCCGAACCAACCCTCCGCCGCGCCAGCCTGCCCCCACAGCCAAGCCAACGCCGCTGCCACCACACCGACCGCCGCTTGCACCGCGATCACCCACCACGGTGACACCCGCCGCGGGCTGCGTGCCACGAGATCCCGTGCTTGCTCACGCGTCAGGCTCGTGAATTCCGCTTGGCCGTCGTCATCGGCCCACGGTGCCGAGCGGAGATTCCGCGCTGACGTGCTCGAAGTCACAGATGAGTCCAGCAAAGCCCGCAAATTATACGGGCAAACCCGCGCCGGTCCGGGCACTCCGATGGTTGACCGCACAATCGCAGGCTCGACGGCCCAGAACTCAACGCCCCTTCGCGACACCAAGCTGTCATGTTCCTGCACCGCCTGTGTCTGACCCTCGTTGTTGCCGCTGCGCCGGCACTGGTGCATGCCGCCGGCGCCTCGGCGGTGGTGACCACCGAGCAGGTGCGTGCCGAGTTGGTCGCCCATGCGCCACAAGGCGTTGGCCGCGGCAAGCCGATCTGGCTCGGCTTGCAGATCGAACACCAGCCGCACTGGCATACCTACTGGAAGAACCCGGGAGACTCGGGGCTGCCGACCACCATGGCGTGGCTGCTGCCCGCCGGCGTCACGGCCGGCGACATCGCCTGGCCGACGCCAAGGAAGCTGCCCGGTCGGCCCGCTGATGAACTACGGCTACGAGGGCAAGCTGCTGCTGCCCGTGCCCGTGAGCCGTGAGCCCGTCCTTCGTGGGCAATGCGCTCGACGTCAAGCTCAGCGCGCAGTGGCTGGTCTGCAAGGACGTGTGCATTCCGCAGCAGGGCGACTTCGCACTGAGCATTCCGGCGCAGGCCAGCACGGCGACGCACGGTGCGGCCTTCGAGGCCGCGCTGGCGGCGGTGCCGCAACCCGCGCCTGGCGCGACGGCCGAGGCCACGCTGGTCGACGGGGCCAAGGTGATGCACGTCGCCGTCAACGGCCTGCCGGCCGCGCTGCACGGCCGCGAACTGGCGTTTCTGGCCGAGATGGCCGGCGTGGTCGACCCGGCGGCGCGCCACACCTCGCGCTGGGACGCCGGTGTCTGGCACGCGCAGGTGCCGATCTCGGCGCAGCGCTTCGAGAGCCCGTCGCAAATGCAGGCCGTGCTGCTGGTCCCCGGGGCCGCGGCCGGCGTGCAGGTGTCCTTCGCCATTGCCGGCATGTGGCCGGCGCTGGCAGCGCAGGCTGCCGGCCCTGTCGCCACCGCGGCGCTGCCAGCGTCGCCTGCACCGCCCCCGATGGGGCTTGGGCCTTGCCCTGGCCCTGGCGGTGCTCGGCGGCATGTTGCTCAACCTGATGCCCTGCGTGTTCCCGATCCTGTCCTTGAAGCTGCTCGGCTTTGCCGGGCATGCCCACAGCCGGCGCACGCTGCTGGCGGGCGGCCTGGCCTACAGCGCCGGCGTCGTCGCGTCCTTCGTCGCGCTGGCCGCCCTGTTGCTGGTGCTGCGGGCCGGCGGCGAGCAGATCGGTTGGGGCTTTCAATTGCAGTCGCCGCTCTTCGTCGCGGCGCTGGCCGTGCTGTTCACGCTGATCGCGCTGAACCTGGCGGGCCTGTTCGAGTTCGCCACGCTGCTGCCGAGCGGTCTGGCCTCGATGCGGCTGCGCCACCCGCTGGCGGATTCGGCGCTGACGGGCGTGCTCGCCGTGGCCGTCGCCTCGCCGTGCACCGCGCCGTTCATGGGCGCCGCGCTCGGGCTGGCGATCACGCTGCCGCCGTGGCAGGCCTTGAGCCTGTTCGCGGCGCTCGGCGTCGGCATGGCCTTGCCCTACCTGGCCGCGAGCGCCTGGCCGCGGCTGGGCCGCGCGATGCCCAAGCCCGGCGTGTGGATGGCGACCTTCAAGACCGCGCTGGCGTTCCCGATGCTGGCCACCGTCGTCTGGTTGGCCTGGGTGTTGGGCCAGCAGACCGGCATCGACGGCGTGGCCGGCCTGCTGGCCGTGCTGGTGGCGCTGGCGTTTGCACTCTGGGCCTGGGGCCGCATCGAGAGCGGGCGCTTCGCGCGCATGGCCTGGAGCACGCTCGGCGTCGTGCTGCTCGGCGCGGTGTTGGCCTGGGCGCTGCCGACCTGGCACGAGGCCAATGCCGCGGAGCCCAACGCCAGCGCCCGATGCCGCGTGGGCGCCGTGGAGCAGCCAGCGCGTGGCCGCACTCAATGCCGAGGGCCGTGCCGTGTTCGTCGACTTCACTGCCGCCTGGTGCGTGACCTGCCAGGTCAACAAGCGCACCACGCTCGGCGACGCCGGCGTGCTTGCCGACTTCGATGCCAGGCGCGTGGCCCTGCTGCGCGCCGACTGGACGCGCCGCGACGCCGCCATCAGCGCCGAGCTGACGCGCCTGGGCCGCAACGGCGTGCCGGTGTATGCCCTCTACAAGCCCGGCCAGTCGCTGCCGACCCTGCTGCCCGAACTGCTGAGCCCGCAGGCGCTGCACGAGGCGCTGGCCCAACCCTAGGACTCGGAGGTCGCACCATGAAGTCGAAGCATCCTGGCGCCGCTGGCGCTTGCCCTGGCCCTCTCCGGCGGCGCGGTCATGGCAGCGGGCGTCGGCCAGCCCGCGCCGGCCTTTGCCGCCATCGACGCGAGCGGCAAGCGTGTCTCGCTGGCCGACTACAAGGGCCGCACCGTGGTGCTCGAATGGGTCAACCCCGAGTGCCCGTACGTGCGCAAACACTACGACAGCGGCAACATGCAGGCCACGCAGAAGGCGGCCGCCGCCAAGGGCGTGGTCTGGTTGTCGGTGAATTCGACCCACGCCGGCCACGTCGACTTCAAGCAGCCGGCCGAAATGACGGCCTGGGCACAGCGGCAAGGCGCGGCGCCGACCGCGACACTGATGGACGCCGAGGGCAAGATCGGCCGCGCCTACGGCGCGCGCACCACGCCGCACATGTACGTGATCGATGCCAAGGGCACGCTGGTCTATGCCGGCGGCATCGACGACAAGCCGAGCGCGAACCCGGCCGACGTGAAGGGCGCGAAGAACCTGGTCAACGCGGCGCTGGCCGACGTGCTGGCCGGCAAGCCGGTCGCGCAAGCCGGCGACGCGGCCTTACGGCTGCTCGGTGAAGTACGCGGACGGCTGAACTTCAGGGCAGCGTTCGGTACTGTTTGGCCAGGCCCTCGAAGCTGCGCCGCGAGGCCGCCGCATCGAACCCCGCGCCGAGTTCGTCGGCCAGGATCGTGGCCACCGCACCGGCCTGGCGCGCCGCCTCGGCCGCATCGAGGAACAGCAGGCGGCAACGCCGCGCCAGCACGTCTTCGACCGTGCGTGCCATCTCGAAGCGGACCGCGAAGCGCACCATCGCTTCGCTGAGCGATCCCTGGCCCGTTTCGGCGCTGCGCCAGAGCCAGTTCGCTGCGCCAGGCAGCCGATGCAGCAGCGCCGCCTCGCTGCCGTAGAGGTGCTCGCCGGGCGCCTGCGTCATCGACACGCCCGCTTGGCGCGACGCGCCGAGCAGCGGCAGCCCGGCGGTCACGCCCTTGGGTCGGCGCGGCAGCAGATGGGCGGCGAAACAGCGCTCGAGCACGTCTTCGGCCATCGCGCGGTAGGTGGTCCACTTGCCGCCGGTGACGGTGACCATGCCCGAGCGCCCGACCAGCACGGTGTGCTCGCGCGACAACTGCTTGGTGTCGTCGCCGTCGTCGCCGCCGGGCTTGACCAGGGGCCTGAGGCCGACCCAGACCGAGCGCACGTCGGCGCGCGTCGGCGCGCGCTCGAGGTAGCGGCCGGCCTCGCGCAGGATGAATTCGACCTCCTCGGCGAACGGTGCCGGCTCGCGCACGACGTCGTCGCGCGGCGTGTCGGTCGTGCCCAGGATCGTCTTGCCCAGCCACGGCACGGCAAACAGGACGCGACCGTCCTGCGTCTTGGGCACCAGCAAGGCATGCGTGCCGGGCAGGAAGGAGCGGTCGACCACCAGGTGCACGCCCTGGCTGGGCGCGACGATGGGGGGCTTTTCGGCCGTACCCTCTTCGCGGTCCATGTGGCGCAGGTCGTCGACCCAGACGCCGGTGGCGTTGACGACGCACTTGGCGGCGATCTTCAAGCGTCGCGCCGCTCTCGGCGTCGCGCGCGACTCACGCCGCGCACGCGCCCGGCCTCGCGCACCAGCGCCGTCACCGGGCAGTGGTTGAGCACCACCGCGCCCTGCGCGACGGCGGTGCGAGCCAACGTCACCGCCAGGCGCGCATCGTCGAACTGCCCGTCCCAGTACTTCACGCCGCCGCACAGCCCGCGCACGCGCACCGTGGGCAGCAGTTCCTGCGTCTGCGCGCTCGACAGGAACTCGGTCGGGCCCAGGCCGCGCGAACCGGCCAGCGCGTCGTACATCTTCAGGCCGATGCCATAGAACACGCGCTCCCACCAGCGGTAGCCCGGCATGACGAAGGCCAGCGGCTGCGCCAGGTGCGGCGCGTTGGCCAGCAGCGTGGCGCGCTCGTGCAGGGCCTCGCGCACCAGGGCCACATTGCCCTGCGCCAGGTAGCGCACGCCGCCGTGCACGAGCTTGGTCGCGCGCGAGCTGGTGCCTTGGGCGAAGTCCTCGGCCTCGAGCAGGATCACGGAGAAGCCGCGCGCCGCCGCATCGAGCGCCACGCCGCAGCCGGTGGCGCCGCCACCGATGACGGCCAGGTCCCACTCGCGTCGGGCTTGCGCCAGCGCCAGCAAGATGCGCGCGCGTCGTGTCTGGCGTGGCCGTCATGCTGTGCACCCCATCGAGCAGGCGCCGAGCGTCCAGCGCTGCGGGGCCGCCGACGCACCCCGCGGGTCACGTGGCAGCCCGAAGCGGACACGCCTGTGCCCATCGAAGCCGACGCCGGTCGGCTTGGCGCCACGGACCTCGTCCGACTCGAGGGGGAGCGGCGAAGCCGCTTCGGGGCTGGTCATGTGACCACCGACTGCTGCGCGATGCCGGCATCGACCAGCACATGCTGCCCGGTCATGCCGTCGCTGTCGTCGGCCGCCAGGAACAGCGTGGCGCGCGCGACATGGCCGCTGTCGAGCCGGATCTTCAGGCACTGCGCGTCGAGGAATTGCTGGTCGGCGAGCGGGTCGCGGTGCAGGGCGGTCTGGCGCTCGGTGACGATGGCGCCCGGCACCAGTGCGTTGACGCGGATGCCGCGCGGGCCCAGCTCGCGCGCCAGCGTGCGCGTCAGGCCGAGGATGCCGGCCTTGGCCGTGGTGTAGCCCACCAGGTTGGGCCGCCCGCGCATCCAGCTCACCGAGCCCATGTTGATGACGCTGCCGCCGCCCGCCGCGGCCATGCCCGGCGCGACGGCCTGGATGGCGAAGAAGTAGTGCTTCAGGTTCAGCGCCAGGCGGTCGTCCCAGAACTCGGGCGTCACGTCTTCCATCGCATGGCGGTCGTCGCGGCCGGCGTTGTTGACGAGCACACGCACGGGGCCCAGCTCGGCGGCCACGCGCACGAGCAGCGCCTGGTAGGCGACGACGTCGCGCACGTCACACGGTGCGTACCAGGGTGCGGCGTGGCCGGCGGCTTTCACTTCGTCGATCAACGCCCTGCCGCCATCGGGCCTGGTGCCGCAAAACGCCACCGTTCGCACCCTGTGCAGCGAAGGCGCGCACCAGTTCGGCACCGATGCCCGAACTGCCGCCGGAGATGAAGACGACGCGGCCCTGCAGGGAGGCGTACTGTGTATAGAGCGGGTTGGTCATGGGCATGTTCAGATCGAGGCGAAATTGGCCGGCATGCCGGGCACGTCGACGCGCAGTTCAAGCACGCAGCCGGCCAGCGGTTCGCGCGCGAGTTCATCGGCCGGTCGTCCTTCGCGCGCGGTGGTGACGTACAGCGTCTTCAGGTCGGGCCCGCCGAAGCAGGGCATGGTCGGGCAGCGCACCGGCAACGCGATTTCGCGCAGCAGCGTGCCGTCGGGCGCAAGGCGCAGCAGGCGCGCGCCTTCGAACATCGCCACCCAGTAGCCGCCCTGGGCATCGACGGCGGCGCCGTCGGGGCGGCCGCCGTAGCCGGCGAGCGCTTGGTCGGCAGCCTTGAGCGGGAACTGCATGAACGTGCGGCGCCTGGAGATGCTGCCGTCGCCGCTATCGAAATCCAGCGCGTCGATACGATGGGCCTTGGTGTCGGCCCAGTACATGGTGCTCGCGTCGGGGCTCCAGGCCAGGCCGTTGCTGACGGTGATGTCGCCGGCCATGCGGTCCAGCCTGCCGCCCGCAAAACGATAGAGCGCTGCGCGCGGCGGTTCGCGCGGCTCGTAGATCGTGCCGACCCAGAAGCGCCCCTGCGGGTCGGCCTTGCCGTCGTTGAAGCGCTCGTGCGCCGGGTCGTACGGCGCCGCCGCCAGGAGTGGTCGACGTGCCGCTGGTGGTATCGAAGCGCACCAGGCCCGAGCGCAACGCCAGCAGCAGGCCGCCGCCCTGCAGCGGCGCGCAGCAGGCGACCTCGGTATCGAAGGCCCAATCGCGGTGGGCGCCGGTCATGGGATCGAAGCGGTTGAGTCTGCGGCCAGGGATGTCGCACCAGTACAGAGCGGCCTCGCCCGGGTGCCACAGCGGCGATTCGCCGAGCCGGCTGGGCGGCACGCCGGCCAGGGCTTCGACGATCACGCCCGCGCTCACCTCGATCGTCATCCACGCTTCGAGCGTGTCGCCGGCGGCCAGCGCGACGAGGCCGTGCGCGGCCGGGTCGCCCATCTGGATCGCGTTGCTGACATGGCTCACCGGCTCGACGCAGAAGTAGTCTCGCGTCGGCGGCGTGAAGACCACCAGGTAGGGCAGCGACGAGGTCAGCTTGAGCGCCAGCTTCTCGTCGCGCAGGTTGGCCGCGCCGTGCCAGCCTTCGAAGCAATTGTCGAAATCGAGGTGCCGCACCTCGCCGTCGATGCCGTCCTGCGCGACGCGGCGCGTCGGCAACTGCGTGCCCGGATCGGACTCCCAGCGCTGGCTGCATTCGACGTGCAGGCGGCTGCGCGAGCGCTTGGGGAAGTACGGGTGCCAGCCCAGGCCGGCGGGCTGCGTGCGGGCATCGATGTTGGTCAGCGTCATGCGCAGCGTCAGCGAGTGCTCGTTCAACTCGAAGCTCTGCGTCGCATCGAAGTTGAACGGCCAATGCGCGTTGGCCACATGCGTGATGGCGAGTTCGGCCTGCGTGGCATTGCTGCCGGTCATGCGCCAGGGTTGCTGCCAGACCGTGCCATGCAGCGAATGGGGGTTGTCGGCATCGAAGTTCGGCGCGGTCTTGAAGTCCCGGCCCAGCCAGCGGAAATGGCGGTAGCCGATGCGGTTCGAGTACGGCGCCATCGGAAAGCACGCCGAGGGGCGCGAGGCCAGCAACTCGGCCGCCTCGCAGCTGCGCAACACGGGCGTCGTCTCGTGCCAGAAGCCGGCGATGGCCCCGCCCAGGTCAGGGCGCAGGGCCAGGCGCAGTGCGCCGGCGTGCAGTTCGAGTGCCGGGGTGGGTGAGGCTGCAGTCATGGTGCTCCGTGGCAAGTAGGTCGGTACGCCGGCGGCCGCCGCGCGTGCCGATCGTAAGGCCAGAAGGCCTGCGCCATCTCACCAGCCGGCGGGCAGCACTTCGCTCAGCGCCACGGCACGGCCTTCGTCGATGCTCCTGTGCGCGGCCAGGCCCGTGGCCACGGCGCGCAGGCCCTCTTCGAGCCCGATCTCGGCCGGCAGGCCGTTGCGCACCGCGTGGGCGAACTTCTGGTGCTCGATGTAGCTGGCGCCGAAGTGCTGTCCCAGGTACTTGATGTTGGTATCGCGGATCTGGCGCACGGCCACGCCCTTGGCCGTGCCCGAGGCCTGGCCCCAGACCGCGCGGCGGCCCCAGTCTTCGCGCCGGCCGAAGCGCAGCACGCCCGAGGGCAGCAGCGATTCGAGCTTGCCCTCGGCGCCGACGATCACGACATGCTCGTTGTCGACCGAGTTCTCGGCGAACATGCACAGGTCGAGGCTGGCGCGCGCGCCGCTCGGGTACTCGACGATGACGAAGGCGCTGTCGAGGATGTCGGGGGTCTTGCCGTCGATCTTCTCGTCGAGGTGGTTGACGCGCTGGCCGCCGGAGGCGAACACGCGGCTGGGGCGTTCGTTCAGGATGAAATCCATCAGGTTGAAGTAGTGGCAGCACTTCTCGACCAGGGTGCCGCCCGTGTTGGCGTTGAAGCGGTTCCAGTCGCCGACCTTCGGATAGAAAGGTTCGCGGTGCTCGCGAATCGCCACCTGGTGGATGCGGCCCACGCCGCCTTCGTGCGCGATGCGGATCATCTCGGCCACCGGCGGCATGTAGCGGTATTCCTGCGCCACCCAGACGATGCCGCGCTGCTTGGCGCGGGCGCGCTCGAGCAGATCGAGCCCGTCGGCGACCTTGGTCACCAGCGGCTTTTCGACCAGGATGTGCAGCTCGGTGGCCAGCGCGTCGCGCATGACCTGAACATGCGTGAAATTCGGGCTCGCGATCACCACCGCGTCGCACAGGCCGCTGCCCAGCAGATCGCCGTGCCGTTCGAACAATTGCACCTGGCCTTCGAGCAGGGCCGACGCCTGCTCGCGGCTGGCGGCCGTGGGGTCGGCGACCGCGGTGACCACGGCGCCGCCCATGGCGCGAATGTTCTCGATGTGTTCGCGGCCCATGCTGCCGCAACCGATGATGCCGTAGCGAAGCTTGTTCATGCTGGATTCAACCCTTGAGGCCGCCTTGTGTCAGGCCACCGACCACGCGCTCCTGGAAGATCGCGATCAGCACCGCGATCGGCACGATGGCCACGATGAGTGCGGCCGAGATGATCGGCCACGGGAAAGTGAACTCGCCCTGGTACAGCGTGATGCCGACCGGCAGGGTTCGGAAATTGGGGTTGCTGTTCAAGGACAGCGCGAGCAGGAACTCGTCCCAGGAATTGACGAAGGCCAGGATGCCGGCCGTGAACACGCCCGGCGCGGCCAGCGGCACGACCACGCGCCACAGCGCGCCCATGCGCGTGCAGCCGTCGATCATCGCCGCGTTTTCCAGATCCTTCGGGATGCTCTGGAAGAAGCTGACCAGCACCAGCGTGCACACCGGCAGGTTGAGCACGATGTAGGGCAGCACGAGTGCCGTGTAGCTGTTGAGCAGGCCCAGTGCGCGCATGGTCTCGAAGATCGGGACCAGCAGCGTGACCAGCGGGAACATGCTGGAAGCGACGATGCAGGTCAGGATCAACTGCCGGCGCTTGAGGTTGAGCCGGGCGATGGCGTAGGCCGCCAGCGCCGAGACCAGCAGCGAGAACAGCGTTGCGCTGAGCGCCACCGCCAGACTGTTGCCGAGGTACATCAGCAGCGGCTGATCGGTGAAGGCCTGCACGTAGTTGCCCAGGGTCGGGTTGCGCGGCCAGTAGGTGATGGGCTTGCTGACCAGCTCGGCCTCGGTCTTCAGCGAGGTGAGCAGGATCCACAGCGCCGGGAAGAAGCCATTCATCACCACCAGGCCGGCGGCGATCAGGCGCAGGCTCCTGGCCTCCCAGATGGTCTTCATTCGAACCCCCTGGAGGCCTTCGGCGTCGGCCCACCGGGGGGGCGCGTGTCTTCTTGCGGTGGCCGGGCGACGAGATTCATGCGTTGCGTCCGATCCGTCTCAGGTAGAACGCCGTGACGATGAGCGAGAGCAAGAACATGCACACCGCCAAGGTCGAGCCGTAGCCGACATCGAGGTAGTCGATGGTGGTCTTGTGGATCAGCATCGCCAGTGTCTCGGTGGCGTTGCCCGGGCCGCCCTTGGTCATGGTGTACGGGATGTCGAAGGTCTGCAACGCCGTGATGGTGCGAAAGATCAGCGCGACGATGATCGACGGCGCGAGCATCGGGATCGTGATCTGCCAGAACTGCTGCCACTTGCTGGCACCGTCGACCTCGGCCGCCTCATACAGCGACCGCGGAATCATCTGCAGGCCGGCGAGCAGGATCAGCGCCATGAACGAGCTGGTCTTCCAGATGATCGTCAGGCAGATCGCCGCGAAGGCCCAGTTCGGCCGCAGCAACCACATCGCCGGCTCGGGCGGCGCCGCGACGCGCCGCACCACGTCGTTGACCACGCCGTACTCGGTGTGGAAGAACCACGCGAAGATCAGACCGGCAAAGGCCAGCGGCAGCGCCCATGGCAGCAGCAGCGCCAGCCGCACCGGCCACTTGCGCTTGAACGGCAGGTTGGCCAGCATGGCCAGGCCCAGGCCGATGACCAAGGCGCCGGGCACCGTGATCAGCGTGATCAGGACCGTGTTCGTGGTCGCGTTCCAGAAGTCGGGGTCCTTGAAGACCAGCATGTAGTTCTCGATGCCGACGAACTTGATGCCCCCGCCGCCCGACAGCCGCAGGTCATAGAAGCTGTTCCAGATCAGCTTGCCGATCGGGTAGACCACGATCAGTGCCAGCAGCAGGAATGCCGGCGCAAGCAGCATGACACCGAGCGCCTTCTCGCTCGGGTCACGCAATCGATCGATAGTGGTCGTGCCGGCCATGTCGGTTCCCATCAAGGACTCGCCGCGGGTGCAGTCCGCGGCGTGGTTCCGTGTTGCGGCGCGTCAGCGCATGACGCGGGCCAGGCGCGACTCGATCTCGTTCACGCCTTCGGCCGGGGTCTTGGTGCGCGCCAGCACCGCGCTGGTGGTGGTGCGGATGACGTCGCTGACCTGTCCATAGTCCTTGCTCAGCGGACGGCTCTTGCCGGCGATGACGACGTTGGCGGCATCCTTGAACCAGGGCACGGCCTTGACCACGTCGGCGTCGGTATAGACGCCCTGGTAGGTGGCCAGCAGCGAACCCTCGACGGCCAGGAACTTGCTCGACTCGGCGCTCGCCAGGTGCTTGACCAGGCCGGCCGCGGCCGCCTTGTTCTTGCTGAACGCGCTCACCGCCCACTGCCAGCCGCCGACGCAGGTGGCGCTCTTGCCGCCGGCCATCGCGGGCAGCGGCATGACGCCGACCTTGCCTTGCACCGTGGAGTCCTTGTCGTCCTTGAAACGGTCCCAGGCGAAGCCCCAGTTGATGGCGAAGACGACCTGGCCGGCCTTGAACTCGTTGACCGTGTCGGGGGTCTTGACCTCGGCCACGTTCTTCTTGATCACGCCCTGGTCGACCATCGACAGCCAGGTGGACAGGCCCTTGGTCGCCGCCGGCTTGTCCAGCGTCATCTTGCCGGCCGCGTCGTTGAAGTCCTTGCCCTGGCCCCAGTACGGCAGCAGGAAGGTGCAGACCGCGCCTTCGATCGGCGCACCCTGGATCGACAGGCCCTGCAGGTTCGGGTTGTTCTCGCCCTTCTGGATCTTGCCGGCCGCGGCGGCAAGCTCGTCCCAGGTCTTGGGCTCGGCGATCTTGTACTTCTCGAGCAGGTCCTTGCGGTAGTACATGAACATCGCGTCGGCAAAGGCCGGCATCGCCGCAACCTTGCCGTCGACCACGTTGGAGGTCGCGTACACCGGCAAGAAGGGCTTCATCGCGTCGGCCGGCTTGCCGACATAAGCATCCAGCGGCTCGAGCCAGCCCGCGCCGTAATACTGTGCCGGGTTGACGATGTCGATCAGGTAGATGTCGATTGCCGGATCCTTGGCGTTGAGCACCGTGGAGAGGTATTGGCGCTGCAGCTCGCTGGTCGCGCCGCCGGTCTCGATTTCGACCTTGATGTTGGGGTTCTTCGCCTGGTACTGGTCGAACAGCTTGCGCATCAGGTCGGGCCGCTGGTTGGCGCCGCCGGAGAACACGCGCAGCGTGGTCTGCTGGGCGTAGGCGGTGGCGCTGAATCCGGCCGCGACCAACAGGGCGGCGGCGGTCAGTGCGGTAAAGGTCGAGCGGCGCTTCATCATCGGTCTCCTTGGGGTCATTTGGGGCGGGGAACGGGTGGGTCAGAGCGCGACGCCGCTGGCGGCGTCGAACAAGTGCAGGTGGCGCGGGTTCATGTGCACGGCCAGCCGGGTGCCCGGCGCGTCGCGGAACGCTGCGTTGCAGCGGGCGACCATCTCGACCGCGCCGATCTTCAGCGACACCAGGGTCTCGGCGCCCAGTGGCTCGAGCAGCGAGACTTCGGCCGGCACCTCGAGGTCGCTGTCGCTTTGCCTGGCCAGCGTGATGTTCTCGGGCCGGATGCCGAACTTGAGTTGCGCCGTGCCATTGGCGCGCGCGGCCAGCTCGGCCGGCAGCGTGATCTGCGCGCCGCCGAGGTCGGCGCGTCCGCCGCTCAGCGTGCAATCGGCCAGGTTCATCGGCGGCGCACCGGTGAATCCGGCCACGAACACCGCGGCCGGCCGGTTGTAGATGTTGTCGGGCGTGTCGTACTGCATCTTGCGGCCCGCGGACAGCACGGCGATGCGGTCGGCCATCGTCATCGCCTCGACCTGGTCGTGGGTGACGTAGATGATCGTCGCGCCCAGGCGCTGGTGCAGGCGCTTGATCTCGCTGCGCATCTCGTGGCGCAACTGTGCGTCGAGGTTGGACAGCGGCTCGTCGAACAGGAACACCTTGGGCTGGCGCACGATGGCGCGGCCGATCGCCACCCGCTGGCGCTGGCCGCCCGACAGCGCGGCGGGCTTGCGCTCGAGCATGTGCTCGATCTTCAACAGCCTGGCCGCGTCCATCACGCGGCGCTTGATCTCGGCTTCATCGGTGCCGCGCAGGCGCAGGCCGAAGGCCATGTTGTCGTACAGGTTCTTGTGCGGGTACAGGGCGTAGTCCTGGAACACCATGGCGATGTCGCGCGCACGCGGCGGCAGATCGTTGACGACCTTGCCATCGATGCAGACCTCGCCGCCGCTGATCGTCTCCAGCCCGGCGATCATGCGCAGCAGCGTGCTCTTGCCGCAGCCCGATGGCCCGACGAAGACGACGAACTCGCCGTGCTTGATTTGCAGGTCGATGCCATGGATGACGGTGAGCTTGCCGTCATAGCTCTTGACAACGCCCTTGAGGTCGACGGCGGCCATCAGTAACCTGCGGGCTGGGTTTGCGTGCCACCGGCCAGGGTGTGCACATGGGTCTGGCCATCGGGCGAGGTCAGCGCCTTGACGGCGGCCTGCGCGCCGCGCATCAACAGGCCGAGGTCCGACGCGATGGCGACGAAGGTGTAGCCGGCGGCGCGGTACTGCACCACCACTTCCGGGGTGCCGCCGACGGTGCCCACCGGCATGCCCAGCACCTTGCAGCGCCGGGCGGCGTCGGCCATCAAGGACATCACGGCCGGGTGCGTGAGTTGGCCGACGAGCCCCATGCTGCCCGACAAATCCGCCGGGCCGAGGAAGAGCGCGTCGACGCCGGGCACCGCGGCGATCGCCTCGAGGTTGGCCACCGCCTCCGGCGTTTCGAGTTGCAGGATCACGCCCATGTTCTTGTTCGCGGTCTTGAAGTAATCGGGCACGGTGCCGAACTTCGAACCGCGGCTCATGCCGGCCATGCCGCGCACGCCGTCGGGCGGGTAGCGGGTGGCGGCGACCGCGCGGCGCGCCTCGTCGGCGTTCTGCACGAAGGGGAACAGCAGCGTGTGCGCGCCGGCGTCGAGCACGCGCTTGACGGTGACGGTGTCGTTCCACGGCACGCGCACGACCGGCACCATCTTGGTGTTGCCCACCGCCTGCAGCATGTGCACCAGGCCCATCAGGTCGAGCGGCGTGTGCTCCATGTCGAGCACGCCCCAGTCGAAGCCCGCGTGGCCGACGGCCTCGACCACGATCGGGCTGGCCGACATGACCCAGGTGCCGAGCGGCGCGTGCGAGCCGGCGGAAAGCAGCAGTTGGCGCAAAGGGTTCATGCCAGGGCTCCTCGATTCAATAGATGACCGGCTCGGGCGTCGGCGCGGCACCCTGCAGGAAGTCGAAGTCGCAGCCTTCGTGGGCCTGCGTCACGTGTTCGCGGTACAGCCGCGCGTAGCCGCGCGAGTCGGGTGCGGGCGGCGGCGCCCAGGCCAGGCGGCGGCGCGCGAGTTCGTCGTCGGCCACGTCCAGGTGCAGGCGCCGCGCCTGGATGTCGATCTCGATCCGGTCGCCGCTGCGGACCAGGGCCAGCGGCCCACCCACCGCGCTCTCGGGGCTGACGTGGAGGATGCAGGTGCCGTAGTGGGTGCCGCTCATGCGCGCGTCGGAGATGCGCACCATGTCGCGCACGCCGAGCGCCAGCAGTTTCTTCGGGATCGGCAGGCCGCCCCATTCGGGCATGCCCGGGGCGCCGACCGGGCCGGCGTTGCGCAGCACCAGCACCGTGTTCTCGTCGCATTCGAGACCCGGGTCGGCGCAGGCCTTGTTCATCTGGGCCGGGTTGTCGAACACCAGCGCCGTGCCGCGGTGCTTGAAGAACTTGGCGCTGGCGGCGCTGGCCTTCATGACCGCACCTTCGGGTGCCAGGTTGCCGCGCAGCACCGCCAGTGCGCCATTGGCGCTGACCGGTCTGTGCAGCGGGCGGATGACCTCGTCGTCGAGCACCTGCACGCCTTCGAGGTTCTGACCCAGCGTGCGGCCGTTGACGTTGCGCTCGGCCAGCGACAGGTGCGCGGCGATGCGCGTCATCAGCGCCGGCACGCCGCCGGCGTAATGAAAGTCCTCCATCAAGCGGTCGCCGCTGGGAAACAGGTTGGCCAGCACGGGCACCTTGCGCGCGACGGCATCCAGATCGTCGAGCGTGAGTACGACGCCAGCCCGGCGCGCCATGGCCACGATGTGCACCGCGGCGTTGGTCGAGCCGCCGAGCGCCATCTGCACGGCGGCCGCGTTCAGGAACGCGCCGCGGGTCAGGATGGCCTGCGGCGTCAGGTCTTCCCAGACCATGCCGACGATGCGCTCGCCGCAGGTCGTGGCCATGCGCGTGTGGCCGGCGTCCATCGCCGGGATCGACGTCGACGCCGGCAAGGCCAGGCCGAGTGCCTCGACGATGGACGTCATCGTGCTCGCGGTGCCCATCGTGTTGCAGGTACCGGGGCTGCGTGTCATGTGCGCCTCGAGCTTGATCCACTCGGCGGCGCTGACCTGCCCGGCCTGGTACTCGTCCCAGAACATTCGCGTGTGGGTACCGGCGCCGACCTTGCGTTCGGGCTCACCGGGCTTGAGGTAGCGGTCGTTGAGCATCGGCCCGGCCGCGCAGAAGATCGTCGGCAGCCCCATGCTGATCGCACCCATCACCGTGCCCGGCGTGGTCTTGTCGCAGCCCGCCAGCAGCACCACGCCGTCGATCGGCAGCGAGCGCAGCGTCTCCTCGACCTCCATCGCCAGGAAATTGCGGTACAGCATGGTGGTCGGCTTGACCATCACTTCGCCCAGGCTCATCGCCGGCAGCTCGAACGGCATGCCACCGGCCATCAGGATGCCGCGCTTGACGGCTTCGGCGCGCTCGCGCAGGTGCGCGTGGCAGGGCGACAAGTCGCTCCACGTGTTGATGACGGCGATGCACGGCCGCTCGAGCACGTCTTCGCGGCGCAGGCCCATTTGCTGCACGCGCTGCCGGTGCGCGAACGCACGCATGTCGCTGGCGGCATACCAGCGGCGGCTGCGCAGATCGGCGAGTGTCTTCTTCTGGGCCATCGAGTTCGCGGGGGAGGGATTTCGAGGATCGCGGTCGCTTGTGTTACCGCTAACATTAAGGCCTGTGCCGCATTGCGCACCATCCGCGCAAACCCGAATGCGTACCTCGAACCCGCCGCCGGCCCACCTGCCACCACGCCAGCCCCGGCGTGGCCACGGCCGCACCACGCTGGCCGACGTGGCGGCGGCAGCGGGCGTGACCGCGATCACCGTCTCACGCTACTTGCGCGAACCCCACCGCGTCGCGCCCGCGACCGCGATCGCCGTTGCCGCCGCACTGCGTCAGACCGGCTACGTACCGAACAAGCAGGCCGGCGTGCTCGCCAGTGCGGCCACCGGCAGCGCACGCATGGTCGCGGCGCTGATCCCGAGCATCGCCAATTCGATATTCGCCGAAACCGTGCAGGGCCTGGCCGATGCACTGCAGGGTTCGGGCTTCGAGCTGCTGCTGGCTGCGACCGGCTACTCCGTCGAGCGCGAGGAGGCGCAATTGCGCGCGCTGCTGGGCTGGTTTCCGAGCGCATTGGTGGTCACCGGGCGGCGCCACACCGCGGGTGCTCTGGCGCTGCTGCACCAGGCCCGTGCGCGCGGCACGCCGGTGATCGAGATCTGGGACCACCACCCCGAGCCGGGCGCCGAGAGCTTCACGCAGATCGGTTTCGACCACGAACAGGTCGGCCGCGCGATGGCCGAGCACCTGATCGAGCGCGGCCACCGCTCGCTGGCCTATGTCGACAGCGGCGTGGCCGAGGACTTTCGGGCCCGCGAGCGCGGCGACGGCTTCCTGGCTGCGGCCAAACGACTGCGCGTGCCGGCGCGACGCGTGACGGCACCGGCCAGCGAGGCGATCGAGGCCGGCCGCGGCGCGCTGACGGCGCTGTTGCACGCGAACGGACGACCGCGCGTGCGCGCCGCGGCCTTCGCCAACGACCACCTGGCCTGCGGCGCGCTGTTCGAGGCCCGGGCGCGCGGCGTGGACGTGCCGCGCGAGCTGGCGTTGCTGGGCTTCGGCGACTTCAGCCTCGGCCGCCAGCTCGACCCGCCGCTGTCGACCGTGCGCACGCCGCGTTTCGAGATCGGCCAAGCGGCGGCGCGCGCGCTGCTGTTGGCCCTGCAAAGCGGACTCAGCGCCGCCGACGAGCGCCTGCCGTGGACGCTGCTGGGCCGCGGCAGCACTTGAAATCGCATCGCCGCGGCGCCGAAGCCGTCATTTCGCCCGCTGCCATTGCAGCAGCGTGTCGTGCAGCCGCTGTGCATCGATCGGCTTGGTCAGGAAGTCGTTCATGCCGCTGGCCAGCGCTTCATCACGCTCGGAGGCCAGCGCCGCGGCCGTCAGGGCGATGATCGGCAGCGTCTCTGCAGCATGGCGCCGGCGCAGCGCGCGCGCGGCCTCGTTCCCGCCCATGACCGGCATCTGTACGTCCATCAGCACCAGATCGAACGGCGTGCCGGCGTCGGCCTGGGCATTGGCCAGGCTCACCGCCTGCGCGCCATTGCCGACCTGCGCCGCCTGCACACCCCACTGCTCGAGCAGCGCCACCGCGATCAGCATGTTGACCGGGTTGTCTTCGGCGATCAGTACGCGCAGGCCGGCCAGCGGGCTCGCCTGGCGGGGCATGGCCGCAAAGGCGGAGTCGGGGCTGGCCTCCTCGCTGGCCGGCAGCGGGATTTCGGCCCAGAACCGGCTGCCTTGCCCGGGATCGCTGTCGACGCCGACCGCGCCACCCATCAACTCGGCCAGCTCGCGGCAAATCGACAAGCCCAGGCCGGTGCCGCCGAAGCGGCGGGTGGTCGACGCATCGGCCTGCGTGAACGGCGTGAACAGCTGCGCCTGCATCGCCGGTTCGATGCCCGGACCGTTGTCGCTGACTTCGAAGCGCAGCCGCGTCGCGTCCAGCGGCCGCACCTCGATCCGCACGCGGCCCTGCTCGGTGAACTTGAGCGCGTTGCTGAGGAAGTTGGACAGCACCTGGCGCAGCCGCGCCGGATCACCGCGCACGCGCCGCGGAACGCCGTCTTGCACCACCATCGACAGGCTCAAGGCGCGCGCCTCCGCCAACGCGGCGTAGCCATGCTCGATCGATTCGAGCAGCGCGTGCAGGTCGAAATCGATCGCCTCCAGGCGCAACTTCCCGGCTTCGATCTTGGACAGGTCGAGGATGTCGCCGATCACGCCCGACAAGGCCTGCGCGCTGTCGTCGATCTGCTGCAGATAGTGCTCGCGTCGCGCCGCGTCGATCCCGGGCTGGCGCGCCAGCCGGGCCAGACCGACCAGCCCGTTCAACGGCGTACGGATTTCATGGCTGGTATTGGCCAGGAAGGCGCTCTTGGCGCGGTTGGCGGCCTCGGCGTCGTCGCGCGCGCGCGCCAGCGCCTGCCTGACGGCGTGGCGCTCGGTCACGTCTTCGGCAATCCATATCGTCGCGCCCTTGCTCGGGTGCGACGGGTCGACGGCACGCGCCAGCAGGCGGCACAGGAAGGTGCTGCCGTCGCGGCGTTTCATCACCCGTTCGATGTCCACGGGCTCGCCGCGTGCCAACGCCGGACCGATCTCGCGACCCAGCGCCTCGTAGGCCGTTGGGTCGGGCCAGACGACGGCGCCCGGCTGGCCCAGCAGTGCCCCGGTCGCATAGCCGAACATCTGCTCGAACTTCGGATTGGCGAGCTGGAAGATCCGCTCGCGCGTCGTGGCAATGCCGATCGAGGCGTTTTCCAGGATCGCTTCGCGTTCGAGCCGCTCGCGCTCGACGCTGGTCACATCGCGGCCATTGAGCACGAGGTAGTCGCGGCCGTCGAGCGTGAAGTGCGCCGCCGACAACAGCAGCAGCATGGTGCGGCCCTCGCGGTCCAGCATTTCGACCATGCGGTCACGCAGCTCGCCGTGCTCTCGAACCTCGCGCACGAAGTGCTCACGGGCCTCGGCACCAGCCCAGACGCCGACGTCCAATGCCGTCCTGCCGATGACCTCGTCTCGGCTCCAGCCGGTGATGCGCGTGAACGCATCGTTGACCATCACGTAGCGCCCGGTGGCCAGCTCGGTCAGCGTGATCAAGTCGGGGCTGGTCGCGACCATGTGCGTCATCAGCGCCTCGGACCGCACACGCGCCGCCTCCGCGCGCAGGCGCTCGGTGTCATCGTGGTAGATCGACAGGATGGCCGGGCCGCCGCGGGCCTCGACCTTGACACTCGTCACCGTGGCCACCACGCGGCGCCCGTGTGGAGCGTGCAACACGAACTGATGCGCCGGCGTCGCTTCGCCCACCGGCAACGCGTTCAGGGCCTGCGCCCGCTCGCTGGCGAACCGGCGCGATCCGTCTTCCTCGTCGTAGAAATCGAGCAGGCTGCGGCCGATCAGGCTTGCCGCATCGGCAACGCCGAACAGCGCCTGTGCGGCGGCATTGGCGTCGAGCACGCGGGTGTCGCGGTGCAGCACCAATGGTGAAGGCGAGCGCGCGAACAGTTCGCGGTACCGCGCCTCGGTGGCGATGCCGGCCAGCTCGGCCTGCTTGATGGCCGTGACGTCGCGACCGACGCCCCAATAGCCGAGAAAGCTGCCGCGCTCGTCCAGGCGTGGTCGGCCACTGACCGAATACCAATGCGCCTGGCCGTCGGCTGTCCTCCGCTGCAGCAGCAGGTCGGCAAACGGCTGGTGCGATTCGCAGGTCGGCGCGGTGCGCATCCATCGCCGCTGCATCGAGGCCAAAGCCGTTGATCTCCCACGGCGCCCTGCCGAGCCGGCGCGCAGACGAAACACCCGAGCCGCCGTCGGCCTGTTCGGACACATGGGTGAAGCGAAACTGCGCGTCCATCTCCCAGTACCAGTCGGCTGCCACCGCCAGCAGGCCGGCAAAGCGCTGCTCGCGCGCCGCGGCCCGCGCCATCGAGCGCTCGATCGCGTGGCGCAGCAGCAAGCCGATGACCACGCCGGCGATCGTCAGCGCCGCCTGCATGGCCAGCGCCATCAGCGTGGCAGCACTCGGCGCGCCGAACGCCGCATCGCTTCCGCCAACGCAAGCGCCAGCAACGTCAGGCCGTGCACGGCCGGCAACAGCAGCAGTCGACGCGCACCGACGGCAGCGATCGCGGCGCAGACCAGCAGCGGCACGAAGGCCAGGCCCAGCGAGCGAACGCCGTCGCCGCCGACCATGGCCACCGTGTCGGCGGCCAGCATCGTCGAGGCCACCGCCCAGACGACGGCGGGCACCAGCGCAATGCGCTGCCGCGCCATCGCCAACCAGCCATAGACCGCGGCCAACAGGGCACAAACGGCTGCCGCCAGGCCGGCGCGCCCCGCGCTCCCGGCGCTGAACAGGGCCAGCCCCAGGTAGGTCACCGCCAGGGCAGACGCGCAGGCCAAGCCCAGGAACAGGAAGCGACGCAACTGCCGCGCCTCTGCCCCGGCCCTCGCCGTCGGCGTATCGGGCGTCGTGGTCTCGGCTTCGATCATTTCGGCGCGCGTTGCGGATCGGCGTCGCGCATTGCCGCTGCGAGCACATCGCGCGTGGCGCGTGCCGCGTCGCGCGCTGCCGTTGCGAAGCCATCACCGCTGCCTGCGTAGAGCACCGCGCGCGAGGAGTTGACGACGATCGGTGCGTCGGGCCGCCAGGCCGCGGCGACAGTCGCGCGCGCATCGCCGCCCTGCGCGCCGATGCCCGGGATCAGCAACAGCAGGCTGGGCGCGAATTCGCGCACCCGCGCCAACTCGGCCGGGAAGGTGGCACCGACCACCAGCCCGAGGCGGCCGCTGCTGTTCCAGGGGCCGGCGGCGAGCTTGGCGATGTACTCGTACAAGCCTTTCGCCCGAGGCCAATGTTTGCGCCTGCAGATCGCTGCCACCGGCGTTGGACGTGCGGCACAGCAGGATCAGGCCGCGGCCATCGTAGGCCAGGTAGGGTTCGATCGAATCGAAGCCCATGAAGGGCGACAAGGTGACTGCATCGGCCTGGTAGCGCACGAAGGCTTCGCGCGCGTATTGCGCAGCGGTGCTGCCGATATCGCCACGCTTGGCGTCGAGGATCACCGGCACCCCGGGCGCAACGCGACGGATGTAGGCCATCAACTGTTCGAGCTGGTCCTCGGCGCGATGCGCGGCGAAGTAGGCGATCTGCGGCTTGTAGGCGCAGACCAGGTCCTTGGTGGCGTCGACGATGCGCGCGCGCAAAAATCGAAGATGCGTGCCGCGTTGCCACGCCAGGGCGCTGGGAACCGCTCGGGTTCGGGGTCCAGGCCGACGCACAGCAGCGAATCGTGGCGCTGCTGCGCTGCAG
>CAVVVW010000031.1:0-105867 GCA_963751775.1 uncultured beta proteobacterium
GCGGGCACGCGCAGCCTGGCCATCTTGGTCGACGACCAGGCCGGTCGTGCCGGCCTTGGCGTGAACCACTGGGTGGCCTACGGCATCGCGCCGGAGCTCGGCGGGTTCGCCGAAGGCGAAGCGTCGGCGCCGTCCACCAAGTTCGTGTTCGGCAAGAACACCCTGGGGGCCCAAGCCTTCCTCGGCCCCTGCCCGCCACGCGGCAACGCGCCGCAGCACTTCGTCTACACGCTGATCGCCACCTCACTCGAGCCGGCTGCCCTTGCCCCCGGCCTGACCAAGGCGCAGTTGCTCGAGGCACTCAACGGCAAGACGCTGGCGGCGGCGAGCCTGGTGCTGCGGTTCGCGCAGTGAGCGGGAGGCGGGGGCCTTGTCAGTCAACGCGACCCTTTGCGATCCCCCAGGTCGCGCGGCCGATGGCCAGCGGGCCTGCCGCGCCACTTGGCGCAAAGGCCACGTGAGCACGATGCAGGCAAATTGCCTATGCATGCCCTCAGCGCCAGCACTGCAATTCTTCGGCGAATAGCCGGGCACGGACTACTTGCGGGTTCCCTCTTCAAGGATGAGCTTCTCTGGATCGATCGTGTAGACCCAGGGGGCCGAATTCTTCCAGCCGTTCTTCATCCGCTTCCCGACAAAGACGCTATCGGGGTCGGTCACCTTGTCGCCCTCCACGCCATCAATGACGCTGTAAGCGTCCTTGATGCCGGCCGCCGCGAGCAAGTCGACAGCCTTGGCTGAGCGATCACCGGAGCGGCACATCAGCAGCAGGGTGTCACCCGACTTGGCGAGCTTCTTCACCTCGGCGACAAACGTCGGATTGAGTTTCGGACCATATTCCGTCTTCCCGTCCTTTCGCTGATAAGTCACGAAGGCGTATGGGATGTTCCACGCCATCTCGGCGTGGCCGACGAAGGCATATTCCTCGGGCGTTCGCACGTCGATGACCTTCACCTTGTCAGGCGCAGCCTTCCACATGTCGTAGGCTTGCGTCGCAGTCACATAGAGGCCGAGCGCGGTTTGTTTGCCCTTTGGCAACTGCGCGGCAGAGACTGCAGGCTTCGATCCTTGGGGCGTCGAATCCGCGGCCATCGACATGCTGCCTGCACCCATGAGTGCGGCGGCGATGACGGTGGCTGGGATACACCGCGTGAACCCTCGAAGCAGTTCACGGCAAGTATTCATATTCATTTCGGACTGTCCTTTGTCAAACGAGTCGGTCGGCAAATCAGAAATCCGGATCCGGAAAAGTCGGCTCCCGTCCCTCGGTGAAAGGCGCGGATGCCCTCGATGCGGTCGGGATGGACCACCGAGCGCCAGTGCTCCTCCATCATGATCGCGACGGCCTGCTCGACGGGCTCGCCCTGTCCCAACTGACCGCCCGCTTGACCGCCTGTACCGCCGTCGGCGAGTTGCTCGCGATCTGCTCCGCGATGCGCAGCACCGCGTCCATGAGCTCGGCGCGCGGATGGACCTCGTTGACCATGCCGAGCCGGTATGCCTCCTGCGCGGTGATCGGCTCGCCGGTCATCAGCATCTGCATGGCCTTGCCCGGCGGGAGGAGGCGGGGCAGGAAGACCGGCGAGCCGCCGCCGGCGGACAGACCGACCATCGCCTCGGGCTGGCCGAACACGGCGTCGTCGGACGCGATGATGAAGTCCGTGCTGATGGCCATCTCGCAGCCGCCGCCGTAGGCCATCCCGTGGACGGCGGCGATGATCGGCCTGCGCAGCTGGCGCAGCGTGTAGAGAACGCGATCGAAGACCTGGCGCTGGCGCAGCCACTGCTCCTTCGTCATCTCCTTGCGCTGGTACAGGTCGCCGCCGACCGAGAAGGCGCGGTCACCGGCTCCGGTGAGGATGGCGACGCGCACGGAGGCGCGGGCCGCGATCGTCTCGAGGACCTCGATGAGCTGTGCCGCCAGTTCCGTCGTGATCGCGTTGTCGGCGTGCGGCCGGTTGAGGGTGATGATCGCCACGCGCCCGCCGGAGACGTACTCGACGAGCACGAGCTGGTCAGGCTCCGCGACGTTCAACGGCGCTCGGTAGCCAAGCCTCGCCATCCGCGTAGCTTCCCCGGCTGTCGCGGAAGCAGCCTTTGACGTGTCCGGCGCCACGGCCTGGACTTGCGCAAGGGCCGGGAAACCGAGTCGCAGCAGAGACTGCCGCTATCGCCAGTTGTCGAACGGTAATCATGGTCGACTTTCGAGTTGAGTTCGTCAGCAGGGCGTGGCGAGCCGGCTCCTCGCAACATCGCCTGAGCCGGCCTGCCGCACGCGGATGCCTGCGCCTATCCGAGCCGCAACTGGGTCCCTCGGGCAGCTTCTCGCCGGACTTCTTCTTCCACTGCTCCTCGATCAACTCCTTCGCCGCCTGCTCGAGGAACTCCGGCGCGGCCCACTTCTGCACGTCGAAGTCGTTCTTGATGTAGCCGTGCCTGAGCATGAAGTTCTTGCCGATCTCGACGCAGGCCAGGTTCTGCGGCGACAGGTTGGGCACCATGTCGACGTCCTTGATGCCCTGGTAGGTGTCCTCGGCGTCGCGGTAGAAGGTCTGCCGGTCGAGGATCACCGCCGCGGCCCGCTTGTGCTCGTTGGCCCAGCGCCCGACCTTGATCATCGCCTTCATGTAGGTGACGACGAGTTCCGGGTGCTCGCTCGGCCATCACGTCGGTGCAGGTGATGACCGCCGGCGTGTTGGCGACCTGCAGCGTCCAGTCCGGATAGCGGGACAGGTCCTCGATCGCCTTGATCTTGCCGGTGTCCTCCTGGAGATGCTGGAAGACCTTGCTCTGGGTGTAGATCGCGTCGACCTTGCCGCTCAGCAGCGCCGTCTCCAGCGGACGGAAGGCCAGGTCGTGCTTGTGGTCACGCGTGGCCCAGAGGTCGGTCGGGTTGATCAGCGGCTCCAGCATCTTCGGGTCGTCGTACCAGTCGTCCGCGTACGGGAACTCGACGATCTGCACGTCCTCCATGGTCATGTCGTTCAGCATGAGCATGCTCTCGATGCCCATGTGCTCCTGGATGCGCCACCAGTCGTTCTTGATCGTGTTCAGGCTCTTCGACAGGCCGATCTTCTTGCCCTTCAGGTCCTTCATCCGGTAGATCGGATCCCCGGCCCGCACCACCATGCAGCCGCCCTCGTAGACCCAGCGTCGCACCCCAGCAGCCGCGTCCGGCGGATGTCGGCCTGCACGTGGATCGGCGGATAGAGGCCGCCGAAGCGGATCAGGTTGTCGAGGTTGTGGATGTAGTGCGGATACCAGTCGTTCTCGCGGCGGCTGCGGAAGATACGAGTAGTCGACGCCGATCGCCTTGAAGTCCGTCTTGCACCAGCCCAGTTCCTGGTCGATGTTGTTGGCCGACACCATCGGGCAGTTGGTGAAGTACACCTCCTTCCAATTCAAGGGCACGGTCTGCCCCTTCTTGTACGTCGTCGGCGCCTTCTCGACGGTCTGAGCGGCGCCAATGGCCCCCACAGTTGCAAGCGCCGCGCCGGCAGCGATCTTCCCGCCGGCAAGGAGTGCTTCGCGCCGACTGATGCCGGCCTCTGACATTTCGCTCATTGGAGTTCCTTAGGTCTGATCCAGTGTTCTTACCCCGCATGCGGTGTGCGAAGACTAATTGCGCTTCGCTCGAATCACTGGGCATTTCGGGACAAGCGATTGGCACTTCGGGACACGGCTCGTGCCGTCGCTACACTGCATTGATCCTCGTCAAACGGCGGCACTGGCCCACCTTGAAGACCACCTTGAAGAAGCCATCGCGTCGCGACCGACTATCGGAGCCGACCGTTCGCGTAGGCGGTGCGTTTGCAATCCCGGATGTGCTGAGGCAACTTGGTGCGGAACCGGCTACGGTGCTGGCCGAGGTGGGCCTTGACATCCACCTGTTCGACGACCCTGACAACCTGATCCCGTACTCCAAGCGCGCACGCCTGCTCCTCCACTGTGCAAGCAGGACTGGCTGCGCTCATTTCGGCCTCCTGGTCGGACAGCATGGCGGGCTTGAATCGTTGGGGATCGTGGGCCTTCTGTCGAAGAACTCGCCCGACGTAGGCGCCGCCTTGCGCAACCTGTCGAAACACCTTCGACTGCATGCGCGCGGCGCGGCAATCGAGCTGTCGGTCTTTGGTGATTTGGCAAGGCTCAGTTATGCGATCACGCATGCCAACGTCGTCGCCAGCAATCAGATCGGGGACGCCGCGGTCGCGATGATGTTCAACGCGGTGCGGACTCTGTGTGGGCCCCGTTGGAAGCCCGTCGAAGTCTGTTTCATGCATCGCGCCCCCCCGGACGCCGGGCCCTACCGTCAGTTCTTCCGCGCACCGCTGAGCTTCGATGCCGATGCCAATGCTGTGGTGTTTCATTCCGACTGGTTGCAACACCCATTGGCCAACTCCGATCACGAACTAAAGCGCGTCCTGGCAAAGCGGGTCGACGAGCTGGAGGCCGAATTCCATGACGATTTCCCCGAACAGGTCCGAGGGGTGTTGCGCACGGTGCTGCTGACCGGACATGCGAGGGCCGACAAGATTGCCGCGCTGTTTGGGGTCAACCGCCGAACGCTGAATCGGCGCCTCACCGAGTGCGGCCTGAGCTTTCGGGGCCTGCTCGACGAGTTGCGATTCGAGGTCGCCGGGCAGATGCTGGAGACCTCGGCCATGGATGTGGCGCACATAGCCGAGCTACTGGACTACGTCGACGCGAGCACCCTCACGCGAGCATTCCGTCGCTGGAGTGGCACTACGCCGGGACATTGGCGAGCACAACGACGGGGGCGCAATGGCCCATAGCGAGCGACAGTCCGGCCCGCCGCACGGCCCGGGCCGTCCAAGAGCCGCTGATGGTCGACAGTGGCTGCCTGCGATGGACCGGTTGCCGGCAACCTGATCTAAGCGTTGGCTTGCCGGGTCGACGGACCGACTCCGACTTCGGGCGCCCAGTCGTTGTCGGGGTTCGGGCGCCACACCGTCAACCGCGCAGCGCCAAGGCCGGCTACTCGACCTTGCCGATCTTGCGCACCGCGGCCGTCATCAGCTTGGCGTCGGCGTCCCAGTAGGTCTGGAACTCGGGCGCGTCGAGGTACTCGATCGGGCTGCCGGCGCGGTTGATGGTCTGCACCACGGCCGGGTCGGTGGCGGCTTTCTTCGCCGCCGCGCGCAGCCGTTGCACGATCGCGTCGGGCGTGCCGGCGGGCACGAACAGCGCCGACCATTGCGCGAACCGCACCGGGTGGCCGGACTGCGTCAGGCTGGGCACCTCGGGCATCGAGGCCAGCGGCTTGTCGCCCCAATGCGCCAATGCGCGCAGCTTGCCGGCCTTGATCTGCTGCGCCACGCTCGAAGGGCCGGTGGCCAGCGCGTCGACCTGGCCGCTGAGCAGCGCCAGGATCGCCGGCCCGGCGCCGGTGTAGGGGATGTGGACCATGTGAAAACCGGCGTCGGCCTTGAGCATCTCCATCGGCACATGCATGGTGCCGTAGTTGCCCGAGCTGCCGTAGTTGTACTGGGCCGGCTTGGCCTTCATGTCGGCGATGAACTCGGCCAGGTTCTTCCACGGCGCGTCGGCGCGCACCACCAGCGCCGTCGGGTCGGCGGTGAAGCGCGCGATCGGCGTGAAGTTGGCCAGCGTGAAGGTCGGCTTGCGGCCGAGCAGGATGTCGGCCTCGGGCAGGATCGAGATCGACGACAGCGACAGCAGCACCGTGTAGCCGTCGGCCGGTGCGCGCGCCGCCATGCCGATGCCGAGCGCGCCGCCGGCGCCGGCCTTGTTCTCGACCACCACCGTCTGCTTCAGCTCGCGCGCCAGCGCCTCGGCCACCGGCCGCGCCACGGTGTCGGCCACGCCGCCGGGCGGGAAGGGCACGATCATCGTGATCGGCTTGTCGGGCCAGGGCGCCTGCGCGCCGGCGGCGGTGGCCAGCGCCAGCAGCGCGGCAGCCAGGGTGGTGTGCAGTCGGTTCATGCGCCCTCCAGGACGAAGCGGTTTTGCAAAGTGCCGATGCCGTCGATCTCGATCCGCACCACGTCGCCGTGCTGCAGCCAGCGCGGCGGCTTCATGCCCATGCCCACGCCGGCGGCGGTGCCGGTGGCGATGACGTCGCCGGGCAGCAGCGTGATGCCGCGCGAGCAGGTCTCGATCAGCGTCGGGATGTCGAAGATCAGGTCGCTGGTGCGCGCGTCCTGGCGCAATTCGTCGTTGACCCAGCAGCGCACGCGCGTGTCGCTGCCGTCGAGTTCGTCGGCGGTGACGAGCCACGGCCCCATCGGGCAGAAGCTGTCGAAGCTCTTGCCCAGATCCCATTGCTGGTGGCGCATCTGCACGTCGCGCGCGGTCACGTCGTTGATGATGGTGTAGCCGAAGACATGCTTCATCGCGTCGGCGCGCGCGATGTTGCGCCCGCCCTGGCCGATGATCACCGTCAGCTCGGCCTCGTAGTCGATCTGCGACGACACCGCGGCGCCGGGCAGGCGCACGTCCGCCCCCGGCCCGGTCACGCTCTCGGGCACCTTGGTGAAGACGATCGGCCAGGCCTTCGGGTCGTCGGCGTTGTCCTTGAACACCGTCTCGCGCAATTCCTTGGCATGCGCGTGGTAGTTGCGGCCGACGCACCACAGGTTGCGGCGCGGCCGCGGCAACGGCGCTTCGAGGTTGACCGCGGTCAATGCGATGGCCGGGCCGGCTGGCGCCGGCAGCGCACGGCCTGCCGCCGCGAGCTCGATCAATGCCTGCGCGCCATGCGTGCCGTCGACCGCCAGCACCGTCACGTGCTTGCCGTCGGCCGAGAGCTGGCCGACTTGGCGTTTTCCCTGGTGGCGGAAGGTCGCGATGCGCACAGACGTCTCCTCAAATGGGCGGCCAGTATCGCCGGCCGTCGCTAACATCGCTGCATCCTACCGTCGAGGTCAACGCAGATGAAGATTCTTGCCGCACTGATGATCGCGCTGGCCGCCGGCCCGGCATTGGCACAGGACTACCCGAGCAGGCAGGTGCGCATCATCGTGCCCTTCGCCCCCGGCGGTTCGGCCGATGTCTTCGGCCGCTTCCTGGCGCAGCGACTGCAGGAGACGCTGGGCCAGACCTTCGTCATCGACAACCGCCCCGGCGCCGGCTCGGTGATCGGCACCGATGCGGTGGCCAAGGCCGCACCCGACGGCTACACGCTGCTGCTGATGTCGAACACGCACACCGTCAACGAGTCGCTGATCCCGAACAAGCCGTTCGTGCTGATGCGCGACTTCGCGCCGATCGCGCCGATCAACTACTCCGACCTGGTGCTGGTGGCCAAGGCCGCGTTGCCGCAGAACACCTTGCCCGAGCTGATCAAGGCCGCCAAGGCCAAGCCGGGCGGCATGTCGTACGCGTCGTCGGGCCCGGGCACGCCGTACCACATGGCCGGCGAGTTGTTCAAGGCCATGGCCGGCATCTCGATCGTGCACATCCCGTACCGCGGCAGCGCCGGCGCGCGCAGCGACGTGCTCGGCGGCCAGATCGAGATGATGTTCGACGCCATCCCGACCATGACCGAGCACATCAAGGGCGGCAAGGTCAAGGCGCTGGCCACCACCGGCCGCACGCGCTCGGCCAACCTGCCCGACGTGCCGACCGTGGCCGAGGCCGGCGTGCCCGGCTACGAAGCGACGATCTGGCTCGGGCTGATGGCGCCCAAGGGCACGCCGCCGGCCATCATTGCCAAGCTCAACGCCGAGATCGGCAAGATCACGTCCAACCCCGAGGTGCGCCGCGCCTGGACGGCACAGGGCACGACGGCGATGACGATGGGCGTCGACGAGTTCACCCGCTACGTCAACGACGACATCACCAAGTGGGCGGGCATCGTCAAGTTCTCGGGAGCCAAGGCCGAGTGACGGCGGTCGCCTTCAGCGTCAACGGCCGCCGCCACACGCTCGACACCGACCCGAACACGCCGCTGCTCGACGTGCTGCGCGACGAACTGCAGCTGAAGGGCACGCGCTTCGGTTGCGGCGCCGGCGAGTGCGGCGCCTGCCAGGTGCTGGTCGACGGCCGCTCGACGGCGGCGTGCAACACGCCGCTGGCGGCGGTCGAGGGCCATGAGGTCACCACGGTCGAAGGCCTCGATCGGCGCCTGGCCGAGGCCTTCGTCGCCGAGCAGGCGGCGCAGTGCGCCTATTGCAGCTCGGGCATGCTGATCGCTGCGGCCGCGCTGCTGCGCCACACGCCGTCGCCGACCGATGCCGAGGTGCGCCGCGCGCTCGATGGTCATCTGTGCCGCTGCGGCGCGCACAACCGCATCGTGCGTGCCGTGCAACGCGCCGCGCGCGCGCTGGCATGAGGCTCGAATTCGCCGCCGACGGCTCGGTGCAGGTGCGCACCGGCAAGGTCGAGCTCGGCCAGGGCATCCGCACGGCGCTGGCGCAGATCGCGGCCGACGAACTCGGCCTGGCCATCGAACGCGTGCAGGTGCTGGCTGCCGATACCGCCTTCGGGCCCGACGAGGGCGTGACCTCGGGCAGCCTGTCGGTGCAGGACGGGGGCAGCGCGTTGCGTGCGGCGTGCATCGAAGCGCGCAAGCAGCCGCCGCGCACCGTGCCGCTCGTCGGCAGCTCCGTGCCGCGCACCGACCTGGCCGCCAAGTTCGCCGGCGCACCGAGCTTCATCCACGACCTCGCGCCGCCGGGGCTGCTGCACGGGCGCGTGCTGCACCCGCCGCGGCGCGATGCGCAGCTTGCCGGCGTCGACCTGGCGCGCGTGTCGTCGCTGCCCGGCGTCGTGGCCGTGCACCGCGACGGCCACTGCTCGGCGTGCTGGCCGAGCGCAGCCGCGACGCCGACAAGGCGATCGAAGTCCTGCGCGCGGTCGCACGCTGGACGCCCGGCCCACCGGGCCCCGACGAGAGCCAGGCGCGCGCCGGCCTGACGCAGCAGCCCGCGACCACCAGCCTGGTGGCCGAGCATGGCCAGCGCCCCGGCGACGGCATCGCGCGCACGCTGACGGCGCGCTACAGCAAGCCCTGGATCGCGCACGCGTCGGTCGCGCCCTCGTGTGCGCTGGCGCGCTGGGACGCCGGCCGCCTCGAGGTCTGGACGCACAGCCAGGGCCTCTACAACCTGCGCCGCGATCTGGCGCTCGCCTTCGGCGTCGACGCCGACGCGGTGCGTGTGCGACACGCCGATGGCGCCGGTTGCTACGGCCACAACGGCGCCGACGACGTGGCCTTCGACGCCGCCTGGCTGGCGCGCGAGGCGCCGGGCCGCACCGTGCGCGTGCTGTGGAGCCGCGCCGACGAGCTGTCGCATGCGCCCTTCGGTACCGCGATGGCGGTCGAACTCGCCGCCGACCTCGACGCCCGCGGCGAGGTGCTGCACTGGCGGCACCAGGTCTGGAGTGCGGGCCACAGCGGCCGCCCCGGCCGCAACCCGGCGCCGGCGCTGCTCGGCAGTTGGCAGACGGCACAGCCCGTCGCCGAGCCGCCGCCGCTGAACATGCCGTTGGCCAGCGGCGGCGGCGCCGAGCGCAATGCCGTGCCGGGCTACGCCTTGCCGGCGTGGCAGGTGCAGTGGCATCGAGGTACCCGCCACGCTGCGCAGCTCGGCGCTGCGCTCGCTCGGTGCGTTTGCGAACGTGTTCGCGGCCGAGAGCTTCGTCGACGAGATCGCGCATGCCACCGGCAGCGACCCGCTGCAGTGGCGCCTGCGCCACCTGGCGCACGACGCGCGCGCGCTCGCGGTGCTCGAGCTGGCGGCCGCGCGCGGCGGCTGGGCCTCGCGCGCGCGCACCGACGGCGTCGGCCACGGCCTGGCCTTCGCGCGCTACAAGGGCAGCGGCGCCTGGTGCGCGGTGATGGCCGAGGTCGAGGCCGGCGCGGCATTGAAGGTGCGACGGCTGACGATCGCGGTCGATGTCGGCCAGGCCGTCAACCCCGACGGGGTGGTGGCGCAAATCGAGGGCGGTGCGATCCAGGCCACCAGTTGGGCCTTGAAGGAGGCCGTGCAATTCGATGCCGCTGGCATCACGAGCAACAGCTGGGCCAGCTATCCGATCCTGCGTTTTTCCGAAGTGCCTGCCGTCGACGTGCATGTCGTGGCCTCGCAGGCACCGAGCCTGGGTGCCGGCGAGGCCTCGCTCGGGCCGACCGCGGCAGCGATCGCCAACGCGCTGTTCGACGCGCTCGGCGTGCGCGTGCGCGACCTGCCGCTCAGCGCCGAGCGCATCGTCGCGGCGATGAACGATGACGCGCCTTGAGATGAGGACCCTCTGATGCCGGCTACCCTGCATTTGCTGTGCGCCGGTGCCGCGCAAGGCCTGGTCAAGGCGCTCGAGCCGCGGCTGCTGGCCGAAGCCGGCGCGGCCCTCGATGCGCGCTTCGGCGCCGTCGGCGCGATGAAGGAAGCGCTGCTCGCCGGCGCGGCCTGCGACCTGATGGTCCTCGACCGACAAGATGATCGGCGAGCTGGCCGCGGCCGGCCTGCTGCGCGGCGATACGCGTGCCGCGCTCGGCCGCGTGCGCACCGGTGTCGCCGTGCGCAGCGGCGCACCGCGGCCCGACGTCGGCACGCCCGAGGCGCTGAAGGCCGCGCTGCTGGCGGCCGATGCGGTCTACTTTCCCGATGCGCTGCGGTCCACCGCCGGCATCCACTTCGCGGCGGTGCTGCGCCAGCTCGGCATCCACGACCGAACTCGAAGCGCGCCTGCGCACCTTCCCCAACGGCGCGACGGCGATGCGCGAACTGGCGCTGCACGGCACGCCGCGGTCGATCGGCTGCACCCAGGTCAGCGAGATCAAGTACACCGCCGGCGTCGAGCTGGTCGCGCTGCTGCCGGCGCGCTTCGAGCTGGCCACCACCTACACCGCGGCGCTGAGCGCAACGGCGGCCGAGCCGGCGCTGGCGGCGCGTTTCATCGCCATGCTGACGGGCGGCGATACTCGCGCACTTCGCGACGCGGCCGGCTTCGAGGACTGAAGGAGAGAAGCCCATGCAACGACGTCACCTGATCGCCGCCTTGCCTGCCGCGCTGGCCTGGACGCACCTGCGCGCGCAGTCGTTCCCGAGCCGGCAGATCCGCTACATCGTGCCGGTGGCGGCCGGCGGCGGCAGCGACCTGGTCGGCCGCACGGTGACCGAACGCTGGGGCCGGCTGCTGAACCAGACCTTCGTCGTCGACAACATCGGCGGCGGCGGCGGCGCGATCGCCTGCCAGACCACGGCCAAGGCCGCGCCCGATGGCTACACGCTGCTGCAAGGCTATGTCGCCACGCATGGCACCAGCCCGGCCACGCGCAGCAAGCTGCCCTACGACGCGATCAAGGACTTCACGCCGGTCGGCATGATCGGCGGCACGCCCAACGTGCTGGTCGTCAACGCCAGCCTGCCGATCCAGGACATGGCGCAGTTCATCGCCTACCTGCGCGCCAATCCGGGCCGCGTCAGCTACGGCTCGGCCGGGCAGGGCTCGCTGACGCACCTGACGATGGAATTGCTGAAGGACGCGGCGAATCTGTTCGCCGTGCACATCCCGTACCGCGGCATCGCGCCGGCCTTCAACGACCTGCTCGGCGGCCAGACGCAGGCCATGTTCCCGGGCCTGGCGGCCGCGTTGCCGCACATCCGCTCGGGCCGTGTGCGGCCGCTGGCCGTCACCGGCAATGCCCGGCATCCGCTGCTCAAGGACGTGCCGACCATGGTCGAGGTCGGGTTCAAGGGCTTCGACGCGCTGCAGTGGTACGGCGTGGTCGGCCCGGCCGGACTGCCGCCCGCGGTGCTGAAGACGCTCAACGACACATTGGGCACGGTGCTCGCCGGCCCCGACCTGCGCGAGCGGCTGTCGGCCGAGGCGGTGGAACCCTCGCCGATGTCGCCCGACGCGTTCGGCCAGTTCATCCGCGCCGACATCGCACGCTGGACCAAGATCGCGCGCGACCGCAAGATCGATCTCGACGCGTGACGTGACCACCCCCGAAGCGCCTGCGGCGCTCCCCCTCGAGGGGGCACCGCTGGCGGACCGGCAGAGCCGGATCCGCGGCGGTCGCTTGGCGCGTTTGGTTCATGCGCTATGCGCCGGCCTGCTGCTTGCCTTTGCGGCGCAGGCCCAGGACTACCCGAACCGGCCGATCAGGATCATCGTGCCGTTCTCGCCCGGCGGCGCCGTCGATGGGCCGACGCGCGCCGTCGCGCAGGAATTGGGCAAGCGGCTGAAGCAGCAGGTCATCATCGACAACAAGCCCGGTGCCGGCGCGACGATCGGCAGCGAGATGGTGGCCAAGTCCGCGCCCGACGGCTACACGCTGCTGCTGGCCTCGCAGACCAACGCCATCAGCGCCTCGCTGTACAGCAAGCTCAGCTTCAACCCGATCGACGACTTCGTCGGCATCTCGCTGCTCGGCCGTGAACCGGGGGTGCTGGTCGTGCACCCGTCGCTGCCGGTGAAGAACGTGGCCGAGCTGATCGCCTATGCCAAGGAGCGGCCGGGGCAATTGAATTACGCCTCGTCGGGCAACGGCAGCGGCCAGCATCTGTTCATGGCCTTGTTCGCGTCGATGGCCGGCGTGAAGCTCACGCATGTGCCGTACCGCGGCAGCGGCCAGGCCACCACCGATCTGCTCGGCGGCACGGTGCCGATGGCCATGCCCGGCACGGCCGGCATGGTCGGCCACATCAAGGCCGGCAAGCTGCGCCCGCTGGCCACCAGCGGCGTCACCCGCTCGCCGCAACTGCCCGACGTGCCGACGCTGGCCGAGTCGGGCCTCGCCGGTTACTCGGCCTATGTCTGGATGGGCCTGCTGGCGCCCAAGGGCACGCCGCCGGCGATCGTCGATCGCCTGTACCGTGAGTTGAAGGCCTCGCTCGACGCGCCCGAGGTCAAGGGCTTCTTCACCGAGGCCGGCGTCGAGATCGTCGGCTCGACGCCAGCGGAATTCGACGCCTATTTCCGCGAGGAGCGCGACCGCTGGGCCCGTTCGGTCAAGGAATCCGGCGCAAAGATAGATTGACGACCACCCCCGAAGCGGCTGCGCCGCTCCCCCTCGAGGGGGCACCGCTGGCGGCCTGGCAAAGCCAGATCCGCGGCGGTTGCTTGGCAAGACACACATAAGAGGACCGCATGATTACGGGACAGGAACACTGGACAACGAAGAAGACCGCCGACGGCGACGTGCGCCTGTTCCTGTGGGAGAAGTTCGTCGGCGCGCCCGGCGGCAAGCCCGCCGTGCTGTTCGTGCATGGCTCGTCGATGGCCTCGCAGCCGACCTTCGACCTGACGGTGCCGGGCCGGCCCGATTCGTCGGTGATGGACTGGTTTGCCGAGCGCGGCTTCGTCTGCTGGTGCGTCGACATGGAAGGCTACGGCCGCAGCGACAAGCGGCGCGACATCTATTGCGACATCGCCAACGGCGCCGATGACCTGCAGGCCGCCACCGACTACATCGCCGCCACCCGCGGCGTGACCAGCTTCCTGACCTACGGCATCTCGTCGGGCGCGCTGCGCGCGGCGCTGTTCGCGCAACGCCATCCCGAGCGCGTGGCGCGGCTGGCGCTGGACGCCTTCGTCTGGACCGGCGCGGGCGCGCCGACGCTCGAGCAGCGGCGCAAGAAGCTGCCGGAATTCCTGGCCCACAAGCGGCGCCCGATCGACCGCGCCTTCGTGCGCTCGATCTTTTCCCGCGACCACCCCGATTGCGCCGACGCGGCCACCGTCGAAGCCTTCGCCGACGCGATCCTGGCGCTGGACGACTCGATGCCCAACGGCACCTACATCGACATGTGCTCGAAGCTGCCGGTGGTCGACCCCGAGAAGATCACCGTGCCCACCGTCGTGCTGCGCGGCCAGTTCGACGGCATCGCCGGCATCGACGACCTGATCGAGTTCTTCAAGCGCCTGCCGTCGCCGGACAAGCAGTTCACGCGTGCTGAACGGCATCTCGCACGCCAGCTTTCAGCAGAAGAACTACAAGATGGTCTATCAGATCCTGCACGCCTATTTCACCCAGCCCGCGCCGGCCTATACGGCGTGACGACCATGCTCGACCCGCAGGCCCGCGCGCTGATCGACCTGATGATCGAGCGTGGCGTGCCGCCGGTGCACACGCTGAGCCCGGCCGACGCGCGCCGCTTCTACCGCGAGCGGCGCGCGTTGACGCAGCCCGAGGCGCCCGCGGTCGGGCAGGTCGAGGCGCATACGGTGGTCGGGCCGCACGGCCCGATCGCGCTTGCGCCTGTATCGACCGCGGATGGTGGGTGACGCGACGCCGGTGCTGGTGTACTTCCACGGCGGCGGCTGGACCATCGGCGACCTCGACACGCACGACGTGCTGTGCCGCCAGTTGTGCCTGGGCGCCGGCATCGCGGTGGTTTCGGTCGACTACCGCCTCGGCCCCGAGCACCGTTTCCCGGCCGCGATCGACGACGCGCTGGCTGCCGTGCGCTGGGTCCGGCGCGAGGCGGACTTGCTGGGCATCGACGGCCGCGCCTGGCGCTCGGCGGCGACAGCGCCGGCGGCAACATCGCCGCGGTGTTGCCGCTGCTGCTGCGCGACGCGGGCGAGGCGCTGCCGGCATTCCAGTTGCTGATCTACCCGGCCACCGACATGCGCTGCGGCGCGCCATCGCACCGCGCCAACGGCCAGGGCTATCTGCTGACGAACGAGAGCATCGCGTATTACCGCGCCAACTACATCGCCGACCCGGCGCAGTGGGCCGACTGGCGCGCCTCGCCGCTGCTGGCCGAAGACCTGCACGGCCTGCCGCCGGCGCTGGTCCTGACGGCCGGCTTCGACCCGCTGCGCGACGAAGGGCGCCAGTACGCCGATGCGTTGTCGGCGGCGGGCAACGCCGTGCAGTACGTCTGCTTCGAGCGCCAGTTGCACGGCTTCATCACGATGGGGCGCTTGATCGACGAGGCCAATACCGCGGTCGATCTGTGCGCCGCGGTGCTGCGGCGCGCGTTGCGCCGCTGAGCGGCAGGCGCGTGCGTGCCTGCGCTGCGCCGGCGGTGGGTCACCGCTTCGACTTGGCTTCGCAAGCCGTGGTTGGCGGTCGCCGTGGCCACGCCGACGCGGCGCACGTTGTCGGCATCACGATCGATCGTGCACCTCGTCGTGTGCGGTGCGCATTGGCCGGCCACGCGGTCGCGGCAGCGCAAGCGGCGGGCGGCGATGCGCCCGAAGATTCAACGCCGTGCAGGTGACTGCCGACCAACGTGACGGTGGGCATCGAGCGCTTGCGGTTGCGGATGGCGAAGCGATCGGCCTGCTCGGCGTCAGCTACATCGCAGAGCTGGCGCCCGGCTGGTGGCTGGGCCCGGCGATCTATGGCGCCTGCAGCGGCGATCGTGGCGGCCTCTTCACCTGGGGCGTCGAGGGCCAACGGCGCTGGCGCCCGGCCGCACGCTGGCAACTCGGCGCCGGGCTGTATGTCGGCGGTGGCGGCGGCGCCGGTGCACCGGTCGGCGGCGGCCTGATGCTGCGCCCGCATGCCGATCTGCTGCGTGACTTCGGCGGCTGGTCGGCAGGCATCAGCGCGTCGCAGGTTCGCTTTCCGAACGGATCGATCCACAGCACGCAACTCGGCCTGCTGGTCGCCGTGAACGACACGTTCGCCTATCTTGCGCCGGGGCATGGCGGGCAGCAGGTCGACTTCAGCGGTGCCGGCGGCCTCGGCGCAGACCGCGTGAGCCTGATCGCCGGCCGCTACGCCACGGCCGCCGATCGCGGCACACCGGTGCGGACCGTCGGCATGCAGTTGCAGCGACAACTGGGTCCCATCCTGTCCGCGACCCTGGAAGCCGCCGGCGCAGCGACCGGCGAGGCCGATGGCTACGCCGAATTCCTGGCCGGCGCGCTGGCACTCTGGCCCGTCGGCGACGGGCCGCTGCGCCTGGGCCTGCGTGCGGCGGTCGGCCTCGGCGGTGGCGGCGCGGTTCCGACCGGCGGCGGTCCCATCGCCAAAGCGGCCGTGGTCGGGGTGGCTGCCGCTGGCTCGCAGCTCTCGCTCGGGCTGGAGGCCGGGCGCGCGCGCGCGTTCGACGGTGCCTTCAACAGCCGCTATGCGCAACTCACGCTGGGTCTGGCCTTCGCCGATGGCGCGGCCGCGGCCGACGCCACGACCTCGGACAGCGTCGTGCACGACATGCAGTGGGCCGTCAGCGCGCAGCAGTACCTGCATGCGCGCAGGGACGATGGCAGCGCGGGCAGCCTGAGCACCTTGGGGCTGAAGTTCCAGCGTGCCTTGGGCGAGAACCTGTACCTCAGCGCGCAGGCGCACAGCGCGGTCGCCGGTGGTGCGGGCGCCTACTCGGCGGGCATGACTGGGCCTGGGCGCGAGCCTGCGAGTGGCCGATGCCGCGCAATGGAGCGTCGGCGCCGAGGCACTGATCGGCGCGGGTGGGGGTGGCGGCGTGGCAAGCCATGGCGGCGCGCTGGTGCAGCCGATGGGCTGGATCCGGCGCGACCTCGGCCGCCACAGCCGCCTGCAGCTGGGCGCCGGGTACGTGAAGTCGCTGCGCGGCGATTTGTCGAGCGCGGTCTTCGACCTCAGCTGGGGGCTGGCATTCGGCGTGCCGTAGCGCGGCGATCGGCACGCCGGCAAGGGCGCCGGCAAGCAGCGGCGGCCGGCTACTTGTAGCTGCGCAGGTCCTCGATCACCTTGCCGTCGTTGGGCAGCTGGCCCGGCTGCTTCCAGGCGATCTCGCCGCGCAGCTTGGTGATGTCGCGCAGGCTCTGCGCGACACGCTCGGCCAGGCCTTCGGGCGCGGCCCGCGCCAGCTCGGCATGCAGCGTCATGCGGTCGTTGGCCATCTCGCCTTCGACCACCAGCCGCGCGCGGGCGATCTCGGGGTGGCGCTTGACGACTTCGGCGACCTGGCCGGCATGCACGAACATGCCGCGCACCTTGGCCGTCTGGTCGGCGCGGCCGAGCCAGCCGCGGATGCGGGTGTTGGTGCGCCCGGTCGGGCAGCGGCCGGGCAGCACCGCCGACAGATCGCCGGTGCCGAAGCGGATCAGCGGATGGTCGGCGTTGAGCGTGGTGACGACGACTTCGCCGACTTCGCCATCGGCCACCGGCTCGCCGCTGCCGGGGCGCACGATCTCGACGATCACGCCTTCGTCGATCACCAGGCCCTCGCGCGCCGAGGTCTCGTAGGCGATCAGGCCGAGGTCGGCGGTGGCGTAGCTCTGGTAGGCCTGGATGCCGCGCTCGATCAGCCAGTCGCGCAGCGAGGGCGGGAAGGCCTCGCCGCCGAGCAGCGCCTTCTTCAGCGAGCCGATGTCGGTGCGGGTTTCGGCCGCCTTCTCGACCAGGATCTTCAGGAAGCTCGGCGTGCCGATGTAGGCGTCGGGCCGCAGCTCGCCGATCGCCTGCAACTGCAGCTCGGTGTTGCCGACGCCGCCGGGAAAGACCGTGCAGCCCAGCGCCAGCGCACCCGACTCCATCATCAGGCCACCGGGCGTGAGGTGGTAGGAGAAGCAGTTGTGCACCAGGTCGCCGCCACGCAAGCCGGCGGCGTGCAGGGCGCGGGCCAGGCGCCAGTAGTCGCTGGCCAGGCCTTCGGGTTCGTAGATCGGCCCCGGCGACTGGTACACGCGCTGGGCGCGGCGCACGCTGCCCAGCGCACGCCAGCCGATGGTGGCGAAGCCGCCGAAGGGGTCACCGCCATGGTCGCGCGCGGCTTGCTGGCGCGCCAGCAGCTCGGGCTTGCGCACGACGGGCAGGGTGGCCAGCGCGGCGCGGCTGTTGATCGTGGTGGCATCGACGCCGGCCAGCAACTGCGCGAACGCGCTGGCGTTGCGCTGGGCGTGCGCAACCAGTGCCGGCAGGGCCGCCACCAGCTTGGCTTCGCGCACGGCAGGGTCGCGCGCTTCGAGCGCGTCGTGGAAGTCGGCGTTCATTCGTCGTGCTCCCAGCGCGCCAGGCGCTTCTTCAGCTCGTCGACCAGCTTGCGCTGATCGGCGGCGGACTTGAGCGTGAAGCGGTCCCACTCCGGCGTCGATGCCAGGCGGCGGGCGAGCTTGGCCGCGATCGTGTCGGCATCGATCGCGAGCTCGACGACGCGCTTGCCGTGCTGCTCGAAGGCGTTGCCGCGCTCGGCGAGCTTCATGTCGCGCAGCTGGCGCCTGCAGCGTCACCAGCGCACCGGCCGGGTCGAATGGCGGCGGTGCAAAGCCGAAATCGTCGTTGCTGGTCACGACAACCACCGCTTGCGTCGCCGGTAGCTCTTGCCGTCCTTGAAGCTCGTTCGCTCGCCGCCACCCATGCCGAGATAGAACTCCTTCACGTCTTCGTTCTCGCGCAGGCCCTTGGCCGCGCCGTCCAGCACCACGCGGCCGTTCTCCAGGATGTAGCCGTAGTCGGCATAGCGCAGCGCGATGTTGGTGTTCTGCTCGGCGAGCAGGAAGGTCACCTTCTCGCGCTGGTTCAGGTCCTTGACGATCTCGAACACCTCTTCGACGATCTGCGGCGCCAGGCCCATCGACGGCTCGTCGAGCAGCACCATCTTCGGGTTGGCCATCAGCGCGCGGCCGATGGCGCACATCTGCTGCTCGCCGCCCGAGGTGTAGGCGGCCTGCGACGAGCGCCGCACCTTCAGGCGCGGGAAGTAGGTGTAGACCTTGTCCAGCGTTGCGGCCACGGCGGCCTTGCCGTCCCTGCGCGTGTAGGCCCCGGTCATCAGGTTGTCTTCGATCGACAGGTGGGCGAAGCAGTGCCTGCCCTCCATGACCTGGATCACGCCGCGATTCACCATCTCGGAAGTGCTCAGCTTCTCGATGCGCTCGCCACGCAACTCGATCGAGCCCTTGGTGACTTCGCCGCGCTCGCCGGCGAGCAGGTTGCTCACCGCGCGCAAGGTCGTCGTCTTGCCCGCGCCGTTGCCGCCGAGCAGCGCCACCACGCCGCCTTCGGGCACCTGCAACGAGACACCCTTCAGGACCAGGATGACGTGGTTGTAGATGACCTCGATGCCGTTGACGTTTAGCAGGACGTTGCTCATGGTGGTCTTCGATCAGCAGTCGATACCGGCCCACCGGCCGGTATCGACTGCCGGCCCGCTTGGCGGGGGCCGCGTCAGCGGGGGGTGCCGTCAGGTCATGGCCTTGGCCAATCCTGAGCGGCACCGCCGCTCAGGATTGACAATCTTCCGGCGTGCGACGGGTGAGCTTCTTCTCGGCCGCGTACTTGTTTGCCGCCGCCTTGGCCATCGGGTTGATGATCTGCTCGTCGGCCTGCAGCCAGTCGGACGTGAAGTTCCACTTGGTGCCGTCCCAGGTGTGCACGCGGGCCCAGTTGGCGCCCAGGTGGTCGACACAGCTGGTCGAGACCGGGCGCATCACGCCGGCAAAACCAAGTGCGTCGAGCTTCTTCTGGTCGAGCGCCAGGTTCTCCAGGCCCCAGCGCGTCTGCTCGCCGGTCATGACCTTGCCCTTGCCGTAGCGCTCCTGGGCGCGCTTGACGCCTTCGACGCCGAGCATGGCCGAGATCGCACCGCGCATGTAAAGCACCGAGCCGACTTCTTCCTTCGGCCCCGTGCCCTGGCCCTTCTCGTGCACCAGCGCCAGGATGTCCTTGACGACCTTCGAGCCCGGTTCGGCCCCATGCTGCATCGTCACGGCGTTGTAGCCCTTGGCGCCTTCGCCGACGTCCTTGACGTCGGGCTCGGCGCCCGACCACCACACGCCGTACATCTTCTCGCGCGGGTAGCCGGTGGCCACGGCTTCCTTCAGGGCGGTCGAGTTCATCACACCCCAGCCCCACAGCAGCACGTAGTCGGGCTTGCTCTGGCGGATCTGCAGCCAGGTCGACTTCTGCTCGACGCCGGGCGCCGTCACCGGCAGCAATTGCACGTCGAAGCCGTGCATCTTGCCGCGCTCCTGCAGCAGCGGGATCGGCTCCTTGCCGTAGGGGCTGTCGTGGTAGACCAGCGCGATCTTCTTGCCCTTCAGCTTGTCCAGCCCGCCTTCCTTCTTGCCGATGACCTGGATCAGCGTGTCGGCCGCTACCCAATAGGTGCCGATCAGCGGGAAGTTCCACTTGAAGACGCCGCCGTCCTGGCTTTCGCTGCGGCCGTAGCCGGCGGTGATCAGCGGGATCTTGTCGCCTGGGGCCTTCTCGGTCAGCGCGAAGGTGATGCCGGTGGACAGCGGCTGGAACAGCGTGGCGCCGCCATGCTTGCCCTTCAGCCGCTCATAGCACTCGACGCCCTTGTCGGTGAGGTAGCCGGTTTCGCATTCCTCGTAGATGATCTTGACGCCGTTCATGCCGCCACGCGCATTGACCAGCTTGAGGTAATCGACGTAGCCGTTGGCCCAGGGCACGCCGTTGGGCGCATAGGGGCCGGTGCGATACGGCAAGCAGCGGGAAGAACTGCTCCTTGGCCTGCGCGGCCGCAGGCGTCGATAGCCAAGCTGCCGAGCGCTGCGGCCAGCAGTGCGGCGCCGAGCGCGATGGATCTGAATTTCATGTCGTCCTCCGGAAGTAGTGAAAAAGATGCACTCGACAGTGCGATGGCGGAAAGCGGAACCTCAATGCGGGAACGGCCACAGCCGCAGCTTCTCTTTGCCGATGGCCCACAGGCGGGCCAGGCCGTGCGGTTCGACGATCAGGAAGAACACGATCAGCGAGCCGAAGATCATCGACACGACATGCGCGACGATCGCGGTGTCGAAGCTCAGGCCCACCAGCTCGCCCATCGCCGGCAGCAGTTGATCGAGCAGGATCGGCAGCAGCACGATGAACGCCGCACCGAAGAAGCTGCCCATGATCGAGCCCAGGCCACCGATGATGACCATGAACAGCAATTGGAACGAGCGGTCGATCGAGAACGCCGCCGGCTCCCACGAGCCGAGGTAGACGAAGCCCCACAGCGCACCCGCCACGCCGACGATGAACGAGCTGACCGCAAACGCCGTCAGCTTGGCGTACACCGGCCGGATGCCGATCACCGCTGCGGCGACGTCCATGTCGCGGATGGCCATCCATTCGCGGCCGATGTGGCCGCGCACCAGGTTCTTGGCCAGCAGGCCGAACAGCGATCAGGAAGGCCAGGCAGAACAGGTACTTGGCCACCGGGGTCTCGATCGGCAGCCCGAACACGCTGAGGTTGGACACGCTGACCGAGCCCGAGGCCGAATCGTTGGTGAACCACTTGATGCGCAGGAAGGCCCAGTCGACGAAGAACTGCGCCGCCAAGGTGGCGACGGCCAGGTACAGCCCCTTGATGCGCAGTGACGGGATGCCGAACGCCACGCCGACCGCCGTGGCGCACAGGCCGCCGAGCAGCAGCGACAACAGCAACGGCATGCCGTCGATGCGAACCTGGAAGTTGTACGCCGCATAGGCGCCGACGGCCATGAAGGCGCCGGTGCCGAGCGAAATCTGGCCGCAGTAGCCGACCAGGATGTTCAATCCGAGCGCGGCCAGCGCCAGGATCACGAACGGAATCAGGATCGCGCGGAACATGTATTCGCTGGCCAGCAGCGGCACCGCGACGAAGGCCGCGCCGAGCAGCAGCGCCATTGCAATGCGGTCCTGCAGGATCGGGAAGATCTGCTGGTCAGCCGCGTAGCTGGTCTTGAACTGGCCGTTTTCGCGGTAGAGCATGGTGTCGTCCCGGCGTGCTCAGACGCGATCGATGATCTTCTCGCCGAACAGGCCCTGCGGCCGCACGAGCAGGAACACCAGCGCCAATACATAGGCAAACCAGATCTCGATGCCGCCGCCGAAGTACGGCCCGATGAAGACCTCCGACAACTTTTCGCCCACGCCGATGATCAGCCCGCCGATGATCGCGCCGGGCACCGAGGTCAGGCCGCCGAGGATCACCACCGGCAGCGCCTTCAGCGCCACCAGCGACAGCGAGAACTGCACGCCGAGCTTGCTGCCCCAGATCACGCCGGCGACCAACGCGGCAAAGCCGGCCACGCTCCAGACGATGACCCAGATGCGGCTGAGCGGGATGCCGATCGATTGCGCGGCCTGGTGATCGTCGGCCACCGCGCGCAGCGCGCGGCCGGTGCTGGTGTACTGGAAGAACGCGGCCAGCGCCGCGACCAGCGCGGCCGCGATGGCCGCTGCGGCGAGGTCTTCCTGGTTCACCAGCACGCCGCCCTGGAAGGTCTGCTCGAACAGGAAGATCGGGTCCTTGGGCAGGCCGACGTCGATCTTGTAGATGTCGCTGCCGAAGATCGTCTGGCCCAGCCCGTCGAGGAAGTAGGTGATGCCCAGCGTGGCCATCAACAGCGTGATGCCTTCCTGGTTGACCAGCTTGCCCAGCACCAGGCGCTCGATCAGCCAGGCCACGCCGACCATCACCAGCAGGGCCACGCCGAAGGCCAGCAGGTTGATCAGCAGCTTGCCCGACAGGCCCGTCCACTGCGGGATCCACTGCGCGAAGCGGGCCATCGTCAGCGCCGCGAACAACACCATGGCGCCCTGCGCGAAATTGAAGACGCCGCTGGCCTTGAAGATCAGCACGAAGCCGAGCGCCACCAGCGAATACAGCATGCCCGTCATCAGGCCGCCGATCAGGGTTTCGAGGAAGGATCCCATGGTCGTCGTCCCGCTCAGTGGCTGGTGCCGAGATAGGCGCTGATCACGTCGGGGTTCGCGCGCACGGCGTCGGGCGTGCCGTCGCCGATCTTGCTTGCCGTAGTCGAGCACCACGACGCGATCCGAGATGTCCATCACCACGCTCATGTCGTGCTCGATCAGCACGACCGTGGTGCCGTACTCGTCGTTCACGTCGAGGATGAAGCGGCTCATGTCCTGCTTTTCCTCGACGTTCATGCCGGCCATCGGCTCGTCGAGCAGCAGCACCTGCGGTTCCATCGCCAGCGCGCGGCCGAGGTCGACACGCTTTTGCAGGCCGTAGGGCAGGCGGCCGACGGGTGTCTTGCGGTAGGGCTGGATCTCGAGGAAGTCGATGATCTTCTCGACCGCCCTGCGGTGCTCGCATTCCTCGCGTTCGGCAGCGCCCCAGCGCAGGGCCTGCTGGAACAGGTTGGTCTTCATGCGCAGGTTGCGCCCGGTCATGATGTTGTCCAGCACGCTCATGCCCTTGAACAGGGCCAGGCTCTGGAACGTGCGCGCCACGCCCATCTCGGCCACCTGGCGCGAGTTCATGTGGCTGAAGGCCTGGCCGCGAAAGGCGATCTGGCCGTCCTGCGGCGCGTAGACGCCGTTGATGCAGTTGAGCATCGAGCTCTTGCCCGCGCCGTTGGGCCCGATGATGGCGCGGATCTCGTGCTCGCGCACGTCGAAGCTGATGTCGGTCAGCGCCTTCACGCCGCCGAAGCGCAGGCTGATGTTCTTGACGTCGAGGATGACGTCGCCGATCTCACGCCGACTCATGCTGCGGCCTTCACCGGTCCGAAGGTCTTGGCGTCGACGATCTTCAACGTCGCCGAGACGCTGCCGCTGCGGCCGTCTTCGAACTTCATCGCGGTCTCGATGAACTGCTCGGTCTTGCCGGCGTACAGCGCATCGACCAGCACCTGGTACTTCTCGCCGATCGCGCCGCGCCGCACCTTGCGTGTGCGCGTCAGTTCACCATCGTCGGCGTCGAGTTCCTTGTGCAGGACCAGGAAGCGGCTGATCTGGCTGCCGGCGAGCTTGTCGTCGGCGGCCAGGTCGGCATTGACCTTCTCGACGCACTCGCGCACCAGTTCCAGCACCTGCGGCTTGCAGGCCAGGTCGGTATAGCCGGCATAGGGCAGGTTGCGCCGCTCGGCCCAGTTGCCGACGGCGTCGAAATCGATGTTGATGAAGGCGCAGACCGACGCGCGCTTGTCGCCGAAGGCCACCGCTTCCTTGATGTAGGGGAAGAACTTCAGCTTGTTCTCGACGTACTTGGGCGCGAACATCGCGCCGCTGGCCAGGCGGCCGACATCCTTGGCCCGGTCGATGATCTTCAGGTGGCCGCCGGCGTCGAGGAAGCCGGCGTCGCCGGTGCGGTACCAGCCGTCGGGGGTCAGCACTTCGGCGGTCGCCGCGTCGTTCTTGTAGTAACCCTTCAACAGGCCGCTGGAGCGGACCAGCAACTCGCCGTTGCTGTCGAACTTGATCTCGACGCCGTCGATCGGCACGCCGACCGTGTCGGCGTGCACCTCGTGGTCGGGTTGCAGGCAGACGAACACGGCGGTCTCGGTCGAGCCGTAGAGCTGCTTCAGGTTGATGCCGATGGCGCGGTAGAAGGTGAACAGGTCGGGCCCGATGGCCTCGCCCGCGGTGTAGGCCACGCGCACGCGCGAGAACCCCAGCGTGTTGCGCAGCGGGCCGTAGATACACAGATTGCCGAGCGCGTAGTGAAGCCTGTCGAGCGCGCCGACCGGCTTGCCACCCATCAATGCCGGGCCGATGCGCCGGGCCAGCGCCATGAAGTGCTGGTACAGCCAGCGCTTGATGCGGCTGGCGTCCTCCATGCGGATCGTGACGCTGGTCAGCAGGCCTTCGAAGATGCGCGGCGGCGCGAAGTAGTAGGTCGGGCCGACCTCCTTCAGATCGATGCTGGCCGTGCTGGCGCTCTCCGGGCAGTTGACGACGTAGCCGCAGGCCAGCCACTGCGCGTAGCTGAAGATGTTCTGGCCGATCCAGGCCGGCGGCATGTAGGCCAGCACCTCTTCGTCGTGCGTCAGCTTGTCGAAGCGCGCACCAGCGGCGGCGCGGTCGAGCAGCGAGTAGTGGGTGTGCACGACACCCTTCGGATTGCCGGTGGTGCCGGAGGTGAAGAACATCGCGGCCACGTCGCCGGGCTGGGCGGCGGCGACTGCGGTGTCGAAGAAACCGGGGTTCGCGGTCTCGTACGCCTGGCCGGCGGCGATCAGCGCGTCGATGCTGCCCAGCCCGGGCTCGCTGTAATGGCGCAGACCACGCGGGTCGTCGAACCAGATCCGCGCCAATTGCGGGCACGAGGGGCGGATCTCGAGCAACTTGTCGACCTGCTCCTGGTCTTCGACGACGGCGAAGGCCACCTCGGCATTGGTCAGCGGGAACACGAATTCGGTGGCTGCGGCATCCTGGTACAGCGGCACCGGAATCGCGCCGAGCGACTGCGCCGCCAGCATCGTCGCGTATAGACGTGGCCGGTTCTCACCGATCACCACCACATGCTGGCCCTTTCCCAGGCCCGCCGCCGCCAGGCCGCCGGCGAGTTGGCGCACCAAGGTGGCCAGGTCACGCCAGTTCAGCGCCTGCCAGATGCCATATTCCTTTTCGCGCAGCGCTGGCGCCGCAGGGCGCTGCGCAGCGTGATCTAGCAACAAGCGCGGGAACGTGGTTTGCACCATTGGTCTCCGTTGGGCTTCGCGGGCGAGCCTCTCGAAGCGGCATGCTAGGGTCAAGTTTGACGCCAGGATGTCATGTTGACGACAATCCCAGGGTCGCCCCGCAGGGGAGTTTCCCTGCTCCCGGCGGCCCAGACCTTGTCCCAAGGCAAACCGTGAACGCCGTCCAAGCACCGCCACCGACACCACTGCGCCACCGCACGCGCCAGGCCACGGCCGACGAATTGCGGCGCGTGCCGTGGTGGTCGCAGCTCGACGCGGTCGAGTGCGAACGCGTGGCCGCCGACATGCGGGTGGCCGATGCCGCGGCCGGCGAGGTGCTGTGCCGCATCGGCCGCCCGGCCACGCTGTGGTTCGGTGTCGTCGACGGCTTGTTGAAGATGAGCAACGACAGCGCGATGGGGGCGCCGATCACCTTCACCGGCCTGGCCTCTGGGGCCTGGTTCGGCGAGGGCACGCTGCTCAAGCGCGAGAGCTACCGCTACAACATCGAAGCCCTGCGCAAGTGCGTCGTGGCCGGGCTGCCGATCGCCACCTTCGAGTGGTTGCTCGAACGCAGCATCCCGTTCAACCGCTACCTGATGAACCAGTTGAACGAGCGCCTGGGCCAGTTCATCGCCGCACGCGAGATCGACCGCATGACCGACGTCGACACGCGCGTGGCGCGCGGCCTGGGCGCGCTGTTCCACCCGGTGCTGTACCCGGGGGTGGGTGACTTGCTGCGCATCACGCAGCAGGAACTGGGTTACCTGGTGGGGCTGTCGCGCCAGCGTGTCAACCAGGCACTGCACACCCTGCAAGCGCGCGGGCTGATCCGCATCGAGTACGGCGGCGTGCGCGTGCTCGACCTGGCGGGGTTGCAGCGCAGCCGGCCAGGCCTAGGGCCTGTCATGCCCACCGGCCCTAGCCGTCGTTGCTGACGCCGGAGGCGACGTGCCCGGCGGGCACATGCGCCGCGGCGTTCTCGATGTGGCCGGTCTGGTCGTCGAAGAAGAAGTCGGGCTCGAACTCGCGCAGGAACTCGCCCTTGGGCAGACCGCCGAGGAACATCGCCTCGTCGACCTCGACGTGCCAATTCATCAGCGTACGGATCGCGCGCTCGTGCGCGGGGGCACTGCGCGCCGTGACCAGCGCCGTGCGCACGCGCATGGCGCGCTGCGGCTCGCGCTGCAGCCGCTGCAAGGCCTCGAGCAGCGGCTTGAACGGGCCCGGTGCCAGCGGCGTGTCGGCGCGCGCGTGTTCGTGGGCCTGGAAGGCCAGCAGCCCGGCGTCCTGGTACACGCGCTCGGACTCGTCGGAAAACAGCACGGCGTCACCGTCGAACGCGATGCGGACTTCGTTCGGGTGCGCGTCCGAGGCGCGTGCCGAGTGCGGGATAGACACGCGCCGCGGGCACGCCGGCGGCCAGGGCCGAGCGCACATCGGCCTCGTTGGTCGACAGGAACAGGTGCGCGCCGAGCGGCTTGAGGTAGCGCCAGGGGCTCTGGCCGCGCGTGAACACGCCGCGTTCGACGGGCAGGCCGTAGTGCTGGCAGGAACGGAACACGCGCATGCCCGAGACCGGGTCGTTGCGCGACAGGATCACGACCTCGACCAGCGCGCTTTCGTCGACGTTGAAACGCAGCAGCTTGTTGACCAGCGAAAACGCCACGCCGGCGCGTGCCGGCTGCTCGAGCCGCTGCAGCTGCAGCTGCATGTAGGCGCGGTCGTCGCTGGCCTCGAAGACGCGGTTCTCGTCTTCGAAGTCGAACAGGGCGCGCGAGGAAATGGCGACAACCAGGCGGCCGACAAGCGAAGTGGGCATTGCGGCCCATGATAGCGAGCGCGGTCACGGACTTCGCCGTCGCGTTCGCTTGCATTGGCTTGCCGGGCCTCGCCGCGGCGGGGCAATGCAGTCAGTCGAACCTGGTCAAGGCCGCAATGCTCAGTGCGATACGAAGCCGAGCGGCCCGCGCTTGCCCGGCATGCTGCGCCTGCGGCAGGTCACGTCAACTCGATCGCATCGCGGCCGTCGAGCCGGGCGTTGCCGAAGGCGGTGGTCCAGGCGCGCCGCAGATCGCGCGGCGCCAGCTCGCTCATGCGGTCGAGCACGGCGTCTGACGGCGTGTCGGCGAAGCGCTGGCCCCAGTCGTGGCCGCTGCGCAGGCTGCGGTACAGCCGCAGCGCGATCGCGCGCGCGGCGTCGCGGTCGGGGGCCTGCACTTCGTAGACGCTCATGCGGTTGAGGATCGGCTCCGGGATGGCGTGTTCGTCGTTGGCCGTGGCGACCCAGACCACCTGGCTGGCGTCGATGGAGACTTCGGCGAACTCGTCGGTGAAGTCGTGCGCGGTGTCGTGTTCGAGCAGGCTGTACAGCGCGCCGAGCGGGTCGTAGGCATGCTCGCCGCGGGCCTTGTCGATCTCGTCGACCACCATCACCGGGTTGGCGTAGGCGCCGTCGACCAGGGTCTCGAAGACCTTGCCGGGGCGCGCGCCCTTCCATTGGCTCGAGGCACCCGACAGCACCCAGCCGGCGGTCAGGCTGCTCATCGAGACAAAACCCATGCCGGTGCCCAGCAGGTGGGCGATCTCGCGCGCGAAATGGGTCTTGCCGATGCCCGGCGGCCCGAGCAGCAGCATCGGCGCGATCTCGAGCGCGTCGCGGCTGTCCTGGCACAGCGCCAGCTGGCGCTTGACGTCGTCGAGCGCGGCGTGGAAGTTGGGCAGTTCGTCGTAGAGGTGGTCCATCACCGGCACGCCGGATGGCTTGACCTGGAAACGCTCGGGGCCCTTCTCGAGCATGCGCTCGTAGGTGCAGCGCAGGCTTTCGTGTTCCTTGGGCGGCAGCTTGTGCAGCCGGCGCTCGATGTCGGCGCAACGGTAGACGTTGCGCATCTGCGCGATCGGAATGCTGGGCGAGCGCTGTGGGTCCACGCGAACCTCCTTTGGCCTGCGGCGAAGCGTCACTTCGCCTGTGCGGATCATTCAATCACCGCAAGGGTACGACAAGGGCGGAAATGGCGCTGCTCGGGCCCGCCAGTTGCTGCGCCTGTGCAACAAGTCTCACGCCGCCCATCCGCGCTATCTGCGGTCCATGCCGCGCTGCGGGCCGTTGGTCGCAATGCGCTCGCGCCGCAGCCGGTGTGGGCCGAAAGTCCAGCCATCGACAGACCGAACCGCCTGCCACCGGAGCCCACCATGAACCAGCTGCCCGTCACATCCGTCGCCATTCGCCTGAACGCCGTGCTCGCGGCCGCAATCGTCACGCTGACGCTGCTGTCGGGCATCGACACCCTGGCCGTGATCCAGAGCGCTGCGGCTCAGCTGGCGCAAGCCGGCGCAACGATGCCGGCCTGAATTCCATCGCAAATTGCACACAGCATTGCACGACTTGTTGTCGTCCTTTCATCGCATTGACACGTTGTTGGGCTGACACTGCCACTACTGCAGGAGCCCAACGATGAACGCCGCCACCGAGACCCAGCCCTATCGCAGCGAAGCCTTCGCCGAGGATGTGCTCGACCTGGTGGCTGCGGCGCCTGAATTCGAGGCACCGGCCGCGCCGGTGCACTGGCTGGTCAACGCGCTGCCGGTGGCGGTGGCGCTGCTCGGCCTGGCCTTCGCCGTCATCCCGCCGCTGGCCTGAACACGAACTGGGTCACTTGACCCAGGTATTGAGCTGGATGATCGGCAGCAGGACCGCCAGCACGATCAGCAGCACCACGGCGCCCATGGCCACGATCAGCAGCGGTTCGAGTACCGTCGCCAACGCGATGGCGCGGCGCTGGACTTCGATGCTGAGCTGGGTCGCCGCGCGCTGCAGCATCTGCGGCAGCGTGCCGGTCTGCTCGCCCAGGCGGGCGAACATCGGCAGCAGGCCCGGAAACCGCTTCTTCGCGCCCAGTGCATTGGCCAACGGCGCACCTTCACGCACCTGGACCAGTGCGGCCATGGCGTCGGCGCGCATGGCGCGGTTGCCCAGCGTCTCGGCCGCCGCCTGCAGCGCCTTGAGGATCGGCACACCGGCCGATGCGAGCATGGCCAGGGTGCCGGCAAAGCGCGCCGCGTTGTAGCCCCGCGCCAGGCGGCCCACCAGCGGCACGGTCAGCCAGACGGCATCGAAGCGTTCGCGCACGGCCTCGTTGCGCAGTGAATAGGCGAACGCGCTGCCGCCGGCCGCGGCGGCCAGCACCACCAGCCAGCCCCAGTGGCGCACGAAGGCGCTGACCGCAAGCATGGCCACCGTCAGCAGCGGCAGCGTGCGCTTGCTGCCGGCAAACACGCTGGCCACCTGGGGCACGACGTAGGTGACCAGGAAGATCACGATCACGACGGCGATCAGCGAGACGATCGCCGGATACAGCGTGGCACCGATCAGCTTGCCCTTGAGCGTGTGGCGCTCCTCGAGGTCGTCGGCGAGCTTTTCCAGCACGATGCCGAGCGCGCCGCTCTGCTCGCCGGCGGCGACCACGGCGCGGTAGACGTCGTCGAACTCGCGCGGTGCGCTGGCCAGGGCGCGCGCAAACGGGCTGCCGGCATTGACCTCGCTGCGCAGGTGGGCGACCAGTTCGCGCTGGCGCGGCTCCTCGGATTCGTCGACCAGGGCCGTCAGCGCGCGCTCGAGCGGCAGTCCCGCGCCGACCAGGCCCGCCATCTGCCGCGTCCACACCGACAGCTCGGTACTCGAAAACACGCGCCGGCCAAAGCGCGACGCCCGGCCGTCGTTGGCGGCCTGCGCCACCGGCACCACGTCGAGCGGCACCAGCGCCTGCGCGCGCAACTGGGCCCGCGCCGCCTTGGCGGATTCGGCGTCGAGCAGCCCGCTCTTGGTCTTGCCGGCGGCGTCCAGGGCCTCGAACTTGTAGGCTGGCATTAGGCGCTAACGTGGTCGGCCGTCGCCGGGCCGCCCCAAGACGGCCGCGGCCCCCCCCCTGGGGGGTAGCGAAGACGCGAAGCGACAAGCTTGGGGGTCCATCATTCCCGCGTTACGCGCATCAGCTCTTCGGCCGAGGTGATGCCGGCCTCGACCAGGCGCTCGCCGTCGTCGCGCATCGAGCGCAGGCCGGCGGCTTCGGCGGCGACGAAGAGCTGGCTCTCGGCGGCGCGGCTGTGGATCAGCGCGCTGACCTTCTCGTCGGCGACCATCAACTCGTAGACGCCGGTCCGGCCCTTGTAGCCGCTCATGCCGCACTCGGTGCAGCCGACCGGGTGGTAGCGGCCGCGGCCATCGACGCGCTTGCAGGCGCGGCACAGCTTGCGCACCAGGCGCTGGGCCAGCACGCCGAGCAGCGAGCTGCTGAGCAGGAACGGCTCGACGCCCATGTCGATCAAGCGCGTGACCGTGCTCGGCGAGTCGTTGGTGTGCACGGTGGCCAGCACCAGGTGACCGGTCAGCGAGGCCTGGATCGCGATCTGCGCCGTTTCGAAGTCGCGGATCTCGCCGATCATGATCACGTCGGGGTCCTGGCGCAGGATCGCGCGCAAGGCCTTGGCGAAGTCCAGGTCGATCTTCGGATTGACCTGGGTCTGGCCGATGCCCGCCAGCTCGTACTCGATCGGGTCCTCGACGGTCAGCACGTTGGTGGTGGCGGTCTCCAGCGTCTGCAGCGCGGCGTACAGCGTGGTCGTCTTGCCCGAACCGGTCGGGCCGGTGACGAGCACGATGCCGTGCGGATGCAGCACCAGCTTCTGGAAGCGGGTCAGCACCTCGCCGCTCATGCCCAGCGATTCGAGCGTGAACTTCGAGTCGCCCTTGTCCAGCAGGCGCATCACGGCACGCTCGCCGTGGGCCGAGGGCAGCGTCGACACGCGCACGTCGATGGCGCGCCCGCCGATGCGCAGGCTGATGCGGCCGTCCTGCGGCAAGCGTTTCTCGGCGATGTCGAGTTCGGCCATGATCTTCAGCCGCGAGATCAGCGCCGCATGCAGTGCGCGATTGGGCTGCACCACCTCGCGCAGCGTGCCGTCGACGCGAAAACGCACCGAGGAGTTGCGCTCGTAGGGCTCGATGTGGATGTCGCTGGCGCCGTCCTTGGCGGCCTGGGTCAGCAGCGCGTTCAACATGCGGATGATCGGCGCGTCGTTGGCGGCTTCGAGCAGGTCTTCGACGGCCGGCAAGTCCTGCATCAGGCGGCCGAGGTCGACCGCGCTCTCGACCTCGCCGATGACCACGGCGGCGCTCGATTCGGCACCGGCGTAGGCCGCCGCGATGCGCTGCGCCAGGCTGGCCTGGGCCTCGCGCTCGAAGCGCTGCACGTCGTAGACGCGCAGCACTTCCGACAGCGCCGCGGGCGCTGACTGCTCACCGCTCCACAGGGTCAGCTGCTGGCCGTCGTCTTCGAGCAGCAGCGTGTGCGACTTGGCGAAGCCATAGGGCAGGGGGTGACGCGCTGCAGCCATCGTTCAGTCGGCCTTCGGGGTCAGTCGGCGGGTGCAGAAGCCGGCGCAGAAGCCGGTGCCGTGGCGACGCTGGATTGGCGCGCAGGACGCGTCGACTGCGCCCACCGGCAGCAGCACGTTCGGCGGCGGCTGGGCGCTCTGCTGCTGGGCGCGGATCAGGTCGTAGCGGTCGAGCGAGAGTCTTGTTCGCGTCCTCCGCCGTGCGCATCACGACCGGACGCAGAAAGACCATCAGGTTGGTGCGCTTCTTGGTGCGCGACTCGCTGCGGAACAGCGCGCCGAGCCAGGGGATGTCGCCCAGCAACGGCACCTTGGTCTTGCTGTCTTCGTAACGATCCTCGATCAACCCGCCGAGCACCAGGATCGCGCCGTCGTCGACGACCACGTTCGACTCGATCGAGCGCTTGCTGGTGGTCGGGCCGGCGCCCAGGGTGCCCGCGGCCTGGCCGATCACGTCCGAGGCCTCCTGGTAGATCGTCATGCGCACCGTGCCGCCTTCGCCGATCTGCGGCCGGATGCGCAGCGTCAGGCCGACGTCCTTGCGCTCGACGGTCTGGAACGGGCTGGACGTGCCGGTGCCGGTGTTGGTGTACTGGCCGGTGACGAAGGGCACGTTGCTGCCGATGACGATCTTCGCCTCCTCGTTGTCGAGCGTGATCAGGTTCGGCGTCGACATGATGTTGGTGTTGGTCTGCGTCTGCAGGAACTGCGCGATCGCCGACAGGGCGTACTTGCCGCCGAAGTCGTGGATCAGGCCGATGTTCAAGCCGGCGCCGACGCGCCACCGTGCCGGCCGGCCGCCGCGGTGGTGATGTCGATGATGCTCGGCGTGCGGCCGTTGGCCAGGTTGGTGCCGATGACGCCGACGTTCTTGTCGCCGTCCTTGCCGATCAGGCCCTGCCACTGGAAGCCGACGTCGGCCGCGTTTTCGCCGCGTGACCTCGACCAGCAGGCTCTCGATGTAGACCTGGGCCCGGCGCGAGTCGAGCTGGTCGATCATCGAGCGCACCTGCCGGTACAGCGGCTCGGCGGCGGTGATGACCAGCGAGTTGGTCGCCGGGTCGGCCTGGATGAAGCCGCCGGTGCTGGGGCCCGCGGAGGCCTGGATCGGCGTCGTGGCCGGCGTCGCGCCGGCGGCCTGCGACGGGGTCGTGCTGGCCTGGCCGCCGCCGCGCACCCACCTGCACCCGCGCCGCCACTGGAGAATGCCGCGCGCAGCATCGTCGCCAGCTTCACTGCGTCGGCGTTCTTCAGGTGCACCACCCAGATCGAGCCGCCGGGGCCGCCGCCCTGCGTGGGCAGGTCGAGCTTGTCGATGATCGAGCGCACCTGGGCCTGGCGCGCCGGGTTGGCGGCGCGCACGATCAGCGCGTTGCTGCGCGCCGTCGGCGATCACCGATACGCCGCTGCTGCCGGCCGGCACGCCCGGGCGTCGGCCCGCCACTGTCGGACAGGCGCTGCACCACCGGCGCCATGTCGGCGGCCAGGGCGTACTTGAGCGGCACCACCTCGATCTCGGAGGCCGCCGGTTGGTCGAGCGCGGCGATGATCTTGCCCAGCCGCGCCAGGTTGTCGGCGTAGTCGGTGATGACCAGGGTGTTGCTGCCGGGGTTGGCGTTGATCGTGTTGTTCGGGCTGATCAGCGGCCGCAGCACCGCCACCAGGTTGTTCGGGTTCTCGTGGTTGAGGCGGAAGATCTGCGTCAGGATCTGGTCGCCGCGCTGTTGCACGGCGCCGATCGACACCGTGCCGGTCTGCAGCTTGGCGTCGGCCTCGGGCACCACCTTCAGACAGGCCGGCGCTCTCGACCACCGTGAAGCCCAGCCCGCGCAGCGCGGCGAGGTAATTCAGGTAGGCCTCGCGCACCGTCAGCGGCGTCTCGCTGTAGACGGTGATGTTGCCCTTGACGCGCGGGTCGACGATGAACTGGCGATCGAGCATCGCGCCCATCGCGCGGGTCACGGCCTCGATATCGGCGTTGACGAAATTCAGCGTCACCGCCGTTCCCGCCTTGATCGCCGGGCCGGTGCCCGCGGCGCGGCCGGCTGCGGTTTGTGCCGCCAGCGGAGGCACCAGCAGGCCGCCGGCGACAGCCGCAGCGAGCAGGCGCAGCGTGATCGAACTGGGAAGATTCTTCATGCTCATCCGATCGAGATGACCGAGCGCGCGCCCTGGCGCCGCCCGATGATGTTCAGGAGATTATTCAATGCCGCCTCGCTGCCGTCGGCGGCCTGCGCCTCGCCGCGAAAGCGCAGGCCGGTGCCCGTCCACTCACCCTGTCCCGACAGGCGCAGCGCGCCATCCACGGTGATCAGCGTCAGGGTCGCGGCGTCGGTGCCGGCGGCGTCGCCGCGCAGCGTCAGGCGGTAGCTGCCCAGGCTGTCGAGGGTGGCCAGGCGCGAGGAGGCATTGGCCACATCCAGCGCCGCCTCGCCGGAAAAGCGCATGCGGCCCTGGACCCATTCGACGCTCAGGCCCGGCGAGGTGAGACGCAGCGCGCCGCCCAGTTGCAGCGTGTTCCACGGCGTACCCAGGCCGGTCAGCCAGGCCGCAGGCCATTGGCCGATCGTCGTGCTCTCGGCCGGCAGCACCCGCACCGTCACGCGGCCCAGGCCAGGGCGGATCAGCGCGCGCACCTCGCCGCGCAGGCAACAAGCCTGGCGCGCACGCAATTCGGCGCCCAGGCCGCTCCAGGCCAATGTCCACTCGAGCCGGCCGGGCAGGGCGCTGGCATCGCGGCTGCCGGGGCCGCCGGTCAGCACCGGCAGCGCACTGCCGCTCCACAAGGTGCCGCGGGCGTCGGCCAGCAGCAGCCGATCGGCGGTGGCCGCGGCGACGGCCGAGGCCAGCCAGGCGGCCGGCGCAAACGCCACCAGCCCCGCCAGTGCGCCGAAGACGGCGCCGGCCACGGCCCAGCGCCCCGCCGCGCCGCGCACGTGCTGCCAGGCCAACTCGGCCAGCGTCGATTCGGCAAAGCCGGTGCGCGCGAAGCGTGCGCCGCGACCGCGCTCGCGCGTGCGCAGCGCCGCGGTGATGATGCTCATGGCGCCGTCCCGCCGGTGGGCAAGGCCACCACGATGCTGCCGCTGTAGCCCTGCGGGCCGCGCGTCAGGTTGGCTTCGAGCGCCCGCGCGCGGGCGGCGCTGCGGGCTTCGGCAAGCCAGTCGCGCAACTGGCTGCCGTTGACACCCGACAGCGTCAGCGTGGCGCGGTCGCCGCTGAGTTGGAGGCGGCCGCCGGCGCCCAGCGTATCGGTCGCCGCACGCAACGCCGCGGCGGCCTGGCTGCTGCCCAACGCCGGTATGGCGCGCAATTCGCGGGCTTCGTGGGCCTGGCGCTGCATCTGCTGCAACTGCGCGTCGAGGCGGTCGAGCTGTGCCGGTGCCGCGCGCGTCGTGCGCCAGGCCGGCGCGATGGCCACCGCCCAGAGCAGGAACAGGCCCAGTACCCAGGCTGCCAGCGCCAATCCCCGGCGCTCGCGTGTCCCCAGCGCCTGCCAGCGCGCCCGCAACGGCGCCAGGCGTGCCATCCAGTTGTCGATCGCGTCACCGGCACCGACGCGTCAGGCTCAGGCGGGAGTTGGAGAAGCCTTTCACTGGAGCCCCCTGCGTGCTGCGCACGGTCCCCCCAAGGGGGAGCCTTCGCGTCTGGGGCGGCCCGGCACGCTCACGATGCCGCCTTGCTGCCGCGGCTGAGCGTCAGCGCGCCGTTGGCCGAGGCCAACTCCCAACCGCCGGTGGCGAGCTGGGCGCGAAACTGCGCCACCTGCGTCTCGCTCCAGCCACTGGCGGCGAAGCTCAGGCGGCCGTTCTCGAATTTCAGGCTCGCCAGCGGCGGCTGGCCCTCGGGCCAGGCCATCGCCGCGGCGCCGAGCAAGGTCTCGAGGTCGGCGTCGCCGCTCCTGCCGGCGGCGGTGCGCAAGCGATCGGTCTCGCGCTGCATCTGCACCGGCGCGTCGAGCACGGTGCGAACCTCGGGATGCGTCGCGCGCAGCAGCTGCGTCATTGCCTCGCGCCGGGCCTCGATCTGGCTCTGCTGGTGCCAGGCCCACAGATTGAGCCCCAGCACCTGCAGTGCGACCAGCGCGACCAGCCCATAGCGCGCCGGTCGCCACGCGGTGCCGCGAAAGCGCCGCCAGGCATTGCGCAGCGCAAGGGTGCCGCGGTGGCGCGCGGCGAGGTCGAACTGGCGCAGGTTCCACAGCGAGCGCACGGCCTGCAGCATGCGCTCCTCGTCGCTCAGCACGAGCACGCTCGAGCCCAGCCAGCGCTCGGCCGGCGCGGCGACCGCCGGGTGCGCGCGTCCAGCGCGCCGGTTGCTTGGCCCAGATCGGCAACATCTGCCGGGCCAGCGCGCCTTGCACGCCGATCGCGGCCACGCCGTTGGCGTCGGACCAGGTCAGCTGCATCGGTGCCCCGGCGTCGGCGCCGAAGGCGGCCGAGAAATGGCCCAGCGGCGTGTCTTCGGGCCACGAGATCGGCACCGCGCGTTCGACCTGCACGCCGGCCTTCTCCAGTGCGCGCAACTCGCCGGCGAACCAGGCCTTGTCGAGCGCCGCGACCCAGGCGGCCTGGCCGCCATTGGCACCGGGCGCCAGCGCCAGGTGCATCGCGGCGGGATCGTCGAGCAATTGTTCCTCGAGCACGCCGGCGATGGCCGCACGCAGCCGGGCCGGGGGCGCCTTGGGTACGGTGATGCGGTGCCAGCTGACATCGGTATCGGCCAGCACCAGCACCACCGTGTCGGCCTTGGGCAGCAGTGCCGGTGCGGCGCGCCCGTGCCGCGACACCGCCAGCCCGTCGGGCGTGAGCACATAGGCCAGTTCGCCAGCACCCGCAGTGCCAGTCTCCGGCGCCGACGCCGCCGGCCCTCGGCGCCGCCTTGCAGGCGCGCCCTTGCGGGGAGTTGGATCACCAGGGTCGACATGATGGCGGGGGCAGGCTGGCGCGAAGCTTGGGGGGCGGCATCGGCGACGCGCCTTGCAGCAAAGACCTGCCGAGTGTATTGGCAGGCGCGTAACCGACTGTGCCGGATTGCAGGGCCCGTTGCGCGCCGTCAAGCAGCAGGTCAAGGGCTGTCACGCAGGTTCACCCGTTCACGCGCCAGCACCACCATGTCGAGTTGGCGTCGTTCGATCAATGAGCGCTCTTCGAGCACATGGTCGCCCAGCCGCAGCCGGCCCTGCACGATGAAGTAGCGGCTGGACACGCCGACGCCGTCGAGGCTGGTCTGCGGGTCGGCCGGAAAGTAGGCCCGCGCCGCGGCGGCGCTGAGGTCGCGCAGCGGCGTTCGCGCGCGCTCCTGCAGCAAGCGCTGCGCGCTGCCCAGGCTCATGCCGTCGACGGCCGCGGCGATCACCTCGGCCGGCGCGGTGTTGACGTTGACCCGGGTGTCGGTGGCCGGCAGCAGCGTGACCCAGGGTTCCAGGCTGCGCAGGGCTTCGGCATCGATGCCCAGCCAGGCCAGCTCGGCCAGGCGCTGCGGCGCGACCGTGGCACCGTCGACCGCTGCTGCCCGGCGGCGCCCAGGCCTTGCGCAGGGCCTGGGCGATGCGATCGGCCGTGTCGTCGGGCAAGCCGGCCTGCGCGCACAGGCGTGTCAGCACGCGCAGTTGGACCGGCGCAACCTTGCCCTCGGCATCGATCAGCTTGCGCAAGTTCCAGCGCGACTGCGCGTCGGTGATGGTGCCCGACAGGAAGGCTTCCACGCTATCGGGTTCGGCGGCGCTGTTGTTGTCGCGGTCGGCGGCCAGGAACGACGACAGCCGCGCCTCGGCCAGCGGCACGGCCCAGGGTTCGCCGAGGTGGTCGGCGCCGCCGGTGCGCGCATCCTCGCGCAGGATCAGGCGCGCCCAATCGAGCGCGCCCGTCAGGATCCAGGCCGACTGCGTGCGCGCGCGCTCGGCGCCTTCGACCTGGATCGCGCGCCACTGCTGCCAGATCATGCCGGCGGCCATCGTCGCCACCAGCGTCAGGATCAGCATGGCCAGCAGCAGGGCTGCGCCGCGCTGGCGCGTAGCGTGGTGCGGTCACGGCATTTGCGGCGGCAGCAGCAGGTCGCGCGTCAGCGTGCCGGCCAGGCCACCGCCGTCGAATCCGAGCACGACGCGAACGCCGCTCGGCAATTGGCTGCGCGCAGCGACCGGGGCCGACGCGGCAGGCGCGGGCGCGGCCACGTCGGCGCTCGACTGGGCGTTGCTCCAGGCGTTGCCGCGATAGAAGTAGACCTGCCACTGCGCCAGGCCATCGTGCATGCGCAATTGCGCGGGTTCGTTGCCGAGCAATTGCTGGCTCAGCAGCCAGCTTTCCTGCAGCGCGCTGGTCTGCGTGACGACCGGGCTGGTCCAACGCAGCCAGCGCTGCTCGCGCAGCGACCAGACCACCACCTGCAGGCCATCGGCCTGGCGCCGGACCAGGCGCAACGCCGCGCCGTCGAAGGCCAGTGCCGGCACGACGTTGGTGTCGTACACCGACTGCAGATCCACCTCCCACTGGGCCAGCACCGTGTTCAGACGCAGCGTTTGTTCGACGCGTGCTTGGCTCACGTCGCGCGCACGCGCGATGCCGTCCAGCCCCCGCCAGGCCATGCCGGCCAGCACCGCCATCAGCGCCAGGGCGACCAGGACTTCGACCAGCGTGAAACCCGACTGCGAGCGCGCGGATCGCATCATGTCGTTGTCAGTAACGAGGCAGGACCGTCGACAGGGTCAGCAGGGGCTGGTCGCTGTCGTCGGTCACGTTGGCGTCGACGCGGCGAAAGTTGGGATTGGGCGTCGGCCGCACCTGCAACTGGCCCTTCAGGGTGCGGCCGAGCTGTTCGCAGCTGAAGTCGCTGTCGCCGACGCCGGGGAATTGGCGCGCCAGCTTCAGGTTGACGAGCTGGTTGTCGGCGCACCACTGCGCGGCGCTGACGTCGGCCAGACGCTGGGCATTGCCGGTCAGCGCGCCGGCGGCCTTGATGCCGGTGCCCAGCGCCACGGCAACGATCGCCAGTGCGACCAGCACTTCGATCAAGGTGAAGCCGCGCTGTGCTGGTGCGGCGCTCATTGGCTTGCGGCTTCGGCTTCGAGCAGCGGACCGAACGGCGCCAGGCCATCGGTGGCCAGCACCAGGCGGCGGTCGTCCAGATGCAGCACCAGCTGTTGCGCGGGCAAGACCGGCTCGGGGCCGAGCAGCAGGGCGCGCGCGCCGACGATCTCGGCGCTGACGCCCTCGCCGAGCCAGCGCGTGGGCAGCTCAGCGCCCGGCGGCAGGCCGATGAAACGGAACTGCGCGCCATCGCTGGCGCTGGCATCGGCAGGCACCCAGCGAACCGTGATGCCCGACGCGCGGGCTTCGGCGCGGGCCGACTCGAGCAGCGCGGACAAGCGTGCGCCCTCTTCGTCGAGCCGGCTTTGCGTGCCGTCGCGAAGCGCCAGGCTGACCAGCGCCGTGCCGATCGCGATGATGGCCAGCACCAACATGACCTCGATCAGCGTGAAGCCGGCGGCGGGTGGCGCGCGCCGCGGCGGATCACTGCCAGGAACCGATGTCCGCATCGTTGCCTTCGCCGCCGGCCTGCCCGTCGGCGCCGAAGCTGAAGATGTCGATCTCGCCCTTCACGCCCGGGTTGAGGTACTGGTACGGGCGGCCCCAGGGGTCGTTGGGCAGCTTCTCGAGGTAGGGCTTCCAGTTCGGCGGCAGGCTGCCGACGGTGGGCTTCTTCACCAGCGCCTCGAGGCCCTGCTCGGCGCTGGGGAAGCGCTGGTTGTCGAGCTTGTAGAGCTTGAGTGCCTGCATCAGCTGGCTGACATCGGTACGCGCCGCCGTGACGCGTGCCTCGTCGGCGCGGTTGAGCACGTTGGGCACGATCAGTGCGGCGAGCACGCCGATGATCACCAGCACGACCAGCAATTCGATCAGCGTGAAGCCGCGCGCATCGCGGCGACGGGCGGGCAGGGGCAGGCGGTGACTCATGGTGGCTTGGGCCGCGCGCGGATTGCACGACGCGGCAGGTGGCGCAGGGTCTGCGGGCGGGATCACTTCAATGATAATCGGCCACCATGAAGGAACGCCTCGTTGCATTTGCGATCTGGGCCGCCGTGGCCGCCAGCGCAGTGTTCTGGGGCCTGCGGCTGGGCACGTCGTCACCGGTGGCGCCTGCGCACACCGTGGCCGTCGCCGCGGCCGCCGCGCCGCGCGGGGATCTGACGCGGCTGTTCGGCGCCGCACCGGTGCGCGAGAACGCGGCCGTGGTGGTCAGCCCGCTGGCGTCGCGCTTTCGTCTGCTCGGGGTGGCCGCGCCGCGCCAGGGCGGTGACCGCAACGGACTGGCCCTGATCGCGGTGGATGGCAAACCCGCGCGCAGCTACGCGGTGGGGGCGCCGATCGACGGCGACTTGGTGCTGCAGGCCGTGCATGCGCGCGGCGCGCGCCTGGGTGCGATGGGCGCCAGCGCGCAGGTGACGCTCGAGCTGCCGGCGCTGCCGCTGGCGGCCACCGGCACCTTGCCGGCGGCCCAGGCCGGAACGGCTGCGCCTCGTCCGCCGTCGATCGCGACACTGCCTGCTGCCGTGCGGGCGCTCGAACCGCCGCAAGCCTCAGCCGCAGCCTCAGGCGGTGGAATCGGCGCCGGCTTCGTCGCCGCCCGGCGCACCGCTGTCCAACATCGCGCGCTGACGCGCGTGCGTGTCAGTCGCCGCCGGTGGAGGCCTCGCCGGGCAAGCCGTCGATGCCGCCCGGTTGCGACGGACCCGGGTCCTCGCCCTCCGCGACTTCGCTGAGCAGGGCTGCGGCGGCACGCACCAGCGGCCAGGCGAGCGTGGCGCCGGTGCCATCGGTGCAGTCCATGCCCAATTCGAGCAGGGCCGAGGTCTGGAACATGTTCATCGCGTAGTCCAGGCCGTTGTGGCCGTGGCTGCGGCAGAAGACGCAATAGTCGGTCACCGGCGCCGCGATGCGCGACGCGACCATCAGCGCGGCGCAGGCCGGCAGGCCATCGACCATGATCAGGTTGCGGCGGCTGGCGGCGACCAGCATGACGCCGACCATCATGGCCATCTCGAAGCCGCCGAACGCGGCCAACACCTCGACCGGGTCGGTGACGTCCCGATGCCGGCCCTGCGCGGCCTGGGTGATGACCAGCATGTGGGTCAGCCGGTTCGGGTCCATGTCCGGGTCGGACAACAGCAACTCGCGCACGGGTGCGCCGGCCAGGCGCGACAACACCAGCGCCGCGCTCTCGTGGCCACCGACCGAGATGCCGGCGCAGGCCAGCAGGTTGCCGGACAGGGACTCGCCGATTTCCATGCCGGCACGAATCGCGGCCTGGGCCTGGTCAACCGACATCGCCGCGCCGACGCGGGCGTTGCGCGTGCCGTGGGCGATCTTGCGCATCAACAGCCGCTCGTGCGGCGCCAGGCGCTCGGCCACGCCGGCGTCGACCACCGACAGGGTCAGGCCGTTGATGCGCGCGAACACCGCGACCGGCAACTGGCCCGTCAAGGCCTGCCAGGCCCGCTCGGCGGTGCTGTGGCCCGGCTGGGTCGGCAGGCCCTCGACGGCAAGCCCGTGGTCGCTGGCAAAGAGCACCAACTGCGGCGCGCGGAACTGCGGTTTGAGCGTGTTCTGTATCAGACCGATGCGCACGGCGAGCGGTTCGAGTTCGCCCAGGCTGCCGATGGTTTCGGCGCGGCGCTCGAGCTTGTCGCGCAGGGCGCGCTCGAGCAGTGCGTTGGAGGTCGGTGTGATCAGCGATCGGGGGGCGGTCGACATGGCCGCGAGTGTAGGGGCGCCGTGGCCGCGTTGACCAGAGGTCAACCCAGGAACAGGCCGTAGACCGGGTTGTCGGTCTCGTCGACGTAGGCGTAGCCCAGGCCGTCGAGCAACTCGCGCAGTGCGCGCTTGTCGCCGGCCGGCACCTGCAGCCCGACCAGGATGCGGCCGTAGTCGGCGCCCTGGTTGCGGTAATGGAACAGGCTGATGTTCCAGTCGGGGTGCAACGCGGCCAGGAAGCGCATCAGTGCGCCGGGACGCTCGGGAAAGACGAAGCGGTAGATGCGCTCCTCGTGCGCCAATTCCGAGCGGCCGCCGACCATGTGGCGCACGTGCTCCTTGGCCAGTTCGTCGTCGGTCAGGTTGACGGTGGCAAAGCCGTGGCGCATGAAGTTGCGCTCGATCTTGTCGGCTTCGTCGCGCTGGGCGATGGCGATGCCGACGAAGACATGCGCCACCTTGGCGTCGGAGATGCGGTAGTTGAACTCGGTCACGCTGCGCGGGCCGATCAGTTCGCAGAAACGCTTGAACGAGCCGCGCTCTTCGGGGATCGTGACCGCGAACAGGGCCTCGCGCTGCTCGCCGAACTCGGCCCGCTCGGCGACGAAGCGCAGGCGGTCGAAATTCATGTTCGCGCCGCAGGTGATGGCGACGAAGGTCTGGCCCTTGGCCTTGTGCTGCGCCGCGTACTGCTTGACCGCCGCGACGCCCAGCGCGCCGGCCGGCTCGAGGATGCTGCGCGTGTCCTGGAACACATCCTTGATGGCGGCGCAGACGGCATCGGTGTCGACGACGACGAAGTCGTCGACCAGGGCGCGCGTCAGGCGAAAGGTCTCTTCGCCGACCAGCTTGACCGCCGTGCCGTCGGAAAACAGGCCCACGTCGTGCAGCGTCACGCGGCGGCCGGCGCGCACCGAGCGCAGCATGGCGTCGGAGTCGGTGGTCTGCACGCCGATCACCTTGATCTCGGGCCGCACCGCCTTGATGTAGGCCGCGATGCCCGAGACCAGGCCGCCGCCGCCGATGGCCACGAACACCGCGTCGATCGGGCCCTGGTGCTGGCGCAGGATCTCCATCGCCACCGTGCCCTGTCCGGCGATGACGAACGGGTCGTCGAAGGGGTGCACGAAGGTCAGGCCGCGCTCGGACTCCAGCGCCTTCGCATGGCTGTGGGCATCGGAGTAGCTGTCGCCGTGGAGCACGACTTCGCCGCCGAGCGCGCGCACCGCGTCGACCTTGAGTTTGGGCGTCGTGACCGGCATCACGATGGTGGCTTGGCAGCCGAGCTTCTTCGCCGACAGCGCCACGCCCTGCGCATGGTTGCCGGCCGAGGCGCAGATCACGCCGCGCGCGCGTTGCTCGGCCGACAGATGCACCATCTTGTTGTAGGCGCCGCGCAGCTTGAAGCTGAACACCGGCTGCTGGTCTTCGCGCTTGAGCAGCACCTGATTGCCCAGGCGTCGCGACAGCGTGCGAGCGGGTTCGAGCGCCGACTCGATGGCGACGTCGTAGACACGCGCAGTCAGGATCTTCTGCAGGTATTCGCCACCCGCCATGCGCCGCACCCGGGGTGAGCCTGTCATGTGTCTCCGTCCGCCGCCTTCGTGTTGCGGCGCATCATATGTCAGCGACAGTCCGTCACGCGGCGATGAAAAAGGCCCAAGGCTTGCGCCTTGGGCCGAATCCACCCATTGAGCGGTGGAGGAGACAAACGTCGCAGCGAAACTTCAATTGCTGCATTGCGGTGACAGTCTATGCGCTGTGATGCTGCGCTGCAATATCGAATTTGCAGCCTGCCTCGAGTCCTCCGGTGGCGCGCATTGACGCGGTGCAAAATGCACCGCGCCGGAGCAGCCGGCGGGCACGAACAGTGCGGAGTACGAGCGATGGAATGCACGATCGATTGGGTGGCGGCCAGCGGCATGGCCTTCGTGGCCGAAACCGGCAGCGGCCACATGCTGACCATGGACGGCGCGGTGGACGGCGGCGGCCGAAATCTCGCGCCGCGGCCGATGGAAACGGTGCTTGCCGGCACGGGCGCGTGCACGGCCTACGACGTGGTGTTGATTCTCAAGCGCGGCCGCCATGCAGTCACCGGCTGCAGGGTCAAGCTCAGCGCAGAGCGTGCGCCGGTCGACCCCAAGGTGTTCACGCGCATCCACATGCACTTCATCATCACCGGCCGAGCGCTCGACGCGCAGGCGGTGGCTCGGGCAGTGAGCCTGTCGCACGAGAAGTACTGCTCGGCCACCACGATGCTGGCCAAGACCGCGCAGATCACCCTCAGCCACGAGGTCGCAGAGGCCTGATCTCAAGCAAAACGCGGGGCCGCCCCAAGTTTCCTTGCGCCTCCTCGGGGGGGGTGGACGCCGCACGGCGGCGGCCTTGGGGGCGCTCAGATTCGATGCGCGGTGGTGGTCATGACCTTGGCCGCCAGCCGCATCGCCAAGCGCAGCGGCAGCGGCAGCGTGGCGGCGCCGGCGTGCTCGGCCGCGCGGCCATGCGCGGCCTCGTCGTCCTTCATCTGCGCGACGATGGCGCGCGACGCGGCGTCGCCGGCGGGCAGCCGCGACATGTGGCCGGCCAGGTGTTGCTCGACCTGGCGCTCGGTCTCGACGACGAAGCCCAGGCTCCATGCATCGCCCGCACGCCCGGCGGCCAGCCCGAGCGTGAACGCACCGGCATACCAGAGCGGATTGAGCCAGCTCGTCCGATCGCCGAGCTCATGCAGCCGCTGTTCGGTCCAGGCCAGGTGATCGGTTTCTTCGCGTGCCGCCGCGGCCATTTGCGCACGCAATGCGGGCGTGCGCGCCGTCAAGGCCTGTGCCTGGTACAGCGCCTGGGCACATACCTCGCCGACATGATTGACGCGCATCAGGGCCCCTGACAGCTGCCGCTCCGGGGCCGAGAGCTCGGCGCTCACCGCGACCGGGCGTGGGCGGGATGCGCGCGCCGAAGCACTAAGGGTTTTCAGCGCCGCGTCGGCGGCGACGCAAATTTGATCGATGCTGGGGGTCATTCGAGTGTGAGATTAGCCGAGCACTGGCCACGAAGTCGCCACTGACATCAGCGCAGGCGCAAAGCGGATGTGTTCGTTGTTGCCCGACAACAGGAGTGACGAAATTCACGGCCAATGCTTTGCAGCCGCGAAGGCCTCTGGTGCAATAGACCCAACTTCCGCTGAGGAGGTTGGCCTTATCAGCCCCTTCACCGGGCGGACGTATTTTCCGGGCGGTTCCTCGAGGGGGCCGCTTTCTTAACCTAGGAGATAGTTGCAATGAAAAAATCACTGCTCGCTCTGGCCGTGCTTGGCGCGTTTGCCAGCGTTGCGTCGGCGCAATCGTCGGTCACGCTGTCCGGCATCGTTGACGCGGGTGTCACCGGCACCTCGGACGACTGGCACCTCGGTGGCTCGCAGTCGGGCTACAACGCCTTCACGATCTCGGGTCGCGAGGACCTGGGCGGCGGCATGAGCGCCTTCTTCCTGTTGAACCATCGTTTCAGAATCAACGACGGCAAGTCGAACACGTCGACCGGCAACCCCGGCGACGCCAGCAACACGGTGTTCTGGCGCAATAGCTGGGTCGGTTTGGCCAGCGGCGCCGGCGATATCCGCATGGGCCGCATCCTGATGCCGTTGCAAGACATGAACGGTGGCTTCGATGCGTTCGACACCGGTTACGTCGGCAGCACGCACACCGGCGGCGTCACGGCCACGGTCCGCGCCAACAACGCGATCTACTATCGCTCGCCGAGCCTGGGCGGCTTCAAGCTCGAGGCGGCCATTGCGGCAGCCGAAGGCCAGTACGTCAATGACACCGCAGGCAGCTTCGCCGGCACGTCGGGTTTCTCGATCCCGACCGCCCTGCTGAACAAGGAGCGCCCGATGGGTGTTTCGTTGCGCTACGCGGCCGGCCCGATCAATGTCGGCTTGGCGTATGACAAGAACACCGCCGATTACGACACCACCGGCCTGTACGGCTCGTGCGACTTCGGCGCGTTCAAGCTGCTCGGCCAGTGGGAAAACGGCACCATCAACAATGCCGCCGGCACGGCCAAGGAAGACGTCGACCTGTATTCGATCAGCGCCAGGATGCCGGTCGGTGCCTTCATCTTCAAGGCGGGTTACGTCTGGGGAACCTCGAGCCTGCCGAACAAGGACGCCAACAAGTTCGGCCTCGGCGCCGAATACCTGTTGTCCAAGCGCACCAGCCTGTACTCCAACATCGGCAAGGCCTCGGGCGACCGCGCGGTCGGTGCCCTGGGCGACACCAAGTTCGACCTCGGCATCACGCACAGGTTCTGATCGCCTGCCAAGGCGCTCGATCCAAGGGGCCACCGCGAGGTGGCCCTTTTTCATTGGCACGCGCCGGCGCCAGTCAGGGCAGGGAAAACAGGCGTTGGCTCGATGCAACAACGTGGTGCGTTGCGGCCGCCGATCGTTCAACATCGCAGGAGCGTGAACCCGGAGACGTGAACCATGAAAAGAGCCCTGACTCTGACCCTGCTGGCTGCCGCGAGCGGCGCCTGTCTGGCGCAGGTGACCGTGCCGAACAGCATCGTCCTGTACGGCATCATCGATGTCGGCGTGCAGCATGTGACGGGCTACGCGGGTGGCTCCAATACCTCGCTCGTCAGCGGCATCATGGACGGCTCGCGCATCGGCCTGCGTGGCAACGAGGATCTGGGCGGCGGCTATCGCGCGCTGTTCACGCTCGAGAATCGCACCGAGGCGAACGACGGCTCCGTCAGCAACCGGCCGAAGTCGGGCTCGCAGGTGCCCGACCGTTTCAACCAGGCGGCACTGCTCGGCCTGCCGGCGTCGCTGCAACCGGTGGTCAATCAAGTGGCTCCGCTGCTCGGCAGCCAGATCGGCGTCAACCTGCCCACCGCAACGACAGCCAGTCGTTTCTGGGATCGCCAGCTCTACGTCGGCTTGGTGACGCCGTTCGGCGCCGTGCTCGCGGGCCGTCAATACACGCCGGCGCTACGAGAGTCAATGCCACGTTCGACACGATGCAAACGCAATCCAGCCTGGCCGCCGGCCAGGTGGCTGCGTTCCCCGGCGTGACCGAGATCCGCATCAGCAGCGCGCTGCAATACCGGATCCAGCTCGCCGGCTTCACGGCCTCGGCGATGTACGGGTTCGGCGACGTCGCGGGCAACACCTCGGCCAATCAGTTCATCGGCGGGATGGGCATGTACAAGAGCGACATGTTCTCGGCCGGCTTGGGCTACAACAGCTTCAAGAACCAGCTCGGGCAGGATTCGCTCGAGTCGACCCTGTTCGGCGCCTCGGTGAACGTCGGGCCCGGCACCATCACCGGTCTGTACTCGACGTTCAAGAACGATCATCCGGGTACGGTGATTGGTCTGGCCGGCCAGTTGGCGCCTGCCATCGGCGCTGCGGCGGCAACGCTGGTGGAGAACGCGTACACCAACGCGCTCAAGCAGGATGGGACGCTGGCGAACATCGGCTACCGCATGACCACCGGCCCGAACACGTTCTACATCGCCTACAGCGCCTTCGACGACAAGACGTCTTTCAATGCCGACACGGCGTCATACGGTGTGGCCTACAGCTACGCGTTGTCCAAGCGGACGGACCTGAACACGGTCTTCACCCACTTCGACAACAAGGGTCTGGGCCAGGCGGCGCCGGGGCAGGCAGGTTTTCTCGGTGGCTTCACGCAGTCCGCCGGAACCGATTCGAACAGCGTCGCGTTCGGCATCCGGCACCGCTTCTGACGCGCAGGCCGCTGCGCAAGGCAAAGAGGCCGCCCGCGAGGCGGCCTTTCTTTCGTGGCCGGCGGCCGATGGCACGGCCTCGCATCGGGTTAGACCCCTTGGCACCCGGCAACCGATTTGCGCAAGATGCGGCTCTTTCGACGCGAGGCTTTGACGATGGTGCGCTCGGCTGAATCGGCGCTGACGGTGCCGGCCTCGCCGCTGCGGCCGGATGCTGCCACATGATCGTATTCACCCTCCGTCGCCTGGCGCAGGCCATCCTGGTGATGCTCAGCGTGGCATTCATCGCCTTCATGCTGTTCCAGTACGTTGGCGACCCGGTGACCAACCTGCTCGGCCAGGACGCGACACCCGAGCAGCGCCGGCAACTGCGCTCCGACCTCGGCCTGGACCAGCCGTTCCCGGTGCAGTTCGCGGCCTTCGTCGGCAATGCCGTGCAGGGTGAATTCGGGCTTTCGCTGCGCCAGGGGCGCAGGGTCTCGGCGCTGATCGTCGAGCGATTTCCCGCCACCGTCGAGCTGGCCTGTGCAGCCGCGCTGCTGGCGCTGGTTTTCGGCATCCCGATGGGTGTCTATGCCGCGCTCAGGCGCGGCAGCTTCATGGCCCAGGCGCTGATGACGTTCTCGCTGCTCGGTGTGTCGCTGCCGACATTCCTGATCGGCATCCTGTTGATCCTGGTCTTCGCCGTGACCTTCAAGCTGCTGCCCAGCTTCGGCCGCGGCGACACGGTTGCCATCGGCGCCTGGACGACCGGCCTGCTCACGGCGGAGGGCTGGCGGCATCTGATCCTGCCCGCCGTCACGCTCTCCATCTTCCAGCTCACGCTGATCATGCGGCTGGTGCGTGCCGAGATGCTCGAGGTGCTGCGCACCGACTACATCCGCTTCGCGCGCGCACGCGGCCTGCCCGACCACGCGGTGTATTTCGGCCACGCGCTGAAGAACACATTGGTGCCGGTGATCACCATCACGGGTCTGCAGCTCGGCTCGCTGATTGCCTTTGCCATCATCACCGAGACGGTCTTCCAGTGGCCGGGCATGGGGCTGCTGTTCATCCAGGCGGTGCAGTTCGCCGACATCCCGGTGATGGCCGCCTACCTGTGCCTGATCGCACTGATCTTCGTGCTCATCAACCTGGTCGTCGACATGCTTTATTTCGCCGTCGATCCACGGCTGCGGATCGACAAGTCGACGGCCGGGCATTGAGACTCGCCCTGTCGCCATTCCCATTCTGAAACCAGGAGACCCCCGCCATGACCCGAAGCCTTCAATCCACAATGCTTGCCATAGCGCTGGCCGCGGCCTGCGGGATGGCGCAGGCCGTCACGCTGCGCGTGGCCGACGTCGGCGACGTGCAGTCGATGGACCCGCACTCGCTGAACGAGACATTGCAGCTCAGCTTCACCGGCAACATCTACGAGGCCCTGGTCGCGCGCGGCAAGGACATGAAGCTGGTGCCGGCGCTGGCCACACAGTGGAAGCAGACATCGCCGACGGTCTGGCGTTTCGAATTGCGCAAAGGCGTGAAATTCCACGACGGCACGCCGTTCACGGTCGACGACGTCGTGTTCTCCTTCAAGCGCGGCTCTGCCGACGGATCCGACATGAAGGGTTACACCGCGCCGATCAAGGAAGTGCGGCCCGTCGGCGACTCGGCCGTCGACATCGAGACCAACGCGCCGTTCCCGATCCTGCCCGACACGCTGACCAGCCTGTACATCATGAGCCGCAAGTGGTGCGAGGAGAACAAGGCCGAGCGACCGGTCGATCGTCGCAAGGGTGTCGAGAACACGGCTTCGTTCAAGACCAACGGCACCGGGCCGTACCGGCTCAAGGAACGTCAACCATCGACACGCACCGTGATCGTGCGCAACTTCGGCTACTGGGACAAGGTCGAAGGCAATGTCGACGAAGTCGTGTTCACGCCGATCGGCAACGACGCGACGCGCGTCGCGGCGCTGTTGTCGGGTGAAATCGATGTCATGGAGCCGGTGCCGCTGCAGGACGTCGACCGCGTGAAGTCGGCCGGCAAGTTCACTGTGCTGCAGGGGCCGGAGTTGCGCACCATCTTCCTCGGCATGGACCAGAAGCGCGATGAACTGCTGTCGTCCAGCGTCAAGGGCAAGAACCCGTTCAAGGACAAGCGGGTGCGTCAGGCGTTCTACCAGGCCATCGATATCGAAGCCATCAAATCGCGCGTGATGCGCGGTGCGGCCACGCCCACGGCTTTGATGATCGGCCCCGGCGTACGCGGTTTTCAGGCCGACATGAACAAGCGCCTGCCGCACGACGTGGAGGCGGCCAAGAAGCTGCTCGCCGACGCCGGCTACGCAGGCGGATTCGAGGTCGGCATGAACTGCCCGAACGACCGCTATGTCAATGACGCGCAGATCTGCCAGGCGGTGGCGGCCAATCTGGCGCGCATCGGCGTCAAGGTCAACCTGCAGGCCGAGACCAAGAACACCTACTTCCCGAAGATCCTGCGCCGCGACACCAGCTTCTACCTGCTGGGCTGGACGCCGAGCACGACCGACGCGCATGACGCGATGTACAACCTGATGGCCACACCGACCGACAAGGGGCAGGGCCAGTTCAACCTCGGTGCCTACAGCAACCCGAGGTTCGACGAACTGATGGCCAAGGTCCAGAGCGAGATCGACCAGGTCAAGCGCAACGACGCGATTCGTGAAGCCTTCAAGATCCACCAGGACGACGTCGGCCACATCCCGCTGCACCAACAGGCGCTGGCTTGGGCCATGAAAGGCGGAGTCAATCTGGTGCAACTGCCCGACAACCGCCTGTTCTTCAAGTGGGTCAGCGTGAAGTCGAAGTGAGCGTCAGCGCGGGCGCCTTGCGTCGCTTCTTCGACGGCGACGTCTGGCACAGCTTTCGCTCGACGCCGATGGCGATCGCGGCCGCCGCGGTCGCGTTCGCTTTGGTGTTCTGCGCCTTGTTCGCCGGTTGGGTTGCGCCGCACAACCCGTTCGACCTGGCCACGCTCGAACTCTCCGACGCACGCCTGCCACCGGCCTGGAGCGCAGACGGCAGCCGCAAGTACCTGCTCGGCACCGATGACCAGGGGCGCGACATTCTGTCGGCTCTGATGTTCGGTGCCCGCATCTCGCTGCTGGTTGGCGTGCTCTCGGTGCTGTTGTCGGTCGTGGCGGGCGTTGCGCTGGGCCTGCTGTCGGGTTTTGCCGGCGGCAAGACCGATGCCTTCATCATGCGCGTGTGCGATGTGATGTTGTCGTTCCCGTCGATCCTGATCGCGCTCTTGATCGACGGTGTCGGCCGCGCGATGTTTCCCAATGCCCACGACACCCTGGCCTTCGCCGTGCTGGTGTTCGCGATCGCGCTGCCGGGATGGGTGCAATACGCCCGCACGGTGCGTGGCTCGACGCTGGTCGAGCGCAACAAGGAATACGTGCAGGCCGCGCGCGTCACCGGCGTGTCGTCGCTGCGCATCATGCGTCGCCACGTGCTGCCCAACGTGCTCGGCCCGGTGCTGGTGCTGGCCACCATACAGGTCGCGACCGCGATCCTGACCGAGGCCACGCTGTCGTTCCTTGGCGTCGGTGTGCCGCCGACGCAGCCTTCGCTCGGCACCCTGATCCGCGTCGGCAACGACTTCCTGTTCTCCGGCGAATGGTGGATCACGATCTTCCCCGGTCTGATGCTGGTGCTGATCGCTCTGAGCGTGAACCTGCTCGGCGACTGGCTGCGCGACGCGCTGAACCCGAGGCTGCGCTGATGGCCGCTGCCGTGCCGCTGCTCGAGGTGCGCCACCTGCGCGTCGAGTTCCCGTCGCGGCGCGGCACGCTGCTCGCGCTGGACGACATCTCGTTCTCGATCGCGCCGGGCGAGGTGCTCGGCGTGGTCGGTGAATCGGGTGCCGGCAAGTCGCTCACCGGCGCGGCCATCATCGGCCTGCTGGATCCGCCAGGGCGCATCGCCGGCGGCGAGATCCTGCTCGCCGGCCAGCGCATCGACAACCTGCCTTACGAGCAGATGCGCGCGATCCGCGGCCGTCGCATCGGTGCCATCTTCCAGGATCCCCTGACTTCGCTGAACCCGCTGTACACCATCGGCCGGCAATTGATCGAGACCATCCGCACCCACCTGCCGGTCAGTGAAGACCAGGCCCGGGCGCGCGCCGTCAAGCTGCTGCAGGAAACCGGCATCCCCGCCGCCGAGCAGCGCATCGACCAGTACCCGCACCAGTTCTCCGGCGGCATGCGCCAGCGCGTGGTGATCGCGCTGGCGCTGGCGGCCGAGCCGAAATTGATCGTCGCCGACGAGCCGACGACCGCGCTCGACGTGTCGATCCAGGCCCAGATCATTTCCTTGCTCCGGCGCCTGTGCAAGGAGCACGGCACGGCCGTGATGCTGGTCACGCACGACATGGGCGTCATCGCGGAAACCTGCGACCGGGTGGCGGTGATGTATGCCGGGCGCATCGTCGAGGTTGGGCCGGTGGCCGACGTGATTCATCGACCGTCGCATCCCTACACCGTCGGATTGATGGGCTCGATTCCGGCCATGGACGAGGACCGCGAGCGGCTGTTGCAGATCGACGGTGCGATGCCGCGCCTGAACGCCATTCCCAGTGGCTGCGCCTTCAATCCACGCTGCCCACAGGTGTTCGAACGCTGCCGCAGCGAGCGGCCGGACCTGCTCGAAGCCGGGCCGACGCGTGCGGCCTGCTGGCGGGTGGCCGATGGCCTGCGGAGGGTGGCGTGACGGCGCCGTTGGTCGAGGTCAAGGACCTGGCGAAGACCTTCGACGTTTCGGCGCCGTGGCTGAACCGCGTCGTCGAACGGCAGCCGCGGCAGTTCGTGCACGCCGTCGACGGCGTCAGCTTCGCCATCCAGCGCGGCAAGACGCTGGCGCTGGTCGGCGAATCGGGCTGCGGCAAGAGCACGGTCGCGCGACTGCTGGTTGGCCTGTACAGCCCCACGCGCGGCAGCGTGCAGTTCGACGGCAAGGACACCCATGGCGCCGCTGACCGGGCGCAGTTGCGCCTCATGCGTCGGCGCATGCAGATGATCTTCCAGGACCCGTATGCCAGCCTGAATCCGCGCTGGAAGGTGCGCGACATCGTCGGCGAGCCCCTGACCGAGCACGGTCTGGTGACCGACGCCGACGAACTGCGCCGGCGCGTCGCCGAACTGCTGCTGTCGGTGGGGCTCGCAGCGGCTGACGTCGACAAGTTCCCGCACCAGTTCTCCGGCGGCCAACGGCAGCGCATCTCGATCGCGCGCGCGCTGGCCACGCAACCCGAATTCCTGGTCTGCGATGAGCCGACCTCGGCGCTGGATGTGTCGGTTCAGGCCCAGGTGCTCAACATCATGAAGGACCTGCAGCGCCAGCGTGGGCTGACGTACCTGTTCATCTCGCACAACCTGGCGGTGGTGCGGCATGTGTCGGATCAGGTCGGCGTGATGTACCTCGGCCGCCTGGTCGAGCTGGCCGACAAGGCCGAACTGTTCAGCCGACCGCGGCACCCCTACACGCGCATGCTGCTCGACGCGATACCCGACATCCGCATGAGCGGCCGCGCGCGAACACCGGTGCAGGGTGAGGTGCCGAACCCCCTCAGTCCGCCCTCGGGCTGCGCCTTCCACCCGCGCTGCCCGCACGCCAACGCCCGGTGCAGCCAGGAGCGGCCGGCGCTGACCGCGGTCGCGGGCATCTCCGTGGCCTGCCACGCCGTGGCGGAAGGCCGCATCTGAAGCGAGCCTAGCGCTCGATCAGGCGCTCGTTGGCAAACAGCTCGGCCACGGTTTCGCGCTGGCGGATGACGAAGGCGCGCTCGCCGTCGACCATCACTTCGGCGGCACGTGGCCGGCTGTTGTAGTTGCTGGCCATGCTCATGGCATAGGCGCCGGCCGACAGCACGGCGAGATGGTCACCGGGGTGCACCACCAGCCGGCGGTCGCGACCGAGCCAATCGCCCGATTCGCAGATCGGGCCGACGACGTCCCACAGCAGCGGCGTGCCATCGCGCAGCGTGCACGGCACGATGCCCATGTAGGCCTCGTACATCGCCGGGCGGATCAGGTCGTTCATCGCCGCATCGACGATGCAGAAGTTCTTCAGCTCGCCGGGCTTGCAGACCAGCACTTCGGTCAGCAGCACGCCGGCATTGCCCACCAGCGAGCGGCCGGGCTCGAACAGCAGTTCGCGCTGCCCATGGCCGCGGGCGTCGATGCGTTCGAGCAGCCGCGCCACCAGCTCGCCGGCAGGTGGCGGCGCCTCGTCGGCATAGGTGATGCCCAGGCCGCCGCCGACGTCGAGGTGGTGGATGCGGATGCCTTCGGCTTCGAGCGCCTCGATCAGGTCGAGCAGGCGGTCGACTGCGTCGAGATAGGGTCCGATCTCGGTGATCTGCGAGCCGATGTGGCAGTCGATGCCGACCACCTCGAGTGCCAGGCAGCGACGCTGCCCGGCGGTACGCTGCCAGCGCCTGGTCGTGCGCGATGCCGAACTTGTTGCTCTTCAGTCCGGTCGAGATGTAGGCGTGCGTCCTGGCGTCGACATCGGGGTTGATGCGCAGGCTGACCGGCGCATTCCGGCCGGTTTCGGTCGCCACCGCGGACAGTGTCTGCAACTCGCCCAGACTCTCGACGTTGAAGCACTTCACGCCCACTTCGAGCGCGCGACGCATCTCATGACGCTGCTTGCCGACGCCCGAGAACACGACCTTGGTCATGTCGCCGCCGGCAGCCAAGACACGCTCGAGTTCACCCACCGAGACGATGTCGAAACCGCAGCCTGCATCGGCGAAGGTCCGCAGCACGGCCAGTGTCGAATTGGCCTTCATCGCGTAGCAGACCAGGTGCGAGCGGCCGGCCAGCGCGCGCTGGTACGTTGCCAGCGCCGCGAGCATGGCCTGGCGCGAATAGACGTAGAGCGGCGTGCCATGCTGACGCGCCAGCGCGTCCAGGGCCAGGCCCTCGACGAAGAGTCGATCGCCGCGCCAGGCGATGTGCGGCCCGCCTGGCAGCGCGCTCATCGGGCCGTGCCTGGCGCAGACGCCGCGTTCGCGGCCGGTGGCAGCACCAGCGGCCCCTTCTGGCCACAGCCCGCCAGCCACGCCGACAGCAACAGCACGGCCAGGCGCCGCCGGCCCTTTCGACAAAGGGGTGACGCCCCCGCCGCTACACTGTTCTGGCGCATGAAGCAGTTCATGGCGAAGATTCTATGCAAGCCACGCCCCTGACCGACAGCGAGTACCAGCGCCTGAGCGCCGAGGTGCTTGCGCGCATCGAAGCCACCATCGACCGTTGGCTGCAAGAAGACCTGATCGACATCGACGGCCAACGCACCGGCGGGCTGCTCGAATTGAGCTTTCCCGCAGGCAGCAAGATCGTCGTCAACACCCAGCCACCGCTGCACGAGTTGTGGCTGGCCACGCGCGGCGGCGGCTACCACTTTCGGCATCTCGACGGCGCGTGGCGCGACACGCGCGACGGTGTCGGAGTTGTTTGCCCGGCTGTCCGAAGCAGCCAGCGCCCAGGCCGGAAAGCCGCTCGCCTTCTGAGCGCCGCGTCCTCGCGGGTGATGCGGCGACGAGTTGGCCCGCAAGGGACCGTCAATTGCGAAACAGGTCGAGGATGCCCTTGCGCTCGTCCTCGGTCGGCGGCGCCGGGGCCTTCTCGTCCAGACCCAGGCTGCCGACGCCCTCGCCGTGGGCGTATTCCTCATAGATCCAGTCGCCACCGACGTTGACCACCCCGTCGGGCGGTTCGATTTCCGTGATCGGCGCAGCCTTCAATGCCTGGGCCATGTATTCGATCCAGACCGGCAGCGCGAGGCCGCCGCCGGTTTCGCGGTCGCCGAGCTTCTTCGGGTTGTCGTAGCCGATCCAGACCACCGCCACCACGCTCGAATGCCAGCCGGCGAACCAGGCGTCCATCGAGTCGTTGGTGGTGCCCGTCTTGCCATAGATGTCTGGCCGCTTGAGTGTCGCCTGGGCCCTCGCGGCGGTACCCGAGCGCGTCACCTCCTGCAACAGCTTCGTCATCACGAAGGCGTTGCGCGCGTCGAGCGTGCGCATCGACTCGTCGAGCACCGGGCGCTCGGACTGCTGCAGCAGACGGCCTTTGCTGTCGGTGAGTCGCTCGATCAGGCGCGGCGCCACCAGGAAGCCGCCGTTGGCGAACACGCCATAGGCGCTGGCCATCTGCAGCGGCGTTACCGAGCCGGCACCCAACGCCATCGTCAAGTAGGCCGGGTGCTTCTCGGCTTCGAAGCCGAAGCGCGTGACCCACTCCCGCGCGTATGCCGGGCTGATCGCCTGCAACACGCGAATCGAAACCATGTTCTTCGACTTGGCCAGGGCGGTCTTGAACGGCATCGGGCCTTCGAAGATGCCGTCATAGTTCTTCGGCTCCCACGGCTGGCTGCCGGTGGCGTCGGCGTCGAAGAACAGCGGCGCGTCGTTGATGACCGTGGCCGCGGTGAATCCCTTTTCCAGCGCTCCCGAGTAGATGAACGGCTTGAAGCTCGAACCCGGTTGGCGCCAAGCCTGGGTCACATGGTTGAACTTGCTCTTGCGGTAGTCGAAACCGCCGACCAATGCGCGGATCGAGCCAGTGGCAGGGTCGAGCGAGACGAAGCCGCCCTCGACTTCGGGCACCTGTGTCAGCGACCATTGGCCCTTGGCGTTCTTTACCGCGCGCACCACCGCGCCGCGGCGGATCTGACGCTGGGCAGCGGCCTTGGCGCCGAGGCCCGAGGCCACCGGCCGCAGCCCGTCGCCCGTGACGGTGAACTCCTCGCCGTCTTGCAGCACCGCGACGACCTTGCGCGGCGAGGCTTCGAGCACGACCGCGGCACGCAGATCGTCGTTGTCCGGATGATCGGAAAGCGCCTCGGCCACGCGAGTATCGATGTCGGCCGGGTCGTCGGGCAAGTCGACATAGGCCTCGGGACCGCGGTAGACCTGGCGCAATTCGAAGTCCATCAGCCCGCGGCGCAAGGCGCGGTAGGCAAGGGCCTGCTCGGCAGCGTCGATCGTCAATGTGGCGTTGAGGCCGCGCGTATAGGTTTCGTCGCCGTACTGGGCGAAGACGAGCTGGCGCGCGGTTTCGGCGACAAACTCGGCGTGCACGGCAACCTCGGTTTGCGTGTGGTAGCGCAGCTTCTCTGCCCGCGCCGTGGCCGCCTGCTCGGCGGTGATGAAGCCGTTGCTCTCCATCCGCTCGATGATGTGTTGCTGGCGGACGGTGGCGCGCTTCGGGTTGACGATCGGGTTGTAGGCCGAAGGCGCCTTCGGAATGCCGGCCAGCATGGCCGCCTCTGCGATGCTGAGATCCTTCAGCGGCTTTGCCGAAGTAGACCTCGGATGCCGCCGCGAAACCGTACGCGCGCAAGCCGAGATAGATCTGGTTCATGTAAGCCTCGAGGATCTGATCCTTGCTCAGTTGGCTCTCGATCTTCCAGGTCAGCAGCACCTCGTAGATCTTGCGCGTGAAGGTCTTCTCCCTCGACAGATAGAAGTTGCGCGCCACCTGCATCGTGATCGTCGAGGCGCCCTGGCTGCGGGCTTCGCTGAACTGCGCCAGGCCGGCGCGCAGCATCCCGATGTAGTCGATGCCGCCATGGTCGTAGAAGCGCGCGTCTTCGATCGCCAGCACGGCGTCTTTCAAGATCTTGGGGATCTGCGCGATCGGCACGAAACTGCGCCGCTCTTCGCCGAACTCGCCGAGCAGCACGCCATCGGCCGAGTAGACGCGCAGCGGCTCGCGCGGGTGGTAGTCGGTCAGGCTCGTGATCGACGGCAGGTTCGGATACGCCACCGCGAGTGCGATCGCCACCAGTGCCGCCGCCAGCAACACCAGCGTTGATAGCAGCGCGAGTGTCCAAGCCAATGGGCGCATGAGCCAAAGGGCCCAGGGAGGAAGGCGATTTTTCAGGCTCACAGGGTTCGGCGACTGCGGTCGCCGCGTGGCGCGCCAGCGATGGCTGCGGCGATTATAGGAAGCACGTTCGTTCGGCCCGTGTTGATCTGTGAACTGCTGCTCGACTTGCACGTTGTGTCGCTGGCCTGACCCCTTGTGGGGTGCGGGCAGGTCGTGTCAAGGTCCGTCCTGAGGCGCGTCATTCACGTCTGACCGATACAACGACGCGAGGTCCAAAAGCGTGCCTTTTTCTTGGCCGCTCAAGGGCTTTACTGCTAGCATTCAAGTAACTTCTTAACAGTCCAGGGTGCAGATTGGCTGCCTTCGGCGATGCACTTGGGGGGATACCGTCGTGAGCTTTATTGACTCGCTGCTGGGCCGGACACACCCGTCGATGATTGGGCTGGACATCAGCACATCGAGCGTCAAACTGGTCGAATTGGGGCAGAGCGCTGCCGGAGAGTTCATCGTCGAGCGTTTCGCCTCCGAGCCGTTCGAGAAGGGCTGGATCACCGACGGCCAGATCGAGAAGTTCGACGAAGTCGCCGAGGCCGTGCGCCGGGTCGTCAGCAAGAGTGGCTCGCGCACCAAGAACGTGGTCATGGCGATGCCGCAGTCGGCCGTGATCACCAAGAAGATCATGCTGCCTGCCGGCCTGCGCGAAGACGAACTCGAATTGCAGGTCGAGACCGAAGCCAACCAATACATTCCGTTCTCGCTCGACGAAGTCAGCCTGGATTTCTGCGTCATCGGTCCGAGCCTGACCTCCATCGGCGACGTTGAAGTGCTGATCGCCGCGTCGCGCAAGGATCGGGTCCAGGACCGCCAGGGCCTGGCCGAGGCCGCCGGCTTGAAGCCGGTGGTGCTGGACATCGAGAGCCATGCCTCGCGTCTGGCCATGAGCCGCATCGTCAAGGCGCTGCCCAATGAGGGCAAGGATGCGTTGGTGGCGCTGTTCGAGATCGGTGCCGATACCACCAGCCTGAAAGTGCTGCGTGACGATGAGATGCTCTACGACCGTGACCAGGCATTCGGCGGCTCGCAACTCACGCAATTGATCTCGCGTCAGTACGGCTTCTCGTTCGAAGAGGCCGAACTGAAGAAACTCGGCGGCGACCTGCCGGATGACTACGAGACGGCGATCCTGGGACCCTTCGTCGACAGCCTGTCGCAGGAGATCGGCCGCGCGCTGCAATACTTCTTCACCAGCACGCCACACCACAAGGTGCATTACGTGATGCTGGCCGGTGGCACCGCCACGCTGCCCGGCTTGAAGGAACGGGTCACCGACCTCACGGGATTCGCCTCGATGGTGGTCAACCCGTTCGAGCACATGAAGCTTGGCGGGGCAGTGCGTGAAAACAAGGTGCGCCGCGAGGCACCGTCGTACCTGACGGCCTGCGGCCTGGCGATGCGGAGGTTCATGCAGTGATCCTCATCAACCTACTTCCCCACCGCGAAGCCAAGCGCAAGCGGCGCAAGGCCGCGTACTACACCGGCTTGGCGCTGGGTGCGGTGGCCGGTCTGATGGTGGCCGTGCTTTGGTACGTCGTGCTCGACCAGATGAAGTCGGCCCAAATGGAGCGCAATGCCTTCCTGGGGGCGGAGATCAAGAAGCTCGAGGCGCAGATCAAGGACATCGCCAACCTGCGTGCCGAGATCGATGCGCTCAAGGCACGACAAAAGGCGGTCGAGGACCTGCAGACCGACCGCAACGTCCCGGTGCACCTGCTCAATGAACTCGTCAAGCAAACCCCCGAAGGTGTCTACCTGAGTTCCATCCGACAAACCGGCAAGACCGTGGCGATCACGGGTGTCGCGCAGACCAACGAGCGTGTCTCCGAGTTCTTGCGCAATACGCTTTACAGCTCGCCGTGGCTCGAAAGGCCCGAACTGGTCGAGATCAAGGCCGGTGGCGCGCAGTCGGCAGGCCGCGCACGAACCTACGACTTCTCGATGCGCGTCTCGATCAAGGTACCCGCGCAGGCCGCGGTCGCGGCCGCCAAGCCCGGCAGTGTTGCCGCGGCTGTCAAAGCACCCTGAGGCCGCAGCATGGCAACCCAGACCAAACTATCCGGATTCGACCTCGCAGCCTGGTTCGAAGGGGCTGTATCGCAGTTCCGCGAACTCGATTTCAAACAGCCTGGCCAATGGCCGCTGCTGCCCAAGCTGGCATCCTGGCTGGTGGCGGGTGCAGTGGTCGTAATGCTCGGCTGGTTTGCGCTCCTGTCGGACAAGGCCAGCGAACTCGATACCGAGCGCGAAAAGGAGCCGGGCCTCAGGCAGGACTACCACGGCAAGCTGGCGCAAGCCGTCAACCTGCCCGAGTTGCGCAAGCAGAAGCAGCAGGTCGAGGAGTACGTGACGCAGCTCGAAAAGCAGCTGCCCGGCAAGGCCGAAATGGACGCACTGCTGACCGACATCAACCAGGCGGGCATCGGCCGCGGCCTGCAATTCGAGCTGTTCCGCCCCGGTGCCGTGGCGGTGCGCGACTACTACGCCGAACTTCCGATCACGATCCGAGTCAGCGGGCGCTACCACGACATTGGTGCCTTCGCCGCCGACGTGGCCAACCTCTCGCGCATCGTTACGCTGCATGATCTGGTGATCGTCGGCGTGCAGCGCGATGGCGGCGGCAACCTGGCGATGGATGCCGTCGCTCGCACCTACCGCTACCTCGACTCCAACGAGGTCGCATCGCAGAAGAAGCCGGCAGCGGGGGCGAAGAAATGAGTCACCTGATTGACAACCGGCGGTCACGGCGCGCACTGCATGTGGCGCTGGCCTTGTTGAGCGCGGCGGTACTCGCAGGTTGTGGCGCCGATCTCGACGAACTGCAGCAGTGGATGGAGCAACAGCGCCGCGAGGCCAAGCCCAATGTCGCGCCGCTGCAGGCACCGAAGAAATTCGACCCCCAACCGTATGCCGCGGCCGACGCGGTCGAGCCCTTCAGCACGCAAAAGCTCGCGGTCGCGCTCAAACGCGACGAGCGAGCTACGAGCACGTTGCTGGCCGGTGAATTGAAGCGTCGCAAGGAACCGCTGGAGGCGTACCCGCTGGATTCCATGAGCATGGTTGGCAGCGTCAACAAACTGGGCCATCCGTTCGCACTGCTGCGCGTCGATGGTCTGCTCTACCAGGTCAAGGTCGGCGACTACTTGGGCCAGAACTATGGTCGTGTCCTGCGCATCAGCGAAAGCGATGTGGTGCTGCGTGAAGTCGTGCAGGACGCTGCTGGCGAATGGATCGAGCGCAACAGTACGCTGCAATTGCTGGAGCGGGTGGCGCGATGAAGAATTCGAAGGAGAAGCGCATCATGATGAAGTGGCGGGCATGGGGTATCACGCTGGTGCTGGCAATCGGCGCACCGGCTGCGGCCCTCGCGCAAGGCGTGATCCAGGCGATCACCAGCAGCCAGCAATCGGGCAGCGAGGTGATTCGCATCGAACTGAGCGAGGCGCTTACGGCCGTGCCGGCGGGTTTCGCGATCCAGACTCCACCGCGCATTGCGATCGACCTGCCGGGCGTGGGAAGCGCCCTCGGTCGCTCGTCGGTCGAGATCAATCAGGGCAACCTGCGATCGGTCAACGTGGCCCAGGCCGGCGACCGTACGCGTTTGGTGCTCAACCTCAAGCAGGCCGCGACCTACCGCGCGCAACTTGACGGCAAGGCGCTGCTGGTCATCGTCGACAGCGGCACCCTGTCCGCGGCAACGGTGGCTGCCGCGCCTGTCGGCAATGCACCGGCCGGCGCCGCGCCGGTGGCCAATTTTGCGCCGCCGCAGAACCGTGAACAACAGCCGCTGCGCGAGATCGACTTCCGTCGAGGCGCCGATGGTGCCGGCCGCGTGATCGTCAGCTTGCCGAGCAACCAGGTTGGGGTCGACATTCGCCAACAGGGTACGGGCTTGGTGGTCGAATTCCTGCGCACGGCAGTGCCCGACAGCCTGCGCCGGCGGCTCGACGTGACCGATTTCGGCACGCCGATCCAGACCGTGACGACGACTCAGAATGGCGAAAACGTGCGCATGCTGGTCGAGCCCCGCGGCAATTGGGAGCACAGCGCATACCAGAGCGACAACCAGTTCGTTCTCGAAGTGCGACCGGTGCGCGTCGATCCGAACAAGCTCACTCAGGGCCAGGGCTACCAGGGCGAGAAGCTGAGCCTGAATTTCCAGAACATCGAAGTCCGCTCCTTGCTGCAGGTGATTGCCGACTTCACGAACTTCAATGTCGTGACGAGCGACACCGTCACAGGCAACCTCACGCTGCGGCTGAAGGACGTGCCGTGGGACCAGGCGCTGGACATCATCCTGCAGGCCAAGGGCCTGGGCCTGCGCAAGAGCGGCAACGTGATCTGGATTGCGCCGAAGGACGAACTGGCGATCAAGGAGCAGGCCGAACTCGAGGCGAACAAGAAGAAGACCGAACTCGAGCCGCTGCGCACGCAGTCCTTCCAGCTCAACTACGCCAAGGCTGCGGACATCATGACGCAGATCTCGGCCAACCAGAGTTTGGCCTCGTCTGGAACCGGAGGGTCGGGGTCGTCACGGATGCTGTCGTCGCGTGGCACGATCAACTTCGACGTCCGCACGAACCAGGTCTTCGTGACGGACATCCCGTCCAAGCTGGAGGAAGTGGCAGCGGTCATCGCCAAGATCGACATCCCGGTTCGGCAGGTCCTGATCGAGGCGCGCATCGTCGAGGCCTCCGATCAGCTTCGGCAAGTCACTGGGCGTGAAGCTCGGCGGCGCGGCGCAGAACCTGTCTGGCGGCGTTCATGGCATTGCAGTTGGCGCAAATGCCGGCCCCGCCCATAGGTACCCGCGTCACCACGGGTGGCATCACCAGCCTCTCGCCGTTCGTCAATCTGCCGGCGCTCGGTCAAGGTGGATATGACCCATCGACGTTTGCTGTTTCGCTCTTCAATAGCAGCGCATCACGCTACCTGAACCTCGAAATCTCGGCCCTCGAAGCCGACGGCAAGGGCAAGGTCGTATCGAGCCCGCGCATCATCACGGCCGACCAGGTCAAGGCCATGATCAGCCAGGGCACGAAGGTTCCGTTCCAGAAGTCGACGAGTTCGGGGGCCACCTCGGTTGAGTTTGTCGAGGCCACGCTGAAGCTCGAGGTGACGCCACAGATCACGCCGGAAGGCAACGTGATCCTGGACGTGCAGATCAACAAGGACAGTCTGGGCCAGCTCACCGCGCTCGGCCGCGAAATCAATGTCAAGCAGGTCAAGACACAGGTGCTGGTCGAGAACGGCGGCACGGTCGTGATCGGCGGCATCTTCGAGCAAAACGAGCAGACAAACGAGACCAAGGTGCCGTGGCTGGGCGATCTGCCAGTGCTGGGATACCTGTTCAAGACGGTCACGCGCGACTCGTCGCGCACCGAGTTGCTCGTGTTCTTGACGCCCAGAGTGGTCAGCGAGCGCAGCGCCTTGCGCTAGCGAGTCGTCCTGTGGGCCCGCAAGGGGCTGATGGAGGCCGCGGCCGGGCGTTGATCTGTCTCGTCGGCATGCCCGGCAGCGGCAAGTCCACTGTCGGCCGCCATGTCGCGCGTGACATCGGACAACCGTTCATCGATACCGATCACGTGATCGAGCAGCGCATCGGCTGCTCGATCCGCGAATACTTCGAGACGCAGGGTGAGCAGGCGTTTCGCGACGTCGAGCAGGCAGTGGTCGAAGAGGTGACGCAACTGGATGGCCATGTCGTTGCCACGGGCGGCGGAGCGGTATTGCGTCAGGCCAACCGGCAGGTCTTGCACGATCGAGGGGTGGTGGTTTACCTGCGCTCCACACCCGAAGATCTGGCGCGCCGCCTGCGGCACGACAGCCACCGGCCCCTGTTGCAGGGCGGCAGCGACCCGCTGCGCCGCCTGCGCACGCTGTTCCAGGACCGCGATCCGTTGTACCTGCGCACGGCGCACTTCGTCATCGAAACCGGACGGCCATCGGTGCACTCATTGGTCAACATGGTGATGATGCAGCTCGAGCTTGCCGGCGTCGTACCGGCAGGCGCAGACCCGACCCGGCCACGCCCGTAAACTCGGCGCCATGCCGAGTAGCCGTGCGTCGAGTCCACGCCAAGCGACGCTTGCCTGCTACGCGTGCGATCCGGCGAACTCGCATGGCCGGCGCATCGCCGAAGCCGCATCGCCCGGGCGCAGCGAGTATCAGCGTGACCGCGATCGCATCGTGCACAGCACGGCGTTCCGCCGCCTCGTCTACAAGACGCAGGTCTTCGTCAACCACGAAGGTGATCTGTTTCGCACGCGACTGACGCATTCGCTCGAGGTGGCTCAGCTCGGCCGCTCGATGGCGCGCAGGCTGGCGCTCAACGAAGACCTGGTCGAAGCCATCGCCCTGGCGCACGACCTCGGCCACACGCCATTCGGCCATGCTGGCCAGGATGCGTTGCACGAATGCATGAGTGACCACGGTGGTTTCGAGCACAACCTGCAGAGCTTGCGCGTCGTCGACCGGCTGGAGCAGCGCTACCCCACGTTCGACGGTCTGAACCTGTGCCTTGAAACGCGCGAAGGCATTCTCAAGCGCTGCCCGGCGCGCATCGCGGCTCAACTCGAGGCCGCCGAGCCTGGCGGTGTCGCGCGGCGCTTTCTTGCCGGCCATCGAGCCAGCCTCGAAGCGCAGCTCGTCAACTTGGCCGACGAAATCGCGTACAACGCGCACGATATCGACGATGGCGTGCGCTCGGGACTGCTCGAGATGTCGCAACTCGATGAGGTCGCACTATTTGCCGAGCATTCCGAGGCAGCGCTGACCGCATACCCGCAACTGGCGGACATGCCGCGTCGCCTGCTGGCCGAGGTGCTGCGGCGCGTGCTGTCGGCGCAGGTGCAGGACGTCATCGATGCCACCCAAGGACAACTCGACCGGCACGCGCCCGACAGCGCTGACGCCGTGCGCAGGCTGCCGGCGCTGGTGTGCTTCAGCCCCGCGATGCGCGAGCATAGCACCCAACTCAAACGATTCCTGTTCGGTGCGCTTTACCGCCACGAGCAGGTGGTGCAGACGACGCGGCGGGCAAGCGACGTCGTGCGTGCGCTGTTCGCCGCCTATGCAGCGGCGCCGAACGAAATGCCCACCGAACAAGCCGCGGACTTTGCCCAACGCGGCCACCGTGTCGTGGCGGACTACATTGCCGGCATGACCGACCGCTTCGCCGCGCGCGAGTACGAGCGCCTGACCGGCTCGCCGGCCTTTGGCCGGGGCTGAAGTGAAACCCGCAAGCTCGCTTCGATCGCGCCCCCGGGCCCACCAATGGGCCCCTTCGTGGCCCTGGGGCGCTCAGTACCTTCGGAACGGCCGGACGGTACTGAAATGGCTCGCGCACCGCGGCTGGCGTTGGCCGGCGAGTTGCACTACCTGCTGCAGCTGGGGCACAGCCGCCAGCGCGTCTTTGAGGACGACCACGACCGCGAAGCCTATCTCGCAATGCTGCGTGAAGGCGCGGCGCAGTACCGGGTGGCAATCCATGCCTATGCCATGCTCGACTCCGAGGTGCACCTGCTGGCGACGCCGGCCGAGGCCGATGCGCTGGGTCGGCTGATGCAGTCGATCGGCCGCCGCTACGTCGGTGCATTCAATCGCCGCCACGCCCGCAGCGGCACGCTGTGGCAGGGGCGCTTCCGAGCTGCCGTGATCGACGGCGCGGCGTTGGGACATGACGCAACGCTGCAAGTCGAGCTACAGCCAGTCTGCGCGGGTCTTGTGGAAATGCGCCGGCGAATGGTCTTGGTCGAGCGCGGCACACCACCTCGGCCAGCGCCGCGACCCCGTGATTACGGAGCACACGAGCTATTGGACGCTTGGAAACACGCCGTTCGAAAGAGAGCATGCGCACGCTCACAGGCTACGCGAGGGCCTGACGGCGACGGTGGCCGCGGACATCGAGCGTGCCGTCAGGCAGGGCCGTCCCGCTGGGACGGCGCCGTTCCTGGGACGTATCGAGGACGCAAGTCGGCCGCCCACTGCGAGTCAAGCCTCGGGGACGCCCACCGCGCCGCTGCGGGATCAGCCTGATAACTATGTCCCTATTTAAATGACGATGTTCATGGATGCGGATTTTAATGGAGTCTGACCCTAATTGAATTTAGCTTGTCCGGATTGCTGCGGCGCAGTAGTCTCGCCTTTCCCCGATCACGCCCCTGGAGAGCGCCATGCCGAAGGCCGCACCGCCACCCACCGCGCCGGCCGAGGCCGACGCGCTTGCAGCCGCGCAAGCCCATGGCCTGTACAACCCGGCGCACGAACACGATGCCTGCGGCGTCGGCTTTGTCGCCCACATCAAGGGTGAACGCGCGCACGGCATCATCGCGCAGGGCCTGCTGATCCTCGCCAACCTCGACCATCGCGGTGCGGTCGGTGCCGACAGGTTGATGGGCGATGGCGCCGGCATCCTGATCCAGATTCCGCACGATTTCTACCGCGCGGAGATGGCGGCGCAAGGCATCGAGTTGCCGCCGCCGGGCGAATACGGCGTGGGCATGATCTTCCTGCCGAAGGAACATGCCTCGCGACTGGCCTGCGAGCAGGAACTTGCGCGGGCGGTAAAGGCCGAAGGCCAAGTCCTGCTCGGCTGGCGCGACGTACCGATCAATCGCCAGATGCCGATGTCGTCGGCCGTGCGCGCCAAGGAGCCGGTGATCCGCCAGATCTTCATCGGTCGCGGCCCCGACGTGATCGTCCCCGACGCGCTCGAACGCAAGCTGTACGTGATCCGCAAGACCGCCAGTTCGGCGATCCAGGCGCTGCAACTCACGCACAGCCGCGAGTATTACGTGCCGAGCATGAGCTGCCGCACGGTGATCTACAAGGGCCTGCTGCTGGCCGACCAGGTCGGGCAGTACTACCTCGACCTGCAGGACCCGCGCACGGTCTCGGCGCTGGCCCTGGTGCACCAACGGTTTTCGACCAACACCTTCCCCGAGTGGCCGCTGGCGCACCCCTACCGGATGGTCGCGCACAACGGCGAAATCAACACCGTCAAGGGCAACTTCAAGTGGATGCGCGCCCGCGAGGGCGTGATGAAGTCGCCGGTGCTGGGCGACGACCTGCGCAAGCTGTACCCGATCAGCTTCGAACACCAGAGCGACACGGCCACCTTCGACAACACGCTCGAACTCCTGACGATGAGCGGCTATCCGCTGGCCCAGGCCGCCATGATGATGATCCCCGAGGCATGGGAGCAGCACGAGGGCATGGATGCGCGCCGCCGCGCCTTCTACGAGTACCACGCCGCGATGCTCGAACCGTGGGACGGGCCGGCCGCGATGGTCTTCACCGACGGCAAACAGATCGGCGCCACCCTCGATCGCAACGGTCTGCGGCCCGCCCGTTACATCGTCACCGACGACGACCTGGTGGTCATGGCCAGCGAGTCGGGCGTGTTGCCGATCCCGGAGAACCGCATCGTCAAGAAGTGGCGCCTGCAGCCGGGCAAGATGTTTCTCATCGACCTGGAACAGGGCCGAATCGTCGACGACGAGGAACTGAAGAACCAGTTCGCCAACGCACGACCGTACCGGCAGTGGATCGAAAACGTGCGCGTCAAGCTCGACGCGATCGCCATCGCCCCCGCCGCACCCCTGGCAGCGACGGAATCATTGCTCGACCGGCAGCAGGCCTTCGGCTACACGCAGGAAGATCTGAAGTTCCTGCTCAGCCCGATGGCCGCCACCGGCGAAGAGGGCATCGGCTCGATGGGCAACGACTCGCCGCTCGCGGTGCTGTCGAACAAGAACAAGCCGCTGTACAGCTACTTCAAGCAGCTGTTCGCGCAGGTCACGAACCCGCCGATCGATCCGATCCGCGAAGCCATCGTGATGAGCTTGAACAGCTTCATCGGCCCCAAGCCCAACCTGCTCGACATCAATGCCGTCAACCCGCCGATGCGGCTCGAGGTCACGCAGCCGGTGCTCGACTTCGACGACATGGCGCGCTTGCGCGCCATCGAACAACACACCAACCACAAGTTCAGGAGCTACGAACTCGATATCACGTATCCGCTGGCCTGGGGCAGCGAGGGCGTCGAAGCGAAGCTGGCCTCGCTGTGCGCCGAAAGCGTCGACGCGATCCGCAGCGGCCACAACATCCTGATCATCACCGACCGCCATGTCAGCCGCACGCAGGTGGCGATTCCGGCGCTGTTGGCGCTCTCGGCGGTGCACCAGCACCTGGTGCGCGAGGGCCTGCGCACCACGGCCGGGCTGGTGGTCGAAACCGGCTCGGCGCGCGAGGTGCACCACTTTGCGGTGCTTGCGGGCTACGGCGCAGAGGCCGTGCACCCGTACCTGGCGCTGGAAACGCTGGTCTCGATCCAGGCCGAATTGCCGGGCGACCCGTCGGCCGAACAGGCGATCTACAACTACGTCAAGGCGGTCGGCAAGGGCCTGTCCAAGATCATGTCCAAGATGGGCGTGTCGACCTACATGAGCTACTGCGGCGCCCAGTTGTTCGAGGCCATCGGACTCGACACGCCGCTGGTGGCCAAGTACTTCCGCGGCACGGCCAGCCAAGTCGGCGGCATCGGTGTCTTCGAGCTCGCCGAAGAAGCCCTGCGCATGCACCGCGCGGCGTTCGGCAATGATCCCGTGCTGGCCACCATGCTCGACGCCGGCGGCGAGTACGCCTGGCGTGTACGGGGCGAAGAACACATGTGGACGCCCGACGCGATCGCCAAGCTGCAGCATGCTGCGCGCGCCGGCAAGTTCGAAACCTACAAGGAATACGCCCAGCTCATCAACGACCAGAGCAAGCGCCACATGACCTTGCGCGGCCTGTTCGAGTTCCGGGTGGATCCGAGCAAGGCGGTGTCGATCGACGAGGTCGAACCCGCCGCCGAGATCGTCAAGCGCTTCGCCACCGGCGCCATGTCGCTCGGCTCGATCAGCACCGAGGCGCACACGACGCTGGCGGTTGCCATGAACCGCATCGGAGGCAAGAGCAATACCGGTGAAGGCGGCGAAGACCCGGCGCGCTACCGCAACGAACTGAAGGGCATCCCGATTGCCGATGGCACCAAGGTCAGCGAGATCATCGGTGCCAAGGTCATCGCCGCCGACTACAGCTTGAAGGCCGGCGACAGCCTGCGCAGCAAGATCAAGCAGGTGGCCTCGGGCCGCTTCGGTGTGACGACGGAATACCTCGTCAGTGCCGACCAATTGCAGATCAAGATGGCCCAGGGCGCCAAACCGGGCGAGGGCGGGCAGCTGCCCGGCGGCAAGGTCAGCGAGTACATCGGCATGCTGCGCCATTCGGTGCCCGGCGTCGGCCTGATCAGCCCGCCGCCACACCACGACATCTACTCGATCGAGGACCTGGCGCAACTGATCCACGACCTGAAGAACGCCAATCCGCGCGCCGGCGTCAGCGTCAAGCTGGTCAGCGAAGTCGGCGTCGGCACCGTCGCCGCGGGCGTGGCCAAGTGCAAGGCCGACCATGTCGTGATCGCCGGCCATGACGGCGGCACGGGCGCATCGCCGTGGTCATCGATCAAGCATGCCGGCACACCCTGGGAACTGGGCCTGGCCGAGACGCAGCAGACCCTGGTGCTCAACCGCCTGCGCGGGCGCATCCGTGTGCAGGCCGACGGCCAGATGAAGACCGGCCGCGACGTGGTCATTGCCGCGCTGCTCGGCGCCGACGAGTTCGGCTTCGCCACCGCGCCGCTGGTGGCCGAGGGCTGCATCATGATGCGCAAGTGCCACCTCAACACCTGTCCGGTGGGCGTCGCCACGCAGGATCCGGTGCTGCGCGCCAAGTTCGCCGGCCGGCCCGAGCACGTGGTGAACTTCTTCTTCTTCGTTGCCGAAGAAGCGCGCCAGATCATGGCCCAGCTGGGCATCAGGAAGTTCGACGACCTGATCGGCCGCAGCGACCTGCTCGATACCAAGAAGAGCATCGCGCACTGGAAGGCGCGGGGCCTGGATTTCAGCCGCATCTTCCATCAGGTGCAGGTGCCGCCCGATGTCGCGCGCTACCAGGTCGAGGTGCAGGACCATGGCCTGGACCGGGCACTGGACGTATCGCTGATCGAGAAGTGTCGCCCGGCCATCGAACGCGGCGAGAAGGTGCAGTTCATGGAGACGGCACGCAACGTCAACCGCAGCGTCGGTGCGATGCTGTCGGGTGAGTTGATCCGCCGGCGTCCGGAAGGCCTGCCCGACCAGACCATCTTCATCCAGATGGAAGGCACGGGCGGCCAGAGCTTCGGCGCCTTTCTGGCCAGCGGCATCACCTTCTACCTCATCGGCGATGCCAACGACTACACCGGCAAGGGCCTGAGCGGCGGGCGCATCACGATCCGGCCGAGCATCGACTTCCGCGGCGACGCCACCGCCAACATCGTCATCGGCAACACCGCGCTGTACGGCGCCACCAGCGGCGAGGCGTTCTTCCGCGGCGTGGCCGGCGAGCGCTTTGCGGTGCGCATGTCGGGCGCCACCGCCGTGGTCGAAGGCACGGGCGACCATGGCTGCGAGTACATGACCGGCGGCACCGTGGCCGTGCTCGGCAGGACGGGCCGCAACTTCGCTGCCGGCATGAGCGGCGGCGTGGCCTATGTCTACGACGAAGACGGTCACTTCGCCCGGCGCTGCAACACCAGCATGGTCGCGCTCGAGAAGGTGCTGCCGCGCGACGAGCAGGACAGCGCGACGTTCCACAAGGGCGAGGCCGACGAAGTCTTGTTGAAGAAGCTGATCGAGGACCACCATCGCTGGACCGGCAGCCTGCGCGCCCGCCACATCCTGGATCACTGGGCCGAGTCGCGCTGCACGCTTCATCAAGGTCTTCCCGCACGAGTACCAGCGCGCGCTCAAGCGGATGAACGCCACGGCCGCGGCCAGCGCGACGATCGCCAAGGCCAAGGCCGAAGCCGTGCCAGCGAAGTAGAAGAATCAGGACTCGATCATGGGAAAAGTCACCGGCTTCCTCGAATACGAGCGCCTCGAAGAAGGCTACGAGCCCGATTGCCAGGCGCGTGAAGAACTACAAGGAGTTCGTCGTCGCGCTCAACGCCGAGCAATCGAAGACGCAGGCTGCGCGCTGCATGGATTGCGGCACGCCGTTCTGCAACAGCGGCTGCCCGGTCAACAACATCATTCCGGACTTCAACGACCTGGTCTTTCGCGGTGAGTGGCGCCAAGCGATCGAGGTCCTGCACTCGACCAACAACTTCCCCGAGTTCACCGGCCGCATCTGCCCGGCGCCCTGCGAAGCGGCGTGCACGCTCAACGTCAACGACGATGCGGTCGGCATCAAGTCGATCGAGCACGCGATCATCGACCGCGCCTGGGCCGAGGGCTGGGTCAGGCCGCAGCCGCCGTCGGTCAAGACCGGCAAGAGCGTCGCCGTGGTCGGCTCCGGGCCGGCCGGGCTGGCGGCTGCGCAACAGCTGGCGCGCGCCGGCCACGCGGTCACGGTGTTCGAGAAGAACAGCCGCATCGGCGGGCTGCTGCGCTATGGCATTCCCGACTTCAAGCTGGAGAAGTCGCACATCGACCGCCGTGTCGAGCAAATGCAGGCCGAAGGCGTCACCTTTCGCAGCGGCGTGCTGGTCGGGGCCTGGCCCAAGGACAGCAAGGTCACCAACGACGCCAAGCAGACGATCGGCGTCGATGAATTGAAGGCGCAGTTCGATGCCGTGCTGCTTGCCGGCGGCGCCGAACAGAGCCGCGACCTTCCGGTGCCCGGCCGCGAGCTCGACGGCGTGCACTTCGCGATGGAGTTCCTGCCGCAGCAGAACAAGGTCGTCGCCGGCGACAAGGTCAAGGGCCAGATCATCGCGACCGGCAAAGCACGTCATCGTCATCGGCGGCGGCGACACCGGCAGCGACTGTGTCGGCACCAGCAACCGCCAGGGCGCGGCCAGCGTGACGCAGTTCGAGTTGTTGCCACAGCCGCCCGACGAGGAAGACCGCCCGCTGACCTGGCCGTACTGGCCGATCAAGTTGCGCACCAGCTCGAGCCACGAAGAAGGCTGCCAGCGCGAGTTCGCGATTGCCACCAAGGAACTGATCGGCGACAAGGGCCGGGTCACGGCACTTGAAGACGGTGCGTGTCGAGTGGCAGGGCGGCAAGATGACCGAGGTGCCCGGCAGCGAGCGCACCTTGCCGGCCGATCTGGTGTTGTTGGCGATGGGCTTCGTCAGCCCGGTGGCCGCGATGCTCGACGCCTTCGGCGTCGCGCGCGATCCGCGTGGCAATGCCAAGGCCGGCACCGAAGGCACGGGCAGCTATCGCACCAACGTCGACAAGGTCTTCGCCGCGGGCGACATGCGCCGCGGCCAGAGCCTGGTGGTCTGGGCCATCCGCGAAGGCCGCCAGGCCGCGCGTGCGATCGACGAGTTCCTGCTCGGCAGCAGCAACCTGCCTTGCTAGCCGCCCCGCGGCACGCGATCACGCACGCTCCACGCGCGAACCTCCGTTCGTCCTGAGCTTGTCGAAGGACTGGCTGCGGGGCCGAGCGTTGTGAAATAGGCACGCGCCATCCACTTGCGGTGGGCCCATTTGCCGCTTGTCGGCTGAGCGGGTCCGGTCGTCGAATCGTGGGTGCCAATCGTGCACTTGGTCACAGCCGCACACGTTCGCGCTGCCGACAATCGCTCCGAACCGCCAACGCAGCCCCGTGCTGCCGAGGCGCGACCCGCAACCATTGCAACCAGAGCGAGCCCCCTGCCGTGACCCCACACTGTCCGCACCCGACGATCGCTGCCGCGCAACGCCGGCGCGGCTTCACGTTGATCGAAGTCATGATCGTGGTCGCCATCATCGCGATCCTGGCCAGTGTGGCGCTGCCGAGCTACTTCGACTACGTGCGCCGCGGCCAGTTGCCCGAGGCGCAAGGCGCGATGTCGGACTTTCGCGTCAAGATGGAGCAGTACTACCAGGACAACCGCAACTACGGCACCGCCCAGTGCGCCGACGACGGGCCGCCGAGCTGGTCGGCCGGCAACGGCACGCTCAACTTACACCGGCGCGCAGTTCTTCACCTACACCTGCGCGCTCACGGCAGGCGGGCAGGGCTACACGGTCACGGCCACCGGCAGCGGCGCGCGCGCGATCGGCCACGTCTACACGGTCGATCAGAACAACACGCGGGCGACGACGAAGTACAAGGGCGCCGTGGTCGCCAAGGCCTGCTGGCTGATCAAGGGCACGGAATGCTGACCAGGCCCAAGCGCCAGCTGCGCGGCTTGACGCTGATCGAACTGATGGTCACGGTGGTCATCCTCGTCATGCTGCTGCTCGGCGTCGCGCCGAGCATCGGCGCATGGATGCGCAACACGCAGGTGCGCAACGTCGCGTCGTCGATGCTGGCCGGGCTCAACCGCGCACGCAACGAAGCCATGCGGCGCAACGTGCCGGTGCGGTTCTCGCTGGTGTCGTTGGCCGATTCGACCGTGCTCGACGGCAGTCTTGCGCGCTGTCGGCCGCCGGCGTGTCGTGGGTCGTCAGCGTGCGCAATCCGGCAGGGAACTGCCAGGTGGCGCCGGTCATAACCACCGACACCGCCGCCTACGACGCCGCGCTCGCCGACCCGAACAATCCGCTGATCGTCGAGGCCAATGCCGGCGGCGTGGGTGGCAAGAACGTCGTCGTCGCGGCCAAGATCGCCGACGGCAGCGCGGCCGCCGACACCGTGACCTTCGGCTCTTTCGGCCGCATCACCGACGCCGCGCCGATCGGTTTCATCAACATCAGCAACTCGAGTGGCCGGCGGCGACTACCGCCGGCTGCGCATCGAGCTCGGCACCGGCGGCACGGTTCGCCTGTGCGATCTCGGCGTCACCGTGCAGACCGACCCGCGCTACTGCCCAACGAGGGCCATTCCATGATCCAAAGCCATCCAAGCCGCCGGCGCGGCGCCGCCGTCCGTACGCGTTCAGGGCTTCATGTTGATCGAGGCCCTGGTCGCGGTGCTCATCTTCGCCTTCGGCGTGCTCGGCATCGTCGGCCTGCAGGCGGCGATGACCAAGGCGCAGACGCAGTCCAAGTCGCGCGCCGATGCGTCGCTGCTGGCGCAACAGGTGATCGGCTCGATGTGGACCGACACGCCCAACCTGGCCAGCCTACTCGACGGCCAATTGCGCCGGGTACGCCCGCTGCAATGAATGGGCGGCGCGTGTCGCGGCCGAGTTGCCCAACGGCGCGGCGAGCGGTCGACGTCAGTGCGCTGCCGCTGGTGGCGGTCACCATCACCTGGACGCCGCCCAACGAGCAGCAGCACACCTACGCCACCACGTCGGCGATCGCCACCAATTGATCATGCGACCACGCCATGTCCCCATCGTTCCCCGCAATGCGCCGCCGCCCAGCGCGGCGTGACCCTGGTCGAGCTGATGGTCGGCATGCTGATCGGCATGCTGGCGATCCTGGTCATCAGCCAGGTGCTGCTCGTCTCCGAAGGGCCAGAAGCGAACGACCACGTCCGGCGCCGACGCACAGGTCAACGGCGCGCTGTCGCTGTTCACGATCCAGCGCGACATCCAGGCCGCCGGCTACGGCTTCACCAGCAGCCCGGGGATCATCGGCTGCCCGCTCAGTGCACGGTACAACGGCGCGGCCGGGGCACCGGTGGGTTTCCCGACCGTGCTGGCGCCGGTGTTCATCACCGCCCGAGGCGGCACGCCCGCTCGGCAGCGTCGGCGATTCGATCCGCATCCTGTCGAGCTCGAAGACCTCCTACGCGGTGCCGACGCGGGTCGTGCCGCCGGGCATCGCCGTCGCGGGGCAGTCGGTGGCGGTCGCGGCGGCGCTCGGGTTCGCCCAGGGCGACATGGCAGTGGTGGCCGCCGATGGCGTGCAGCCCTGCTGGGTCTTCGAGGTCACGGCCGGCCTCACAGCCACGCAACTGTCCGCGTGCGGACAACGCGCGCTGGAACACCGCCGGCACGCCGACGCAGGCCTACGGCGACGGCTCCGTCGTGGTCAACCTGGGCACGCTGATCGACAACCCCTACGAGATCGAAATCATCAACGGCGTGAACGTGCTGCAGGTGTCGAGCTTCGACAGCGCCAACCCGGACGTGCGCATCACACGCGACGTCCAGGCCGGCGTCGTCGGCCTGCTTGCCTTCTACGGCCGCGACACCAGCGACCCGACCGACGGCATCGTCGACGTCTACGACACCACCACCCCTGCGAACAATGCCGACTGGCTGCGCGTGATGTCGGTGCGCCTGATCGTCGTCTCGCGCAGCGGCCAGTACGAGAAAGGAGCATCGTCGACGCCGGCAAACCCGAGCATGGGAAGTCGGCGCGACACCGGCCACCGCCGGCTCGGTCGCGTGCGGCGCCAGCCAATGCGTGACGATCGACGTCGGCGCCGACGCGGCGGGCGATGTCGAGGCCAAGCATTACCGCTACAAGGTCTTCGAAACCATCGTGCCGATGCGCAACATGATGTGGAGCTCCTGAGGTGAACCATTCCCGTCTCCTGAACGCTGGCCTCCGCTGCCCGCGCAAGCCGCACGGCGCAGCGCGGCGTGTCGCTGCTGTTTGCCCTGATGGCGCTGGCCGCGATGTTGCTCGCCGCCGTGGCGCTGGTGCGCTCGGTCGATTCCGGCGCGCTGGTGCTCGGCAACCTGGGCTTCAAGCAGGAGGCGACGCAGGCCGCCGACCGGGCTGCCGAGGTCGCGCGCGCATGGCTGCTGACCACGGCGGTCGACCTGACGGCCGACAGCCCGGCCAATGGCTACTACGCCACGTCGCAGGACAACCTCGACCCGACCGGGCGCGTCACCACGGCGGCAACAAGCTGGCGGTCGTCAACTGGGGCGATTCCGACAGTTGCGCCTGCATGAACACCTCGCCCGCGAGTTGCTCTTCGTGCTCGCGCACGCCCGCGACCTGCCGGCACCAGCGCCACCGCCTGCGGCACCGCAGGTGACCGCGCGCTACCTGATCACTCGCCTGTGCCCGTCGACCGGCGCCCCAGGCGCGGCCAACGCCTGCGCCAAGCCGGCGGCGTCCGGCTCGACCGACGCCGCCTACCGCGGCGAAATCCGGGTCGGCGCCGGCGCGCCCAAGCCGGAGGCGGCGACGACACCGTATTACCGAATCATCGTGCGCACCGTCGGTGGGCGCGGCGCCGTGAGTTTTACCGAGACGGTCATCCATTGACGACCGCACGACAGGGAGAAAGCAAATGACCCCGCAACGATTCGATTCGATCGCCCGGCCGCATTGGCGGGCCGCATGGCTGCTGATGGGCGCGCTGGGCCTGTACCCAGCGGCGCAGGCTGCGGTGACCGACGTCGCCCAGGTGCCGCTGGTCCACCTCGTCGTCGACGGTGGTCAAGCCCAACATCATGTTCATCCTCGACTCGTCTGGCAGTATGGCTTCGGACTTCATGCCCGACGATGCCGACTTCAGCCGCAGCAAGTACGGGTTCTTTGCTTCGCAGTGCAACGGCCTGGCCTACAACCCGAACACGACCTATGTGCTGCCGGTGACGTCGACCGGCACCAACTACCCGGCCGGCACCTTCACGTTCCCGACGCCGGCCACGCTGCCCAACCAGAACACCATCACTTCGGCGGCGCCGACCATCGCCACCGGCTCGTGTGACGGTGACACTCAGACCAACAACAACGTCAACTACAAGGCAACGGCGACGTCGTCACCCTCTACAGCAACGACAACCCCGCCAACCTGATGGTGGGCACGGTCACCGACTGGAACAGACAACACGGCGACGCATGACCGTCAACGTGACCAGCACGGCGGGCAGCGGAACATTGACCAACCCGCGCATCGGCGACGGCGACGCCAGCGTCTATTACTACAACTACACGGGCGCCCAGACCAAGCTTGACTACACCTACAGCGGCAGCGGCGTGATCACCACGACGACCTTCTACCGTGAGTGCAACAGCAACGTCGGCAGCACGCCGGGCAGCGGTGTCTTCACCCGGGTAGACGTGACGCCGTCGTCGGCCGACCTGCAGAACTACCGCAACTGGTACACCTATTACCGCACCCGCAGCCTGACGATGCGCTCGGCGGCCAGCCTGGCCTTCCAGCCGATCAACGACCGCTACCGCGTCGGTTTCAGCACCATCATCAACCAGTACGTGAACGGCACCGGCTTCCTCGACGTCTCCGACTTCAATGCGGGGCAGAAGAGCAGCTTCTACACGGCGCTTTTTGGCGCCAACCCCAACAACTCCACGCCGCTGCGCGGCGCGCTGTCCAAGGCCGGCAAGTATTTCGCCAAGAAGGGCACCCTCTCCGGCGGCGGTGCGCAGACCTACGACCCGGTGCAGTACTCCTGCCAGCGCAACTTCGCGATCCTGACGACCGACGGTTACTGGAACAACAACGACGAAACCAGCTCCTACGGGCCGCTGGGCCTGTACGGCACCAACGTCGGGCAGCAGGACGGCCAACCCACGGCGCGGCCGCTGTTCGACGGCGACGCCAGCATCCTGCAATCGCGCACGAGCAACCTGCAGCAGTCGAGCATCATCACCCCGGCGCAGCCGCAGACCAGCACCAGCACGCTGCAGACGCGGACCCTCGTCACCCCGGCGCAACCGCAGCAGAGCACAAGCACCCTGCAGCAGTGGTCGATCACCGCGCAGTGGAGTTCGTCGACCAGCACGCTGCAAGTCAACACCGGGCAATTGCAGCAGCAGAACCGGGTCAGCGGCAACTGGACCGGCGTCTGGACCAACGTGACCCAGTGCACCTGGAACAGCAATACGCAGTGCCGCTATGTCTGGAGCGGATTTGTCAATGCCGACCGCCACTTGCACAAAGGTCGCCGCGGGCACGAGCACGAGAAACAACACCACCTGGAACGGCCCGGCACGCGACTGCCAGTACACGGCATGGACGCCGGTTCCCGGCGTCACGACGACCTGCACGGCGGTGAACCAATCGACCGGACCGACCAACTACACACGGCTCACGGCGACGACAGTGCAACGCGCTGCCGCCCATCACCGGTACGCCGGCCAACGTCACGTCGTGCACGGCTTCGTCGACGGTGGGCTGCGGCTACACGGCATGGTCGACACCGGTGAACGTCGCATCCTGCACGAACGTGCAATCGGACAACACTTCGCCGTACACGGTCGGCACAGCGGTTCAGTGCAGCACGCGTGCCTGCGGTCTGGGGTCCATGGACCAACGTGGCGACCGGCGGGCACATGCAGCACATCGTCGACGACCGAATGCCAGTACACGCCGTGGTCGACGCCTGTCAATTCGGCGTCCTGCACGGCGGTGAACCAGTCGACAAGGAATCCCTACAACGTCGTCAACGCGGTGCAGTGCAGCACGATCCCTGCCGTCACTGGGGCCGTGGGCGAACGTGGCGTCGTGCAGCGCGTCGTCATCGGTGGCTTGCCAGTACACGGCCTGGACGGCATGGGCCAACGTCAATTCCTGCACCGCGCTGGCGCAGTCGACGGGGCCGAACTACACGGTCGGCACGGCCACGCAATGCCAGTCGAGCGGCTTTGCCGGCAGCAGCGATTCGCTTGCCGACGTGGCGATGTACTACTACGAGCATGACCTGCGCACGACGGCGCTGAACAACTGCACCGCGACGGTCAACGGCAATCCGATCGACGTCTGCCTGAACAACGTGTCGCCTTCGGGCGCCGACAACGTGACCTGGCAGCACATGACGACCTACACGCTCGGCATGGGCGTCAGCGGCACGCTGCGCTACCGGCCCGACTACCTGACCGCCGCCACCGGCACCTACCGCGACCTGATCCAGGGCACGACGGATTGGCCGGTTCCGGTGGCGAACACCGAGACGGCGGTCGACGACCTGTGGCATGCGGCCGTCGACGGACGCGGGCGCTACTTCAGTGCCGGCGACCCGGTATCGCTGGCCGCGAGCCTGAGCTCCGCGCTGCAATCGATCGACGCCCAGGTGGCATCGGGCTCGGGCGCGGCGGCCAGCACGTTGCAGCCGGTGGCCGGCGACAACACCGTGTTCATCGCCAAGTACAAGTCGGTGTTCTGGACCGGCGACCTGGTGGCCCGCGACATCGACCCGGTGACCGGCGTGATCGCGCCGCCGCGGTGGAGCGCGGCGCAGAAGTTGCAGGCCAAGGTGGACGCGGGCACGCCCCGGACCCTCTACTACGGCAAGCGCAATGCCGGCACCAACACCGGCGCGTTCCGGCCCTTCACCTACGCCCAGCTGACGGCCGACGGCTTGAACGGCTACTTCGACAGCGCCTGCAGCAAGACGGTGGCGCTGTCGCAATGCGCCACGCTGATCGCCAATCAGACGACGGCCAATGCGGCCTACGCGGCCGGCGTGACGCCTGCGACCCAGGCCGCGAAGGATGCGGCCGACGCGGCGCTGGCGGCTGCCAATTCGGGCGCCAACATGGTCGACTACCTGCGCGGCGGCTCGAACTCGGTCTACCGCACCCGCTCCACGGGCGACGTCGACATCGGCGGCGGCATCCTCGGCGACATCATCGGCGGCGCGCCGGTCTACGTGCGCAAGCCCTCGTTCAACTACGTCGAGAACAACTACGCCGGCTTCGTCGCAGCCATCGACGCCACCAACCCCAGCCCGCCGGTGACCGTGCCAGCCACCTTGCCCGGCCGGCGCGGCGTGGTCTATGCCGGCTCCAACGACGGCATGCTGCACGCCTTCGACGGTGTCTCGGGCGAGGAGCTCTGGGCCTACATCCCGAGCATGGTGATGGACCGCATGTACCGGCTGGCCGACAAGGACTACGCCAACCGGCACGAGTACTTCGTCAATGCCGCACCGGTGATCGGCGACATCTATATCGCCCCGGTGGCGCCGGCGACCGTTGGCACCTGGAAGACGATCATCGTCGGCGGGCTCGGTGCGGGCGGTCGCGGCTACTACGCGCTCGACATCACCAATCCCGACAGCCCGAGCCTGTTGTGGGAGTTCAGCAATGACGCGCTGGGCGGCAACAGCAACCTCGGCCAGAGCTTCGGCAACCCGGTGATCACCAAGCGCGCCGACGGTACCTGGGTGGTGGCCTTCACCTCGGGCTACAACAACGTCAGCTATATCGGCGACCTCACGCCGGGCGACGGCGCCGATCGCCGGCGACGGCAACGGCCACCTGTTCCTCATCAATGCCAACACCGGCCAGCGCCTGCTCGACATTCCCACCTTTACGGCGGTCGGGGTGCCGGCCGGCACGGCCACGACGCCGAGCGGGCTGAGCAAGCTCAACGCCTGGGTCGACTCGGACATCGACAACACCGCCAAGCGCTTCTACGCCGGCGACCTGCTCGGCAACCTGTGGCGCTTCGACACCGACAACCTGGTGGCGCCGACCAACGCCGCCCTGCGGCTGGCGTACTTCGCCGCCGGGGGCGTGCCGCAGCCGATCACGACGCAGCCCTCGCTGGCCCAGGTCAACTACGGCGGCAGCCAGTTCGCGGTGGCCTATGTCGGCACCGGCAAGTACCTCGGTACCACCGACCTGGGCAACACCGCGCTGCAATCGGTCTATGCGATCAAGGATCCGCTGACCAATTCACCGCTGGGTGACGCCCACGCCAGTTCGTCGGTGGTGGCCCAGACCTTGTCGTTGTCGAACCCGACCGACCAATACTCGCACGCGCAACGTCACCAGCCTGCCCGTGAACTGGTCGACCGGCAACGGCTGGCGCGTCGACCTGACGGTCGCGACGCTGCCGACGCCGGGCGAGCGGGTCAACGTCGACATGCAGCTGCTGAACAACACGCTGTCGGTCGCGACCAACATCCCGGCCAGCGACGTGTGTGCATCGGGCGGTACCTCGTACTTCTATCAGTTCGATATCGGCACCGGCTCCAGGCCGTCGACGCTCGACACGGCCTACGTGGGCCAGTGGCTCGGCGGCTCGATGGTCGTGGGCCTGAGCTGGGTGACGCTGCAAGTCCAAGGTGGCACGCCCGGATCGGGCCGCACGGTGACGATCGCGGTCGACAGCAAGAGCAACCCGCGCACCGACGACGTGCCGCCGGCGGATCCGCCGCCGTCGGTGGGTCGCAGGACCTCGTGGCGTGAGTTGGTGAATTGAACTGACGCTTCCCTTCTGGCCGGCCGCGATTGTGCGGTCGGCCTTTTTTGTCATGCTGAGTCGCGCCCCCTTCCTTGCCGGCGATCTGCGCCGTGTCGCACCACTGGCGGTCTTCGTGATCGCCCTGCACGCTGCGCTGTTGGCCGTGCCGTTGCGTTCCGCGCGCACGCCGGAGGTGCCGATGGCCGCTCGCCGCGATGCAGGTGCGTCTGCTCGGCGTGCAAGACAGCGACACCGGCACCGACGCCGTCGCGACCCAGGCCGCTGCGCCACCGGTCACGGGCAGTGACCCCGCGCCCCAGCCGCAGGCGCAATCGCCAGGCGCCTGCGGCCGATGCTGCACCGGCCCGCGCATCGCCGCCGCAGCCGGCTTTCGGTCTTGTCACGGCGGCGGGCGAAAGCGACGCCGATTACTACCCGCGCGCGGACTTGTCGCTGGCGCCAGCCCCACTCGACGCCATCGTGATCGACTACCCGCCGATTGCCGACGACAGCGGGCACCATGTCAGCGAACTGAGCCTGTTCATCGACGAGGCTGGGCGCGTGACGCGCGTCCGCGTCGATGGCGAGGCCTTGCCGCCGGCGCTCGAGCAGGCGGCGCGCGCGGCGTTCATGAGCGCCCGGTTTCGCCCCGGCGAGGTCGAGGGGCGCGCGGTCAAGTCGCGGATCCGGATCGAGGTCGTGTTCGACATCCGTCCGCCCGGCAGCCCGAAGTAGCTCGACCTCGCCGCGGCGGCGTCGCAAGCCCGGCGCGACCCTAGGGTCAACCCGCGGCGATCTTGCCTGACATGCGACAATCGCCGCGCCCCGTCGCCCCGGGTCTGCGGGTGCGGGCACCAACCCCAACTCCAAGCGCGGCACCTGCCGGCACAGCGATCGATTGAACGCCGAGCCACTTATCGCGATCGACCATGTCACGTTCGGCTATGACAGCAGCCGAACGATCCTCGACGACATCAGCCTGGCCTTCGCGCGGGGCAAGATCACGGCGATCCTCGGCGGCTCGGGCTGCGGCAAGACCACGCTGCTGCGCCTGATCGGCGGCATGGCCACGGCCAACAGCGGCAAGGTGCTTTTCGACGGCGAACCGATCAACCCGCGCAACCGCCAGCAGCTGCTGCGCCAGCGCCGACGCATGGGCATGCTGTTCCAGTTCGGCGCGCTGTTCACCGACCTGACCGTCTACGACAACGTCGCCTTCCCGCTGCGCGAGCACTCCGGGCTGCCGGAATCGATGATCCACGACATCGTGCTGATGAAGCTGCATGCGGTGGGCCTGCGCGGCGCGTCCGGCCTGCGCATCGCGGAAGTCTCGGGCGGCATGTCGCGGCGCGTCGCGCTGGCCAGGGCGATCGCGCTCGACCCCGAACTGATCATGTACGACGAGCCGTTTGCCGGGCTCGACCTGATTTCGATGGGGGTGGCCGCCAAGCTGATCCGCACGCTTGACCGACGCCACCGGCGCGACCTCGCTCGTCGTGTCGCACGACGTGCCCGAGTGCATGGCGATCAGCGACCATGTGATCCTGATGGCCAACGGCGGGCGCATCGTCGCCCAGGGCACCGCCCGCCGAGTTGATGGCCTCGACCGACCCCGAGACGCGCCAGTTCGTGCGCGGCGAGCCCGACGGGCCGGTCAAGTTCCACTACCCGGCGCGGTCGCTGGCCGAAGACTTCGGCGTCGACGAGATCGGAGCTGCGCAGTGATGGCCGCCGACTGGGCCGCTGCGCTGGGTGCGCGCTCGCTGGCCGGGCTGCGCTCGTTCGGGCGCGCCGGGCTGTTCTTCGTCGACCTGCTGGTGCACGTCCCGGCGGCGCTGCGCCGCTTCGGCCTGGTGGTGCGCCAGATCCACGCCATCGGCAACCTGTCGCTGGTCATCATCATGTCGTCGGGCCTGGCGGTCGGCTTCGTGCTGGCCTTGCAGATGTATTACGCCCTGGTCACCTACGGTGCCACCGAGTCGCTCGGCCTGATCGTCAACCTGTCGCTGGTGCGCGAACTCGGGCCGGTGGTCACGGCACTGTTGTTTGCCGGCCGCGCCGGCACCTCGCTGACGGCGGAAATCGGGCTGATGAAGGCCGGCGAGCAGTTGTCGGCGATGGAGATGATGGCCGTCGACCCGCGCAGCCGCGTGCTGGCGCCGCGCTTCATCGGCGGCGTGATCTCGATGCCGCTGCTGGCCGTTCTGTTCTCGACCGTCGGCATACTCGGCGCCTATGTCGTCGGCGTGCTGCTGATCGGCCTGGACTCGGGCAACTTCTGGTCGCTGATGCAGGCCCGCGTCGACGTCTGGCGCGATGTCGGCAACGGCGTCGTCAAGAGTTTCGCCTTCGGCATCATCTGTACCGCCGTCGCGCTTTACCAGGGCTTCGAGACCGAGGCCACGCCCGAGGGCGTGGCCTATGCGACGACACGCACCGTGGTGGTCTCGTCGCTGTCGGTGCTGGCTATCGACTTCATGCTGACGGCGTTGATGTTCTCGACGCCGTGACCCGATCTGGAGAACTGTGATGAGCAAAAGAGGTATCGAAACGATCGTCGGGCTGTTCGTCCTGCTCGGACTGGGCGCCGCGCTGTTCCTCTCGCTCAAGGCGGCGAATCTGGCCAGCTTCGGCGAGAACAAGGGCTACACGGTCAGCGCCAAGTTCGACAACATCGGTGGCCTGAAGCCGCGTGCGCCGGTGCGCAGTGCGGGCGTCACCATCGGGCGCGTCAAGCGCATTGCGCTCGACCCCAAGACGTACCAGGGCGTCGTGACGATGGAGATCGACGATGGCGTGCGCTTCCCGAAAGACTCGTCGGCCAAGATCCTGACTTCGGGCCTGCTCGGCGACCAGTACATCGGCCTCGAGCCGGGCGCCGACGAGAAGGAACTGGCCGCTGGCGACGTGATTCGCCAGACCCAGTCGGCGGTGGTGCTGGAGAACCTGATCGGGCAGATGATCTTCAACAAGGCCGCCGACAGCGGCGACACCCAGGGCAAGAAGCATGAGCCGGCGAAATAGCCTGCGTGCTGCGGCCGCCGGCCTGCTCCTGCTCGCTGCGCTTGGTGCGCCGCATGCGCAGGCGCAGGAACAGGCAGAAGGAGCCGGTGAAGGAACAGGATCAGGCGCAGGAGCAAGGCGCAAACGACCCGCTCGAAGGCTGGAACCGCGCCGTCTTCGGCTTCAACGAGGGCCTGGACAAGGTCCTGCTCAAGCCGGTGGCCACCGGCTACAAGGCGGTCGTGCCCGAACTCGTGCGCACCGGCGTGAGCAACTTCTTCACCAATTTCCGCGACGGCTGGTCGGCGATCAATGCGCTGCTGCAAGCCAAGCCGGTGGTCGCGGCGCAGATGGTGACGCGTGTGGCCACCAATACCCTGTTCGGCCTCGGCGGCATCATCGACGTCGCCAGCGACCTCGGCATCCAGCGCCAGCGTGAAGATCTCGGCCAGACACTCGGCTGCTGGGGGCTGCCGGCGGGGCCGTACCTGGTGTGGCCGCTGCTGGGCCCCTCGTCGCTGCGTGACAGTGTCGCGCTGCCGCTGGACCTGTCGTGGGCGACCGGCGCACTGACCAATGACGGTGCGGCGCGTATCGGCCTGACCGCGCTGGAGTTGATCGACATCCGTACCAGCCTGCTTGGCGCCGACCGCTTGATCGACTCCATTTCGATCGACAAGTATGTGTTCATTCGTGACGGTTACTTGTCGCGCCGGCGCAGCCTGGTCTATGACGGCGAGCCACCCGAACTGCCGGACGACGGCAAGTCCGGGCCGGCTTGCGCGCCGAGGTAAACGCGGCGGCGCCCAGCGCGTTGTGGTAAACAGTGCCAGCGAAGCCGGCACGCGATTAAAGGAGCCTCATGTTGTTCAAGCAAGTACTCGCCACCATTTCGCTCACCCTGCTCGCGGCCGCCTCGCATGCGCAGGCCGCGCCCGACGCGATGATCAAACAGGTGTCGACCGAAGTCATCGACACCGTCAAGAACGACAAGGCCATCCAGGCCGGCGACGTCGGCAGGATCCTCGTGCTGGTGGACACCAAGGTCATGCCGCACGTGAACTTCCAGCGCATGACGGCGTCGGCGGTCGGCCGGCATTGGCGCACCGCCACGCCGGAGCAGCAAAAGCGCCTGCAGGACGAGTTCAAGATCCTGATCGTGCGCACCTACGCCGGTGCGCTGACGCAGGTGAAGGAGCAGACCACCGTGCAGTTGAAGCCGCTGCGCGCCGCCGCCGAAGACACCGAAGTCGTCGTCCGCACCGAGGTCAAGGGCAAGGGCGACCCGGTCCAGCTCGACTACCGCCTCGAGAAGAGCGGCAGCGAGTGGAAGATCTACGACGTCAACGTGCTCGGCGTGTGGCTGGTCGAACAGTACCGGTCCAGCTTCGCGCAGGAGATCGGCAGCGCCGGCGTCGACGGCCTGATCACCAAGCTGGCCGAGCGCAACAAGGCTGCGGCCAACAAGACCTGATCGCCTGCCATGCTGGCCTTGCCCGCGACGTTGACCCTGGTCCAGGCCAACGAGGCCGTGCGTGCCATCGAGGCCGCGCTCGGGCAGGGCAGCGTCGAGAAGGGCGCGTTCGTGATCGACGCGACGGCGCTGCGCGGATTCGATACCGCCGCCATCGCCGTGCTGCTCGAGGCGCGGCGACTGGCGCAGGCCGCCGGGCGAACGCTCAGCGTGGCGCCGCACCGCGGCGATGGTCGAACTGTCAGGCCTGTGGTTCGCGCGCGCGCAGCTGCGGCGCATGGTCGACGCTTCGTCCGGGCCATCGCGCCTGACGGTCGTTCGACGGCCAGCTTGCTCTGGGTTCGTGCCGCGAGCAGCAGCGACCAGCGTCCGTGTCACTCGACCTTTGCCGTAGCGCTTGGCGCGCAGATTGCGCTTGATTTCGGCCAGCATCGGCCGCAGCGCGGCGCCCAGCCGCAGCGCCACGCCGGTGGTCAGGATGTCGATGATCACCAGGTGCATCAGGCGCGACACCATCGGGCTGTAGCGGTCGTAGTCTTCCGGGTGGTCGGCGGCGAGCAATACGTGCTGTGGGCCGCTCGAAGCATGCGCCAGCGGCGAGCCGCTGGCGGTGATGACGATCGTGGTGGCGCCTTTGCGGCGGGCGATCTCCGCGGCGTCGAGCAGGTCACGGCTGCGACCCGAGTTGGAGATGATGACCGCGCAATCGCCGGGCTGCAGCATCGTCGCGCTCATCACCTGCACGTGGCCGTCGCTGACGGCGCTGGCCGTCACGCCGAGGCGAAAAAACTTGTGCTGTGCGTCCTGGGCCACGATGCCCGAATTGCCGACGCCATAGAACTCGATGCGCCGGCCGTTGCGGCAGGCGGACGCCAGGGCGACGATGGCTCGCTCGACGGCATGGCTGGCGGCATCGTTGCGGTACTTCAAGAGCGCGCTGACCGCGTTGTCGATGACCTTGACCACGATGTCGCCGGTCTTGTCGTCCGCGTCGACCGCGCGGTGCACGAACGGAACGCCTTCGTTGACGGCGCCGGCCAGCTTCAGCTTGAAGTCGGCCAGGCCGTCGTAACCGACGCTGCGGCAAAAGCGGATCACCGTGGGCTTGCTCACTTGCGAGCGCTCGGCCAATTCGCTCACCGGCAAGTTGGCAAAGCTGCGCGCATCGGCCAGCACCAGTTTGGCCACGCGTTGCTCGGCCGGCGGCAGGGCCGGCAGCGCGGCCTCGATGCGTTCCAACATCGACAAGGGCGATGCCTCTATTCTTCCTCGGCCCAGGCGAAGCCGTCGCGCGCGATCAACGCGCTCGACGCCGGTGGCCCCCAGGTACCGACGGCGTAGGGGCGCGGGCCGGTGCTGTCGTTGCGCCAGGCCTCGAGCACGGGCTCGACCCAGCGCCAGGCCTGCTCCTGCTCGTCGCTGCGCACGAACAGGTTCAGGCGGCCGGCGATCGCGTCGAGCAGCAGCCGCTCGTAGGCACCGACGCGCTCGCTCAGAAAGGCCTTGTCGAAGTCCAGGTCCAGCGACACCGGCGACAGATGCTCCGGCGTGCTCGACGCGCTGCTGCCGCCCTTGACGGCCAGCAGGTGCAGCTCGAGGCCGTCTTCGGGCTGCAGCTTGATGACCAGCTTGTTGGCGCGCGCGGTGCCGGCGAATATCGGGTGCGGCACGGGCCGGAAGTTGACGACGATTTGCGCGTCGCGTGCGGCCAGGCGCTTGCCCGTGCGCAGGTAGAACGGCACCCCGGCCCAGCGCCAGTTCTGCACCTCGGTGCGCAGCGCGACGAAGGTCTCGCAGTGGCTGTCCGGCGGCACCTTGACTTCGTCGAGGTAGCCCGGCACGGGCTGGCCGTCGACGGTGCCGGCGCGGTACTGGCCGCGCACCACGTCGCGGCCCACGCTGTCGGGCGTGAAGGGCTTCAGCGAGCGCAGGACCTTGAGCTTCTCGTCGCGGATCGAGTCGGCGTCGCCGGTGGCCGGCGGCTCCATCGCGATCATCGTCAGCAACTGCAGGGCGTGGTTCTGCACCATGTCGCGCAGCGCCCCGGTGCGGTCGTAGAAGTCGCCGCGCGTGCCCACGCCCAGCCGCTCGGCAATCGTGATCTGGATGTTGGCGATGCTTTCGCGCCGCCACAGCGGCTCGAACAAGGCGTTGCCGAAACGCAGCGCGGCCAGGTTCTGCACTGCGGGCTTGCCCAGGTAATGGTCGATGCGCAAGGCCTGGCTTTCGCTGAACGACGCAGCCACCACGCGGTTGATCTGCTGTGCGCTGGCCAGGTCGTGGCCGAGCGGCTTTTCCAGCACCACGCGCACGTTGGCGCCGTTCAGCCCCACCGCGCCGAGCTGGGCGCAGATCTGCGGAAACAGGTGCGGGCTGGTGGCCAGGAACAGCACCACGGTGTCGGCGCCGCGCTCGTCGACCCAATGCTTGAGGCCGGCGTAATGCTCGGGCAGCGACAGGTCCATGCGCCGGTAATGCAGCAGCGCGGCAAAGCGCGCGAACTCGTCGTCGGTCGGCCGCTTGGCGCTCTCGACGTTGCCAAAACGCTCGCGGATCAGGGCGCGGTACTCGTCGTCGCTGCGCTCGTCGCGCGCAACGGCCAGGATCCGCCCGCCCTCGGGCAGCTTGCCGTGGCGCCAGGCCTGGAACAGGGCCGGCACCAGCTTGCGCCAGGCCAGGTCGCCGGTGCCGCCGAAGAAGACGAGGTCGAAGGACATGTTTCGGGCAACGTGCGCGCGTGTAATTTAGTTACGGCCAGGATAATGCAGGAGTTTCTTCCACAGGTCAACGCGGTGTTGCAATGTGGGCCCCGGCTGGCGTTCTAATCGGGGCTGCTCACTGCATGGCCACTGCCCATCCGCCCATGAACCAGCTCGACCAACTCAAGCAATACACCACCGTGGTTGCCGACACCGGCAACTTCAAGCAACTGGCCGCCTTCGCGCCGCGCGACGCCACCACCAACCCGACACTGATCCTGAAGGCCGTGCAACAGCCCGAGTACGCGCCGTTGCTGGCCCAGGCCGTGAGCGCCAAGAAGGACCGGCCGCTCGATCGCATCGTCGACGAAGTGCTGGTGTTGTTCGGCCTGGAGATCCTGAAGATCGTTCCCGGGCGCGTCAGCACCGAGGTCGATGCGCGGCTGAGTTTCGACACCGCAGCCAGCATCGCCCGCGCCCACCGGCTGATCGAGTTGTACGAGCGCGCCGGCGTCGGTCGCGAGCGGGTGCTGATCAAGGTCGCCGCGACATGGGAAGGGATCCAGGCCGCCAAGGCACTCGAACACGAGGGCATCCACTGCAACCTGACGCTGCTGTTTGCGCTGTGCCAGGCGGTGGCCTGCGGCGAGGCCGGCATCAGCCTGATCTCGCCCTTCGTCGGCCGCATCTACGACTGGCACAAGAAGGCGGCCGGCGCGGCCTGGGACGAAGCCGCGATGGCCGGTGCCAACGACCCGGGCGTGCAGTCGGTGACCCAGATCTACACCTACTACAAGCACTACGGCGTCGGCACCGAGATCATGGGCGCGAGCTTTCGCAACATCGGCCAGATCCAGGCGCTGGCCGGCTGTGACCTGCTGACCATCAGCCCGGAGCTGATGGCGCAGTTGCAGGCCTTGAACACGCCGCTGCCGCGCCGGCTCGACCCCGAAGCCGCGCGCCGCGCCACGATGCACGCACTGAGCTACAACGAAGCGGCATTTCGCTACGCGCTCAACTGCGACGCCATGGCGACCGAAAAGCTGGCCGAAGGCATTCGCACCTTCGCCGCCGATGCGGCCAAGCTCGACCAGATGATCGAGGCCCACAAGTGAGGTTTCCACGCTGCGACGAGACCGCGGCGTGGGCCGCCCTGCAGGGCACAGTTCGACGCGCACGGCCGCACTTTCGACATGCGCCAGGCCTTCGCGCAAGACTGCCGGCCGCGCGGCGGCGCTCTCGTTCGAAGCGCCCGAGGTCTTTGCCGACCTGTCGAAGAACCGTCTCGACGCCACGACATTGAACCTGCTGCTCGGTCTGGCACGCGAACGCGGCCTCGAGGCGCACCGCGACGCGATGTTCGCCGGCGAGACGATCAACACCACCGAAGGCCGCGCCGTGCTGCACACCGCACTGCGCGCGCCACGCGGCCAGGGCCCGTTCAGCGACCAGGTGCACGGCGTGCTCGAGGCCATGCTGGCCTACGCCGAAGCGGTGCGCGACACCGCGGCCAGCGGCATCCGGCATGTCGTCAACATCGGCATCGGCGGCAGCGACCTCGGCCCGCAGATGGTGGTGCCGGCGCTCGACGCCTTCGCCCATCCGGGCCTGACGCTGCACTTCGTCAGCAATGTCGACGGCCATGACATCACGCGCGTGCTGCGCCGGCTGCAACCTGCCGACACGCTGTTCATCGTTGCCTCGAAGACCTTCACGACGCAGGAGACGATGGCCAACGCGCAGGCCGCGCGCGACTGGTTCCTGGCCGGCGGCCGCATGAAGGAAAGCGACATCGCGCAGCACTTCGTCGCCACCACGACGAACGCCCAGGCCGCGGCGCGCTTTGGCATCAGCACGACCTTCGGCTTCTGGGACTGGGTCGGCGGGCGCTACTCGCTGTGGAGCGCGATCGGGCTGCCGATCGCCTTGGCCATCGGCGCCGAGCACTTCCGTGCCCTGCTGGCCGGGGCGCACGCGATGGACCGGCACTTCGAGAGTGCGCCGCTGGAGCGCAACCTGCCCGCGCTGCTCGGCCTGCTCGACGTCTGGTACCGCAATTTCCACGGCTTCACGAGCCGTTGCGTTGCGCCCTACCACCAGGGACTGGCGCGCCTGCCGGCCTACCTGCAGCAACTCGAGATGGAGAGCAACGGCAAGCGCGTCGACCTGGCCGGCACGCCATTGGCGCTGGCCACCAGCCCGGTCGTCTGGGGCGAGCCGGGCACCAACGGCCAGCACGCCTACTTCCAGATGCTGCACCAGGGCAGCGATGTGATCCCGGTCGAATTCATCGCCGTCAAGACGCCGGCGCACGCGTTGGCCGACCAGCACCGCAAGCTGCTGGCCAACTGCCTGGCGCAAAGCCAGGCGCTGATGCTCGGCAAGACGCGCGACGAAGCCCTGGCCGAAGCCGCGGCGACGGCCGGCAAGTCCGTCGATGCACTGACGCTGGCCTCGCACCGCAGCTTTCCGGGCAACCGGCCGAGCACCACGCTCGTGCTCGATGCGCTGACGCCGCGCTCGCTCGGTGCGCTGATCGCGATGTACGAACACCGCGTCTTCACCAGCGGTGCGCTGTGGGGCATCAACAGCTTCGATCAATGGGGCGTCGAACTCGGCAAGGCGCTGGCCAGCGAGTTGCTGCCGCGGCTGGATTCGGGCGACGCCAGCGGGCTCGACGGCTCGACGGCGTCGCTGTTGCAGCGCCTGCGCGCATGACGCGACGCACGCTGGTGTTCGACGCCGGCGGCGTGATCATTCGCTGGCAGCCGCGGCAACTGGTGCGCCGGGCGCTGCCCGCGTTCGCACATGACGAGGCCACGGCCGGCGCGGTGGCGGCGGCGATATTCGACACCGCCGACCGCGATGCCGACTGGGCGCAGTTCGACCTTGGCCGCGTCGAACCCGAAGCCCTGGCCGCGCGCATCGCCGGGCGCACCGGCTACCCGGTGCAGCAACTGCGCGCGCTGATCGCCGACATCCCCGAACATCTCGAGCCGATGCCGGCCAGCGTGGCCCTGCTCGGGCGTGTGCGCGCGGCCGGGCACCGGCTGGCCCTGTTGTCGAACATGCCGCGGCCGCACGCCGCGCACCTCGAAGCCCGGCATGCGTTCTTCGGCTGGTTCGAGGCCCGCGTCTTTTCGGGCCGGGTCGGGCTGATGAAACCCGAGCGCGCGATGTTCGACCACGCCCGGCAGCTGCTCGCGCTCGACCTCGAACATGCGCTGTTCATCGACGACATGCCGGCCAACATCGAGGCGGCGCGCAAGCTCGGCTGGCAGGCCTTGCTGTTCGAGAACGCCGCGCAGTGCGAAGCCGCGCTGCGCGACGGCGGCTGGCTGTGATCAGCCCGTCAGCCTGACAGCCCGCGCACGGCCTGCCGCGACGCGTCGAAGCGCCTGCTCGACGATGCGCTGCTTCCAGTCGTCGGTGTCGGTGTAGAACGCATCGCGCACGCGCTGCTTGATCGCCGCACCTGCGCCGCGTCGGCCTCGGGGTGGCATTCGAGCCAATGGTCGCCGCGCAGCGCATCGATGACTTCCATCAGCGGCACGGTGCCGTACTCGAGCGCGATGCCGGTGTACTCGGCCTGCGCGCATTCCTCGTACGCGGCCAGCCACATCAGGCCGCGCAGCAGCGCCGAGGTCGAGCTGCCGTCGTAGATCGAGGTCACCTCGGGGCCCCACCAGGCGCGGGCGCGGGCCAGCGCCGCGGCATCGTCGCGGCAGGCGAAGATGCGTTCACCGTGGCCGTTGGGCCCCAGGCCGGTGTGCAGGTCGATCCAGCCCAGGCGCCGGCAGCGCTGGCCATGTTCGCGCAGCACCTGGCGCAGCGTGACATTGCTCCAGGTCGGGTTGACGCCGCCATAGAACAGCCCCAGCGGGTGCGTGTACTGGCCGCTGCTGATGGCGGTTTGCGTGGCGCGCATGCCGTGGCGCGCGATGTGGTCCTGCATCGCTGCCTGCACCGCGGCGCTCGGCGGCCACTGCTCGGGTACCAGCAGGTGCGCCAGCGCGTCGTAGCCGGCATTGACCGGCAAGCGGCTGCGAAAAATCATGGAAGTTGCGGTTCAGGTCGACGCCTTCGTGCGTCACCCGGCGCAGCCAGGAAAATCCGTAGGGGTTGAGCGCGTGCACGTACAGCACCGCCACGCCGCGCTCGCGCAGCAGCGCATGCCAGGCCGCGTCGCGCAGCAGCGCCACCTGCACGCCCGAGCCGCAAAAGCCCTCGGCGCCGTGGCACGCGCTGCTCAGCAGCAGCAGCGACGCGGCGTCGCGCGGGCCCTCGTACGCCACGTCCATCGCCAGCACCTCGCCGTCGCGGCCGAGCATCGGGTGGGGGTGGCTGCTGACGTACAGGCCGGCGCCTTCGGCCGCCGCGACGAACTTGCCGCGGGCCTGGGCGTAACTCGGCGCAAAGCTGTCGACGGCGCTGCTCATCGTCACGCCGCCGGCTGCGCCAGCCAGGCCTGCGCCAGCCGCACCCACATCGTCGCCCCGAGCGGGATCAGGTCGTCGTTGAAGTCGTAGCTCGGGTTGTGCAGCATGCACGGCCCCATGCCGTGGCCGCCGACGCGGTGGCTGCCGTCGCCGTTGCCGATCAGGAAGTAGCAGCCCGGCTTTTCGAGCAGGAAGTAGCTGAAGTCTTCGGCGCCCATCGTCGGCTCGAAGGCCTGCACGTTGGCCGCGCCGACCACCTCGGCGGCGACGCGCTGGAAGAACGCCGTCTCGCGGTCGTGGTTGATCGTCGGCGGGTAGTTGCGCACGAACTCGAATTCGCAGCTCGCGCCGAAGGCCGCACAGGTGTGCTCGGCGACTTCCTTCATGCGTGCCTGGATCATGTCGAGCACGTCGAGCGTGAAGGTGCGCACCGTGCCCTGCAACTCGCAGCTCTCGGGCACCACGTTGGTCGCCTCGCCGGCGTGGATCATGGTCACCGAGATCACGCCGGCGTCGATCGGCCGCTTGTTGCGCGTGATGATGGTCTGGAAGGCCTGCACCATCTGGCAGGCCACCGGCACCGGGTCGAGCCCCAGGTGCGGCATCGCGCCATGCGCGCCCTTGCCGCGGATGGTGATCTTGAACTCGTTGCTCGAGGCGAAGCAGGGCCCCGTCTTCACCGCGAACTGTCCGACGGCCATGCCCGGCCAGTTGTGGGCGCCGAAGATCGCCTGCATCGGGAACTTGTCGAACAGCCCGTCCTTGATCATCTCGCGGGCGCCGCCGCCGCCTTCTTCGGCCGGCTGGAACACCAGGTACACGGTGCCGTCGAAGTTGCGCCGCTGCGCCAGGTGCTTGGCCGCGGCCAGCAGCATCGCGGTGTGGCCGTCATGGCCGCAGGCGTGCATCTTGCCGGCATAGGTGCTGGCATGGGGGAAGCGGTTGCGCTCGGTCATCGGCAGCGCGTCGATGTCGGCGCGCAGCCCGACGGCGCGATCGCTGCTGCCGCCCTTGACGATGCCGACCACGCCGGTGGTGCCCAGCCCGCGGTGCACCGGTATGCCCCACTCGCCCAGCGTCTTGGCGATCAGGTCGCTGGTTCGCTGCTCCTCGAAACACAGCTCGGGGTGGGCGTGGATGTCGCGCCGCAACGTGGCGATCGCCGCTGCATCGGCAAGGATGGATTCGATCAACTGCATGGCACGGCTCGCAGGATGGCAGAGCGCGGCAGTTTACGCCGCCCTGGCAGGCGGCGCCGCGTGCCACGGGCGGCCTGCTGTGCCTGATGCGCCCGCGCCGGCGTCAGCGCCGGACGCGGCCGCTGCCGTCGAGGATCGTCAGGTCGACGTAGCTCGAACCGACATGCTTGCGCGGGCTGAAGTCGACGAAGAAGCCGCCGGTGTTGAAGTTCTGCATCGACTCCAGGCCCGAGATCAGGGTCTCGGGCGTGAGCGTCGCACCGGCGCGGCGCAGGCCCTCGAGGACGACGCGTGCGGCAATGAAGCCCTCGATCGTGCTGTAGTTGGGCGCGACCTTGGGTTGTGCGGCGTTGGCAGCCGTGATGAACTCGTTGGTCAGCGCGATCAGCGGCGCGAACGGGTAGGGCATCACCTGGCTCACCACCACGCCGCGCGCATCGGCGCCCAGCTCGTCGGCCAGGGCCTGGGTGCCGACGAACGACACGTTGTAGAACTGGCCGGCGTAGCCCGCGGCGCGGGCCGCACGCACGAACGCGGCACAGCTCTTGTAGGCGCTGATCTGCACCACCGCCTCGGGCTTGCTCTTCAAGATGCCGGCCACCGCCGCCGCCACGTCGACCGAATTGCGCTCGACCGTGGCGGTGGCGAGCACCTCGAGCTGCAATGCCTTGAGCGCGCGGTTGACGCCGTCCAGCCCGGCCTGGCCGTAGCTGTCGTTCTGGTGAAACACCGCCACCCGCTTCATGCCGACTTGCGTCACCTGGTTCACGATGCGCGCCGTCTCGTCGTAGTACGAGGCCCGCACGTGAAAGGCGAAGCGGTTGAAAGGCTCGCGCAGCGCCTGTGCGCCGGTGAAGGGCGCGATGAAGGGGATCTTGGCGGCGGTGGCCAGCGGCAGTGCGGCCAGGCTGGTCGGCGTGCCGATGTAGCCGAACAGCGCCAGCACGTCTTCGGCCAGCAGGGTCTGGGTATTGGCCTGGCAGCGCGCCGGTTCGTAGCCGTCGTCCAGCGTGCGCAACTCGACGCTGCGGCCATTGATGCCGCCGCGCGCGTTGGCGCATGCTGAAGGCCAGCTTCGCGCCCTGCTGGAACTGGATGCCCAGCTGCGCGGCCGGGCCGGTCAGCGGCGCCGACTGGCCGAGCACGATGCGGCGATCCGTTTGCGCCAGGGCCGGCAGCGCCAGCGACGCGGCGCCGGCGGCCAAGTGGGTCAGCAGGGATCGGCGTTGCACGGTGATGGCCTCGAGCAGCGGCAGCTTCAATATCCTAGCCTAGCGGCTGGGCGCTGCCGCTGGCGCCGCTCGCGCCCGGAACCGCACACCGGTCGACGTGAAAAAGTACCTCGCAGGCGGCGCCGCTGTCAGTGCAGGAAGCGACCGTCGCGCGCCACCATCGACAAGTCGACGAAACGCGAGCCCTCGTGGTCGCCGCTGCGGTAGCGGGCGTGCACGCCACCGAGGTCGAACTGCGCGCCTTCCAGCGCGCGCACGAAGCCGGCGCGGCTGAGGTCGCGCCCGGCGGCGCGCAGCGCCAGCACGAGCGCCTTGGCGGTCATGAAGCCTTCCATGCCGCCGTAGGTGAATTCGGCGTTGGCGTCGGCACGGCGGGCCGCGTCCTGGTACTCGCGCGTCAGCTCGCGCTTGCGCTCCCAGGGGCTGGGCACGACCTGCGAGAACAGCATGCCGCCGCCGAGCGGCCCCAGGCTCTTGGCCAGTTGCGACGAGCCCGAATTCACGGCCATGAAGTTGGTCTTCAGGCCGGCCAGCTTGGCCTTGGAGATGAGCTTGCCGTACAGACCGACCGAGCCGTGGTTGAACATCAGGTCGGGCTTGGCCTGTGCGAGCGCCTGCACCATCGCGTCGATCTGCGCATCGCTCAGATCCGATTTGAAGGGCATCGGCATCACCACCTGCATGCCGAGTTCCTTGGCCAGCAGGTTGACGTTCTGCAGGTGCTCGCGGCCGGTGTCCGAATCCGCATGGAAGAAGCCAACCGTCTTCAGGCCGACGTTCTTGCCCCAGCCCATCAGGGCGCGGAACTCCTCGCGGTGCTCGGCGCGCACCGGGAACACCATCGGCTCGTACGGCCGCCGCAGGCCCGGCGAGCCGGCCATCGGGCCGAAGAAGGGCACCCCCGTGTCGTGCGCCACCTTGACGATCTCCATCGACGGGCCGCCTTCGATCGAGCCGAAGAGCAGGAACGCGCCGTCGTTGACCAGCGTGCGGGCGTTGGCCTGCGCGCGTGCCCGCCTTGTTGTCGTCGTCCAGGGTGCGCAACACCAGCTTGCGGCCATGCACGCCGCCGGCGGCATTGACCTGATCGATGTACAGCTTCGCGCCCTGCTGGGCCGCCACGCCGTAGGCGTTCTTGCCGCCCTGCAAGGTGATGTTCTGCCCGATGAGGATGGTCTTGTCGGTGACGCCGGTCTCGGCGGCGGCAGGCAGGATCGACAGCGCAGAACAGCCACAGGCCGAACAGGGCGCGGTGCATCATGGGGCTCGACGAATGATTCATCCGGGTCTCCAGGATCACAGCCACGTTGCGGTGCGCGAGGGTAACAATCAAACGGCCACGTTGCCAGCACCCGCGGCTCGGGTACGACTCCCGGCCGTGCGATATTTGACCCCTGAGCGCCGCCATGTCCCGCACCGTCCACGCCGCCTGCCCGCACGATTGCCCCGACACCTGTGCCATGCACGTCACCGTCGAGGGCGGCCGCGTGGTGCGCATCCAGGGCGCGCCGGACCACCCCACGACCCAGGGGGTGCTGTGCACCAAGGTTTCGCGCTATGCCGAGCGCAGCTACCACGCCGAGCGTGTGCTGCAGCCGCTGCGGCGCGTCGGCGCCAAGGGCAGCGGCCAATTCGTCGCGGTGGGCTGGGACGAGGCGCTGGCCGACATCGCCGCGCGCCTGCGAGGCCATCGCCGCGCGCGACCCCGAGGCCATCGTGCCCTACAGCTACGCCGGCACGATGGGGCTGGTGCAGGGCGAGGGCATGGCGGCGCGGTTCTTCAACAAGCTCGGCGCCTCGCGGCTGGACCGCACGATCTGCTCGATGGCCGGCGGCGACGCACTTGATCGCCACCTACGGCGCCAAGGTCGGCATGCACATGCGGCACTTCGGCGCGAGCCGGCTGATCGTCATCTGGGGCAGCAACTCGATCGCCAGCAACCTGCACTTCTGGAGCCTGGCGCAACAGGCCAAGCGCGACGGCGCCCGGCTGGTGTGCATCGACCCGCGGCGCACCGAGACGGCCGACAAATGCCACCAGCACATCGCGCTGCTGCCCGGCACCGACGGTGCGCTCGCGCTCGGCGTGATGCACGAGCTGATCGTCGGCGACCGGCTCGACCACGACTACATCGAACGCCATGTCGACGGCTTTGCCGCCTTGCGCGAGCGCGCGCTGCAATGGCCGCCCGAGCGCGCCGCCGCGGCGTGCGGCATCACGGCCGACGAGGTGCGCGGCCTGGCCCACGACCTGGCCACCATCCGGCCGGCGGCGATCCGCCTGAACTACGGCATGCAGCGCGTGCACGGCGGCGGCAGCGCCGCCCGGCTGATCGCGCTGCTGCCCTGCCTGACCGGCGCCTGGCGCCAGCGCGGCGGCGGCCTGTTGCTGTCGAGCTCGGGCTGGTTCGCGCCGTTCAGGAACCCGGCCTACGAGCGCGCCGATCTGCTGGCCGGGCGCAAACCCAGAACCATCAACATGAGCACCATCGGCGACGACCTGCTGCGCCCGTCCTCGCCCGCCTTCGGCCCGCAGATCGAGGCCCTGATCGTCTACAACAGCAATCCGGTGGCGGTGGCGCCCGGAGTCGAAGAAGGTCGCCGCCGGCTTCGCCCGCGAAGACCTGTTCACCGTCGTGCTCGAGCACTTCCTGACCGACACCGCCGACCACGCCGACTACGTGTTGCCGGCCACCACGCAGCTCGAGCACCTCGACGTGCACACCACCTACGGCCACACCGACGTGGTCTTCAACGAGCCGGCGATCGCGCCGCTCGGCCAGGCCAAGCCGAACACGCAGATCTTTCGCGAGCTGGCGGCGCGCATGGGGTTCACCGAGGCGTGCTTCGGCGACGACGACGAAACCCTGGCGCGCCAGGCGCTGGACTACGACCGCCTGGGCACGAGCTTCGAGGCCCTGCGCGAGCGCGGCTGGGCCGCCCTGCCGGTGCCCGACGCGCCGTTCGCCGACGGCGGCTTTCCCACCGCCAACGGCCGCGCGCAGGTCGACGTGCCGGGCCTGGGCCCGCCCGACCATGTGCCGAACTACGAGAGTGCCGCGTCGACGCCGGAGCTGGCGGCGCGCTACCCGCTGGCCATGATCTCGCCGCCGGCGCGCAACTTCCTGAACTCGACCTTCGTCAACGTGCAAAGCCTGCGCAGCATCGAAGGCCGGCCGCTGCTGGAGATCCACCCCACCGATGCCGCTGCCCGCGGTCTGGCCAGCGGGCAGACGGTGCGCGTCTTCAACGACCGCGGCGAATACGTCTGCCATTGCGAAGTCAGCGCGCGTGCACGGCCGCGGCGTCGTCAACGGCCTGGGCGTCTGGTGGCGCAAGTTCGGCCTTGCCGGCACCAACGTCAACCAGCTCACCCACCAGCGGCTGACCGACATCGGCCGCGCGCCGACGTTCTACGACTGCCTGGTGCAGGTCGAGGCGCTCGCGTGACGCGCGTGGCGTGAAGCGCTGGATGGTGGCGACGGGCCTCAGCACGGCGTCGGTGGCGGCGCTGCTCACGGCTGCCTGCCTGGGCAGCGGCTGCAGCAACCTGTCCTACTACGCGCAGTCGATCGGCGGCCACCTCGATCTGGTGGCCCGCGCCAGGCCGGTCGACGACTGGACCGCCGACACCGCCACCACGCCCGAGTTGCGCCAGCGGCTGGCGCTGAGCCAGCGCATCCGTGCCTTCGCGGTGACCGAGCTGGCGCTGCCCGACAACCGCAGTTACCGCCGCTATGCCGACCTCGGCCGCACGGCCGCGGTATGGAACGTGGTCGCCGCGCCCGAGCTGTCGCTGACGCTGCAAACCTGGTGCTTCCCGGTCGTCGGCTGCGTCGGCTACCGCGGCTACTACGACCAGGCCGCCGCCGAGGGCGAGGGCAAGGCCTTGCGCGACGGCGGCCTGGAAGTCGCCGTCTACGGCGTGCCGGCGTACTCCACGCTGGGCAAGCTCGACTGGCTCGGCGGCGACCCGCTGCTCAGCACCTTCATCCGCTGGCCCGAAGGCGAACTGGCGCGGCTGATCTTTCACGAGTTGTCGCACCAGGTGGTCTATGCCGACGACGACACCAGCTTCAACGAATCGTTTGCGACGGCCGTCGAGCGCATCGGCGGCGCGCGCTGGCTGGCCGCGCATGCCGACGCCGCCGCGCGGGCCGAGTACGCCGCCTTCGATGGCCGGCGCAACGACTTTCGCGAACTGACGGGCCGCTACCGCGCACGCCTCGACGCGCTGTACCGCAGTGCCGCCGGCGACGCCGAGAAGCGCGCCGGCAAGGCCGCCCTGATGGCCGAGATGCGCGCCGAATACGCCACCCTCAAGGCCACGCGCTGGGACGGCTTTGCCGGCTACGACGGCTGGTTCGCGCGCGCCAACAACGCGTCCCTGGGTGTGCTTGCCGCCTACAACGAATGGGTGCCGCAGTTCGAGCGCCTGTTCGAGCGCGAAGGCCGCGACTTCGGGCGCTTCTACGCCGCGGTCCGGCACCTGGCCGGCTTGCCCAAGGCCGAGCGGCAGGCCACACTGCTTGCCATCTGAACAAGACCAGGAGCGACAAGCCACGTGGCCGACATCAACATCCACCGCAAACACGCCCTCGGCCTGGCCAAGGCGCGCAAGGTGGCGTGGCAGTGGGCCGAACAGGTCGAACAGGAATTCGACATGGAATGCACCGTGATCGAAGGGCCGTCCAGCGACACCGTGCAGTTCACGCGCTCGGGCGTCAACGGCCAGCTGATCGTCGCCGCCGACCACTTCGACCTGAAGGCCAAGCTCGGCTTTCTGCTCGGCGCGTTCGCCAAGACCATCGAATCCGAGATCCTGAAGAACCTCGATCAACTGCTGGCCGAGAACGCCAGGCCGGCGGCGAAGAAGACGGCGCGCAAGAAGTGAGGTGATGCGGGGTCACGCCGCCGGCGGCGCAGCGCGACGCCGGGCGACTGCGGCGCGGCGCCTACTTCATCGACTCGATGAGGTCCACGTACTCCTGCATCGCCGACCTTCGGGTCCTTGCCCTTGATCTCGTTCCAGGCGTCCCACTTGGCGCGGCCGACCATGTCGGTGAAACCCGGGCGCTTGCCATCGACGTCGCCGCTGCTGGCCTGCTTGTACAGCGCGTAGAGCTGCAGCAGGGTCGCGGTGTCGGGCTTCTCGGGCAGGTTCTTGCTGTCGGCGACTGCCTTGTCGAAGCTGGCTTTGAGGTCGGCCATGGGAGACTCCTTTCGGGTTAGATTCGGGTCGGTGGCCTGCATCTTAGCGAGCCACGCCCAACCGACAACACCCGCCGTGCACAGGACGCCTCGATGACCGCCGCCGCCCGCACCGAACGCATGTCGCGCGTCGACACCGCCTGGCTGCGCATGGACACCGCAGCCAACCTGATGATGATCGTCGGCGTCTGGCTGATCGAGCCCCGCCTCACGCTGACCGAGTTGCGCCAGCGCATCGAGGCGAGCCTGCTGGCCTACCCGCGCTTTCGCCAGAAGGTGGTCGAAGACGCCACCGGCGCCAGCTGGGTCGCCGATGCGGCGTTTCACATCAACCACCATGTGCTGCGCTCGCCATTGCGCCCGCGCGCGGGTGAGAGCGCCGCTGGCGGCCTTGAAGCGGCATGTCGCGCAGCTGGCCGCGACGCCGCTCGACCCGGCGCGCCCGCTGTGGCAGTTCGAGCTGGTCGAGAACCTCGACGGCCAGGGCAGTGCGCTCATCTGCCGCATCCACCACTGCATCGGCGACGGCATCGCGCTGACGTCGGTCGTGTTGTCGATGGCCGACGGCGGCAAGGCCCCGCCGCGGTCCAGTCAGCGCGATGCCGAGCCCCACCGACGACAGCGACTGGCTCGCCGACACCGCTCATCACGCCGATGGCCGATCTGGCGCGCAAGGCCATCGCCATGACCGGCCATGGGGTCGGCAAGGGCATGGAGGCTCTGTCGCAGCCCGGCGCGCCGATGGCCGGCACGCTCGAGGTGGCGCGCATGGGGCTGCAACTCGCGAGCGACGTGGCCGCGCTGGCCTTGATGGACGACGATTCACCGACCCGGCTCAAGGGCCGCGCCACGCCGGGCAAGCGCGTGGCCTGGGGCGAGCCGATGGCACTCGACGCCGTCAAGGCCGTGGGCAAGGTGCTCGATGCCTCGATCAACGACGTGCTGTTGTCGTGCGTGGCCGGCGCCATCGGCGACTACCTGCGCGACAAGGGCGACGACCCGGCGGGCAAGCACATCCGCGCCATGGTGCCGGTCAACCTGCGGCCGCTCGATCAGGCCTACAAGCTGGGCAACCACTTCGGCCTGGTGCCGCTGGTGCTGCCGATCGGCATTGCCAACCCGATCGCGCGCCTGGTCGAGGTGCGTGCGGGCATGGCCGCATTGAAGGGCAGCTACCAGCCGCTGCTGGCGTTCGGCATCCTGGCGCTGTCGGGGCTGGTGGTCAAGCCGGTGCAGGCCGCGATCACCGACCTGTTCGCGAAGAAGGCCACCGCGGTGATGACCAACGTGCCCGGCCCCAGGCAGCCGATGACGCTCTGCGGCCGCACGCGTCAGGCAGGTGATGTTCTGGGTGCCGCAATCGGGCGACATCGGCATGGGCGTATCGATCCTGTCCTATGCCGGCGGGGTGCAGTTCGGCCTCATCACCGATGCCCGCATGTGCCCCGACCCCGAGGCCATCATCGAGCGCTTCGCGCCCGAGTTCGACAAGCTGCTGTGGCTGGCGCTGATGGCGCCCTGGCCCGGGCACAACAGCGGGCACTGAGCGTCCGTTCATGCGGGCTGCGGCTGCAGTTCGCGCCAGGCATGCATTGCCAGCACAAGCAGCAGCACCCCGCCCGCCGTTGGTACCACGCGCAGCACTAACTCTGCGCCATCGGCGAAGGCGTTGGGCCGACCGGTAAAGCCCAGCCACCCAGCGACCGCATCGATCCAACGCCTGGCAAACATCAGCACCAGTAACGGCGCAAGCCAGGTACCGGCACGGGTCAGTGCTCGCACCGATCTGCCCAACACCACCGCGCCGGCCAGGAGGAACAGCGCCGAGGCGATGAAGATCACGCTGAACACGGTCTCGAAGATCGGACCCGCCGCACCGAGAGCGGCCTGGTTCACGCGATAGGGCAGCCATGCCAGGCAGCCCAGGCCGAGCAGCACGGCTGCCAGGCGGGCGCGCACCGCAGCGCCGCCGTCGGGCTCGTTGCCGCGCACGCTCTTCATCCACGGCAACAGCGCCAGGCAGGCCAGGCCGATGACGGCGTCGATCAGCATCGTCTGCGGGTAGCCCAGCGCCTCGATCGCAATTCCCTGCCAGGTGGCCGAATAGGCGATGTTCAGGTTCAGCAGGGCCATGTAGGCGGTGAACTGCGTGGCCGCCACCCGCGGGTTGGTGACGTCCATGAAGATCGCCGAGCGCGTGCCGTACATCAGCCCCTGCGCCACTGCATAGGTCAGCGTGGCGATCCACAGCGCGGTCACCAGGGCCGCCGCCGGGACGGCGCGGCCCGGGTCGTGCTGGCTCACCGGCATGATCCAGCCGTGCTGCTGCAGCACGCCCATCAGGTACAGCACCGGCAGGCTCATCATTGCGATGTAGACCGCCAGCGTGCGGCGGCGACCCCAGCGGTCCGACAGCATGCCGCCGGCGACCATGAAGGCCGCGGATATCACCGACGACCAGAGGTTCAGCCAGGCCACCTGGTCGTCGTTCAGGCCGAGCTCCACCGCCAGGTTGGACTGCAGTGCCAGGCCCAGGCACATCGCGCCCGACGGCAGCAGCGCGAATGCCAGGCCGAGGAAGGCGCCGCGCGTGCCGAGGAAGGACCGGAACGATTCGACGGCGAACTCGCGCATCTCGCGCCCCGCCGCGCGCAGGCGCGAGACGCCGCGCTGCGACGGCGCGCGGCACGGTCGCCGCCTCGCGCATCGGCAGCACGACGAACAGCGTCACCGCCAGGATGGCGGCGGCAACGAAGAAGAAGCGTCGGCTGGAACCCCGTGTAGGCAGAGACGAACAGCACGCCGCTGCCGCCCACGGCCTGGCCGATCGAGGCGCCGGCGAACATCAGTCCGTTGGCCAGGCCGCGCTCGTCCTCGGCCAGCGTATTGCAGGCCAGCGCGTCGATGGCCACGTCCTGCATCGCGCCGAAGGTGTTGTGCACCAGCAGGATGAGCGTGAACAGCGCCAGCTGCGCGGGCAGATCGAGCAGCACGGTCGACATCAGCGTGGTCGCCATCAACACCTGGGTGACGATGATCCAGCCACGGCGGCGGCCCAGGCGCTCGGACGCGAAGACGTCGATGAACGGCCCGAACGCCCACTTGAAGGCCCAGGGCAGGTAGAACGAGCCGACGAAGGCGCCGATCTCGGCCGGCCCGACGTCCTGCCGGCGCAACTGCGTGGCCACCGCGGTGGCGGCGAAGCCGAGCGGTATGCCCTCGGTGACGTAGAGCAGGAAGAACGCCGCGAGCCTGCCGCGGTGCGTGGCCAGCAGATTGGGTAGTCGCATGATCTTCAGCGTGAGTCGGCGTGACCGCGTCTCACAAGCCTTCGGTGGCGATCAGGTTGGAGCGCGTGGCGCGCTGGCGAATCGCGCGCAGCGGCACGTACTCGGGCGAGTCCCACCAGGCCTTCAACTGCGCCATGCTCGGGAACTCGAGCAGCACGCAGCGCTTGGGCACCCAGTCGCCTTCGAGCACCTCGGTGGCGCCGCCGCGGGCGATGTAGCGCCCGCCGTAGGCGGCGATCGTGGCCGGCACCTTTTGCCGGTACTCCTCGTATGCCACTTTGTCGAGCACCTCGACGTCGGCAATCAGATAGGCGGTCATGGTTTGTGTCCCTCGAGCAAGGCGGCCATTCTCTGCTGGATCAGGTGCACGGCCTTCAGCGGCCGCAGCATGACCTTGAAGTCGGTCACCCGGCCCGCGTCGTCCCAGCGCAGCAGGTCCACGCCGTTGATGCGGATGCCGTCGATCTCGAGCTCGAACTCCAGCACCGCATCGCGCTCGCCGCGAACCTCGCGCACGTAGCGAAAGCTCGGGTTGCCGAAGACCTGCAGCGCCGCTGACAGGTACAAGGTGGTGACGGCCTTGCCGCGCTGCGGCGTGTGCACCACCGGCGAGTGGAACACCACCTCGTCGGCCAGCAACGCAGCCAGCCCGCTTGCATCGCGGTCGTGCGCGATCCGCAGCCAGCCGGCCACCGGGTCGAGCGAAGGTTTCGCATCGCGTGCCATGTTCAGGCTTCGGCGACGACGGCGATCGACACCTTCATGCCCCGGGGCCGGATCGCCTGCGCACAGCGCCCCCTTCTCGACCAGCAGGGCGCGCAACACGGAGCGGTGGCAATGCGCCTCGTCCGCGCAATAACAACCGACCGAGAAGTTGGCGTGGTGCGACAGCGCCGCCAGCAGCTCGATGCTGCGGTTGGCGTCGGGTGCCGCCATCTCGGCCCGGTAGCGCCGGGTAAATGCGGCCCATTGCGCCGGCGTGGTCGCCGCCTGCGCCAGCTTCATGGTCGGCACGCTCGGTGCCAGGTTCGGGTACCAGACGTCGTACCAGTCCTGCGCCGCGAACTGGGTCTTGGGTACGCCACGCGGTGGCCGCCGCACCGTGCCGATACGCGTGCCTTCGTCCTCGCCACGTGCACTGCCGAGCCGAACGACGCGAACGACCATGGCTGCCTCCTGTGTGTGCCTGCGCTGTGCGCCGAGCGTAGCAGGCTGATCGCGCAGCGCAGCGCATGGTCAGGCACCGCGGCTCAGGCTTGGCCAGCGGGAGGTCCAACCCGCTGCCATGTGAGCGTGCGTACGACCGCGGTGCCGTCGGCGGCCGCCGTCTCGAGCTCGATGACCAATTTGTCGCCGCTGACACGCATGGCACGGGTCAGCACGGCGCCAACGTTCTCCTGCGACAGTGCGCCGAGCAGGTGCTGTGTCACGGTCGACTTTGCATCGTCCACGGTGTACGTACCGAAGTACGCGTCGTAGCCACCTTGCGCGCGGCTGTTGTTCCTGGCGCCGCTCGGCCCGTCGGGGACGGCGCGGGAGCGGTCTCGCCGCATGAACTGGGCCGCGAAGTGGCCATTCCCGTCGTAGATCAACAACGCGAGCGGGTCTTCGCCGAGCGAGGGCTCGGGCACCCGCGTGCCGGATGCCGTGACGTCGATGCGCGACGTCAGCCGCCATGTTCCTGGCAGCGCGGCCGAAAGGAGGCGGGGCTGCGCTGCGCGCGACCACTCGTAGCGGATGTCCTCGAGCTGCCACATGTTCTCGAAGCCGTGCGCCGTGGCGACGAATCCGTGGCGCTCGTAGAAGCGCCGCGCGCGCTGGTTCCGGGCGAAGGTGTAGAGCCACAGGCTGCCCGACGATTCGGCCTGGGCCCGCCGCAGCAACTCGGTGCCGATGCCCCGGCCGATGTTCTCGACCCGAACGTACAGCGCCGCCACCGACTGCGGGTTCGACGCGCAAAAGCCGACGATGGTCTCGCCGTCCTTGGCGACGACCAGGCTGTTGCCCGGCACCAGTTGTTCAAACAAGAACGCGACTTGCTCTCTCGATCGGGTGCGGGTCCTTGATGCCGACACCGAACTCGAAGCTCGCGCGCCACATGTGCACGAGATTCAATGCGTCGGCGGGATCGAACGGTTCGATGCGCAGGGCGCTGTCGTTCATGGTGCACCCTTGAGCAGTGGCCAGTAGTCTGGGTGCTCCGAGATCGTGTTGTGCCCCGTGCCGGGCAGCATCTTGAACGCAGCCACGCCCGCGCCGAAACGCTGGTACAGCGCCTCGGTGCTGCGGCGCGGGATGACCTCGTCGTGTTCGGCCGCAATGACGAGCGTCGGCAGGCTCAGTTGCTGCGCGTAGCGCCACGACTCGAACTTGTCGTGCAGCAGCCAGCGCACCGGAAAGTAGGGGAACTGCTGGGCGGCGAGGTCTTGCAGGCTGTCGTACGGCGTGACGAGAACCAGCCGCGCGACCGGGCGCAGGCTCGCCAGCTGAACCGCGACCCCGCTGCCCAGGCTGCGGCCCACGACGACGATGCGCGGGTGCTCGGCATGCACCCGGTCGAACAGGGCCACGGCGTCGGCGACCAGGGCGGCTTCGGAAGGCTGGCCCGCACTGCCGCCGTAACCGCGGTAGTGCATCAGGTAGATGGCGTGGTCGGGCAACGCGGTCGAAAGGCCGGGCAGGTTGTACGAGACATCCTCGGCATTGCCGCCGAAGTAGAGCAGGGCGTCGGGCCCGCTGCGCGGCAGCGTCGTGACCAGCACTTGCCCACCCTCGATCGGCAGGCCGAGCGTCGTTGCGCCGCTGACGGATGCCCGCGGCTGCGGGAAGTAGATCAGCTTGCGCTGGTACAGGAACAGCGCCGCGCACAGCGCGCAATAGACGACGACCGCGGCGACCGCGATCTTGAGCGCCATCATCGCTGCGTTGGCCTGCGGCGGCCTTCGTCGGGCCGACACCGCTCGCGTCTTGTACGGCGGCCGTGCCCGCGGGTCGGTGCGAACGGCGGCGATGGCCTGCTGCACGTGCGGCAGTGCCCTGGCGAACGGCTCGATTTGCGCGACCTGGCGATCGTCCTGCGCACAGCCCTCGATGTACAGCACCCGACCTTGCACCGTGACCCAAAGGCTGGTGCCGGAAAAGGGGTTGCTGCCGCGTACCGCGTCCTGGAAAGCGGCGGCGATGTCCTTGTCATAGGCGTAGGCGTTTGGCCGCTCGCATTCCTTGGCCAGCCAGCAGGTGGTT
>CAVVVW010000032.1:0-141426 GCA_963751775.1 uncultured beta proteobacterium
CGCCCCAGGAGCTTCACCCATTGCTAACGGGTTGTTTCAACTTTCTGGTCACCACCTGGTCGGACGCAGCGTTCGCGATCTTCCTTGTCGATGGTCGCGAGTGGTTTCAACTCTGTCGTGACTGGGTGGATTGCGCGTGGCTGTCGAAACTGGCCCACGCACTTCAGACCTTGCGATGGCCGCGCCGATCCGAACCGAATCGACAGCGCGGACCATGCGTCGAATCGGCCACCATGCCAGCGGCTACGACAGAGTCATCTCCAGCTGAACATCGCGATAGGGAACCTCGGGCCGAACCATGCCGCGTTCGCCCTTGTGCAGGCGCACCAGGCCATAACGCTCCATCGTGCGCAGCGTTCGCGAGAGGTTGCCTGGTGTACGACCGGTTTGAGCTGCCAACTCGTTAAGCGACTCTGGCCGTGTGTCAGCAATGACTGCCAACAAGGCCCGGTTTCGGTTCGACAGCAGCTTGGCAAAGCTCTCGGGTGATGTGAACCAGACCTTGGGATCGCTGGCTTTTGGTTTCAACTCTCCCTTGGCGATTGCCAGCGTGCGTGCCTTCATCACATCGTAGGAAGCAATACCCACCTTCAATGTCTTCATGGCCAGATTCCTCTTTCATGCATAACCGCTTCGACTTCAGCCCAGAAGTCCGCCACCAACGACGCCGCGTCGCGATACTCATAGGGCCGAACGGTGCGCAGTCGGTGCCTGTGATCCCGCTCGGCCCGCCGTTTGCCACCGACTTGGTGGGCGTTGTCGAATCCCACTAGCCGCGCGCCGTCGGGCCCATGCAGCGTCAACGAATAGTCAAGCCCATGCGCCTTCTCTGACGTGACCGGCACCTGATTGACGATGAAACGAACCCAGTAGCCCGCCTCGTCAATCACCAGCACCTGCCCGTGTAGGTCAAGCAGCGTATCAAGCGATGGATCGCGGCGGGACATTGATTCTCAGTATCTCATACTGATAATCATTGGTCGACTTTGTTCACGACGATCGGCAAAGTGGCCGCAGTGTTGGCCGCCCCCGGGTGTGGCAACCGGAGCGGAGACACCCGTTCATCCGGTGCAGATTTTGGAATGATTTGCAGCCTACAGTTGTTTCTGAACATCAACTGCTTACGTATTTTCATTCAAATGCGCTTGTGGACGAACAAAAAACTTCCTACAGTTGCCGCGTGGACTCAACTGCCGCTCCCGTTTCATTCAAGGCGTTGCTCGCAAGCCTGCCCAGAGGCGAGCCGCTGAGCACTGCTGGCTTGCAAGCGCGCGGACTCAGTGCGTTCCGCGCCTCGGCCCTGGCCCGAAGCGGCTGGCTGGTGCACCTGGCGCGCGGCGTCTACATGCTGGCTGGCGACACGCTCACGCGCGACGGCAGCCTGGCCTTCCTGTCGGCGCAGCAGCCGGGCCTTCATGTCGGCAGCAAGACGGCCCTTGCCTGGCGGGGTGTGCGCCAGAACATCGCGTTCCGCGAACACCTAAGCTTGTGGGGCAACACGCCGCGGCGCTTGCCCGCGTGGTTCACGCAGCGATTCTCTGCGGGCTACCAGGCCACACAACTGTTCGACGACGCATTGCCCAAGACATTCGGCTTGCAGCCTCTGCCCGCGGGCGACCCGCGGGTCCAAGTGTCGGTCCCCGAGCGGGCGCTGCTGGAACTGCTCAGTGACGTTGGCAAAGTGCAGTCGTTGACCGAGACACGTGAGTTGGTCGAGAGCCTGTCCGGTTTGCGCGAGACGGTCCTCGACGAACTGCTGATGCACACGACACGGATCAAGGTCGTGCGCATGGCGGCCACCTTCGCATCCACGATGAAGCTGCCTTGGGCAGCGCTCGCCAGCAAACACAGCGAACGCATCGGGGGCGGCGCGCGATGGGTCGCGGTCGGCCGCACCGGCGAGCGCCTGGACCTCAAGCGGACATGAACCAGAACTACATCGACACCGTCCGGCTGCTGCTCGCCATTGCGCCCGCCGTCTTCACCTCCGGCCGCTTCGCGATGAAAGGCGGCACCGCATTGAACCTGTTCGTGCAGGAGATGCCACGCCTCTCGGTCGACATCGACCTCGTGTTTGTCGACCATCGCCCGGACCGCCAAGGCGCCTTGCAGGCCATCGCCCAGGAATTGGCCGCTATGCAGGCTGCGCTCGCCGGCAAGGGATACCGCTCCCACGTGCCCGCCAACGCCGAGGGTGACGACGTCAAGCTCGTGGTCAGCAACGAAGCAGCGCAGGTCAAGGTCGAGGTGAACTTCGTCTTTCGGGGCACAGCCCTGCCAGTCGAGACGCGTTCGCTCGTTGCCGCCGCGCAGGAGCTGTTCACGACGGACCTCGCCGTTCCCGTGCTGGCCACGGCGGAGCTCTACGGCAGCAAGCTCGTCGCAGCGATGGACCGTCAGCATCCGCGCGACATCTTCGATGTGGTGCACATGCTGGAGCACTTCGGCTGGCAGCAATCATTCGTCGACTGCTTCGTGGTCTACCTGGCAGGGCACAACCGCCCCGTCCACGAAGTCCTGTTCCCGAAGGCAAAGCCTCTCGAGCCCGCCTTCACGAGCGAGTTCGCCGGCATGACACGCGACACGGTCGAACTGGACACGCTCGTAAAGATGCAGGCGCGTCTGCTTGAAGAGCTGCCGCAGCTGTTGACCCCCAAGCTTCGGGACTTCCTGAAGTCGTTGGTCCAAGGTGATCCTGCCTGGGAGCTGATGCCGATGCCGCACCTGCGCGAGCTGCCGGCGCTCAAGTGGAAACTGATGAACCTGGCCAAGTTGAAGAGGAGCAATGCCAAACGCTTCGCGGCCCAGCACCAACTGCTCGCAGAGCGCTTCGACCAGATCGCGGGCTGAGTCCGCGGGCAGCAAAGCGCTCTACGTCGATCGCTTCGCCTGCTTCACCTTGCGCAACGGCACCAGGTCGGCGCCGCGCCGCAACTTGTCGAGATGGTCGGCCCAGCGCTGCAGCATCGCCCGCCGCTGCTCGACAAACTCGGTCCGGTTGTAGGCTCGCCCGAGGTTGTCGCGTACCGAGTGAGCCAGTTGTGCTTCGATGATGTTGGGGTCGAAGCCGAGGCGTTCGTGCAGCATCGTTCGCGCCGTCGCGCGAAAACCGTGGCCCGTCACTTCGTCGGCCGGAAATCCCATTGCTCGCAATGCAGCATTGATCGTGTTCTCGCTCATCGCGCGGTCGTGATGCCGCTCGCCACGGAAGACAAGGGGGCCTGAGCCCGTCAAAGTCCGCAACTCACGCAGCGCCGCAACGGCCTGCTTGGGCAACGGCACCAGGTGCGGGGCGCCATGCAGCTTCGCTCGCAGTTCACGCTTCATGCGCAGCGCAGGCACTGTCCACATCGCTGCGTCGAGGTCGATCTCGGACCACTCGGCGAAACGCAGTTCACCCGGCCGAAGCAGCAGCATCGGTGCCAGCTTCAGCGCTGCGCGAACGACGGGCGTCGCGGCGTAGTTGTCGCAAGCGCGAAGCAGTTCTCCGAAGCGCTTGGGCTCGATGATCGCGGGGAAGTGTTTCGTGTTCGGTCGCTTGAGCGCATCCTTGAGGTCGCGCGCGGGATTGCTCGCCGCCTTGCCGGTGGCCACTGCGTAGCGAAACACTTGGCTGGAGTCTTGCAACGCGCGGTGTGCGGTCTCGACCACGCCGCGCGCCTCGATGCGCCGCAGCACCTCGAGCAATTTCGGCGGGGTAACACTGCCTACGGCCACTCGCCCGATCCACGGGAACACGTCCGTCTCGAGCCGGGCAATGATCTTGTCGGAGTAGCTGCGTGCCCAGCTGTCGCGCTTGACGGCAAACCACTCGCGGGCGACTGCCTCGAAGGAGTCCTGTGGAGGCAGCCCATGCGCTTCGCGCTCGTCGGCAATGCGAGCCTGCACATAGGACTCCTTCTCAGCCTTTCGTTTCTGGCTGGGGTCGATGCCCTCAGCGATGAGCTGTCGTGCCGAATCCGCCTTGCGCCTGGCGATGGCGAGCGAGGTGTCGGGATAGGTGCCGAACGAGAGGGTCTTGCGTCGACCGTGGAAGCTGTAGTCGAAGCGCCAACCATGCGCGCCGCCCTTCACGAACAGCAGCAGGTAGAGCCCGTCGCCATCGGTCATTCGCTTACTTGGATCACCGGGGCGGACGGCTTTGATCGTCGCATCGGATGGGATAAGGTTGCGAGCCATTGCAGTAACTGCTGCTTTTTTGAGCAGCCGCGGCCGAGTTACTGCGAAAGTTACTGCATGGCGGGCAGGATTTCAAGGGTCTTGCAGGAACTTCCTGAGACAAGAAAAAAGCCCTAGAGCGTTGATTCTCTAGGGCTTTTTGACTTCCTGGGACATCTTTGGATTCCCTGGGAGGAGTAACTTGGTGGCCAAGGGCGGAATCGAACCACCGACACGCGGATTTTCAATCCGCTGCTCTACCAACTGAGCTACTTGGCCTGGGGAGGGCGCGAATTATAGCGGCGGGGTTCAGCCCGGCCCGCCGCGTTTGTTGCGCGTCAGGTCGACGCCCAGTTGCTTCAATTTGCGGTAGAGGTGCGTGCGTTCGAGGCCGGTCTTTTCGGCCACGCGGGTCATCGAGCCGTTCTCCTTGGAGAGGTGGAACTCGAAGTAGCTCTTCTCGAAAGCGTCGCGCGCTTCGCGCAGCGGTCGGTCGAGCTCGAAACTCTGTTCGCGCTGTGGTCCGGCCGGCGGGAGCATGACGTGTACATGGCCAACCAGCGGCGACACCGTTTCGTGCAGGTAGCCGATGTCGGCCCGCAGCGGGGCCGGCGCGGACGCGACCGCTGCGGCCGGGCCCAGCGACGCCACGCCGCCCGCCTGCCCTGCCACAACACCGGCCGCGCGCGGCGCCGGCTTGGCCAGCGCCTGTTCGACCGCGCGCAGCAGCTTCTGCAGCGTGATCGGCTTTTCCAGGAAGGCCATGGCGCCGAACTTGGTGGCCTCGACGGCGGTGTCGATCGTGCCGTGGCCGCTCATCATGATCACCGGCATCGTCAACTGGCCGCTGGCGGCCCATTCCTTGAGCAGCGAGATGCCGTCGACGTCGGGCATCCAGATATCGAGCAGCACCAGCTCGAGCCGGCAGCGCTGGCGCACGGCGCGGGCCTGGGCCGCGTTCTCGGCCAGCTCGACCGCGTGGCCTTCGTCGGTCAGGATCTCAGAGAGCAGCGCACGGATGCCGAGTTCGTCGTCTACAACAAGAATGGTGGCCATGAAAACTCAATGCGCCTGCGCTGCCGCAGGCTGGGTGGGGTCGGCGCTCGGCGCAGCGGCGAGATTGGAAAATGATAACGAAACTTGCGCGCCCGCGACACCGCTCGCCCCAAGGGCCTCGGCCGCGCTGCGGTTGCCGATGCGAACGCGCGCGCCGTGTTCGTCGGCGATCTTCTTCACCACCGCCAGCCCCAACCCGGTCCCCTTGCTCTTGGTGGTGACATAGGGCTCGAAGGCGCGCTTCAAGACCCTGTCGGCGAAACCAGGGCCATTGTCCTGTACGGCAAGGCGCACGGCGCGCAACTCGCCCAATTCATTGCGCACCGGTTCGGTGACGATGCGTACCTGGCCGTCGCTGCGTTCGGCCACGGCGTCGAGGCCGTTTTGCACCAGGTTGTGGATCACCTGGCGCAACTGCGTCGCGTCGCCGACGATCCACGGCAGCCCCGCCGCACAGGCCGCGGCAAGACGCCCCCGTTCGATGGCTTCGCCGTACAGCACCAGCACGTCGCTGACCAGGGCGTTCAGGTCGATGGGTGCCAGCTTGGCCGCGGGCAGCCGCGCGTAGTCGCGAAATTCGTTGACCAGCTGCTTCATGGCCTGCACCTGGGACACGATCGTCGTCACCGAGCGGTTCAGCAGGCCGGCGTCGTCCGGCTGCAGTTTGGCTTGCAGCTTGTGCTGCAGGCGCTCGGCCGAGAGCTGGATCGGCGTCAGCGGGTTCTTGATCTCATGCGCCAGACGCCGCGCGACCTCGCTCCACGCCGCCGAGCGCTGGGCCGAGACGACCTCGGTGATGTCGTCGAACACCAGCAGGCGCGAATCGTGCGGCAGCATCGCGCCGCGCAACAGCAGGCTTTGCGTGTCGGCGCCGGGGAGTTGCAGTTCGAACGAATCCTGCCAATGGTCGCTCTCGCCGGCCTCGGGGCTGGCGCGGTGCAGCTCGAAGCGCTGCCACACCGCCACGGCCAGGGCTTCGAGGCCGGGCACGTCGGCCAGGCTGCGGCCTTGATAGGACGCCAGCGGCAGATTGAGGATCTGCGTCGCGCCGGGATTGACGGTTTCGATGTTGCGTTCGTGGTCGAACACGATCACGCCGGTGCTCAGGCTGTCGAGGATGGTCTGCAGGTGAGTGCGGGCGCTTTCGAGCTGGGTCACGCCGCGCTGCACCTGTTCGCGGGCATGGCCGAGCTGCTCGGTCATATCGGCGAAGCTTCGCGTCAGGCCACCGATCTCGTCGCGCGAGGTCGAGACCGGCTTGGCCGTCAGGTCGCCGGCCGCCACCTGCTTCACGCCTTCGGCCAGCAGCAGCAGCGGTCGCGCCAGTTGCGTGCCCAGCACCGCGGCCAGCAGCACCGCACCGAAGACGGCCAGGATCAGCGCCAGCGTCAAGGTGCCGATGTACATCTTGCGCAGACCGTCGCGGGCCAGTGCCCGCTCCTGGTACTCGCGGTAGGCACTCTGCACCGCCAGCGCATTGCTGGCCACCGCAACCGGCACCGACTGCGACACCAGCAGGAAGTGCTCTTCACTGCCGAGCTGGATGTCGGAGGATGGCAGCATGGCCAGTGCCCGCACGCGGGCTCTGGGCCGCGCGCCAGGCGCGAGCTCGTCGTCCAGGCCTTCGATCTGGCTGACCACGCGCTGGCTGCGGGCCTGGCGCAGCATGGTCGCGCCCGGCCGCTCGGTCATGACGGCAGTCAAAGCGCTGCCACTGCCGCTGGCGCTGACGAGGACCTGCCCGACCGGCCCGACCACCGCCACATCCTGCGCCGCGAGTTGCTCGCGCAGGCGCTCGAGCACCATCGGTGCGGGCAGGCTGCGGTTCTCGCCCAGGCGGTCGGCCGCCACCCGCGTCTTGGTGCCGAGATCGGTGACCAGCGTTTCGAGCGTGCCGCGGCCCAGGTTCAAGCCGGCATCGAGCGCGCCCTGCACCCTGGCATCGAACCAGACTTCGATGCTGCGCGACACGAACTGGTAGCTCACGGTATAGATCAGCACGCCGGGCAACACGCCGACCAGCGCGAAGATGCCGGCCAGCCGAATCAACAACAAGGTGCCGAACTTGCCCTGCCGCTTGCGCACCGCCAGGCGCACCGCGGCCAGCACCACCACCAATGCCAGCAACACGGCCACCGCGATGTTGAGCCAGAACAGCCAGACGAACTGGCGCTCGTAGAGCGCCGGTGCCTCGCCTGTCAGCGCCAGCACGAAGGCCAGCACCAGGACCACGCCGGTGACCGCCACCAGCGTGACCAGCCAACCCCAGCGCGCCGCCTTGGTCATCGCGTCACTTCGCCGGCTCGGCGCCGAGCTTGACACTGCGTTCGACGTCGAGCGACCACTCGCTCGCGCCGCCGATGCCGCCGAGACCGATCTGCAGCGGCCGCGGCAGTTGTGCGGTATCGAGCCGCCAACTGAATTCGAGATAGTGCCGGCCGTCAGGTGGATCGACCTCGCGTGCGTCACCGATGCGCCAGGCCGTGCTGCGCGTCATGGCCAGCAGTGCCTCGGCCAGGGTCGGCGAAGCTCTGCCCCAGCCCGCCCTGGCTGACGCGCCAGTTCTTCGTCAGCGGCTGAAAGCTCAGGCGCCACTCGCGCGTGGCCTGCGCGACACGCTCGTCGCGCCAGTACCAGCGCGGACGCCACAGCGTGGCCTGCGCGCTGAAATAGATCGGCACGCCGCGCAGGGCGGCGTCTTCCACGGCCATCGGCAGGGTCACCCGGAGCTGGTAGTCGACGCTGATCAGCGCCTCGTCTCGATAGGCCTTGAGCTCCAGCACCTCGACCCCCTGCGCTCGCGCAGGCGCCACGCCCAGCAACAGCGCGCACAGCAAGGCCAGCACCGCGGCCGTCGCGGCGAGCAGATCCAATGGTGCACCTTCGCGCCGCGGACACCTTGAGCAGCGGTGCCCGTGAAGCTGGCACACCGCGGCAATGCAGGGCATGGGGACGCTCAGGGTTTGTGTATCAGGGCGTAGAAGAAACCGTCGGGGGTGGCGGTCCCTGAACTGGCATTGTCCGGCAGGGGCAACAGGTGGCCGGGCGAGGCAGGGTCATGGCGGGCCGCGCCTGGGCCCAGGCGTTGCAAAAAAGCGTCGATCTGCTGCCCGCCCTCGGCGCGGAACAGCGAGCAAGTGGCGTAAAGCAGCCGCCCGCCCGGGGCCAGCAGCGGCCACAGGGCGTCGAGCATGGCGGCCTGGAGGCTCACCAGCGCGGCGATGTCGCCGGGCCGGCGCAGCCAGCGGATGTCGGGGTGGCGGCGCACGATGCCCGAGGCGCTGCACGGTGCATCGAGCAGGATGGCATCGAACGGCCTGCCGTCCCACCAGGCGGCGGGGGTTCGCGCATCGCCGGGCGCCAGCGTGGCGCTCAGCTGCAGGCGCGTCAAGTTGTCCTGCACCCGGGTCAGCCGCTGCGGGTCGCTGTCCAGGGCCAGCAGGTCCAGTTCGGCGAGCTCCAGCAGATGCGAGGTCTTGCCGCCGGGGGCCGCACAGGCATCGAGCACATGGGCGCCTGGCGCCAGCCGGCCGCCGGCGCACGGCGTTTCGGACCCGGCCAGACCCAGCAGCAACGGCGCTGCGCGCTGCGCAGCGGCGTCCTGCACCGAGACTTCGCCTTGCGCAAAGCCAGGCAGCTGCGACACCGGGCACGGCACGGCCAATGTCACCGTGTGGCTGCCCGTCGCCTGCGCCGCCTGGCCTTGAGCTGCCAGACGCTGCACGTAGGCGGCGGCGTCGCCGCGGCGGGCGTTCACGCGCAATGTCATCGGCGGATGGCGGTTGGCTTCGTGCAGCAGGGTCTGCCAATGCGCCGGCCAGTCGTGCTTGAGCCGCTCGATCCACCACAGCGGGTGATTGAAAGCGCCGACCGGTTGGCTCTGGGCGGCCGCGACCAGTGCCTCGCGCTCGCGAACGAAGCGCCGCAGCACGGCATTGACGAACGCGGCGGCGGCAGGCGTGCGCAGGTGCGCCGCGCGCACGGCCTGGTCGACCAGCGTGTGGTCGGGGTATGCCGCGCGCTCACCGGCGGCGGCGGGCCACAGCAGCGCGATGGCGCTGACCAGCAGCGCATCCACCGCCGGCGGCGGCCGCTTCGGCGCGACCGCGCTGCGCACGGCCTGCGGCGCCACCGAGCCGGCGCATGACCTGGAACGCCAGCGCCTGCGTCGCGGCATGCGCCGCGGCTGGCACGCGCGCCAGCAGGTCGGTCAGCGAGCGACCTTCGTGCACACCCTGCACCATGTCGGCGCAATGGTTGAGCAGGTGCGCCAGCGCGATCGGTGGCGGCGGGGCGGGGGCGGTCAAGCGGCCAGTCTAGGGCCTGCGCGAGCGCTGCCGCACGCCGCCGGCGCACGCGCAGGCCCCATGGCCATCAGGGTGAACGGCCCCACGCGGTCACAATCGACGACCCTGCAGCGCCCAAGGTGGTCCGATGCCGAAGCCGACGACGAAGATCCTTCCCAGCGCAGACGAAATGGCGCGGCTGCCGGCGTCGGAACGCATCCGCTACCGGCTGGTCGGCGCCAAGTGCCGCTACCACGCCAACGACAACATCGCCGCCTTCATCAAGGACGGCGAGGTCGACGAGCTGAAGGCCGAGGTGCAACAGCACATGCAGGCGGTGCTGCAAGCCCTGGTGATCGACACCGAGAGCGACCACAACACCGGCGACACCGCCAAGCGCGTGGCCCGGATGTTCATCGACGAGGTCTTTCGCGGCCGCTACGTCAAGCCACCGACGGTGACCGAATTCCCCAACGCCTCGCACCTGAACGAGCTGATGATCGTCGGCCCGGTCAGGGTGCGCAGCGCCTGCTCGCACCATCTGTGCCCGATCCTGGGCAAGGTCTGGATCGGCATCATGCCCAACGAGCACTCGAACCTGATCGGGCTGTCGAAGTACGCCCGCATCTGCGACTGGGTCATGACGCCGGCCGCAGATTCAGGAAGAGGCGGTGATCATGCTCGCCGACGAGTTGCAAGAGCGTGTCAAGCCCGACGGCCTGGCCATCGTGATGGAGGCCGACCATTTCTGCATGCACTGGCGCGGGGTCAAGGATGACGAGACGGCGATGACCAACTCGGTCATGCGCGGCGCGTTCCTTGCGGATGGCAATCTGCGGCGCGAGTTCCTCACGCTGCTCAGCCGCAAGCAGGGCTGAGGCGCGCGTGCTTCGGTTCCGGCGCAGGCGTCAGACCAGCGTGTCGGCCCAGATCGTGCGCGCCCAGTTCCAGGCGTAGCCGCCTTCCTGTTCGCTCGGCGCGGCCGACACCCCGCCCGATCCGGCCACCGTCTTGAAGGTCTTCTCCGCGGCCACGTACTCGTGAACGCTGGCCACATGGATCACGCTCTTGGCGTCGGTGAAGCTGTAGCAGGTGTTGGTCAGCATCGGCGCCGGGTTGACTTCCCAGCCCGCGAGCTCGGCCACGATCGCCGCCGCGGCGACCTTGGCGTGGCTGTTGGCCATGTGCCCGCTCTTGGGCATGGCGGGCGCGATCTGGATCGAGTCGCCGAGCACATGGATGTCCTTGGCTGCCGTGCTCTCGAAATTCAGGTAGTTGACATTGCACCAGCGCGCATTGGCATTGGCCAGGCCGGTCTGCACTGCGATCGCACCGGCGCGCATCGTCGGCAGCACGTTGAGAACGTCGGCCTTCACGTCGTCATGGATCTCGAACTTGACGGTGTTGCTCCTGGCGTCGACCGCGGTGGCCTTGTGCTGGGGCCGGTACTCGACCATGCCTGCGTACTGCTCGGCCCAGACCTTCTTGAACAGCGGGCCCTTGCTCGTCACGTCGGGGTTCGCGTCGAGGATCAGCACCTTCGACCTGGGCTTCGCGCTCTTGAAGTAGCTCGCCACCTGGCACGCACGCTCGTACGGCCCCGGCGGGCAGCGGTACGGCGCCTCGGGAATCGTGATGGCGTAGACGCCGCCGTCGGCCATGGCTTCGAGTTGGCGCCGCAGCGCCAAGGTCTCGGGACCGGCCTTCCAGGCCTGCAGGATGCGGCCTTCGCCGTTGGCCGCGCGCAGCCCGGCAATGCTGTCCCACATCAGGTCGATGCCGGGCGACAGGATCAGCTTGTCGTAGGCTATCGTCGGCCCCGAAGCCAGCCGCGCGACCTTCTTCACCGGGTCGATGCCGGCCACCGTGTCCTTGATGACCCGCACGCCATGGTTGCTGGCCAGCGTGGCATACGGCATCGTGATGTCGGCCATCGTCTTGCTGCCGCCGAGCACCAGGTTGCTGGTCGGGCACGAAACGAAGGCGTCGCCGGGCTCGATCAGCGTGACGTCGATCTTCTGCTCGGAAAACAGCCGCACGTACTTCGCCGCCGTCGCGCCGCCGTAGCCGCCGCCGACGACGAGCACGCGCGCCTTGGCCGGCACCGCGCCGGTGCTGGCGCAGCCGGCCAGGCCGAGCAGGCCCAGCGAGCCCGGCACCTTGCAGCAGGATTCGTCTTTGCATCATGGCGCCCCCATCACTTCTTCTGCGCCGCGAAATAGACCGCCACCGATTCGATCTGCGCGTCGCTGAAACCCTTGGACAGCTGGTGCATCACCGTGGCCGGTCGCGTGCCGGCCTTGAAGGCCTTCATCTGCTCGACCATGTACGGAGCCGGCATCCCGGCCAGGCCCGGCACCGCGGCACCATCGACCGCCCGGCCCTGGGTGCCGTGGCAATTGGCGCAGGTCGCGGCCAATGCCCTTTGCCGCAGTGCGGCGGCGTCCTGCGCCGCGACCAGCGGCACCACGCCTGCCAACAGCAGAGCGGCTAGGAGCGGTCTGGCAGCCTGATGCATGTGACGGTCTCCTGACAACGGTGGCTACGCCGGCACGGGTTCGACTTCAATGTACTGGCGGCTCAATTCGGGCGGCAGCGGGGAATCCAGTAGCCTGCAGGTCAGGCGCAACGCATCGGCCGCCACCGGGTGCAGCATCGGCCCGTCGGTCAATGCGCGTGCGGCGTCGAACCAGCCCCGCACCAGCACCGGTCGCAACAGCCACGGCAGCGCCTGCATGACCCGCAGCGCGCGCAGCGTCGAGTCGATGTCGTGGCGATCGCGCGGCGGCAACTCGATGCGCTCCGCCCAGGGCGCGATCGCCACGACATACCAGGCCTCGTTGGGGGACTCACGGCCGGTCAGGTCCAGCGTCAGTTCGGGCGCAGGCACCAGGCGCGACAGAAAGGCGCTGTACAGGCAGACCTTGATCGCCTGTGCATCCTCGAGTTCGACGAGCTCGACTTCGGCCGCCGCGGGTGGGGCCACGGCGCTGCCGCCCAGCAGGTGGCGCAGCGCGATCCAGCGCAGCTGATCCATCTGCGTGACCATGCCATCGGCCGACATCAGGCGCCGCGCGGCGCCGACCAATGCGTGGCGCAGCTCGAGCGGCCGCGGCGCCAGCAGCCCGGCAAATGTCTCGAACCAGGGCAGACGATGACTCTGCGGCAGGGCCAGCACATCGACGAGCAAGGTCTCGAGATCGGCAACGCCGCTGGACTCGTCGAACCAGGCTGCCTGCTCGCGCTTGCTGCCAGGTGTCAGCATCAGCGCCAGCGTCGCGGCCTGCCACTGCGCGGGCTCACGCAACGCCTGCAGCCGCGCGAGGTGCTCGCGCAGCGAGGGGTCGCCGCCGTCATAGCGCGGTGCGCGCACGTGCACCAGGTTGGACGAGCGCGGCAGGGTTGAGGGTGAATCCGCCATGTTTGCAATTGCAACACGAACCGCCGCGGTTGAGGAGTCGGTGCCGCCCCACCCGCGCCGACGCGCCGGCCGGCCGGCATTCAGCCGCGAATCTGGCCCTCGCCCAGCACGACCCACTTCAGCGAGGTCAGCCCCTCCAGCCCGACCGGGCCCCGGGCGTGCAGCTTGTCGGTGCTGATGCCGATTTCGGCACCCAGCCCGTACTCGAAACCGTCGGCAAAGCGCGTGCTGGCGTTGACCATCACGCTGGCCGAGTCGACCTCACGCAGAAAGCGCATCGCCGAGGCGTGGTTGCTGGTCAGGATCGCGTCGGTGTGGTGCGAGCCATAGTGGTTGATGCGCGCGATCGCCTCGGCCAGCGAGTCGACCAGCTTGATGCTGATGACTGCGGCGAGGTATTCCTCGGACCAATCGGCTTCGGTCGCATCGACCAGCCTGGCGCCCGCCACGGTGCCGAGGATGGCCTTCGCGCGCGGACCGCAACGCATCTCCACGCCCTTGGCCGCGAACACCGCACCGATGCGCGGCAGGAATGCCGCCGCGACGTCGCGGTGCACCAGCAGCGACTCGGCCGCATTGCACGGGCTGAATTTCTGCGTCTTGGCGTTGTCGGTCACGCGGACCGCCATTTCGAGATCGACCTCGGCATCGACATAGACATGGCAGTTGCCGTCGAGGTGCTTGATCACCGGCACCTTGGCCTCGGCGCTGATGCGCGCGATCAGGCCCTTGCCGCCACGCGGGATGATGACGTCGACGAACTCGGGCATCGCGATCAGGCGGCCGACCGCGGCGCGGTCGGTGGTGGCAACCAGCTGCACCGCGTCGGGCGGCAGCCCGGCCTCGGCCAGCGCCGCCTGCACCACCTGCGCCAGCGCCAGGTTGCTGTGCAGGGCTTCCGAGCCACCGCGCAGGATGGCCGCATTGCCACTCTTGATGGCCAGCGACGCGGCCTCGATGGTCACGTTGGGCCGGCTCTCGAAGATCATGCCGAAGACGCCGAGCGGCACGCGCATGCGGCCCACGCTGATGCCGCTGGGCCGGCGCTGCACGGCGCTGATCTCGCCCACCGGGTCGGGCATCGCCGCCAGCTGCAGGCAGCCCTCGGCCACCGTTTCGATGATCTGCGGCGTGAGTTTGAGCCGGTCGACCAGGGGCGCGGCCAGGCCGGCGGCCAGCGCGGCCTCGATGTCCTTGGCATTCGCGGCTTGCAGTGCGACCGTGTCGCGCCGCAGCCGCGCGGCCAAGGCCAGCAACGCGTCATTCCTGGCCCGGGTCGAGGCCGCCGCCATCGCCCGCGATGCACCGCGCGCGGTGGCACCGACATGGGCCATGTAGGCATTGATGTCGTCGATCTGCATGGCGCAATTGTCCCTCAGGCGCGGCGGCGCGGGCCGAATGCGCGACACGCCGGACGGATCAGGCGAGCCAGGCCAGCACGCCCAGCCAGCCCGCGGCGGTGGCCACGAAGGCCAGCGTCGAGAACACGATCGCCGCAGTGGCCTCGGCCGGCCAGCGTGTCGTAGCGCTGGGCGAAGATCAGCGGGTTGCTGCCGACCGGCAGCGCGGCCATCATCACCAGCACCGCCAGCGGCACGCCGGTCAGGCCGAAGCCCCAATGGGCGGTGACCAGGACCAAGGCCGGCAGCAACAACAGCTTGGCCAGCGACAGCCCGAGCGCGCCGCGCAGGTGGCCTTGCACACCGTGGTGGCCCAGGGACAGCCCGATCAGCACCAGGCAAATCGGCACCGCCGCCGAACCGACGATCACCAATGCCTCGTCGACCACGGCGTGCAAGCCCAGCCCGCTGGCGTTCCAGACGAGGCCGGCCAGTACCGGCAGCACGACCGGGTGGATCACGGTGTTGCGCACGGTGGCCGCGAGCGCAGCGGCCGGCGACGACGGCGGCCGTCCGGCGGCCGGTGTGCGCGCCAGGTCCAGTTCGGCGACCGCCGTGCACACCGACAGCAGGATCAGCGCATGCAGCGAGACCAGCGGGATGTGGATCGCCAGCCCGGCTTCGCCGAACAGCGCCGCGGCGATCGGGATGCCCAGTTGCACCGAGTTGCCGAAGCTCGCCGACAAAGCCCGCACCGCAGGCGCGGCAGCGCCGTGCTGGCGCCCCGCGCCGCGGGCGCGTTGCCAGGCAACGACGGCAAGCATCAGTGCCAAGGTCGGCACGAAGTAGGCCCAGACGCTGCGCCACGGCAGCGTGGCGAAGTCCAGCCGCACGGTGGTACGGAACAGCAACGCCGGCACGAAGATGTAGAACGCGGCGTTGCTGAGCACGCGCGCCGGATCGCTGCTGACGGTGCCGGCACCCAGCCAGCGCATGCGCCCGGCCAGCCAGCCCAGCGCCGCGGTGATGAAGATCGCCAGCAGCTTGTAGAACACCGCGGCGGTCATCGTGCGTTCGATCATAGTCTGGGCCGACGCAGCATGCGGAGTGCGCTGCCACGCCAGACCAGCCAGACACGAGCTACGAAGTTGGCGCTGCATTGCCTTCCACACGGCAACGGACCTTCGTTAAGCATTTCGCGTTATTCCGACACCATCGTTTGTTACTGGCGTCCGGCGCGCCGTAGCATTCAGCCTTCCCTGGATGTTGCCGCCCGCCCCGGGCGCAGAGGTCGCCAATGAACCCAAACTCGGCTCGTAGTTCCCGTCAGCTTGCATGGATGCGATTCGCATCCTGCGGCCCCCTGCGCCACGCATTGGCCGCACTGCTCGTCGGTGTGACGCTGCCGGCACTGGCCGCCTGGGAGCCGACGGCGCCGGTTGAACTGGTGGTGCCGGCCGGCACGGGCGGTGGCGCGGACCAGATGGCGCGCTTCATCCAGCAGGTCGTGAGCAAGCATGGGCTGATGAAGCAGCCCTTGACGGTGGTCAACAAGTCGGGCAATTCGGGCGCCGAAGGCCTGCTCGACGTGAAAGCGGCGCGCGGCAACCCGCACAAGTTGATCATCACGCTGTCGAATCTGTTCACGACGCCGATCGCCACCGGCACCGATTTCAACTGGCGCGACATCACGCCGGTGGAGATGATGGCGCTGGACCAGTTCGTGTTGTGGGTCAACGCAGCGTCGCCACACAAATCGGCCAAGGAATTGCTGGACGCGATGCGGGCCGGGCCGCACGGCAGCTTCAAGCTCGGCGGCACCGGCAGCAAGCAGGAAGATCAACTCGTCAGCGTGCTGCTGGAGACCGCGGGCGAGACGCGGCTGACGCTACATACCGCTCAAGGGCGGCGGCGACGTCGCGCGCTCGCTGGCCGAGCGCCAGGTCGACATCACGGTCAACAACCCGATCGAGGCCGCGAAGCTGTGGTCCGAAGGCAAGGTGCGGCCGCTGTGCGTGTTCGACGGCAAGCGCCTGGACTACCGCGTCAAGATCGCCGGCAACCAGACCTGGAACGACCTGCCGACATGCATGTCCTTCGGCATCCCGGTGCAGTACCTGATGATGCGCGGCATCTTCATGGCGCCGGGCGTGAGCGCGGAGCAGGTGGCCTATTACGTCCAACTGCTGGACAAGGTGCGTGCACTTGCCGGAGTGGCAGGACTTCATGGCCCAGGGCGCCTTCAATCAAACCGTGATGACCGGCGAGCCGTTCGTCGCCTGGCTCGACCGGGCCGAGAACTTTCACCGCGTCCTGATGCGCGAAGCCAAGCTGACCTACGCCGCGGCCGCGGCCGCGTCGGCCGCGGGCCCGACAAAGGGTGGCGCGCGGCTCGACCAAGGAAAAGCAGTAACCCGGCGGCTCGAGCGCCGCCGGCAAGCGACGCGCCGGCGGCAGCTCAACTCGCTTTCTTGCGCGCCACCTTGGCGCCGGCCGCCGGCTTGGCCGGCCGCGGCTCGAACTCGAAGACGACCTTGCCTTCCTTCTTGTCGTAGCTCAGGTAGGCCTTGAACTTGCGCCGCGTCTTGTTCGAGACGAAGTTCTCGAGCAAGGCGGTCCTGCCGCCCGTCAGCAGGCGCGTCATTTCTTCGCGTGGCACGGGCTGCTGCAGGATGATCTTGCCGCTCTTGAAGTCGCAGGTCACGTGGGCGCCCACCGCGTGTTCGCAGACATAGCTGCTGCCGTGCTCGTAGACATGGCCCTGGCACTTCGGACAGGCCCCCAGTGCCGTCTGCCCGGAGAAGTCGACCGGCTCGCCATCGCCCTGCTTGGCGTCGTCGCCGAAGTCGAACTCCAGCTTCCAGTTGCCGATCTCGTCGTCGCGCGCCAGCTTCAACTCGGCGGTAAAGGGCCAGCCGGCCTTTGAGCGGAAGCCCTCGAGCGGGCCGATCTTCTTGTCGCGCAGGAAGGCCTCGGCCTCGCTGGTCTCGAAGGCGCGGCCGGCCGGGATCTTGGTGATGGAAAAGCCGCAGCCGACCCCCTCGCTGGCCGTGGCCTTGCCGGCACAGGCAAAGCGGCGGTAGTTCTCCTTCACCACGCCACCGCAGTTCGGGCACGGCGTCGACGAGCGTCGCGTAGTCGCCGGGGATGGTGTCGCGGTCGTACTCCTTGGCCTTCTTGACGATGCGCTCGGCCATCGCCGCGATCTCGGCCATGAAGGCCGCGCGCTTCAGGCGGCCATGTTCCATCTCGGCCAGCTGGTACTCCCAGTTGCCGGTCAACTCGGGCTTGGTCAGATCCTCGATGTCGAGGCCGCGCAGCAGCGTCATCAACTGGAACGCCTTGGCGGTCGGCACCAGTTCGCGTCCGTCGCGGTACATGTACTTCTCCAGCAACAGGCCCTCGATGACCTGGGCCCGCGTGGCCGGCGTGCCGAGCCCCTTCTCGGCCATGGCCTCGCGAAATTCGTCGTCATCGATCAGCTTGCCGGCGCCTTCCATCGCCGACAGCAGCGTGGCCTCGGTGTAGCGCGCCGGCGGCTTGGTCTTCAGGGCGTTGGCGTCGACGCTCTCGGTGCGCACCACTTCGCCCGGCTGCACCGCGACCAGGTTGGCGTCGTCCTCCTGCGCCTCCTTGCCGTACACCGCCAGCCAGCCGGGCTTGACCAGCACCTTGCCGTTGGTCTGGAACGGGTACTGCTTGGCACCGACCTTGACGGTCGAGATGCGCGTCGTGACCATCGATTCGGCGCTGGGGAAGAACACCGCCAGGAAGCGCTTGACGACCAGGTCGTACAGCTTGGCTTCGATCTCGCTCAGGCTCTTCGGTGCCTGCAGCGTGGGGATGATGGCGAAGTGGTCGGATACCTTGGCGTTGTCGAAGACGCGCTTGATCGGCTTGACGTAGCCTTCCTTGAGCGCGGTCTTGGCGTGGACCGACAGCGCGCGCAGCGGTCCCGGCAGGTCTTCCTTGCTGAGCATCGTCACGGTGTCCTTGACCACCTTGAGGTAGTCCTCGGGCAGGGCGCGCGAATCGGTGCGCGGGTAGGTCAGCACCTTGTGCTTTTCGTACAGCGCCTGCGCCAGCGACAGCGTGGTCTTGGCCGAAAAGCCGAAGCGCGAATTGGCCTCGCGCTGCAGGGTCGTCAGGTCGTACAGCAACGGGCTGGCCTGGCTGCTCGGCTTGGCCTCTTCGGTCACGCTGGCCGGCTGGCCGCGGCAGGCCTGCGGCAATCGGCCTGGGCATCGCGCTCGTTCCAGATTCGGTCGGCGCGGCGATCGGCGTCATCGTCCTTCTTGAACTTCGGATCGAACCACTTGCCCTCGTAGGCGTCCGGCCTGGGCTGCGAAGCTGGCCTTGACTTCCCAGTACGGGCGCGCGACATGCTTCCTGATCTTCTCTTCGCGCTCGACCACGATCGACAACGTGGGCGTTTGCACGCGGCCCACCGTGGTCAGGAAGAAGCCGCCATCGCGCGAGTTGAACGCCGTCATGGCCCGCGTGCCGTTGATGCCGACCAGCCAATCGGCCTCACTGCGGCTGCGTGCGGCGTCGGCCAGCCCCAGCATCTGCTTGTCGCTGCGCAAGGCCTCGAAGCCGTCGCGGATGGCCTGCGGCGTCATGCTCTGCAGCCACAGGCGCTGGATCGGCTTGGCGCTGGCCTTCTTCTCGTTGATGCCGGCGTACTGCACGATCAGGCGGAAGATCAATTCGCCCTCGCGGCCCGCGTCGCAGGCGTTGATCAACTCCGTCACGTCCTTCCTCTTGGCCAGCTTGACCACCGCGTTCAGACGTGACTTGGCCTTGTCGATCGGCGCCAGGTCGAAGTGCGGCGGCACCACCGGCAGGTGCGCGAAGCTCCACTTGCCGCGCTTGACCTCGTAGGCCTCGGGCGCCTTGATCTCGACCAGATGGCCGACCGCCGAGGTGACGACGTAGCGCTCGTTCTCGAAGTGCTCGGCGAGCTTCTCGAACTTGCCGGCGCTGGGGGTCAGCGCGCGCACGATGTCCTGCGCCACGCTGGGCTTTTCCGCAATGATCAGTGACTTGCTCATGTTCCTTGACTTCCCGCCCAAGTTCGGCGCCGCGGCGCAGCCCAGGCTGACATACATACAATCCGCATCTCGCGCGCACGCACACACGCGCGCGCACCCATGAATTCAATGTACCGAATGAAGACCGACACGCAAGCCCCCCCACTGTCCGACCTCGACGAGACCCGCACTTCGACGCGGACCACGGCGGGCGGCAGGCGCATCCAGGTTCGACGTTCCGGCATCCACGGCAAGGGGGTCTTCGCACTCAAGCCGCTGCGCAAGGGCGAGGTCGTCATCGAGTACACCGGCGAGCTCATCACCTGGCGCGAGGCGCTTGCGCCGGCACCCGCACGACCCAAAAGACCCGCACCATACCTTCTATTTCCATATCGACGATCAGCGTGTCATCGATGCCAAGTACGGGGGCAATGCAGCGCGCTGGATCAACCACGCCTGCCGCCCCAACTGCGAGGCCGACGAACAGGACGGCCGGATCTTCATCAAGGCGCTGCGCAAGATCGCCGCCGGCGACGAGCTGTTCTACGACTACGGCCTGACCGTCGACGAGCGCTACACGCCGGCGTTGAAGAAGCAATACGGCTGCCGCTGCGGCACCGCCGGCTGCCGCGGCACGATGCTGACGCCCAAGCGCTGAGCATGGCCGCGCCGGATCGGAAACGCGACGATGAGTGAACGCCATGCGCCACCCGTGCCGGGTGCACCGCCCGGCATGACGGCGGGGCATCTGCAGTGGCGCGCCGAGTCGCTCTGGCAGCAGTTGGAGCCGTACCTGCCGGGCCTGTCGATCGAGGTCTTGGCCAGCACCGAGTCGACCAACACGCTGCTGCTCGACCGCGCACGGCTCGACAGCGGCCGTCTCGATGCGCCGATCACGACGCCCGGCGCGCTGGAGGTGATGCGCTCGCGGGGGCGCGACAACGGCGCAGCCGGACGACCGCAGCGGCCCGTTCGGTCGCCGTGCCGGCGACACCCATCCCGGCCTGTTGGTGGCCGAACACCAGACCCTGGGCCGCGGCCGCCAGGGCCGCAGCTGGCTGGCCCATCCCGGCGCCTCGCTCACCTTTTCGCTCGGGCTGCCGATGGCGCCGCGCGACTGGTCCGGCCTGTCGCTGGCGGTCGGCGTCACGCTGGCCGACGCGCTCGAGGCGCCGGAGCCCGGCCGCAGCCCACGCCTGCAGCTGAAGTGGCCGAATGATCTGTGGCTGGTCGATGCGCCGGGACGCGGTCGCAAGCTCGGCGGTGTGTTGATCGAGACCGTGGCCGTCGGCAGGCAACGCATGGTGGTGGTGGGCGTGGGCCTGAACGTCGCCGAGATGGCGCCGACGCGCGAGCTGAGAAACGGCTTCGCCTGCCTGCACGAGCTCGATCCTGCAGCCAGCCCGCCGGCCACGCTGCACCGCGTCGCGCTGCCACTGGTCAAGGCGCTGTTGCAGTTCGAGCGCGAAGGCTTTGCCAGCTTTGCCGCCGCCTATGCGCGGCGCGACCTGTTGCGCGGCCTGCGCGTCAGCGCGCACGACGCGGTCGACAGCAACGCGGTACTCGAAGGCACGGTCGAAGGCGTGTCGAGCAGCGGCTCGTTGCTGTTGCGCGTGGGCCCGTCACTGCACCTGGTATCCAGCGGCGAGGTCACGTTGCGCATGGTCGGCAGCGAGGGCGGCCCGGCGCTCGCCTGACGATGCTGCGCGCGCTGGTCGTGGTGCTGGTGCTGGCCAATCTGGCCTTCTGGGCCTGGAGCGCGGGCGCGCTCGAAGGCATCGGCCTGGCGCCTGCCAGCGAGCGTGACCCGGCCCGCCTGGGTCAGCAGGTCCGGCCCGAGGCCGTGCGCGTGCTGGCGCCGGCGGCAGCAGCGTCGGCGCTGCGCGCGGCCAGCGCGCCGCCGATGCCACCAGCCATTGCACCTGCATTGGCCTGCCTGGAGGCCGGGCCCTTTGCGCCGGCCGCGGTCGAAGCCGCCGAGCAGGCACTGGCCGGCGCGGCCCTGGCCGAGGCCCTTGGGTGCGCGTCAGCGTCGACATCCCGGCCCAGTTCGCCGTCGTGCTGGGCCCGTTCGACAACCGCGACGCATTGCAGAAGAAGCGCACTGAGCTCGAGCGCCTGAAACTGACGGTCGAGGAACTCGACCTGCCCGGCGCGGCGCCGCAGCGCGGCCTCGGCTTGGGCCGCTACGACAGCAGCGCCGCCGCCGATGCCGCGCTGGCGTCGTTCGGCAAGTCCGGCGTGCGCAGCGCCAAGGTGGTCACCTTGCGACCGGCCGGTAGCGAGAGCCGCATTCGCGTCGAGAACGCCACGCCGGCGCAAGCCGCGTCGTTGCGCGCGCTCAGCGCACCGGCGCTTGGCGCGGGCTTCGTGCCGTGCCTGGCCGTGAGAAGCGCGCAGCGCTGAAGCGGCCACGCCGCAAGGCGCATGTCGCGCCGACGAGCGCAAGCAGCCAGGCCGCACTCATCGCCCCGCCACCACTGCCGCCCGTTGGCGGCGGCTGGCGAGTTGGCGGGTCGGTCGGGGCCGGCGGCCGCTGCGGCAATCAACTCCGGAATGTTGTCGAGACTGACCAGTGGCCAGTTCGGCGGCGTGTAGACACCGCCTTGCGCGACCGATGCGGCATAGGCCAAGGCCTGGGTCACGTCGAGCATGCCGGCGCCGCAGGTCGCCGTCGTGCACAGGCAGCGGCCCGGGTTGGCGTCGCTGCACTGGCCGAAGCCCGGCACGGTGGAGCTCGACGTGCGGGCGCGCCGAGGCTTTCAGGCCGGCGATGATCTGGTCGACCGTCAGCGCCGGGTTGAGCGACAGCATCAGGCTGGCGGCGCCGGCGACGATGGGCGCCGAGAAGCTGGTACCGAAATGGTAGTAGTAGCCGTCCGTGGTCGGCACCGTCAGCCCGTCGTTGCCGATCGTCAGCACGCCGCTGTCGGCCAGTGCCGGGCCCCAGGCGCCATCGTTGTCGTCACCGCCGACGGTGGCCAATGCGATCGCTGCACCGAAGCTGGAGTAGTTGGACTTGAATCCGTCGCGGTTCAAGGCCGCGACGCCGACGGCGCGCTGGCAGCTGGCCGGCCGCGTCGGCGCGCTCCATTCGTTGCCGGCCGCGGCCACCACCACCGCGCCGCCGCCCGGCGCCGCGCGCACGTCGTCGATGGCCTGCTGGTACGCCGCACCGCAGGCTGCGCTGCCGCCGAAGCTGATGTTGATGATGCGCGCAGGGTTTGGATTGGGCGGCGACGAACACGGTGCAGTTGCCTGCACCGTCGCTGGTCGCGCATGCCGGCAGGCCGGCGGCCCAGCGCATGCCGTCGACGATGTCGGCCAGGTCGGCGCCGCACTTGCCGGCCACGCGCACGGGCAGCACGCGGCCGTTCCAGTTCATCGCCGCGCCGCCGACGCCGTTGTTGGTCAACGCGGCCACCATGCCGGCGATCACCGTGCCGTGCCACGAGCTGTTCTCGACCACGCAGCTGCTGTAGCGCGCGGGGTCGGCGCTGCGGTCGGCGGCGCTGACCCAGTCGCCGGGGTCGCTCGGGTCGGCGTCGCGGCCGTCGCCGTCGTTGGCGTAGCCGCGCTGGCCACGGGATCCCAGTCGGAGACGAAGTCGTAGCCCGGCAGCATGCGGCCGGCCAGCTCGGGGTGCGGCGTGATGCCGGTGTCGAGCACCGCCACCACCGCCGCCGCCGACCCGGTGGTGCCGGCGGTCCACCCACCGAGGTAGCCGGGCACGCCGCGCAACCGGCCCTCGATGGCGCTGGCATTGCTGCCCTGCACCGCTTGCAGCCACCACTGGCCTGCCGCGCCGCCGTAATAGGGGTCGCTCGGCGGGCCGTTGGCGGTGCCCTGGCGCCGCTCGCGCGTGTTGGGCTCGGCCCATTGCACGTCGGCGCGCGCGGCCAGGCGCGCCGCGACCTGCTCGGCCTGCGCGCGGCGTCAGCGGCTGGGCAAATCGCAGCAACTGGGCGCGCGCGCCGACCGGGTCGCGCCGCGCCGCGCCGGCCACTGCCGGCACCTCGCGGCGCAGTACGGCGTCGCCGTGCAGGTCGGCCAGCAGGCGTTGCCAGCGCGCGCCGTCGCGCTCGCTCGCCGAGGCGGCCGCGCCCAGGGCCCGCGCCTGCGCCCGCTCGCGTGCCAGTTCGACATGGCTCGGCGCGTCGCGCAACTGCACGATCAGGCCGTTGACGCTGCCCACCTCGGGGGGCCGTGCGGCGCGCGCCTGCGTGCCGGCCTGCGCCGCCGTGGTCGCCGCGACGCTGCACAGCAGCAGCGCCGCCACGCAGCCGATGCCCTTGCGCGACAGCGACAGGCTCAGCACGACCGACGCGGCCGCAGTGGTGCCAGCGCCGCCGCCGCCAGCAGCAACGCCAGCAGCCAGGGCCACGCCAGGGCACCGCCGCCACCACCACCCGACGGTGCGGGCGGCGCGGGCGCGGCAGCCGCGGCAACGGTGATGCTCTTGCTGCACCGTCATGACGTGCACCCAGGTCGTCGGTGACCACCAATTGCACGGTGACGGTTCCGGCCGTCGTCGTCTGCAAGGTCGCACTCGCAGCCGTGGTGCTGCCGATCAAGTACGCTGCCTGTGCTGCCGGCGTCGACCAGCGACCATTGCCAGCTCGCAATGCTGCGTCCCGGTGCCAGCGTCGAGCTGCTGCTCGAAAGCGCGATCGCCTGCCCGGCCACGGGTGCAGTGGGCGACGCCGTGATCAGCAGGCTTGTACCCAGAGCCGCACGCACCGCCGCGCCGGCGTCGAGCATGCCGGCGCCACAGGTGGTGGTGGTGCAGTAGCACTGGTCCTGCACCACGCCGTTGGGTGCGTGACAGGCGACGAGCGCTCCCGTGACCGGGTCGGGCGGCAGACCGCTGGTCGGGAACGGCCGCGCGCTGGCCTGGATCGCCGCGCGCACGGCGTCCGGCGTGAGCGTCGGTTGCACCGACAGCATCAAGGCCGCCGTGGCCGACACCAGCGGCGACGAGAAGCTGGTGCCCAGGCTCGGATTGAAACTGTCGCTGTAGGTCGGTGACACGGACGTCGTGGTGCCACTGTCGACGGTGGTCAGGATCGGGTACAGGCAGGCCCCGCTCGAATTGACGCAGTTGCCGCCTGGCGCAGCAATCGAGATCTCGGGTCCGACATCGGAAAAGCCGACCTTGCTGCCGACATGGCGCAGCGCCGCCACGCCGATCACGCCCGGGCAGTTGGCCGGCGAGCCGGCGGCGAGTCCCTCGGAGTTGCCGGCCGCCGCGACCACCACTGCGCCGGCGGCATTGATTGCGGCAATGGCAGATTGCTCGTCCGCGGCTGCATGGATCGGAACTGCCCAGGCTGAGGTTGATCACGCGCGCCGGGTTCGGGTTGTCGGGCACACCCGGCACATGCAGGCCCGCCGCCCAGCGCATGCCGTCGATGATGTCGGAGGTGTAGCCGAAGCACTTGCCGAGCACGCGCACCGGCAGCACGCGCACGTTCCAGCCGGCGCCGGCCATGCCGCTGCCGTTGTCGGTGGCGGCGCCGATGATGCCGGCGACCTGGGTGCCGTGCCATGAGCTGTCGCTCGGCGTGCAGCCGCTGAATGTCGGATCGAGGGATGGCAGGGCGTCGGCGTCGATCTCGGCCTGGGTCAGCCAGTCGCCCGGATCGCTGGCATCGGCATCGCGGCCGTCGCCATCGTTGGCGATCGCCGCATCGCTGATCATGTCGTAGCCGGGCAGCAGCTTGCCGGTCAGGTCGGGGTGGTTGGTGCGCACGCCGGTGTCGACCACCGCCACGATGACGCCGGCGCTGCCGGTGGTGGTGTCCCAGGCCGAGACGGCGTCGATCGACGCGGCCACCTCGCCGGCCGGCGCACGCAGGTACCACTGGCCGACCGCGGGTCCGTTGCCGGGCACGCTCGCAAAGCGCGGATCGTTGGGCACCCGCAGGCGGCGCATGCGCCGATCGACCACGGCGTACTCGACATCGGGGTCCAGCGCCAGGCGTGCGGCCAGGGCGCGTGCATTGACACCCTCGGACTGCACCACCTGCACGTTGTCGGTCACCGCCGCACCGGCCTTGAGCGCCAGCCCGACACGCGCGCCGAGCACGCCGGCGCGCCGGTCGAGGGCCAGCGCGGTGGCCGCATGGTCGGTCGCGCTCAGCGCATGCGCGCGCAGCAGCGGTCGCGGTGGGCCTGAACTTGACGATCACCCGCGTATTGCCGTCGTCACCCAGCGGCAGCGCCCGCGGCGGCGTGCGCTCGGCCCAGGCCGCGTTGGCGCAAAGCGCGAGCAGCAGCGCGGCCAGGAACGGTTGCAGTTGGTTTCATCACGGGAGTCTACGTGCGCGCGTGTCGCGCAATGTGGCCGGGTGTGAACGCGGCACCGGTATCGGCTGCCGGTGCGGTCAAGGCCGCGGACGCGGCCTTGGCTGGGTCAGGGCGTGCGCGCCATCAACGCGCGATCACGCGCACCATCTCGAGCACCTTGTTCGAGTAGCCCCACTCATTGTCGTACCAGGCCACGACCTTGACGAAGGTCTTGTCCAGCGCGATGCCGGCGTCGGCGTCGAAGACCGAGGTCATGGCCTCGCCGCGGAAGTCGGTCGACACCACCTTGTCCTCGGTGTAGCCGAGCACGCCCTTCATCGGGCCGGCGGCCGCGGCCTTCATCGCATTGCGGATGTCGTCGTAGCTGGCTTCGCGGACCAGTTCGACCGTCAGGTCGACCACCGAGACGTCCGAGGTCGGCACGCGAAACGCCATGCCGGTCAGCTTCTTGTTCAGCTCGGGGATGACCACGCCGACGGCCTTGGCCGCGCCGGTCGAGCTCGGGATGATGTTCTCGAGGATGCCGCGGCCGCCGCGCCAATCCTTGTTGCTCGGGCTGTCGACGGTCTTTTGCGTCGCGGTCGCGGCATGCACCGTGGTCATCAGGCCGCGCTTGATGCCGAAGCTGTCGTTCAGCACCTTGGCCACCGGGGCCAGGCAATTGGTCGTGCACGAGGCGTTGGAAATGATGGCCTGGCCGGCGTAGGTCTGGTGATTGACGCCGTAGACGAACATCGGCGTGTCGTCCTTGCTCGGCGCGCTCTGGATCACCTTCTTCGCGCCCGCGTCGAGGTGCTTCTGGCAGGTTTCCTTGGTCAGGAACAGGCCGGTGGCCTCGACCACCACGTCGGCACCGACCGCGCCCCACTTCAGTTCGGCCGGGTCCTTGACGGCGCTCAGCCGGATGCGCTTGCCGTTGACGATCAGCGCGTGGCCGTCGACGGCAATGCTGCCCTTGAAGCGCCCGTGCACCGAGTCGTACTGCAGCATGTAGGCCAGGTAGTCTGGCTCGAGCAGGTCGTTGACGGCCACGACCTCGATGTCGCTGGAAAAGTTCTGCACCGCGGCGCGAAACACCATGCGCCCGATGCGGCCGAAGCCGTTGATGCCTACCTTGATCGTCATGTGAATCTCCCTGGATGGAATTGAAACGGTACGCGTCTCGTGCTCGAAGTCGTTACCGCGCGAGGACTTCTTGCACCGTCGCCGCGACGTTTGCCGCGGTCAGGTTGAAGTGCTTGAACAGCGCCGGCGCCGGCGCGCTTTCGCCATAGGTGTCGATGCCGACCACCGCCGCGCAGCCGTACTTCCACCAGCCGTCGGTCACGCCCGCTTCGACCGCGACGCGCGGCAGCCGGGGCGGCAGCACCTGCGACTTGTAGGCCACGCTCTGGCGGTCGAACACCGTCGTGCTCGGCATCGAGACCACGCGCACCGCGATGCCCTGGCTGGCCAGCAGTTGCTGCGCATGCAGCGCCAACTGGACCTCGCTGCCGGTGGCGACGATCACCGCCTGCGCGGCGCGCCGAAGGCCGACCTCGGCCGGCTCGGCCAGCACGTAGGCGCCCAGGCTGATGGTGTCGAGCGTGGCCTTGGGCAGGTAAGGCAGGTTCTGCCGCGACAACAGCAATGCGCTCGGCCGCGCGCGGTTGCCGAGCGCCACCGCCCAGGCCGCCGCGGTTTCTGCCGTATCGGCCGGGCGCCAGACATCCAGGCCCGGAATCAGGCGCAGGCTGGCCGCGTGCTCGACGCTCTGGTGCGTCGGCCCGTCTTCGCCCAGGCCGATCGAGTCGTGGGTGAAGACATGGATCACGCGCTGCTTCATCAGCGCGGCCATGCGGATCGCATTGCGGTTGTAGTCGGAAAAGGTCAGGAAGGTGCCGCCGTAGGGGATGAAGCCGCCGTGCAGCGCGACGCCGTTCATCACCGCGGCCATGCCGAACTCGCGCACGCCGTAGTTGATGTGGCGGCCGCCGTTGGGCGTGCCGGCGGCGTCGAAGCGCAGCGCCGTTGCGCTGGCGGTATTGGTCAGGTTCGAGCCGGTCAGGTCGGCCGAGCCGCCGAGCATTTCCGGCAGCGCGGCCGTGAAGGCCTCGAGCACGAGCTGGCTGGCCTTGCGCGAGGCCACCGTCTCGGCCTTGCCGTGCGCGGCCACCATCGCGTCGACCACCGTCTGGGCAAAGCCCTTGGGCAGATCGCCCTTGGTGCGGCGCACGAAGGCCGCCGCCTGTTCGGGCAGCGCGGCCTTGTAGGCGGCCAGCTTCGCCTCCCACGCCGCCTCGGCCTCGGCGCCGCGGGCCTTGGCGTCCCAGGCCGTGTAGGCGGCTTCGGGGATGACGAACGGCTCGTGTGTCCAGCCGAGCGCGGCGCGCGTGAGCTTGATCTCGTCGGCACCCAGCGCCTCGCCATGCGCCTTGGCGGTGCCGGCGCGATTGGGCGAGCCACGGCCGATGCTGGTGCGGGCGACGATCAGCGTCGGCCCGCCGCTGCCGAGCTTGGCCCGGGCGATGGCGGCATCGACGGCGGCGACGTCGTGCCCGTCCACGTCGCGAATCACGTTCCAGCCATAGGCCTCGAAGCGCTTGGCGCTGTCGTCGACGAACCAGGGTTCGACGCGGCCGTCGATGCTGATGCCGTTGTGGTCGTAGATCGCGATCAGCTTGTTCAGCTTCCACGCCGCCGCCAGGCCCGCGGCCTCGTGGCTGATGCCTTCCATCAGGCAGCCGTCGCCGAGAAACACGTAGGTACGGTGATCGACCAGCTCGTGGCCCGGGCGATTGAACTCGTGCGCCAGCAGCTTTTCGGCCAGCGCCATGCCCACCGCATTGGCCAGGCCCTGGCCCAGCGGGCCGGTGGTCGTTTCCACGCCGGGCGTGACGCCGACCTCGGGGTGGCCCGGCGTCTTGCTGTGCAGCTGCCGGAAGTTGCGCAGCTCGCTCATCGGCAGGTCGTAGCCGGTGAGGTGCAGCAGTGCATACAGCAGCATCGAGGCATGGCCGTTGGACAGCACGAAGCGATCCCGTCCCGGCCATTGCGGGTCGGTCGGGTTGTGCCGCAGGTGTCGGCCCCAAAGGGCGACGGCGATCTCGGCCATGCCCATCGGCGCGCCAGGGTGGCCCGAGTTGGCCTGCTGCACGGCGTCCATGGCCAGCGCACGGATGGCGTTGGCCATCAGCGCGTCGCGGCTGGAACTGGATAGCGGCGCCGGGGCGCTCGTGTCGGGGACGCGTTGGGTGTCGAGGCTGGACATGCTGGGCTGACCGGTGGGGCGGCGACTTGCCGCGGAGGCAGAACGTGCGATTTTAAGCGGCGAGCAGGCGCTGGCTTGCGTTGCATCAAGCAAGGCCCGCACCAGGCTGCGCCGCCGGGTCCATCATCGAGTCTCGAACTCGATCCCGCGATCATGACTGCATCCGCCCTCACCGTGATTCGCCAGGAGCATGCCGCGCTGGCGGCCATGCTGCGCTCGCTGCCGCTGCTGCTGGAACATTCGCGCCGGCAAGACGAGTTGCCGGATTTCGGATTGCTGCGGGCGATGCTGTTCTACATCGACGAGTTCCCCGAGCGCGTGCACCACCGCAAGGAGGACGAGTTGCTGTTCCCGCGCCTGCGCTCGCGCTGCCCGGAACTGGCGGCCACGCTGGACCAACTCGAGCGCGACCACGAGCATGGCGAGCGCGCGATCCGCGACCTCGAGCACGCCTTGCTCGCCTTCGAGGTGCTCGGCGCACCGCGCCGCGACGCGTTCGAGCATGCGGTGCGGGGCTATGTCGAGTTCTACCTGCATCACATGGCGCTCGAGGAAGACCACGTCCTGCCCGCCGCGCAGCGCGTGCTCGACGCGGCCGACTGGACTGCCATCGATGCCGCCTTCGCCGCCAATCGCGACCCCTTGACCGGCCACGAGCCGGAGGACTTGTACCGGCCGCTGTTCTCGCGCATCGCCAACCGCGCGCCGGCGCCGGTGGGCCTGGGGTAGTCGATCGGCGCGCCTACACTGCGCGCCGATGCCCTTGGTTCAGCCACCCGCCCTGATCCTCGCCGCGGGCCGCGGCGAGCGCATGCGCCCGCTCACGGACCACTGCCCGAAGCCGTTGTTGCGCGTGCACGGCAAGGCGCTGATCGAGTGGCACCTCGAAGCCCTGGCTCGCGCCGGCGTGCGCCAGGTGGTGATCAACACCGCCTGGCTCGAAGCGCAGTTCCCGGCCGTGCTCGGCGATGGTTCGCGCTGGGGCCTGTCGATCCGCTATTCGCCCGAAGGCCGCGACCATGGCGGCGCGCTCGAGACCGCCGGCGGCATCGCCACGGCCATGCCCTGGCTCGCGGCGCCCGACGGCGACAGCTTCTGGGTCGTCTCGGGCGACGTGTTCGTGCCCGGCTTCGCCTTCGCCGCGGCCGACGCCGCACGCTTTGCCGCCAGTCGCGAGTTGGCGCACTTGTGGTTGGTGGCCAACGCGGCGCACCACCCGCGGGGCGACTTCGGCATCGATGCCGCCAGCGGCCTGGCCACGACCGGCGAACCACGCCGCACCTGGGCCAGCGTCGGGCTGTTTCGCGCCGAGACTGTTCGCCGGCATCGCAGCCCGGAACCCGGCTTGCGCTGCGGCCCCGACTGGACGCTGCGCTCGCGGCAGGCCGGCTGGGCGCGCAGGCATGGGACGGGCGCTGGGCCGATGTCGGCACGCCCGAGCGCCTGGCGGCGCTGAACCAGGAACCTGCCCCGACGTGATGCGCGGGCTCGAAACGCCGCGGCTGCTGCTCGAGCCGCAAACCGCGGCCCACGCCGAAGCGATGTTCGAGGTGCTCGGCGACCCGGCGATCTACCGCTTCGAGAACGCGCCGCCGGCGTCGCTCGAATCGCTGCGCGAGCGCTTCGCAAAGCTCGAGACGAGGCGCTCGGGCGACGGCCGCGAGCAATGGCTGAACTGGGTGCTGCGCCGGCGCGGCGGCGATCTGATCGGCTACGTGCAGGCCACGGTGCGGGGTGACGGCCAGGCCTTCGTCGCCTACGTGCTCGGCAGCGCGCACTGGGGCCAGGGCCTGGCCAGCGAAGCGGTCGCGGCCGTGCTCGGCTGAACTGGCCACAGCAGCTACGGCGTGCACACCGCGTTGGCGGTGTTCAAGCGCGGCCAACGCGCGCTCGCGGCGGCTGCTCGAACGGCTGGGCTTTGCCGCCGCCGACGCCGCCGACGCGCTGCGCCTGGCCGTCGACGCCGACGAAGACTTGATGCAGCGACGCATTGCGGCTACGGTCCCGGCACGATGAAAGTCATCACCTTCTGGTTCGACCCGGTCTCGCCGTTCGCCTACCTCGCCTTCGAGCAACTGCCGCAGGTGCTCGAGGGTTGCAGCTACGCCGTCGAGTACCGGCCGGTGTTGTTCGCCGGGCTGCTCGCGCATTGGGGCCAGAAGGGGCCGGCCGAGGTCGAACCCAAGCGCGCCTGGACCTTTCGCCACGTCGCCTGGCTGGCGCACCAGCACGGGATCGCGCTGGAGGTGCCCGCCGTGCATCCGTTCAACCCGCTGCCGCTGCTGCGGCTGGCGCTGGCCTGCGGCCCGAACCGGCGCATCGTCGAGGCGCTGATGCGGCATGTCTGGGTCGGCGGCGCCGACGCGGCCGATCCGTCGCGCCTCGCCGCGCTGACCCAGCGCCTGGCGCCGGCGCGCGACCCGGCCGTCGGTCGAGGTGAAGAACCAGTTGCGCGCCGCCACCGACCTGGCCATCACGCCGCGGCGTGTTCGGCGTGCCGACCTTCGAGCTCGACGGCCGGCTCTTCTGGGGCGTCGACGCGCTGCCGATGCTGCGCGCCGCGCTGCGCGGCGAGGCCTGGTTCGACGGCCCGGCATGGGACGCCGCCGCGCAGGCCCGACCCGGCGTCGCGCGCTGAACGGCTCTACCGGCTGGCCACCGTGTCGGCCACGGCCAGCGCGGTCATGTTGACGACCCGGCGCACGGTCGACGACGGCGTCAGGATGTGCACCGCCCGTGCCGCGCCGAGCAGCACCGGGCCGACCGTGACGCCGTGGCCGCTGGTGACCTTGAGCACGTTGAACAGGATGTTGGCCGCGTCGAGGTTGGGCAGCAGCAACAGGTTGGCCTCGCCGGTCAACGTGCTGCCGGGCAGGAAGCTTTGCCGAACGTCTTCCGACAATGCGGCGTCGCCGTGCATCTCGCCGTCGCAGGGCAGGTCCGGGCGCAGGGCCTTGAACAGCTCGGCGGCGCGACGCATGCGCTTGGCCGAGGGCCGCGACGACGAGCCGAACATCGAGTGCGAGACGAAGGCCACCCGTCGGCGAGACGCCGAAGCGGCGCAATTCGTCGACGGCCAGCGCTGCGATCTCGGCCAGTTGCTCGGCACTGGGTTCGTCGCTGACGAAGGTGTCGGCCAGGAACAGGGTGCGGTCGCCGAGCAGCAGCGCGTTCATGGTGGCGAAGTTGGCCGCGCCGGCACGCAGGCCGATCACGTCGCGCACATGCTGGAGGTGGACCTCGAAGCGGCCGACCAGGCCGCACAGCATCGCATCGGCATCGCCGCGACGCAGCAGCATGGCCGAGATCAGCGTGTTGGAGCGCCGCAATGCCGCCTTGGCCATGCTCGGCGTCACGCCTTCGCGCCCCATCAGGTGCTGGTAGTCCTCCCAGCAGGCGCGGTAGCGCGGGTCGTCTTCGGGATTGACGAATTCGATGTCGGTGCCCAGCTTCAGGCGCAGCCCCGCGCGCTCGATGCGCGCCAGCATCACCGCCGGGCGCCCGACCAGGATCGGCCGCGCCAGGCCTTCGTCGACCACCACCTGCACCGCGCGCAGCACGCGCTCGTCTTCGCCCTCGGCGTAGACGACGCGCCCGGCGCCCTTGGCGACCGCGCCCTTGGCCGCGCCAAAGACCGGGCGCATGACCATGCCGGTCTGGTAGACGAAGCGCGACAGCGACTGGCGATAGGCATCGAGATCGGCGATCGGCCGCGCGGCCACGCCACTCGCGGCCGCGGCCTCGGCCACCGCCGGTGCGATGCGCAGGATCAGCCGCGAGTCGAAGGGCTTGGGGATGATGTAGTCGGGGCCGAAGCTGAGTTCCTGGCCGGCATAGGCGGCAGCCACTTCGTCGCTGATCTCGGCCTTGGCCAGGGCCGCGATCTCGCGCACGCAGGCCAGCTTCATGGCCTCGGTGATGCGCGTGGCGCCGCAGTCGAGCGCGCCGCGGAAGATGTAGGGGAAACAGAGGACGTTGTTGACCTGGTTCGGATAATCCGAACGGCCGGTGGCGATGATGCAATCGGGCCGCGCCTGGCGCGCCAGTTCGGGCCGGATCTCGGGCTCGGGGTTGGCCAGCGCCAGGATGATCGGCTGGCTGGCCATGCTGGTGACCATCGCCGGCGTCAGCGACGCCGGCGGCCGAGCAGCCGAGGAAGAAATCGCAGCCGACCATCACGTCGGCCAAGCGTGCGCGCCTCGGTCTTCTGGCAGTAGCGCTGCTTGCTCTCGTCGAGCTTGCCGCTCCTCGACGTCGTCGCGCTCGTGCTGGATGACGCCGCGGGAATCGACGACGAAGATGTTCTCGCGCTTCACGCCCAGCCCGACCATGATGTCCAGGCAGGCGATTGCCGCGGCGCCGGCGCCCGAGGACACCAGCTTGATCGCACCGATGTCCTTGCCGACGAGTTCCAGCCCGTTGAGCAGCGCGGCCCCGGAGATGATCGCCGTGCCATGCTGGTCGTCGTGGAAGACCGGAATCTTCAGCCGCTCCTTGAGCTTGCGCTCGATGTAGAAGCACTCCGGCGCCTTGATGTCTTCGAGGTTGATGCCGCCCAGCGTGGGCTCGAGCGCGGCAATGACCTCGATCAACTTGTCGGGGTCCTTCTCGGCCAGTTCGAGATCGAAGACGTCGATGCCGGCGAACTTCTTGAACAGGCAGCCCTTGCCCTCCATCACCGGCTTGGCGGCCAGCGGGCCGATGTCGCCCAGGCCGAGCACGGCCGTGCCGTTGGTCACCACGCCGACCAGGTTGGCGCGCGAGGTGAACTCGGCGGCCCGACCCGGATCGGCCTGGATCGCCAGGCAGGGGTAGGCCACGCCGGGCGAGTAGGCCAGCGACAGGTCGCGCTGGTTGGCCAGCGGCTTGGTCGGCGTGATCGAGATCTTGCCGCGGGTGGGCGCGCGGTGGTACTCGTAGGCGGCGTCGCGCAGGGCCTGTTCGGCCGGTGAAAGCGAGGCGTCGTCGGTCTTGGTCGGTTCCATGGGGCTTGTCTCCTGTGGCCTGAACAGGCTCTGGGTGCAGCGTAGCGCGGAATGCGTGCGCCGGGGGGTCAGCGCGCCGCGCGGCGCTGCAGAATTTCGAACGCCGGCAGCGTCTTGCCTTCGAGCACCTCGAGGAAGGCGCCGCCGCCGGTCGAGATGTAGCCGATGTCACCCTCGATGCCGTACTTGGCGATCGCCGCCAGCGTGTCGCCACCGCCGGCGATCGAGAAGGCGCTGCTCGCGGCGATCGCGCGGGCGACGGTCTCGGTGCCCTTGGCGAAGGCGTCGAACTCGAACACGCCGACCGGGCCGTTCCAGACGATGGTGCCGGCAGCCTTCAGTTGATCGGCCAGGCGGGCGGCGGTCTGCGGCCCGATATCGAGGATCAGGTCGTCGGCGGCCACGTCGGTGGCGGCTTTCACCGTCGCCTTCGCATCGGCGGCGAAGGTCTTGGCGGTGACGACGTCGGTCGGGATCGGTACCGCAGCGCCGCGTGCGGCCATCGCGGCGATGACCGCCCGGGCCTGGTCGACCAGGTCGGGTTCGGCCAGGCTCTTGCCGATCGGCAGCCCGGCCGCAAGCAGGAAGGTGTTGGCGATGCCGCCACCGACGATCAGCCCATCGACCTTGGCGGCCAGGCTTTGCAGGATGGTCAGCTTGGTGCTGACCTTGGAACCGGCGACGATCGCCAGCAGCGGACGCCTGGGCTTGGCCAGCGCCTTGCCGATGGCGTCGATCTCGGCCGCCAGCAGCGGGCCGGCGCAGGCGATCTTGGCGAACTGCGCAATGCCGTAGGTGCTGGCCTCGGCGCGGTGTGCGGTGCCGAAGGCGTCGTGCACGAAGATGTCGCACAGGGCGGCCATCTTGCGTGCCAGCGCCTCGTCGTTCTTCTTCTCGCCCTTGTTGACGCGGCAGTTCTCGAGCAGCACCACCTGCCCCGGCGTGACGTCGACGCCGTCGACCCAGTCGCTGCGCAGTGGCACGCCGCGGCCCAGCAACTCGCTCAGGCGCGCCGCCACCGGCGCCAACGAATCCTCGGCCTTGAAGGCGCCCTCGGTCGGTCGGCCCAGATGCGAGGTGACCATCACCGCGGCGCCGGCATCGAGCGCCATGCGGATGCACGGCACCGAGGCCCGGATGCGCGTGTCTTCGGTGATGTGGCCGGCCGCGTCCTGCGGCACGTTGAGGTCGGCACGGATGAAGACCCGTTGGCCGGCGACGCGGCCCTGGGCGATCAGGTCGGTGAAGCGCAGAACGTCCATCGGCTCATTCTAGGAGTCACCAGCCCAGGCCGAGCTTGAGCGCGAGCAACACCACGGTGCCGCTGACGATGGTGCCCAGGATGCCGCGGCGCCAGAAGTAGTACGCGCTGGCGACCAGCACGGCCGGCAAACGCGGGTCCTTCCAGGTCGAGATCAGTTCACCCTGCGTCAGCACGATCTCGGGCGCGACGACGGCCATCAGTGCGGCCAGCGGCGCATAACGCAAGCCCTGCTGCAGCCACGCGGGCAGCGGCAGGTCGCGCTCGGGCAGCAGGAAGAAGGCGCGCGTCAGCAGGGTCAGCAGCGCCAGGCCGATGATCGCGATCGTGCCTTCGACCAGGCTCATCGGGTGCGCTCCACGCCTTGTGCCACGGCAACGGGTCGCAGGTTCATGTCAGATCGTCCTCCGGCAGCGCGGGACGCGACGTGCTGTGATCCACCAGCAGGCCGATCGCCACCGCGACGGCGATCGCCACCACGATATTGAGCTTGAGCGGCAGCGCATAGGCGGCAACCGCCGCGCAGCCGGCGACCGCTGCTGCAATCAGCGTGGCGCGGTCGGCGACCAGCGAATACAGCAGGCCCAGCAACGCCAGCGTGCCGGCGAAGCCCAGGCCCCAGGCGCTCGGAATGCGATCGGCGAGCAGGATGCCGGCCAGTGAGGGCACCTGCCAGGAAGTCCAGTTGGTCACCACCCCGCCCCAGAAGTACGGCCGCTGCTCGGGCGCCGGTCGGGGTTCGGGAAAGCGGCGCATGAAGATCACGAAGTTGAGATCGGCAGTGAAGTAGCCCATCCGCACCCGCTGCCAGAACGGCAGGTGCGCGAGGTAGGGCCGCCAGCCGGCGCTGAATACGATGAAGCGCAGGTTGACGCAGAACGCCGTGGCCCAGACGACCCAGAGCGGCGCACCGCCGGTCATCAGCGGCAACACCGCCAATTGCGCGCTGCCGGCGAAGACAAGCAGTGACATCAGCAGCGCCAGCGGCAGCGGCAGTCCGCTCTTGGCCATGGCCACGCCGGTAAGCAGCCCCCAGGCGGCAATGCCCAGCGACACGCCGGCCATGTCGTGCGCGCCGCGGGCGAACTCGGGGTGGCGCCACAGCGGTGGCGGCGCCAGAGGCGACAGACTCATCGGTCGCATTGTCGCCGTCACGACGACGTCGCGTGCACGGCGCGCCGGCTTGCCCGCCTTGGCCGCCTTGGCCGCAGGCGGATGACCGCGTCACGGTTGGCGCTGGCGCACCGAGCCGCTGCCGGCGACGCTGTTCTTGATCAGCATGGCCCCGCCGCCGTATTCGACGTCGCCCGAGCCGGCGATCGCCACGCTGAGCGTCTTGTGCGCGGTCAGACTGGCGTTGCCGCTGCCTGAAATCGACACCTTGACGTCGCCGGCCGCCAACTCGCGAGCTTGCACGTCGCCACTGCCGGCGATCGACACGTCGAGCCGGGCCGCGCGGCCGCGCGCCTGCACGTCGCCGCTGCCGGCGATGCGGATGCTCAGCTGCTCGCTGTCGAGCTGCTCGAGCCTGGCGTTGGACGAACCGGCAATGCCGAGCGACAGCGCGGGCGTATTCAGGGCTTCGATGCGGATGTCGCCCGAACCCGAACTCGCCACTGCGCTCAACTTGACCACGTCGACTGTGACCACCACCGGCGTCTTTGCGCGCACCGACTCCCCAGCCTTGAATTGGATGCGCAGCGTTCGCGCGTCGCCACTGCCATCGACCACGGTCTGCACCAACGGCGCGACGTTGTCGTCTGCGCGCACCTGCACGCCTTCGTGGTCGGTCTGGCGCACGACCAGATCGATCGCGCCACGCAACGCGATGGTCTGAAAACCACTCACTGCCCGCGGCTCAGTGACGGCATTGCCACTGCCCGCGGTGGCAGCCAGCGCGGGCGCCATCGCGGCAGCGGTCATCCAGGCGAGAACACAGCGTTGCATACACGTTGCGGGGTGGGTCATGGTTCGAGCCGCCTTCGTCGATGAAGGTGTCACGATGCCGCAAAGCAGCGTCCGGGTCGCCTGCAATGCGACAGGCTGCATGCATGAGCGATCGGGTGCGTCGCCGTGGCCGCTGCCGCGGCGCCGTCTACGTGGCGGGCGACTCAGTGCGCGGCGATGAACGCCGCCACCGGCAGTCTGCGCCCGCCGGGGCGCTGCAACTCGAGCAGGTCCAGCGCATGGCCGTCGCCACACGCCACGCGCAAGGCGTGCGGCCCGAGCTCGAACGTACCGGGCGCGGCCGCGAAGCCGGGGCTCAACCGTGCGCGCCAGAGCTTGACCATCTGGCCGCCGTATTCGAAGTGGTTGCCGGGTTGCGGGTCGAAGGCCCGCAGGCGGCGCTCGATCTCCACTGCCGGCCGTGACCAATCGATCACCGCCTCGGCCTTCGCCAGCTTGTGCGCATACGTCACGCCAGCGTCGGGCTGCGGCGAGTGCTCGAGGGCCCCGCGCGCGGCATCCGCAAGCGCCTGCACCACCAGCCTTGAACCGAGCGCCGCCAAGCGGACTTGCAGACTGGCGGCGCTGTCGTCGTCGCGGATCGGCTCTTGGCCCACGAGCAGCATGTCGCCGGTGTCGAGGCCGGCATCCATCTGCATGATCGTGACACCCGTCAGGGCGTCACCGGCCTGGATGGCGCGCTGGATCGGCGCGGCGCCGCGCCACCTCGGCAGCAACGAGGCGTGGATGTTCAAACAGCCCAGGCGCGGCAGTTCGAGCAGCCAAGGCGGCAGGATCAGACCGTAGGCGGCGACCACCAGTGCGTCCGGGCGCGCCGCATGCATTGCAGCCCGCGCGGCCTGCGCATCGACGCCAAAGCGGCCGTCGAGCTTGAGCCCCTGCGGCTGCACGACGGCCAACCGATGTTCGAGCGCGAACTGCTTGACTGGCGAGGTCTGCTGCTTGAGACCCCGGCCCGCCGCACGGTCGGGTTGTGTCAGCACCAGCGGCACCTCAAAGCCAGCGGCATGGATTGCGGCCAGGGCGGTGGCTGCGAACGCCGGCGTGCCGGCAAACGCGACGCGCAAGGCGGCGGCCGGCACGCCTTCGGAGCGAGCCGGCGCGCTCATCAGGCGCGCGGCGCTTCGTCGCGCACCTTCTTCAGCATCTTGGTCTTGATGCGGTCGCGCTTGAGCGGGCTCAGGTACTCGACGAACACCTTGCCCAGCAGGTGGTCCATCTCATGCTGTACGCACACCGACTCCAGGCCCTCGGCCTCGAACTCATAAGCCTGACCGTCGCGGCCAAGCGCCCGCACTGTGACACGGGCATGACGCGGCACCTTGTCGTAGACCGTGGGAACCGAGAGGCAACCTTCCTCGGCAAAGACCATCTCGTCGCTTCGCGCCAGCAACACCGGGTTGATCAGCACGCGGGGCCTGTCGCGGGTGTCGGAGGTGTCGATGACGAGCACGCACTCGTGAATGTCGACCTGCGTTGCGGCCAAACCGACGCCATCGGCTTCGTACATCGTGGCCAGCATGTCATCGACCAGCGTGCGAACGCGCGCGTCGACGACAGCGACCGGTTTGGCCACCTTGTGCAATCGCGGATCGGGGTATCGAAGGATGGGCAACAGGCTCATGTTTCGTGAAGAGATGCACACGCTGGCGGGCTCGATCCAAGCCTGAAGGGCGCGCATCCGCAAGGTTCGTGAAAGGCGCCACGGCCAGCGGCCGCACGAGGTACTTTCATTGCGATATCAATGGTTTAGAGGCAGAATCTGCCAAACCGTATGAGCATTTTCGCTGGCGCGCCAAAGGCCTGCCGGCGGGCCGCTCGAAGACCTCGAAAACCAGACAACGGCACCATTTTCTCATCGCTGCCGGCGCCGGCAGCGGCCCGGGGAGACTCTGTTCATGATCCGAAGCCACGTCGCCTGCATTACATCCACGACCCTCGCCAGCGCCCTGCTGCTGGTCACGTCGCAGCGCCATTGCGGAGCTCTTCCCGGTGACGCCGCAGCAACGCAGCACAGCGCAGCAAGTCGCGCAGGCCGGCGTTCCGCTTTCCGAACTGGCCGCCAACGCGCCCGACTCGCACACCGTCAAGCGCGGCGACACGCTGTGGGGCATTTCCAGCCTGTTCCTGAAGAGTCCGTGGCGTTGGCCCGAACTGTGGGGCCTGAATCTCGACCAGATCCGCGATCCGCACCTGATCTATCCGGGGCAGGTGCTGGTGCTCGAGAAGGCCGGCGACCGTGCCCGTCTGAGTGTGGCGCAGAGCGGCCCCGACGGCACCGTCAAGATCAGTCCGCGCGTGCGCAGCGAGGCGATAGGCGCAGGCGGGGTGCCCGCCGTGCCTATGCATGTGATTGCGCCGTTCCTCAACGAAGCCGTGGTCGTCAGCGCCGACGAACTGGCACGCGCGCCGCGCGTGGTGGCGGCACCCGAGGGCCGCGTGATGATGAGTCGCGGCGACAAGGCCTATGTGCTCGGCGAGTTGGGCGGCCTGCGCGACTGGCGCGTGTTTCGTCGTACCACGCCGCTGCTGGATCCCACGACAAAGGAGATTCTCGGCTACGAGGCGTTCTTCCTCGGCACTGCCGAATACACCCGTGCGGGCGGCAGCACGGCCAGCGCCGACGGCAAGTCCGCGCTGGCCGTGCCGGCCACATTCGAGCTGCTCAGCGTCAAGGAAGAGGTCGGCATCGGCGATCGCCTCGCGCCGGTGCCGCCGCGCGAGCTCGAGCAACTACGCACCGCATGCGCCGGCCGTGCCGATCGTCGGGCAGGTGATTTCGGTCTACGGCGAAGCCCTGGTCGCCGGGCAGAACCAGGTCGTCTCGATCAACCGGGGTGCGCGTGATGGCGTCGAGCGCGGCCACGTGCTGGCGCTGTCGCGCGATGGTGCCGAGGTCATCGACCACACCGGCGACAAGCCGGCGGCGATCAAGTTGCCCGACGAGCGTCATGGCGTGTTGTTCGTGTTCCGCGTCTTCGACCGCGTGTCATACGGCCTGGTGCTGCAGGCGCAGCAACCGGTGACGGCCGGCGACCGGTTCACGCAACCCTGAATCGGGTTGCCACCGAGCCGAGCGCGCTACGTTGGCCCGGCCTGGCGATCTGTCTGCCTGGCTGCGACTGCTTCGCGCGCCGGGAATCGGCCGCGACGCCGCGCGCCGCCTGCTTGCCGCCTGCGGCTCACCCGAAGCGGTGTTCAATGCGCCGCTGGCGACACTTCGTGAATTGATCGGCGAGCCGCTGGCCGGCACATTGACCGCCCGCCAGAGCGCCACGCCGAACAGCTCGCCGCCACCATCGCCTGGCTCGACGCGGATCCGACGCACCATGTCTTGACGCTCGGCGACGCAAGCTATCCGGCGCCGTTGCTCGAAGTCGCCGACCCACCGTTGCTGCTATACGCCCAAGGCCGGCTCGACCTGCTCGGCGCGCCGGCGCTGGCGATCGTGGGCAGTCGCAACCCGACGCCACAAGGCGCGGACAACGCACGCGATTTCGCCCGGCACCTGAGCCAGGCCGGCGTGACCATCGTCTCGGGCATGGCACTCGGTATCGACGGTGCAGCGCACGAAGGCGGCCTGGCCGGTGCCGGCGGCACGATTGCGGTGGTTGGCACCGGGCTGGACCGCATCTACCCGGCGCGCCACCGTGCACTCGCACACCGCATCGCCAAGGAAGGCCTGCTGCTGTCGGAATTCGAGCTCGGCATGCCGCCACTGGCAGAGAACTTTCCGCGGCGCAACCGACTGATAGCCGGCCTGTCGCGCGGCACGCTGGTGGTCGAGGCCGCACTGGCCTCGGGCTCGCTGATCACCGCGCGCCAGGCGCTCGAAGCCGGACGCGAGGTGTTCGCGATTCCCGGCTCGATCCACTCGCCGCAGTCGCGCGGTTGCCACGCCCTGATCAAGCAGGGCGCCAAGCTGGTCGACTCGGCGCAAGACATTCTTGACGAGCTGAATTGGACGCGGGAGGGCGGCCCTGCCGCGGCGGCAGCCGTCGACGCACCGAGCGATGACCCGTTGCTGGCTGCCCTCGGCCACGATCCGGTCACGCTCGACGCACTGTTGGCCCGCACCGGTGAGAGTGCCGCGGTGCTCAACGCCCGTCTGCTCGAGCTCGAGCTCGAAGGCCGGATCGCACGCCTGCCGGGCGGCCTCTTTCAGCGCCGCGGCAATGGTTGATCGCGCCGCCGGCGGCCCAAGAACAAGCGCTGCGGTATAGTGTTTTCATGTTCGACGTGCTGGTGTACTTGTACGAAAACTACTGGCGCCCGGACGCCTGTCCCGACCATGCCCAGCTGACGCGCAAGCTGTCGGCCGTCGGTTTCGAGAGCGACGAGATCCAGGAAGCGCTGTCGTGGCTCGACGGCCTGGCCCTCACGGCAGAGGCCTACAGCGGGCAGCAGAGTGCGGGCGCGATGCGGGTGTACTCACCCGCCGAGCAGGAATTGCTCGGCGAGGAGTCGATCGGATTCGTCAGCTTCCTCGAGTCGGCCGGCGTATTGCCGCCACCGATGCGCGAGATGGTGATCGACCGCGCGACGGCCATAGGCGCCTCGCCGATCGACCTCGACGACCTGAAGGTCATCGTGCTGATGGTGTTCTGGAGCCTGGGCGAGGAACCCGACGCGCTGATCCTGGACGAGTTGTTCGTCGCGCCAGAGGAACGCCTCATCCACTGACGGCCTGCACGGCGCGGATGACCCGCCCGCGACCGCACGCCGACGCTCAGTTCAACAACCTCGCCGGGTCGTTGTCCAGCTTCGCGAGCGCGGTGCGCGTGGCGCGCACCGTCAATGCCTCTTCCTGTGCCGGTAGCAGCAGACCGGCCTGCAGGAACGACGCCAGGCGGTGTTGCTCGAACAGCAGGCAGCGTCCGCTGGCGGTGACGAACAGCGACAGGTGGCGGCGCATGCCCTGCCAAGCCAGTTGCACGGCCTCGTTGCGTTCGCTGTGCTCGAGCATGTACCAACTGCCGACCTGCAGCTCGCGGGCCCACGACAACATCGCCGGCGTGGGCATCGAACCGCCTTCGCCGACGACTTCGAGGTCGCCGCTGTCGTCGCCGGAGATGTCGAGCATCAGGGTCTGGTCGAGTTGTACGTCGGCGGCATCGGGCAGCAGTTCTTCCAGCGCCTCGAGGCGCTCGCGCAATTCCTCGAAACGCTCCGGCGGAATCGCGGCCGCCTTGGCGCTGAAGGCCGCGGCCAGCGAATCGTTGAGCGAGCGCACATGCTCGTCGCGCTTTGGTGCCGGCACACCGGCCGCTTCCATGCCCTCGCGCAGCTGCTTGATCAAGGCCGGCAGGCGGCGAATCACGTCGGCGCGCTCCTCGCGCGAGACCTTGGCGCCCGCCAGCCAGATCAAGTCGGCAGCCGCCTTGCGCATGGCCTTGGTGGCTTCGCTCTGCGCGCCGTTGCGCACCGCCGCAAGCGCCAGCACATCGGCCCAGACCTGGAACAGGAACTGGCGCACACCTTCCTGCACCGGCACTTCGTTGAGCATCTTGCGCAGCTCGATGGTGTACTGGATGGCCAGCGTCTCGCGCTGCTCGACCTGCTGGGCCAGCGACACGCCGCGCTTGGTGACCTCGTTCTCGCTCTTGAAGTAGTTCTCCAGAAAGCGCTCGAACTCGGTCAGCACGGTCTGGAACACGCGCCGCCCGGTGTCGGGATAGGCCTCGACGACCTGCACCACGCGCTTGATCTCACCTTCGAGCACATCGCTGACCGCGTTGGCCGAGGCGTCGAAACCCATCACGCAGGCGCCCATGCGATCGATCAGGCGCCGCGCAGGGTGGTCGACGGTGGCAAAGAAATCCGGCTCGCCGACGGCCACCCGCAGCACCGGCATTTGCAGCCGCGCAAACCAGACCCGTACCACAGGCGGAATGCGTTCTTCGGTCAGGATGCTCTGGAACAGCAGGGCCACGATCTCGATGGTCGCGCGCTCGACCGGCGTTTCGGCCGCCCGCTTCATGGCCTGCTTGCGCAGGTTCATCTCTTCGAGCAACTGCGGCGACACCGTCGCCGCGCCCGCACCCGCCTCGTTGCGTTCGATGCGCCGCTGCAATCCCTGCTGCGCCTGACCCATCGCCTTGGCCAGCGCCGGTGACACGCTGCGGCGATGGCCGACATGCGCGGTATCGGCAAAAGCCGGTACCTGACGCTCGATCATGCGGTTCAGGCGCGTCAGCACCGCCACGGCGTTCTCGCCTCCGCCGCCGCTGTGCCCATCGACACCGGCGCTGCCGGAGCGCGTCATCATCCGCGTCTCCTCGTGCATCAGGCCGGTGTAGCCGGTGTTCCCGCTGCTGCGCGAGCGCCGGATCAGCGGGCGCAGGTCGACTTCGGCCATCACGCGCTGCGACACGAGCCAACTGTTGACCTCGTGATAGGCCTCCTGGACCAGCAGCCCGAACTCCTCGTGCAGCACCGGCTGCAGGTCGCGCATCGCGCTGTCGTCCATGCCGGCATCGGTCCAGGCGTGGGTCACGATGCGTGCCAGCACATGGGTACGCAACAGGTCATGCGGGTCCAGATCTTCGCGGCGTTCGAGCAGCGTGACCCGCGCACGCAGGTCGTTGAACTCCGAGCCGGCGCGGTCCATGATGGCCAGCGCCAGGCGCGAGGTGACGATCTCGCGCTCGATGGTCTCGTCATCGACAAGCGACAGCTTCTGCGTCGTCCCGCCCAGCGCACCGTTGCGCGACGGCGTCACACCGTGGCGCAGGGCTTCCTGCAATGCGTTGACCATGCCCTGGTGCCAGTTCACGCCGTGCTTCTTGAGGGCGATGGCGGTGTCGCGCAGGCGGTTGACGATGCCCGGGTCGGCCGCCATCGCATTCATGCGCTCGGGCGCCACCGCCCAGACGGCGACCGCACTGACCAACGCCGGCAGGCCCTTGAGCAGCTCTTCCGTGTAGAGGCGGCGGGCCTGATAGGCCTGGCTGGCTTTGTCGCCGACGGTCGCCATGGGTCGCTGTGTGGTATTCGTGATTGGTGGGTCGGCCGACTCTACACCAGCATGTGCCGGATCACGCCCGCGGCCCGGCTTGCGCACGGCGGGCCAGCGTGAGGGAATTCGCCCTTCACGCCGCCATGCGCGCTCATACGACGGCGCCGGCGTTGGGGTCGTTCGGGTCGCCGTCCTTGGCCGACAGCTTGACCAGATCCTCGCGCTTGACGCCCAGCCACATCACGATGGCCGCCGCAACGAATACCGACGAATAGACACCGAACAGGATGCCGATGGTCAGCGCCAGCGCGAAGTAATGCAGCGTCGGGCCGCCGAAGCTCAGCATCGAGACCACCATCATCAGCGTGCAGCCGTGGGTGATGATGGTCCGGCTGATGGTGCTGGTGATGGCGTGGTCGATGACTTCGCGGGTGTTCAGCTTGCGGAACTTGCGAAACGCTTCACGCACCCGGTCGAAGATGACCACCGACTCGTTGACCGAGTAGCCCAGCACGGCGAGCACCGCGGCCAGCACCGCCAGCGAGAACTCCCACTGAAAGAAGGCAAAGAAGCCGAGGATGATGACCACGTCGTGCAGGTTGGCGACGATGCCGGCGACCGAGAACTTCCATTCGAAGCGAAAGGCCAAGATACAACATGATGCCGGCCACGGTCATGCCCAGGGCCTTGATGCCGTCCCAGGTCAGTTCTTCGCCGACCGAGGGGCCGACAAACTCGGTGCGTGACAGCTTGAGCGGCTCGGCGCCGGCGCCCGTGCTGCAGGACGGACGGCTGACCTGCTCGCCCTGCGGCGTGGTGTATTGCTTGGTCACGACCGAGCCCGATTCGGCCTTGCAAAGTGCGTCGAAGACGCTGGCCGCGACTTCGCTCTGCTTGGCGCCATCGCCACCCTTTGAACGCAGGGGCAGGCGAATCAACACATCGTGCGAGGTGCCGAAGTTCTGCACCTGCACTTCACCCAGGCCCAGGCGATCGACCGCGGAGCGCGTCTTGCCCAGGTCGGCCGCTGTCGCGTACTCGACCTCCATCACGGTGCCGCCGGTGAATTCGATCGACAGGTGCAGCCCTCGCGTGGCGAGGAAGAACACCGCGGCCAGGAAGGTGACGAGCGAAACCACGTTCAGCACCAAGGCATGGCGCATGAACGGAATATCGCGGCGGATGCGAAAGAATTCCATCTTGTCGTGTCCTCTCTCAGGCTTCCGGCGCGGGATTGGCGGCGCCGTCGGGCCGCCAGACCTGGCCTATCGACACGCCCTTCAACTTCTTCTGCCGGCCGTACCAGAGGTTCACCAGACCTCGCGAGAACACCACGGCAGAGAACATCGAGGTGGCGATGCCGATGCAGTGCACGACGGCAAAGCCGCGCACCGGCCCCGAGCCGAAGATCAGCAGCGCCAGGCCGGCAATCAGGGTCGTGATGTTGGAGTCGAGGATCGTGCCCCAGGCGCGCTCATAGCCGGTGGCGATCGCGGTCTGCGCGGTCGCGCCGCTGCGCAGCTCTTCGCGCACCCGCTCGTTGATCAGCACGTTGGAATCGATGGCCATGCCCAGCGCCAACGCGATGGCCGCAATACCGGGCAGGGTCAGCGTGGCCTGCAGCATCGACAGCACCGCGATCAGCAGCAGCAGGTTGAAGGCCAGTGCGACGGTCGAGAAGACACCGAACAGCAGGTAGTACAGACACATGAAAGCGGCGATCGCCGAGAAGCCGTAGATCACGCTGGAAAAGCCGAGCTTGATGTTCTCCGCGCCCAGGCTGGGGCCGATGGTGCGCTCTTCGATGATCTCCATCGGCGCGGCCAGCGAACCGGCGCGCAGCAACAGCGCGGTATCGGCGGCCTCGACGCTGGTCATGCGCCCGGAAATCTGGAATCGCGAACCCAGCTCGCCGCGGATGACCGGCGCGGTGACGACCTCGCCCTTGCCCTTCTCGAACAGCAGGATCGCCATGCGCTTGCCGATGTTGTCGCGCGAGATGTCGCGCATGATGCGCGCGCCCTTGGCGTCCACCGTCAGGTGCACCGCCGGCTCGCTGGCATTCTGGCCGTCGAAGCCGGGCTGCGCATCGGTCAGGCTGTCGCCGGTCAGGATGACGGCGCGCTTGACGATCAACGGCGAACCACCGCGCTCGACATAGCGCTCGGTACCGAACGGCACCGGCCCGGTGCCGACGGCCGCGGCCGCCGCCTCGGCGCTGTCGTCGACCATGCGCAACTCGAGCGTGGCCGTGCGGCCGATGATGTCCTTGGCCTTGGCCGTGTCCTGCACGCCGGGCAACTGCACCACCACGCGGTCGGAGCCCTGCTGCTGTATCACCGGCTCGGCCACGCCAAGTTCATTGACCCGGTTGTGCAGCGTGGTGATGTTCTGCTTGAGCGCCTGGTCCTGCACCGCGCGCGCCGCCTGCGGCTTCAAGGCGCCGACCAGCTTGAAGCCGTCGCCGTCTGCGGTCTCGGTCCAGGCCAGATCGGGCAGCTGGTCGTTGAGAAGGCTCTTCGCCGCGTCGAACGCGGCCCGGTCGCGGAAGCGCACTTCGACCGCATTGCCGTCGCGGGTGATGCCGGCATGGCGGATGTTCTTGTCGCGCAGCAGCGAGCGCAAGTCGCCGGTCAGCGACTCGGCCTTCTTGGTCAGCGCCGACTTCATGTCGACCTGCATCAGGAAATGCACGCCACCGCGCAGGTCCAGGCCGAGGTACATCGGCAATGCGCGCAGCTTGGCCAGCCACTGCGGCGAGCGCGAGACCAGATTCAGCGCGACGATGTACGCGCCATTGCCCGGATCCGGGTTCAGCGCCCGGCTGATCGCGTCCTTGGCCTTGATCTGCGTATCGGTGTCGGCAAAGCGCGCCCGCACCGAGGTGCCTTCCAGGGCCACGAAGTCGGCGTTCAGGCCGGCCTGGCGCAGGGCATCCTGCACCCGGCCGACCAGTGCCGCCTCGACCTTCACCGTCGCCTTGCCCGACGAGACCTGGACCGCCGGCGCTTCGCCGAAAAAGTTGGGCGCGGTGTAGAGCGCGCCGATCAGCAACGCGATGACCAACATCGCGTACTTCCACAACGGATAGCGGTTCATGCAGCAGCCTTCGCGGCGCGTTCGGCGCGCCGCAGCGGATTACTTGATCGTGCCCTTGGGCAGCACTTGGACGATGGCCGTGCGCTGCACCTGGACCTCGACGTTGGCGCGACCTCGACCGAGACATAACTCTCGCCGAGCTTGCTGATCTTGCCGAGCATGCCGCCGCCGATCACGACCTCGTCGCCCTTGGCGATGGCCTCGATCATGGCCTTGTGTTCCTTCTGCCGCTTCATCTGCGGCCGGATCATGATGAAGTACAGCACCACGAACATCAGCACCAGCGGCAGCATGCTGTACAGGGTCGATTCGGTGCTGCCGCCGGCGGCCGCCGGTGCAGTCTGGGCAAGGGCTTCGGAAATGAACACGTTGACGTTCCTAGGGTGATGAACCACAGCACCTGCGGCTGTGGCCCGGAAAACCAGGCGCTCGGGGCCGGGAGGGTCCGCGCTGCCACGGCGCGGGCAGGCATGCGCAAGGCGGCGGATTCTAGTCGATCCCCCTGGGCGGCTGGGTCCCGCTAGGATCGGCACCTGACCATGAAACCCCTGTCGATCGCCGTCATCGGCGCCGGCCCGGTCGGCCTGGCGCTGGCCCTGCTGGCCGCGCGCATGTTGCCGCACGCGCAGATCAGCCTGTTCGATGCCCGCGCGGCCGACTTCGACGTCGCCGCCGACGCGCGCACGCTGGCACTGTCGCTGGGCAGCGTTCACCTGCTCGAGCGCGTCGGCGGCGTGGGACGCCGCGCGCGCCGAGCCGATCCGCGAGGTCTGGGTATCGCAGCAGGCGCCGGCGCTGGCCGTGCCCGGCTGGCTCGGCCGGCCCGAGGTGCGGCTGTCGGCGGCCGAGCTGGGGCAGCCGATGCTCGGCGCGGTGCTCGGCTATGGCGCGCTGGTGGCGCCGATGCAGCGCAGCTGGGAGGCCGTCGCCGCGGCCGAACCGAAGCGCCTGCACAGCCGCTTCGGTACACCGGTCGCGGCGCTCAAGGATGTGCCGGGTGGCGTCGAAGTCGACGCCGGCGTGGCCGAGCGATTCGACCTCGCGGTGGTGGCTGAAGGCGGCGTCTTCGGCGAAGACCGGGTGGCCGACCTCAGACACGATTACGCCCAGGACGCCTGGGTCGGCGTCGTCACGCTGGCCGGCGGCACACGCGGGCTGGCGGTCGAACGTTTCACGCGTCACGGCCCTGCCGCATTGCTGCCGTTGCCGCCGACGCTCACGGGCGGCACCGTGGGCGCGCAGCGCGCATCGCTGGTCTGGTGCGTGCCGCGCAACGACGACCCGGTGCGCGAACTTGACGCCAGTCAACGCCTGGCGGTCCTCAACACCGTCTTCGACGCCCGCGTCGGCCGCGTGACCGAGGTTTCCGCACTGAAGTGCTTTCACCTCGGCCTGGTGGCGCAACGCACGCTCGTGCGCGGCCGCCAGGTGCGCATCGGCAATGCCGCGCAAACCCTGCACCCCGTTGCCGGTCAGGGGCTCAACCTCGGCCTGCGCGACGCCTTCGCGCTGGCCAGCGTGCTGCGCGACACGCACGACGCCAACCGCACCGCGCTGCGTCCTGACACCGGTGTCGAGGCCGCCCTGGCGCGGGTGGCCTGGCAGCGCGCCCCCGACCGCTGGGCCATGATCGCCACCACCGATTTCCTGGCCCGCAGTTTCACCTGGCAGGCACCCGGTATCGCCACCCTGCGCGGCACGGGCCTGGCCTTGCTCGAGCGCCTGCCGGCGCTGAAACACGCGCTGGCGCGGCGCATGATGTTCGGCAGCCGCTGAGTTCGACGAGCCCGCAGCGCGTGGCCGTACCGGCCGCACGGCCGATCGGCACGGCCCGGCGTCGGCCTACAAGCGACGGTGTGTCAGCGCCGGCAACTGCTGGCGCACGGATGCGATGCGCTGGGCGTCGACCTCGGCCAGCACCACGCCCTCGCCTTCGGGTCGCACCGCAAGCACCTCGCCCCACGGGATCGACGATCATGCTGTGGCCCCAGGTGCGGCGCCCGTTTTCGTGCCTGCCGCCCTGCGCCGGGGCGACGACGTAGCACTGGTTCTCGACCGCGCGGGCGCGCAGCAACAGCTCCCAATGCGCGCGGCCGGTGGTGTAGGTGAACGCAGCGGGCACGCTGAGCAGGTCGCAGGGCGGCGCGCACAAGCCGCGGTACAACTCGGGAAAGCGCAGGTCGTAGCAGACCGACAGGCCCACCCGCAACGGGCCGGCCTGCAGCGCCACCGGCTCGCTGCCGGCGTCGAGCACACGCGCTTCGTCGTAGCTCTCGCGCTCGTTTTCGTAGCGGAAGAGGTGGATCTTGTCGTAGCGCGCCGCCAGCGTGCCGTCGGGCGCGTAGACACAGCAGGCATTGCGCACGCGGCCCGGCACGGCGGTGCGCAGCGGCAGCGTGCCACCGATCAGCCACAGGCCATGTTGCCGCGCCTGCGCGGACAGGAAGGCCTGGATCGGGCCGGCGCCCGGCGCCTCGGCAACGAGCAGCTTGTCTTCGTCGCGGCGGCCCATCAGGCAGAAGTACTCTGGCAAAGCCGCCAGCGCAGCGCCCTCGCGGGCCGCCTCGCCGATCAGCCGCGCCGCGACTTCGAGGTTGCGCTCGACGTCGGGCGTGGCGACGGTCTGCAGGGCTGCGATCCTCATCGGCAATCTCCTTACTGGCGCGGCGCAGACGCGGCTGCAGGCGGGTCGAGGTCGGGCAACGGCGCATCGGCTTTGCGCTCGACGCGCTCGACCTTCGGCTCGGCCCACGAGCCCTGCACGGTGAACTCGCGGGTGTTGGCGGCCATCAGCGGGCGGCGCAGGAACAACTGGGCGACGAAGCTGCCCAGGCCGAGCGCGGGATTGATCACTGCGCATAGGCAGCGAAGCGTTGCCGGCGTCGATCTCGGGCACCACCAGCACGTGCAGCTGCTGCGTTTCGCGACCGATGTCGGCGCTGCCCTCCATCAGCACGGCGGCCTGCACGCCGCGCATGCGCAGGTTGTTGGTGCTGGCGACGCCGTCGTCGATGGTCACGTCGCCGCTGACATTGTCGAAGGCGAAGCCGTCGCCGAAGACATCGCGGAAGTCGAGCTGCAGACAGCCGGCGTGGCAGCGCCTGCAGATTGAGCACCGACAACAGGCGCGCCGCACCCGGCCCGGCCTTGAGGAACTGGCCCTTGTCCAGCGCCAGGTTGATGCGCCCGTCCAGGCTCGGCACATGCAGCGACAGTGGCGAGCCGGCCCACGACAGCTGGCCGCTCATGCGGCCCTTGCCACCGCGCAAGGTGCCGCCAAAGCCCAGCCGCTCCAGTGCCGCGCCGCCGTTGGCCAACTCGAGCTTGAAGTCCATCACCATGCGTTGCGCACGGGTCGCGCCGCCGGCCGATGCGACGGGCTGCCACTGGCCGCTGCCGCTGAGTTGGGCGTCGGGGTTGATGACCGCGAAGCGGTTCATGCGCCATTCGCGCACGCCGTCATCGCCAACACGGTTGACGGCCTCGATTTCGACCCGGCCGAAATCCTTGCCGCGAAGCTTGAAGTCGTCGACCACGATGTCGAGCGCCGGCACGCTGGCCGGCGCCTTCACGAGCAGTTCCTCCACCGACGCCACCTCTGCCGGCGGCAACGCCAGCTTTGCCAGCCGGGCATAGACGCGGCCAGGGCTGGCGGTCCCCTGCGGCGCGCGGTACTCGACGTATCCGGCGAGCTGTTCGGCTTGCAGGGTGCCGCGCCAGGTGGCATCGGCACTGTCCTGGCTGACGCCGGCCACCAGCCAGTCAACTTGCGCCCAGCCATGCTGAACGACTGCGCACGCAGCGCCACCGTGCGCGGCAAATAGGCGTCGTCCAGGCCGGCAGCCCATCGGCGGGCATGCCCGGTGCGGCTTGAACCGCCTGCAATCGATCGGCCAGCGCCTGCCATGCATCGCCGTCGACGGCGGGCAGGTTGAGCAATGCGCGCACGCCACGCTCGGGCAGGGGCGGCAAGGCATCGAGCACGGCCAATGCGCCGCGCAGCACTTGCGGCAGCGGCGCGCGACAGGTCGCGCTGGTACAGCGCCTGCGCGACATTGCCGAGTTCGAAGCGCAGCGTGTCGCGCGCTGGCTCGCCAGGTGCGGCGGCGGCGAGCCGCGATTCCACGCGCAGCGGCCAGGCGGCGTCGGCACTCTTGTTCAGCGGCGCGGGCAAGGCGAGTCGCCAGGCCGGTCAGCGGGCTGGTCAGCGTGACTTCGCTGCGACCGCGCACGACGCCCAGCAGCAGACGGTAGGGTGTCTGGCCACTCATCGACGCGGCCAGCCGCGACAGCGCGCCGAGCTCGGGCGCTCGGCGCAGCCCGTCGGCGCTGACCACGCCAAGGGCCGCGAAACGAAGGCTGCCGTCGGCCTGTGTCCCGCCGTCGAAGCTGGCGTCGCCGCCGAGCACGCGGGCACTGCCGGCGGTAATCGTCAGGCCCTGCTGGGTGAATTCGACGCGCGCCTTGGCGCCGCCCAGCAGCGGCGTGGTCGGGCCCAGTCGCACGTCGTTGCCGGACAGCACGACCCGGCCCTGCACGCCGGTGCGTGCCACGGCATCGATCGGGATCTCGAGCTTGAGGTTGAGGTCGGCGTTGCCGCCGACACTGGCGTCGCGCAGGGCATTGCCGATCCAGCCCCCGACCGGCGTGACGTTGACGTAGCGCAGCATGTCCGCCAGCGGGCCGCGGCCCTGGCCCTCGATGCGCAGCACGGGCTTGGCCAGGTCGGCGATCGCGCCGTTGACGCGCACGAGCTCGACGCCGAACACCCGCGCCGAGGCATCGCGGATCGCCATCGCATTGCGCTCGAACACCAGCTCGCCGTTGACGCGCGCAAAGGCCGGCCACGGCGAGGCCCAGTCGGACTGGCTCGGCACATAGGCCAGCGTCACGTCGTCGGCGCGCGCGGCGATGCGGAACTCGCCGCCCGTGCTCGCGCCGGCCGAGGCCGGCGCAGCAAACGGGAAGTCCCACAGGTCGCCCTTGACGCGGAAGCTGGCGCCGGCCACGCGACCGTCGAGCACCGCCTGCTGCACATAGCGACGCGCCGATTCATGCACACCCAGCGGCAGATAGCGCGCCACGGCTGCAGCGCGGCCGCGCGACAAGCTGCCCGTCAGCTCGAGCCGGCCGGGCAGGCGCGCGCCGCGGCCATGGACGATGCCGGCGCCACTCGCGCTGTGGCTCGCGGCGGCCGCCGTGCCGGTCTGCCAGCGTGCGAGGCTGACCTCGCCCTGCGCATCGACATTGGCGAAGCGCGCGTCGGTGACCGCCAACTCGATGGCCGGTGGCGCGCCTGCATCGGCGGATGCGCGAATGCGCCAGGCCAGCTGCGCCGAAAACGTGTCGAACGCCACCTCGGGCTCTTCGAAGATGCCGGGCAGGATCAGCGCGCCCTTGTCGAGCAGCAAGCGGGCCTTGCCACCCGTTTCGTTGGCGTCGATCTCGATCGCGGCGTTGCGCCAACCCGGCCGGCCGACGCCCCCGCCCTGCGCAGCCGGCGCGGCGGCAAGGGTCAGCCCGACGATGCTGGCCTTGGCCTGGTAGTGCGATGGCGCGTCGAGCGCGCCGTCCCAGCGGGCATTGAGTGCGTTGACCTGCCCCGTGGGTGCCAGCTCGGCCAGCAGCTTGGCCAGTGCCGCGCCGAGCGGGACACGCGCGGCCACCCGCGCCATCACGCCGAGATCCAGGTGGTCGGCAACTACCTGGCCGCCGACCCACGGCCCCGCTCCGTCAGCCACGCCCGCTGCCTGGCGCAATGCGAGCGTGAAGTTGTTGCGCGGCCAGACCACGCCGTCGGCAGTGGCAAATCCCAAGCCCGTGGCCGTGAATCGCAGCTCGGCCCCGTCGCGCTCGGCGCCGACGCGACCCTGCAGTTGCGCGATCGCCAGCGGCTCGGTGCTGGCGCCCAATTGCAGCGTCACGGCGCGCAGCGCCAGGTCGGCGGTGACAGCCTGCAATTGCCCGTCGCGCACGTCGAGCCAGGCGCGCACCGCGCCGTCGCCCTCGGTGAATTCGATCGGCAACGTGACGTGGCGCCGCAGCTCGGAGACGTCGGTGCGCGGCAGAGCGGCGTGCACGGTGCCGCTCCAGCGCCGCCAATCGCCGCTGGCGTCGAGCAGCGATTGCGTGAAGCGGCCTTGCAGCGTGAAGCGTTCGCCCCAGGCAGCGGGCGGTGTCGCGTCCAGCCGCAGGTCATGGCGGCGCAGGCCATTGCGCAGCACCAGATCGACGTCGTCGAGTTCGAGGGCTGGCGCGTCACGCTGTTCGTCGAGCCAACGCAGACGGCCGTGACGCACGGCCACTTCGTGCTGCGAGAAGAACCAGTCGACTGCGCTGTTGTTGGGGTCGGCGCCGCTGGACGGGACTTCGATGCCGGCGACGAAGATGCGCCCGGCACGGTCGCGGCGCACCTCGAGTGCCGCACCTTCAATGTGCAGCTGCTCGAAGCGCAACTCGAGGGCCAGCAACGAGCGCGCCGACAGCGCCGCATTGACTCTGGGCAGGCGCAGGGCCTCACGCTGCTGGCGGTCGTGCAGTACCACGTCGTCCAGCTCCAACGTGGGCACCCAGCCGCCGGATCGCACGCGGATGGCCCCGATGGTGACCGGGATACCGAGCACCTGGCTGGCCCGCGCTTCGATCTGCGGGCGCCATTGCTCGATGCGAGGCAAAATGCCCCAATGCAATGTCAGCCATGCCAGCAGCAGTAGGCTCCAGGCCCCGACAGCCGACCCGAAGGCAATGCGCCACAGCCAACGCAGCAACGGGTGCTTGCGGCGGTCGGCGATGGGGGCGGAGGGAGCGACGGCGGACACGGAGGACAGGGTGGGGACGCTGAACGGCACGCCGGGCAGCAATGAACGGCTGCGAGGCAAGCGCAAGCCTATGGCTGCAACGTCTGCGAGTGCGTTCTGGCCGACAGCGCAGCGTGACGAGCCGGGCCAATCTAGCACAGGCCGCTTAGCCGTTCGCCGTCAACATGCCCGCCCCGACCAGCCAGATCACCGCGCCCGTGGCACTCGCCGAGCACAGCCGCTTCGTGCAGCGCGTGCGCCGGCGCTGCGCGGTCGAGCTGGCCTGGCTGCCTGCGGGTCTGCCCGACGCCGAGATTGTCAAAGCCCTGGTGGCCCGACTGCAGAGCGAAGGCCGCGAACTGCCAGCGGCCCTGCGCGTGGCGCGGCAGTTGGTGCTCGAGCGACTGGCGGTACTCGACATCGAGCAGGCCGCGCCGCTGCAGGACGTCACGGCGGCCATGACGGCGCTGGCCGAAGCCACGCTGGAGATCGCGCTGGCCCAGGCGCTGGCCGATGCCGACGCGCGCCACGGCGCGCCGCGCGACGCAAGCGGTCAGCGCATCGAATTCTGGATCGTCGGCATGGGAAAGCTCGGCGCGCGCGAGCTCAACGTGTCGTCGGACATCGACCTGATCTACGTCTACGAGGAGGACGGGCAAACCGACGGCGCAGCGCTCGAAGGTGCGCCGGCCGCCGCCGGCCTGCCGACGCACAGGGCGGGCAGTGCCATTTCGGCGCACGAGTACTTCACCAAAGTGGCACGCGGCCTGTACACCCTGATCGGCGACAGCACCGACGACGGGTTCGTCTTTCGCGTCGACCTGGCGCTGCGGCCGAACGGCAATTCGGGCCCTCCGGTCGTCAGCCTGGCGATGCTCGAGGAATACTTCCAGGTCCAGGGCCGCGAGTGGGAGCGCTTCGCCTGGTTGAAGAGTCGGGTCGTCGCGCCGCGCGCGGCCGTCACGAGCGGTCGCGCATTGGCGTTGCGCTCGCTGGTCACGTCCTTCGTCTACCGCCGCTACCTCGACTATGGCGTGTTCGAGGGCCTGCGCCAGTTGCACGCAAAGATCCGCGAGGAGGCACAGCGCCGCGCGGCGGGCCGGCCCGAACGCAGCAACGACGTGAAGCTGTCGCGCGGCGGCATCCGTGAGATCGAGTTCATCGTCCAGCTGTTGTTGGTCGTGCGCGGCGGCCAGTTCCCCGAAATCCGCACGCGCTCGACCCTGCGCGGCCTGCAGCAGCTGGCCGCGCGCGGCCTGATGAAGCCGGCCACCGCCGAGCGGTTGGCCCAGGCCTACACCTTCCTGCGCCGCGTCGAGCACCGCATCCAGTACCTCGACGACCAGCAGACCCACCTGCTGCCGAGTGCCGACGACGACCTCGACTGGATCGCGCGCTCGCTGGACCCGGCCTGCGGCGACGACGCCTGCGGGCTGCTCGCGCGATCTGGGCCAGACACGCGAGTTGGTGGCCGCCGAATTCGACGCGCTGTTGCACGACGGTCAGACGACGGCGGCGGCCGTCAACGGCGGCTGCAAGAGCCTGCGGCCCCGGCCCCATGGCCATCGACGACGAAGCCTTTCTCGATCGGCTGCCGGCGGCGCTGGCCGAACGCACGCGGGCGTGGGCCGCACAAGCGCGTGTCCATGCACTTGCACGAAGTCAGCAAGCAGCGCCTGGCGCGATTGGTGCAGCGTGCAGCCGATAGTGTGGAGGCGGGCCGTTGCAGCGCCGATGCGGCGCTGCGCTTCATCGACTGGATGGAGCCGCTGCTGCGCCGCGAAAGCTACCTCGCCTTGCTGGTCGAGCGCCCGGAGGTGCTGCAGCGCCTACTCGGTCTGCTCGGCTTGGCGCGTTGGCCGATGCGCTACCTGATGCAGCACCCGGGCGTGATCGACGAACTGGCCGATTCGCGCTTGCTGCACGAGCGCTTCGACAGCACCGCCTTCAGCGCCGAGTTGGACGAGCGACATGCAGCCTGGCACCGCTCCGGCGAAGCCGGCGAGGAGGCCTTGCTCGACACGCTACGGCGTGCCCACCACGCCGAGGTCTTTCGCACCCTGGTGCGTGACGTCGAGGGTGACATCAGCGTCGAACAGGTGGCTGACGACCTGTCGGCGCTGGCCGACGCCGTACTGGGCTGCACATTGCGCTGGGCCTGGGCCAACTTGCGCCAGCGCCATCGTGAGGTGCCGCAGTTCGCCGTCATCGCCTACGGCAAGCTGGGCGGCAAGGAACTCGGCTACGGCAGCGACCTTGACGTCGTCTTCCTGTTTGACGACCACGACGAGCCCGACACGGACAAGGCGGTCGAGGTCTATGGCGCCTACGTGCGCAAGCTGATCACCTGGCTGACGCTGCGCACCGCGGCAGGCGAATTGTTCGACATCGACACCGCACTGCGGCCGAACGGCAACTCGGGACTGTTGGTGACGTCGATCGCGTCGTTCGAGCGCTACCAGCGCGGCCGCGGCAGCAACACGGCATGGACCTGGGAACACCAGGCGTTGACGCGCGCCCGCTGTTGCGCGGGCATGCCTGCACTGGGTGCGAGATTCGAGGCCGTGCGCCGCGACGTCCTGGCCGCGCCGCGCGACCGCGCCGCGCTCGCAGATCCAGGTGCAGACGATGCGCGACAAGGTGCGCGCAGCCCGGCCGGTGCCGAGCGGCCTGTTCGACGTCAAGCACAGCGCGGGCGGCATGATGGACGCCGAGTTCGCAGTGCAATACCTCGTGCTTGCGCACTCCGCGGCACACCCGCAGCTGCAAGCCAACGTCGGCAACATTGCGCTGCTGCAGCGGGCCCAGGCCTGCGGGCTGCTGCCGCCAGGCATTGGCGAAGCGGCGGCCAACGCGTACCGTGAGTTGCGCCGTGCCCAGCACCGCGCACGGCTGGACGAGCGTGCGACGCAGTTTCCCGTCGAGACGCTGGCCGCTGAGCGCGACGCCGTGCTCGCGCTCTGGCACGCCGTGTTCGTGGCCTAGCGCAACGTGCAAGCGTCGCTTACGCCCGGGCAACGCACGTGGACCAGCCTGACGCTTGCACTGGCGCTGGGCGCATTGCTGGCCTGGCCGGCGCCGCGCGAGGCGCTCGACTGGCAGCCGCAATTTGCGCTCTCGCAGCCCTGGCGCCTTTGGACTGCCGCCTTCGTGCACTGGAGCGCAATGCACCTGCAGGCCAACCTGTTCGGCTGCGTCGCGGTCGCCGCTTTCGGCATCGCTGCCCGCTTGCCACGCCATGCGACCTGGGCGTGGCTGGTGGCCTGGCCGCTGACGCAGGCGGGGCTGGCGCTGCAACCGCTGTTGTTGCACTACGGCGGCCTTTCGGGCGTGTTGCACGCCGGCGTGGCCGTGGTCGCGCTGGACCTGGTGCTGAACCCAGGCGGGCGTCGCCGCACGATCGGCTGGGCCGTACTCGGTGGCATGAGCGTCAAACTGGCACTGGAGCGCCCCTGGGCCGGACCGACGCAGGTCGTGCCCGGCTGGGACATCGCCATCGCGCCGCTGGTGCATTTGACAGGCACTGCGGCGGGCCTGTTGTGCGCGGCGGTCGCCGTGTCGATGGCGCGCCCGCGGTCGGCAGCCCGAAGCTAGCTGCATGACCATCCCCTTGTTCGCCCCCATGTCTGAAGGCGACAGTCGCACGCGGCCGGCCCGCCGCGGCGCCGGATCCCTTCGACTTCTACAGGAGAGCACCGATGACGATCACGCTGTGCGGCTTTGCGCTGTCCAACTACGTCAACAAGGTCAAGCTCGTATTGCTTGAAAAGAACCTGCCGTTCACCGAGGAGCGCGTCGCGCCGGGCCACAAACCCGACGACCTGCTAGCGGCGTCGCCCTTGGGCAAGGTGCCCTTCATCCGCACCGAGCATGGCACGCTGTGCGAGAGCAACGCGATCGTCGAGTACCTCGAGGCCCTGGCGCCGACGCCGGCGTTGTTGCCGCACGATCCGTGGGCCGCGGCAAAAGTGCGTGAACTGGCCCTGTTCATCGATATGCACCTCGAGCTCGTGGCGCGTGAGTTGTATGCGCAGGCATTCTTCGGCGGCACTGTCGGCGATTCGCAAAAGGCCCGTGTCCACAAACTGCTGGTCAGAAACATCACCGGCTTCAAGCGCCTGGCGCGGTTTTCCCCCTATGTCGCCGGCGATGCCTTCAGCCTTGCCGATTGCTCGGCCTATGTATCGCTGCCGCTGGTGGCACTGGCCAGCAAGATCGTCTACGGCGAAGATCTGCTTGCCGCGCAGGGCGTCGAATGGAAGGCTTACGCCAAGCGCATTGCGCAACGACCCTCGGCACAGCGCGTCGATGCCGACCGCAAGGCCGACCAGGCCCTCTCCCTTGCAGCGACGCGGACCACGCCCACGTCGGGTACGTCGCCGGAGCCGCCGGCAGCGGCATGACGGTCGCGCGCGCCGCCGACGCGGGCTGCGCCGTGCAAGCAGCGACGACCACGCACCTCGATGCATGAACGGCGCAGGTTCGCTCTGCAAGTGCGCGTCGAATTGTTCGAGTCGGCCGTCGCTTGCGGCTGCGACTCGCGACACAGATCGTTGCAAAGCGGGCGCGGGAACTTCAGCCCGCGATCAATGTCTACGCAGTCGTTAGGTTTTGATTGCTGGGCGGTCTTCCGGCCCGTCTGGTTGCAAGCCCCGAGCGCGTCTCCTCCTCCTCCCTCCCTCCTTCGCTCCGGGCCGCCGCACAGCAACCTTTACAGGCAGGGGTACCGCCCGTCGCGGTACCCCTTTTGTGTTGGGAGGGATTGAGGCGCGACCTGCTATGCAGGGCCGGCTTGGCTACGGCGCCATGGGGTGCGCCGAGATCGGCACCCAGGTGCGCTGCATGCTGCGCCGTGGCAGCAGGCCGCGGCCTATTTCTGACCTTCGGTCAGTGAATCGAGCTGGAAGCGGCCGGTGTTGTCGACCAGCCAGATCTCGGTGTACTTGACCGAGCCCATTGCCGCCGGCGGGGCCGGGAACGGACTGGCCTTCTTGATCATTTCCACGGCCCAGGGGCCAACCTCGGCGTGCTGCCGGTTGACGTACGACGCGCACGTCGCGTACTTCGCCGCCGGCGCCGATTTCTGTCTCGATGATCGCCACCCCATACAGCAGCGGCGGCATCTTGCCTTTGCGGACCTGCTTGCTGTAAGCGGCGTAGAGGTGTTTCGCACCATCCTTGCGGTATTCGCGTTCGGTCTTCGCGGCCGACGGCTGCGCCGCCGGCCCGCCAACCGCTGGCGTGGATTGAAATTGCGCCAGCGCCGGGGCCGAGGCCAGCAGGCCGGACAGCACGAGCGCAGCAAGAAGGGGGGTGTGGTGCGTGTTCATGGCAAACAGTCTAGGCAGGACCGGGCCAACACGGGTGTGAGCAACTGCACGCCGTGCGGGCGTTCGTTTGGTTACCTCAACCAGCCCTTGCGACGGAAGTAGAAGATCGGCACCGCGACCGACGCCAGCATCAGCGCAATCGCAAACGGGTAGCCCAGGCTCCAGTCGAGCTCGGGCATGTGGCGAAAGTTCATTCCGTACAGGCTGGCAATCAAGGTCGGCGGCAACAGTGCGACGCTCGCGACCGAGAAGATCTTGATGATCTTGTTCTGGTTGATATTGATGAAACCGACCGTGGCGTCGAGCAGGAAGTTGATCTTGTCGAACAGGAATGCGGTGTGGCTGTCCAGCGAATCGATGTCGCGCAGGATCTGCCGCGCCTCCTCGAACTGCTCGGCATTGAGCATGCGGCTGCGCATCATGAAGCTGACCGCGCGGCGCGTATCCATCACGTTGCGACGGATGCGGCCGTTCAAGTCTTCCTCCTTGGCGATCGCGGCCAGTGCGGCACCTGCCGCCTTGTCGTCGACGTCCTGCTTGAGCACGCCCACGCCCACGGCTTCGAGCGCGTCGTAGATGCCTTCGAGCGCATCGGCGCTGTACTCCGCGTCGGCGTCATAGAGCTTGAGCAGCACGTCCTTGGCGTCTTCGATCAGCGCCGGAATCCGCCGCGCACGCAGGCGCAGCAGGCGAAACACCGGCAGATCCTCGGCGTGCACCGAGAACAGCACCTGCTGGTACAGGATGAACGCCGCGCGCACATTTCGCGGCGTGACGTCGTCGTCGATCAGGAAGTCCGAGCGGATGTGAAGTGCGCCGCTGTCTTCTTCGTAGAACCGCGCCGACTCCTCGAGGTCGTCGTCGACGATGTCGTCGGGAATGACGATGCCAAAGCGTGCATGAACCCAACCCTTCTCTTCGGCGGTCGGCGATTCCAGGTCGAGCCAGACCGGCTGCACATGGGCCAACGCCTCAGGGCTGTCGATCTCTTCCTGGACCAGGCGGCCGTTGACCAGCGTGAAGACGTTGAGCATGGAACGCGGCTCCAGCGCACGATGGCGCGCGGCGGGGGTGATGGCGACCGATGCACCGTCTCACCCCGGTGGCGTCACGGCCGCAACAAGGCCGTGGACGGCTGGAGCGGACGGTCACCGAGGGTGACTCTGGTCCAAAAATGTCTCCATACAAAGACGATCGATTATGGCACTGCACAGGGGACGAAAAAGGTGTCACCATGAACTCCATGCGCTGGTCGCCAACAGCCACGATTGCGGCACGGATGAGCCCACGATGTCCCGGCAGTGCCTTGTGATGATGCCCGTTCGACGGCACACTGAAGCGGCCGCTTTCCTGCATGCCGCACACCCCTCACCATCCCGGCGTGACGCCCAACCGCCTCGAATTTCTGCACCCTTGCCACAGGAGGACTTGATGAACCTGACGATCAGCGGACACCACCTTGAAGTGACGCCGGCCTTGCGCGAATATGTCTTGACCAAGCTCGACCGCGTGACCCGGCACTTCGACCAGGTCGTCGATGTGACCGTACTGCTGACGGTGGAAAAGCAAAAGGAGAAGGAACGACGGCAAAAGGCCGAGGTGACCTTGCATGTGAAGGGGCGCGACATCTACGTCGAGCACGCCAACGAGGATTTGTATGCTGCGATCGATGCCTTGATGGACAAGTTGGACCGCCAGGTGATGCGCCACAAGGATCGCGTACAAGAACACCACCATGATTCGCCAAAGCGAGTAGATGCAAGCGCTCTATAGAGGGTAAGCGAATACTTCAAGGCGGCCCGCGGGCCGCTTTTTGCTGCCCGGCGGGGGCTCTCGCTGCGGCAGCGCAGCAAATGCGCAACACGCTGCACGCTTGCGTGGGTCACAAACGGCGCGCACAGCGGGTCGATTCCTATAATTCAGCGCACATTCACAGTTCCCGCGGTCAGCCGCATGCGCCCTGGCGCGTTGTGCGGTGCGGAAGGAACGCCATCGATGAACCGACTTGCCACCATCCTGCCTAGCGCCAATGTCTTGGTCGACGTGGACGCGACGAGCAAGAAGCGTGCTTTCGAGCAGGCCGGCGTGCTTTTCGAGAACCAGCATTCGATCGCCCGCGCCACGGTGTCGGACAACCTGTTCGCCCGCGAGCGCCTGGGCTCGACCGGCTTGGGCCACGGCGTGGCCATCCCGCACGGTCGCATCAAGGGCCTGAAGAACCCGCTGGCTGCCGTGCTGCGAGTGCTGCAGCCGATCGCCTTCGACGCGCCCGACGACGAGCCGGTCTCGTTGCTGATCTTCCTGCTGGTACCCGAGGCGGCGACGCAGCGGCATCTGGACATCCTGTCCGAAATCGCCGAAATGCTGTCCGACCGCACACTGCGTGAGCGCCTGAAAGTCGAACCCGACGCGGCGGCGCTGCACAAGCTGATCGCCGACTGGGAGCCGCTGAAGTCGGTCGCCTAAGTCTGGCATCGGGCTCGAATTCATGAAGCCCACCTCCATCAGCGCCGAGGCGCTGTTCGAAAAGCACCGCCAGGCCCTGCACTGGGAGTGGGTCGCCGGACATGCGCATCCCGAGCGGCGCTTTGACGATGCCGCGGTGCGCGACGCGCGCTCGGCGGCCGACCTGATCGGCTACCTCAACTACATCCACCCCTACCGCGTGCAGATCGTCGGCCGTCGCGAAGTCGCGTACCTCAGCGACCACACCGAAGAGGTGATCGAACGGCGCGTCGCTCGCATCGTCACTCTCGAGCCGCCGATGATCATCGTCGCCGACGGCCAGGTGCCGCCGAACCGGCTGGTCGCCATGTGCGATCGCGCCGAGATCCCGTTGTTCGTGACGGCCGCCTCGGCCGGCCACGTGATCGACGTGGTGCGCGCCTACCTCGGGCAGTTGTTTGCCGAGCGCACGACGCGGCATGGCGTGTTCATGGACATCCTCGGCCTGGGCGTGCTGCTGACCGGCGAATCGGGTCTGGGCAAGAGCGAACTCGGCCTGGAGTTGATCTCGCGCGGCCACGGCCTGGTGGCCGACGACGCCGTCGACCTTTACCGCATTTCGCAGACCTCGCTCGAGGGCCGCTGCCCCGCGCTGCTGGCCAACCTGCTCGAGGTGCGCGGCATCGGCCTGCTGGACATCAAGGCCATCTTCGGCGAGACCGCCGTACGCCGCAAGATGAGGCTCAACCTGCTGGTGCATCTGGTGCGCAAGGAGACCCTCGAGCGCGAGTTCGAGCGCCTGCCCTACGAGCCGCTGTTCGACGACATCCTGGGCGTGGCAGTGCGCAAGGTGGTGATCGCGGTCGACGCCGGGCGCAACCTGGCCGTGCTGGTGGAGGCTGCGGTGCGCAACACGGTCTTGCAACTGCGCGGCATCGACACCTATGCCGAATTCGTGCGCCGCCACCAATCTGCCATGGACGACAAGGCGCCGGAGGCATGAGCGCGCCGTTGGTTGCGAGCCCGCGCGCGGGCCACGTCAGGGGCCTGCCTCGGGTGCAATCTACTTTGGCCGGTGGGCGCAGTCGACCTTGTTGCAGCCCGCGTACAGGGCCAGCGAGTGATCCTGCAAGGTAAAGCCTCGGGCCTGCGCGACGGCGCGTTGGCGGGCCTCGATCTCGGCGTCGTAGAACTCCTCGACCCGGCCGCAGGTCAGGCACACCAGGTGGTCGTGGTGTTGGCCCGCGTTCAACTCGAACACCGACCTGCCGCTCTCGAAGTGGCTGCGTGTCAGCAGGCCAGCCTGTTCGAACTGCATCAACACGCGATACACCGTGGCCAAGCCGACATCCGCGCCCTCGGCCAGCAGTGCCTTGTAGACGTCCTCGGCACTCATGTGCCGCAGCGCCGTGTGCTGGAAGACCTCGAGAATCTTGATTCTCGGCAGCGTCGCCTTCAGGCCGCTGCTCTTGAGTTCGTCGGCGTGGGTCATCGGTGCAGGCAAGGCAGTCGGGCCGCTAGAATGCGTCACATCATAGCCAGAGCAGCGCGGCGAGTGCGCTCGCCGGGCGTATTTCCATGTCCCGCACAGTCCCTTCCCGCTGCATGACGGTCGCCGTATTGGCCGCCTTCGGCTTGGGCGGCGTCGGCTGCAGTTCGCAACAGGCCGATCGCATCTTTGGCGCCATCACGCCCTACCGCGTCGACGTGATGCAGGGCAACGTCGTCACCAAGGAGTTGGTCGCCAACGTCAACCCCGGCATGACTCGCGAGCAGGTGCGCGACGTGCTGGGCTCTCCACTCCTCACCAGCGCCTTCCACGCCGACCGCTGGGACTATGTATTCACCATGCGCCGGCAGGGCACGGAACCGCAGCGGCGCAGCGTCGTGGCCTACTTCAAGGCCGACGTTCTGGAACGTCTCGAGGTGCCCGAGTTGCCGTCGGAGAAGGAGTTCGTCACCTCGATCCAGCCGTGGGGCGAGGCCGGTGGTCCCGCTCCCGTGCTCGCGCTGACCGACGAGCAACGCAAGGCGCTGCCGCCGCCGGTCAAGGGCGAGAGCACCGCCGCGGCACTGCCGCTGGGCGCCAACCGGCCGTACCCTCCGCTCGAACCGCAATGACTGGCCTGAGCGCGGCCCCGCTGCGCATCGCCGTTGCCGGCGCCTCCGGGCGCATGGGTCAGGTCCTGATCGAGGCCGTCAATGCCGCCCCCGATTGCACCCTCGCCGGCACCTTGGACATTGGCATCGACATACGCGCCGGCCTGCGCAACGCGCAGGTGCTGATCGACTTCACGCGCCCCGAGGGCACGCTGGCGCAGCTGGCCGTATGCCGCCAGCTGGGCGTCAACGCGGTCATCGGCACCACCGGCTTCAGCGAAGCACAGAAGGCCGAAATCACCGCGCACGCGCGCCATATCGCGATCGTGATGGCCCCCAACATGAGCGTCGGCGTCAATGTCGTCTTCAAGTTGCTCGACATGGCCGCGCGCGGCCTGGCCGACGGCTACGACATCGAGATCGTCGAAACCCACCACCGCCACAAGGTCGATGCCCCGAGCGGCACCGCGCTGAAGATGGGCGAGGTGGTGGCCGCTGCGCTCGGCCGCGACCTGAAGGACTGCGCGGTCTACGCCCGCGAAGGCCTGACCGGCGAACGCGATCCGCGCACGATCGGATTTTCCAGCGTGCGCGGCGGCGATGTCGTCGGTGATCACACCGTCATGTTCTGCGGCAGCGGCGAGCGCATCGAGATCACGCACAAGAGCGCCAGCCGCGCCACCTACGCCGAAGGCGCCCTGCGCGCGGCGCGCTTTCTGGCGGGCCGATCGAGCGGCCTGTATGGCATGCACGACGTACTGGGGTTGACCTGATGGACGGCTTTGGCACCTACTGGAATGCCAGCGACGGCGTCGGCCGCGCGGTCACGCTGCTGTTGCTGGCGATGTCGGTCAGCGCCTGGATCACCATCCTGTGGAAGATCTGGGTCCTGCAGCGCGCGCGGCGCGACGTGGCCCGCGCGGTACCGGCGTTCTGGGCCGCGCCGGGGCTGGCCGAAGGGCGCCAACGCCTGGCCGCGCTCGACCGCGAACAGGTGCTGCTGCCTCTGCTCGACGCCGCCACCGCCACGCCGATGAGCGGCACGCTCGACACCGGCGCACCGCTGGACTCGCAACTCACGCGGCGACTTCGCGAGGCGCTGCATCGCGGTCTGGAGCACCTGCAGTTCGGCCAGGTGCTGCTGGCGTCGATCGGCAGCACGGCGCCGTTCATCGGCCTGTTCGGCACCGTCTGGGGCATCTACCATGCACTGGCCAGCATCGCGTCGGCCGGCAGCATGACCATCGACCGCGTCGCCGGCCCGGTCGGCGAGGCGCTGATCATGACCGCCGCCGGTCTGGCCGTCGCCATTCCGGCCGTGCTGGCCTACAACCTGTTCGGCAAGTGGGTCGGCGCGGCCGAAGCCGAACTCGAGGGCTTTGCCCTCGATCTGCGCGAAATGCGCATCGCCCAGCAGCCAGCGGCAAAGGACTGAGACATGTGCCCCCAGGCTCGCCTTGCTCGCTGCCCCCTGGGGCCGAAGCAGGCCCCTTCGTGGCCCTTGGGGCGCTCATCGCCCTTGGGGCGGCCCGGCGGGCGCTGAGATGGCCTTCGGCCGCCTTGAACGCTCGCCGCGCCCGGCGCCGATGAGCGACATCAACATGACGCCGCTGATCGACGTGATGCTGGTGCTGCTGGTCATCTTCATCATCACGGCGCCGCTGATGACCTCGAGCCTGAAGCTCGACCTGCCCAAGACCGAAGGCGCCACGCCCAACAGCGCGCCGAGTTTCATCGCGCTGGCGATCGATGCCGACGGCAAGCTGTTCTTCGGCGACGAGTCGCTGTCGCCTGAAGCCTTGGCGCAGCGCGTTGCGGCCGCGGCCAAGGCCAACCCACAGCTCGAAGTGCAGCTGCGCGCCGACCAGAAGGTGGCCTACGGCAGCGTCGCCGCGTTGATTGCGATGATCCAGAAGGCGGGCCTCAACCGCATCGGCTTCGTCACCGAGGCGCCGAAGTAAACGGCGACGGGCCGACTTCTACAATCGACGGATGAACGAGAAATACGTCCCCGCCGAGATCGAAGCCGCAGCCCAGGCGCATTGGCTGGCCCGCGACGCCTACCGCGTGGTCGAAGACCCGGCGCGGCCCAAGTTCTACGCCTGCTCGATGCTGCCCTACCCCAGCGGCAAGCTGCACATGGGCCATGTGCGCAACTACACCATCAACGACATGCTGACGCGCTTCCTGCGCATGCAGGGCATGAACGTGCTGATGCCGATGGGCTGGGACGCCTTCGGCCTGCCGGCCGAGAACGCCGCCATCGACAACAACGTGCCGCCGGCGGCCTGGACGCGGGCCAACATCGCCGACATGAAGGCCCAGATGCAGCCGCTGGGCATGGCCATCGACTGGAGCCGCGAAGTCGCCACCTGCGACCCGGCCTACTACAAGTGGAACCAGTGGTTCTTCCTGAAGATGCTGGACAAGGGCATCGCCTACCGCAAGACGCAGATCGTGAACTGGGACCCGGTCGACCAGACCGTGCTGGCCAACGAGCAGGTCGTCGACGGCCGCGGCTGGCGCTCCGACGCGCTGGTCGAAAAGCGCGAGATCCCCGGCTATTACTTCGCGATCACGAAATACGCCGACGAGCTGCTGGCCAACGTGGCCGACCCGCAAAGTCCGGGCTATCTGCACGGCTGGCCCGAGCGTGTGCGGCTGATGCAGGAGCACTGGATCGGCAAGAGCGAGGGCCTGCGCTTTGCCTTCCCGCACGACATTCGCGACGAGAAACGGCAATTGATCGGCGACGGCCGGATGTACGTCTTCACGACCCGCGCCGACACCATCATGGGCGTGACCTTCTGCGCCGTCGCGCCCGAGCACCCGCTGGCCACGCATGCGGCCAGGACCCGGCCCGAGGTCGCCGCCTTCATCGAAACCTGCCTGAAGGGCGGCACCACCGAGGCCGAGCTGGCGACCAAGGAAAAGGAAGGCGTGCGTACCGGCCTCACGGTCAAGCACCCGCTCACCGACGAGCCGATCGAAGTCTGGGTCGGCAACTACGTGCTGATGGCCTACGGCGACGGCGCCGTGATGGGCGTGCCGGCGCACGACGAGCGTGACTTTGCGTTCGCACGCAAATATGGATTGCGCATCGCTCCGGTGATCGACGTCGCAGGCCAGCACTATTCGACCGCGGCCTGGCAGGACTGGTACGCCGACAAGCAACGCGGACGCTGCATCAACTCCGGCGTGCTCGACGGCCTGGACTACAAGGCTGCCGTCGACAAGGTCGCCGAACTGCTTGCTCAGCGCGGCCTGGGCGAGAAGAAGACCACCTGGCGCCTGCGCGACTGGGGCATCAGCCGTCAGCGCTATTGGGGCACGCCGATTCCGATCATCCACTGCGGGGCCTGCGGCGACGTGCCGGTGCCGGAGAAGGACCTGCCGGTGCTGCTGCCCGAAGACCTGGTGCCCGACGGCAGCGGCAATCCGCTGCGCAAGAACGCCAAGTTCCTCAATGTCGACTGCCCGCGGTGCGCCAAGCCGGCACAGCGCGAGACCGACACGATGGACACCTTCGTCGATTCGGCCTGGTACTACATGCGTTATGCCTGTCCCGACGCGACCGACAGCATGGTCGATGCGCGCAACGACTACTGGATGCCGATGGACCAGTACATCGGCGGCATCGAGCATGCCGTGCTGCACCTGCTGTATGCACGCTTCTGGACCAAGGCCATGCGCGACATCGGACTGGTCAAGTTCGACGAACCCTTCACCAAGCTGTTCACACAGGGCATGCTGCTCAACGAGAGCTTCTACCGCGAAGACGCCAGCGGCAAGAAGCGCTGGTACTACCCGAGCGAAGTCGACGTGCGGCACGACGAACGTGGCACACCGGTCGGCGCCACCGCCAGGGAGGACGGCCTGCCGCTGATGCTGGGCGGCATCGAGAAGATGAGCAAGTCGAAGAACAACGTGGTCGAGCCGCGCGAATTCATCGGCAAGTTCGGCGCCGACACCGCGCGCCTGTTCACGATGTTCGCCGGGCCACCCGACCAGAGCGCGGCCTGGTCCGACTCCGGGGCCGCGGGCGCCTACCGCTACCTGAGCCGCCTGTGGGCCTTCGGCGTCAAGCAGGCCGCTGTCGTGCGCGCGGCAGGCGAGGACTTCAGCCGCTGTCGGCAGCGCCGCCAAGGCGCTTGCGCCGCGAAGTGCACCTGCTGCTCAAGCAGATCCGGCACGACTACGACCGGCTGCAGTACAACACCGTCGCGTCGGGGGCGATGAAGCTGCTCAATGCGCTGGACGAGTTCCGCAACGACGGCAGCGCGGCGTCGAACGCGGCCCTGCGCGAGGGCCTGTCGGTGCTGCTGCGCGCGCTGTACCCGGTGTGCCCGCACATCACGCATGCGCTGTGGGGTGAGCTCGGCTTCGCCGCGAAGCTCGGTGACCTGATCGACGCACCGTGGCCACAGACCGACGAGGCCGCGCTGGTGCAGGACGAGATCGAGTTGGTGCTGCAGATCGCGGGCAAGACCCGCGGCGCCATCCGGGTGCCGGCCACCGCCGACAAGGCCAGGATCGAAGCCACCGCGCTGGCCGCTCCCGAGTTCGCCAAGTTTGCCGACGGCAAGCCGGCCAAGAAGGTGGTCATCGTGCCGGGCCGCCTGGTCAACGTCGTCGTCTGATGCACAGGCGCCGCGCGCTCATGCTCGCCTGCGCAGCGCGTCGCCGGCTGCGGTTTCGAATTGCGCCAGGCGCCCAGACTGCCGTTTCACAGCGTGGCGCTGGTCGGGATTCGCGCCGCAGTCGACACTCGCGCCGCTGCTGCGCCAGCAACTGGCCGCCAGCAGCGTGCAGGTATCGGAGGTGCCGGCACGCGCCGACGCCGTGCTCGAGGCCCTGGCCGACGGGCGCGAAAAGGGCGTCGTGGCCTCGACCTCGGCCGGCCAGGTGCGCGAAGTCCAGTTGCGCGTCAAGCTGCGTTTTCGCGTCGCTACGCCGAGCGGCAAACTGCTGCTGGCCGCCGACGAGTTGCTGCTCACCCGCGACATGAGCTACAGCGAAACCACCGCGCTGGCCAAGATGCAGGAGGAGGCGCTGCTCTACCGCGCGATGGAAGACGACATCGCCGCCCAGGTGCTGCGACGCCTGTCCGCGATCAAGCCCGCCTGAGCATGCAGATCAAGGCCGAGCAACTCGCCGCCCACCTGGCCAGAGGGCTGCGTCCGCTGTACACGGTCTACGGCGACGAGCCGCTGCTGGCGCAGGAGGCGGGCGACGCGATCCGCGCTGCCGCGCGCGCAGCAGGCTACGGCGAGCGCAAGGTCTTCACCGTCGGCAATGCCGCGCACTTCGACTGGGGCGCGTTGCTCGGTGCGGCACAGGCGATGAGCCTGTTCGCCGAGCGCCAGTTGATCGAACTTGCGCATCCCTTCCGGCAAGCCTGGCAAGGAAGGCTCGGAGGCCTTGCAGCGTTACTGCCAGACGCAGGTCGGCGACGACGTGCTGACCCTGGTGCAGCTGCCCAAGCTCGACTTCCAGCAGCAAAGAGCGGCTGGTTCGGCGCGCTCGACGGCGCCGGCGTGATGCTGCGGGTCGAACCCGTCGAGCGCCGCGAATTGCCGGCCTGGCTCGCCAAGCGGCTGGCCGCGCAGGGCCAGCGCGTCGCCGACGGCGACGAGGGGCCGCAGACACTGGCCTTCTTCGCCGACCGCGTCGAAGGCAACCTGCTGGCTGCGCACCAGGAGCTGCAAAAGCTCGCGCTGCTCTACCCGCAAGGCACGCTCGGATTCGACCAGGTCGAAGCCGCAGTGCTGAATGTCGCCCGCTACGACGTCTTCAAACTCGGTGAAGCCGTGCTCGCCGGCCAGGTGGCCCGCGCCCTGAAGATGCTCGACGGCCTGCAGGCCGAGGGCGAGGCCGCCGTGCTCGTGCACTGGACGCTGGCCGAGGACATCCGGGCCTTGAAGCGCGTGAAGGACGCAATCGCCGAGCGGCCGGCCGCTGCCGGTGGCCTTGCGCGAGGCCCGCGTCTGGGGCGCCAAGGAACGGCTCTACGAGCGCGTGTTGCCGGCGCTGGCCGGGCACCAGCTGGCCTACCTGGTCGAGGCCGCGAGCATCTGCGACGGCGTCATCAAGGGTCTGAAGCACCCGGAGTGGCCGCTCGACGCCTGGGCCGCGCTGAAGCGGCTGATGCTGCTGACGATGCAACAGGTGGCGTCGTCGCCGGTCTGCGCAACGCGCGGCGGCACGCCGACGGCGCGCCTGCAACTCGCGCTGCAGGCCTGAGTCAGTAACCGCGCGCGCGATCGACCACGTGCACGAGCGCCGTGCCGTCGCGCACGGCACGTAAATTGGCCGCCACGACCTGCGCCGCACTGCGCATGTCGGTCAGCGCCGCCACGTGCGGCAGCAGCGTCACGCGCGGGTGCTGCCAGTAGCCGGTGTTCGGCCGGCAGCGGCTCGACCTGGAAGACATCGAGCACGGCGTGCCGCAAATGGCCGCCGTCGAGTGCGGCCAGCAAATCGTCGTCGATCACATGCGCGCCGCGCGCAAGGTTGACCAGGCTGGCGCCACGCGGCATGCCGGCGAAGAATCGCGCATCGAGCAGGCCGCTCGTGGCCGGGGTCAGCGGCAACAGGTTGAGCACGATGTCCGATGCGGCAGCAATGCCGCAGCCAGACGCCTCAGCGCCCGCGTGGGCGGCAACGATAGCAGAAGGCGTCGATGCGCGCCGCGCGACAGGCGCCAGCCACTGACGCGAAAGCCCTGCGCCGCCAGGCGCGACGCGACGGCGCATCCCATCTGGCCCAGGCCGAGCACCAGCACCCGCGTGTCTTCGGCCCGCCGTTGTTCGAATTGCTGCCAGACACCGGCCCGCTGTTGCGCCGCGTATTCGAAGAAGCCGCGCTGCAGCGACAGCGTGGCCCACAACGCCGTCTCGGCCATCGCCGCACTCAGCATCGGCTCGACCATGCGCGCCAGGGGCACATCGGGCGGCAGGGTGGCGTCGGCGAGCAGCCTGTCGACGCCGGCCCACAGCGATTGCACCAGGCGCAGCCGCGGCATGCCTTGCAGCGCACCGGGCGCGGGGTTGGCGACCACCGCGGCGTCGATGGCATCGCGCGCGATCTCGCCATCGTCGTCGGACCACCAGTTGAATTCGGGCCCGGCGTCGCGCAGTGCGCGCAGCCAGTCGCCGCGTTCGCGGGCCTCGAAGCGGCCGCTGAGCAGGACGTGAAAGGCGCCCGCAGTCACGGCACGGCGGCAGAACACAGCGCGAGCAATCGCTGCAGCGCGATGACCACGGTTTGCGCGCGCACGCTGGCGCGGTCGCCGTCGAGTTGCAGACGTTCGGCGTGCACGGCACCGCCACGGCGCAACAACGCCAGCCAGACGGTGCCGACCGGCTTGCCCGGTACCGCGCCGCTGGGCCCGGCGATGCCGGTGACAGCCAGCGCGATGTCGGCCGGCGAATGCGCCAGCGCGCCGACGGCCATCGCGCTGGCCACCTCGGCACTGACGGCGCCGTGCGCAGCGATCAGCGCCGCGTCGACACCCAGTTGCTCGCACTTGGCCGCGTTGCTGTAGGTGACGAAACCGCGCTCGAACCAGTCGGACGAGCCGGCCACTGTCGTGCATGCCGCGGCGATCAGGCCACCGGTACAGCTCTCGGCCGTGGCCAGACGCCAGGCCCTTGCGCGCAGGGCATCGGCCAGCGGCGTGACCAACGCGGTGACGGCAGCGACGTCGATCATGGCGGCCACACGAAACGCGCCAACGCGATCACCAGCAGCGTGCACAGGGCGGCGACCAGGTCGTCGAACAGGATGCCCCAGCCCTGGCGCCAGCCCGACGCGTTCTTGAACCGCTGGTCGGCCCAGCGCACCGGGCCGGGCTTGGCGGCATCGAAGTAGCGGAACAGCACGAAGGCGACGCACTGACCGACGAAGCCGGTGGGCATGACGAGCCAGAGCACGGCCCAGAATGCGACCACTTCGTCCCAGACGATCGCACCGGGGTCGGCCAGGGCCAGTTCGCGCGCGGTGCGCGCGCAGGCCCAGGTGCCGAGCGGCAGCGCCGACCAGCAGCACGGCACCCCACCGCCAACCGCCGCCGAGCCAGGGGTCGAGCAACACGAACGCGGCCCAGGCCCACAACGTGCCCACCGTGCCGGGCGCCATCGGCGCCAGCCCGCTGCCAAAGCCGAGGGCGATCCAGCGCGCGGGGTGGCCGAACATGAAACGCCAGTCCGCGCGCTGCGGCGCGGCGGCGGCGCCGTCGTCGCGCAGCACCTTGGCGTCGACGATGTCGGGCGCGCTCATGTCGGACCGCGAAAGTGGTCGAAGGCAGGGAAGCGCCGCTCGAGCGGCACACCGCGGCCATCGACGATGCGCAGGCCCGGAGCGGCCTCGACGAACCCGATCTTCGTCACGGCGACGCCGGCCAGCGCGGCGGCGGCGATCACGGCGCGCTCGTGCGACGGCGGGGCACTGAACAGCAGTTCGTAATCGTCGCCGCCCGCCAGCGTGCATTCGTGCTGCAACTCGCGCGGCAGCGAGCCGAGCACCGCGCTCCGGGGCAAGGCGTCGGCGTCCAGCGTGGCGCCGACGCCCGAACGCGCCAGCACATGGCCCAGATCGCCGACCAGGCCGTCGCTGAGGTCGATCGCACCGCTGGCCACGCCGCGCAAGGCCCGGCCCAATCCGACGCGCGGCGTCGGGCATTCCATGCGCAGGCGCACGGCGTCGAAGGCCGCCCCCGGCAACGACACGCTGCCGCGAAAGGCCTCGAGCGCGAGCCGTGCATCGCCCAGCGTGCCACTGACCCACAGCTGGTCACCGGCGCGCGCGCCCGAGCGCAGCAGCGCCTGGCCGATGGGCACCGCGCCGAACACGGTGATGCAGATGTTGAGCGGCCCGGCCGTGGTGTCGCCGCCGACCAGCTCGATGCCCTGCTCGTCGGCCAGCGCGAACAGGCCGCCGGCAAAGCCTTCGAGAAAGACCTCGTCGACGCGCGGCATCGACAGCGCCAGCGTGAAGGCCAGCGGATCGGCGCCGCAGGCCGCCAGATCCGACAGGTTCACCGCCAGCGCCTTGTGGCCAAGCCGCTGCGGCGCGACCGTCGACAGGAAATGCCGCCCTTCGACCAGCATGTCGCACGAGACGGCCAGTTGCTGCCCGGCGGGCAGCGGCGCCAGCAGCGCGCAATCGTCGCCGACGCCGAGCGTCGCGCGCCGCGCGGGCCGCGTGAAGTAGCGCGCGATCAGGTCGAATTCGCCGAGGGCCATCGCTGCGTCACGGCACGGGTGTGCGCCTCAACCCAGGCGCCGCTGGTGCGCCGCGATCTGCTCGCGCACGCGTTCGGGCGCCGTGCCGCCCTGCACGCGGCGCGCACCGAGCGAGCCGCGCAGCGACAGCACGGCGTACACGTCGGCCTCGATCGCCGGGTTGAAGGTCTGCAGCGTCTCGAGCGGCAGGTCGGCCAGATCCACGCCGCGCGACATGCCGAGCTTGACCGCCTGCGCCACCACCTCGTGCGCGTCGCGGAACGGCAGGCCCTTCTTCACCAGGTAGTCGGCCAGGTCGGTGGCGGTGGCGTAACCGCGCAACGCCGCGCGCTCCATCGCCTCGGGCTTGACGACGATGCCGGCCACCATCTCGGCCATGATGCGCAAGGTGGCGGCCAGCGTGTCGACGGTGTCGAACAGCGGCTCCTTGTCTTCCTGGTTGTCCTTGTTGTAGGTCAGCGGCTGGCCCTTCATCAGCGTCAGCAGGCCCATCAGGTGGCCGTAGACGCGGCCGGTCTTGCCGCGCGCGAGTTCGGCCACGTCGGGATTGCGCTTTTGCGGCATGATCGACGAGCCGGTGCAATAACGATCGGCCAGATCGATGAAGCCGAAGTTCTGGCTCATCCAGAGCACGATCTCCTCGGCGAGGCGCGACACGTGCATCATCGTGATCGCCGCCCAGGCCGCGAACTCGATCGCGAAGTCGCGGTCGCTGACGGCGTCCAGGCTGTTGGCGCAGACGCCCTCGAAGCCGAGCGCGCCGGCCACGCGTTCGCGGTCGAGCGGGTAGCTGGTGCCGGCCAGCGCCGCGGCACCGAGCGGCAGGCGGTTGACGCGCTTGCGCACGTCGGCCAGCCGTTCGGCGTCGCGCGCGAACATCTCCACGTAGGCCAGCAGGTGATGCGCAAGGCTCACCGGCTGCGCGACCTGCAAGTGCGTGTAGCCGGGCAGGATGGTCTCGGTGTGCGGCTCGGCGGCCTTCAGCAGTGCGCGTTGCATGCCCGCCAGCAGGGGCGCCAGCTGGTCGATCTCGCCGCGCAACCAGAGCCGCACGTCGGTCGCCACCTGGTCGTTGCGCGAGCGGCCGGTGTGCAGCCGCTTGCCGGCATCGCCCACCAGTTGCGTCAATCGCGCCTCGATGTTCAGGTGCACGTCTTCGAGCTCCAGCTTCCACTCGAAGCGCCCGGCTTCGATGTCGGCCGCAATCGCAGCCATGCCGCGCTGGATCGCGGCATGATCGGCGGCGGAGATCACGCCCTGCGCGGCCAGCATCTCGGCATGCGCCAGGCTGCCGGCGATGTCGGCGGCGGCCAGGCGGCGGTCGAAGCCGACGCTGGCGGTGTAGCGCTGCACCAGCTCGCTCATCGGCTCGGAGAACAGCGCCGACCAGGCTTGTGACTTGTTGGCGAGGGGATCGGAAGACATGAGGCCACCACCGCGCGCGCGGTGCCCGAGGTGAGGAGAGGCTGGGACACAATGCCGGCAACCGCCAGCCCTGGTTGAATCGATTCTATCGACGCACCGCGCCATGGACCTGCACGAAGACACCACCCCGATGCGACTGTCCGGCGCCAGCCGCTCGAGCGACTGGCCGTCCTCGTCGTTGCGTCCGCCCGAAGCGAGACTGGCTGCCGACACCGGGGCCGGCTTCGATGTCTGCCGCGGCGCGCTGGCGCTGCGCGCCATCCTGGCCGTCAACGGCACGGTGGTCGTCGCCGCACTGGCCGGCGCCGCAAGCTGGCACGACGCGCTGGCGGCCGTCGGGCCGGCGATCTTCATCGCGCTGTCGGCCACGCTGGCCTGGCTGGCCAGCGTGTGCCTGCTGCGCAAGGTGTTGATGCGCCTGCTGCCCGCGCCGCGCACGCTGGCGTTGATGGCGCTCGGGGCGACGGCGGCACCGCTGGCCGCGGCCCCGATGGTCTGGCTGCGCCTGATCGAGCTGCCGTTCGTGCGCCTGGTGGCACTGTGCGCGATCGGTGCGGCGCTGGCGTTCCTGCTCGGCTTGTGGCTGCAATGGCGCGAGGGCCGGCGCACGCCGGCCGACGCGCGCGCGCGGCTGGCCGAATTGCAGTCGCGCATCCGCCCGCACTTCCTGTTCAATACGCTGAACACCGCGATCTCGCTGGTTCGCACCGACCCGCCGCGCGCCGAGGCCGTGCTCGAGGACCTGGCCGAGCTGTTCCGCGTCGCGCTGGTCGACGGCGACAGCGGTGCCGCGGTCACGCTGGCCAGCGAGCTCGACCTGGCCCGGCGTTACCTGGCCATCGAGCAGCTGCGCTTCGGCGAGCGGCTGCGCCTGGAATGGCAGCTCGACCCGGCCGCTGCCGCCGCACGGCTGCCTGCGCTGGTGCTGCAGCCCTTGCTGGAGAACGCCGTGCGCCACGGCGTCGAACCGGCCGAGGGCGGCGGCTCGGTGCGTGTGCGCACGCGCGCGCGCCGCGGCCGCGCCGAGATCGTGATCGAAAACACCGTCAGCGGCCCATCGCGCCCCGGCCACGGCCTGGCGCTGGCCAACGTGCGCGAGCGTCTGCGCCTGTTGCACGACCTCGACGCCCAGTTCGAGATTCAGCGCGACGACAGCCGCTATCGCGTTCGCATCGCCGTGCCCCTCGGGGGCGAAACATGAACGCCCCGCCCGCGGTTCAACGCGTCCTGATCGTCGACGATGAGGCGCTGGCGCGCGCGCGCCTGGCACTGCTGGTGCAGGAGTGCACCGAACCGCGCTGCGTGGTCGCCGGCGAATGCGCCAGCGTGTCGCAGGCACGGCAATGGCTCGAGGCCGGGCAGGCCGACATCCTGCTGCTCGACATCCAGATGCCCGGCCAGCCCGGCACCGCGCTGGCGGCCGAACTGCAACACCTGCCGCGATCGCCGGCGGTGGTGTTCGTGACCGCGCACAGCGAACATGCGCTGGCCGCATTCGACCTCGACGCCGTCGACTACCTGACCAAGCCGGTCCAGCGCGAGCGCCTCGCCGCGGCGCTGCAGCGCGCCGCGCGCCGCGCCGCCGCGCGACAGGGCGAGAGCGCCGCAGCGCAGGAGCAGCCGGTGCTGGTGGTCAGCGAACGCGGCCGCGTGGCGCGCATTCCGCTGGCCGAGGTGCTCTATCTCAAGGCCGAACTGAAATACGTCACGCTGCGCACCATCGAGCGCAGCTGGGTCCTCGACGATTCGCTGACCGATCTCGAGCAGCGCCTGGGCGAGCGCTTCTTGCGCGTGCACCGCAATGCCCTGGTCGCGCGCGACGCGGTGCGCCTGCTCGAGCACCGCCGCATGGCCGAGCACGACGACGATGCGGGCGGCAGCGAGATCGGCTGGGCGGTACAGGTGGCGCCGGTGGGCGAATGGCTGGCGGTGTCGCGGCGCCAATTGAGCGCGGTGCGCGAGGCGCTGGCGGCCAGCGGGTACTGAGTGCCCCCAAGGCCGCCGCCATGCGGCGTCCGCCCCCCCGAGGGGGAGCAAGGAAACTCGGGGCGGCCCTACGTTTCCTTGAGCAGCGCGCAACTGCATCTGCCCCGGCAGGGGCGTCGAGCGGCGCAGGATGTCTTCGGCCAGCCAGATGGCGGATCGGCGCGCGCGCTCGGCCACGGTGGGCAGCGGCAGTTGCCGGTAGTCGTCGTTGAAGACCTCGAAGCTGTAGTCGCCGCGAAAGCCCAGCCCGGCCAGCTGGAGCACGAGGGCGGCCACCTGTACGCTGCGCGGGCCCTCGCCGGGAAAGACCCTGCGCCGCGGCGTGCCGCCCGACGCATCCGCTTCGTGCCCCGCGGCATCGAAGACATCCGCCAGCCGCACGACGAAGATCTTGTCGGGGTCGATCAGGTCCAGGTCGTCCAGCGCAACCGCCACGCAGCACGGTGTCGGCGGTGTCGATGGCCAGGCCCAGGTTGGGCATCTCGGCGCGATCGACCACGTCCCAGGCGCCGAACAAGTCGTGCACCGTCCTGCTCCCGCCCACGGCTTCGTAGGCCACCCGCAAGCCGAGCGGGATCGCCAGCATCGCGAGCTTGCGCAAGTCGCGGGCGATGGTCTCCAGATCCTGTGCGGCTGCCGGGTGGGTCGACGCGGACACCATCAGCATCGGCGCGCCGACCGCGTGCGCCATCTGCAGCAGGGCCTGCGCGACCTCGAGCTTGTAGGCGTGCTGCTGGTCCGACAGCCCCTCGAAGTCGCGCAACCACTGCAGGCCGGTGACGCGCAGGCCGCTGGCCTTGACCGCGCGCGCTGCCGCCTCGAGCCCGCCGGGATGCTGGGCGAGATCGCCCGCCTCGAGCATGACCTGCGTGAAGCCAGCGTCGCGGATCGCCGCCAGCCGGGCCTCCAGCGGCCCGGCCAGCGTCGCCGTGGCCATGCCGAAATCGTCGAAGTTGCAGCTGCGCGGCGTCATCGCGTGGTCCCCTGTGTGACGGCAGCAGGCCAGCGCGCCTGCGTCCAACCCTTGGGCAATCCGGCCTCGGGCGTCATGCCGTAGACCGGCTCGCCGGGCAGGCCCTTCTTCAGCGGCTCGCGCGCCGCGATGAGCTTGTCCAGGTCGACGCCGGTGCGTATGCCCATGGCCTCGAACATGAACACCAGGTCTTCGGTGACCACGTTGCCCGACGCGCCCGGCGCGTAAGGGCAACCGCCAAGACCGCCCAACGACGCATCGAACGTGCGCACGCCGACGTCGTAGGCAGCCAGGCAGTTGGCCAACCCGAGACCGCGCGTGTTGTGCATGTGGGCGGCCCCGGTGCGCTCGCCGATCACGGCGCGCACCTTGTTGAACAGGCGGCGCACCTGCGCCGGATTGGCCATGCCCGTGGTGTCGGACAGGCCCGCCTCGTCGACTCCGGCGTCGACGGCTTGTGCGGCCATCCAGACCACGTCCTCGTCGCTGACCTCGCCCTGGATCGTGCAACCGAAGGCAGTGGAAATGCCGGCCTCGATCTTCACGCCGGGCGCGATCTCGTCACGCAGGCGGGCGATGGCGCGTATCTCCTCGACCATCTGCTCGCGCGTCTTGCGCACGTTGGCCATCATGTGCGCTGCACTGGCCGAGACCGGGATGGTCAGCTTGTGCACACCCGCGCGCAGCGCGGCCTCGGCGCCGCGCAGGTTGGGCACCAAGGCCATCACGGTCACGCCGGGGTGCGTCAGCGCGTGCCGCACGACCTCGGCCGCATCGGCCATCTGCGGCAGCAGCTTGGCCGGCACGAACGAGCAGACCTCGATCTCGCGCAGGCCCGCGGCCACCAGCGCGTCGAGCCAGACGAACTTGTCGGCGGTGGCCATCACGGCCTTGACCGACTGCAGGCCGTCGCGGGGCCCGACCTCGCTGATCAGGACGTCGGGCTGGGTGGCGGTCGCACTCATGGTTCGCACTCCTGGGTGATCGGCAGCGGCGCCGCCGGCTAGGTGCCGAGCACGGCCTTGCGGGTGGCCTGCAGCACGGCGCGCAGGTCCTCGATCGGGACCTGCCCCGGCGCCGAACTGCCCTTGCCGACGGCGAAGGTGACGGTCGAGCCGAAGGCCCAGCCGACCATCCGCGACAGCGACCCGTAGGCGCCCATCGACATGCTGATCAGCGGCAGCGCCACCGTCTGGCTCGCGGCATGGGTGGCAGCGAGCAGGGTCAACACATCCTGCGGCCCCTGCGGCATGACGGCGATCTTGGCCACGTCGGCGCCGAGGCGCTCGGCCTCGGCGAACTTGGCGCTCAGCCAGGCCACGTCCGGCGTGGCCTTGAAGTTGTGATACGAGGCCACGAGCGGCAGTTCATTCGCGCGCGTCGCGGCGCGGATGCGCGCGAAGTCGGCGGCGTCACTGGACATCTCCCAGTCGACCATGTCGATGCAACGCGCTTCGCACACGGCCTCGTGGACGCGAACGACATCGGCCTCGTCCAGCGTGATCGGCTGGCCGCCCTCGCGCGTCGAACGGCGGGTGAACAGCACCGGCGTCTCGCCGGCGGCGGCACGGATCGCGCGCGCGGTGGCGATCACGGCCTGGGCATCGCCGAGCCCGGCGAAGAAGTCGACCCGCCACTCGAGCAGGTCAGGCGCCTTTGGCAGCACCGTCGCGAGTTCGGCGAGGATTTCCTCGCGCGTGCGGCCAACCAGCGGCGTGCAGATCAAGGGCAGCTTGCCGCCGGCAACCGGCTTGCCGCGCAGGTGGATCAGTCGGGTCGGGGTCACGGCGTGTCCTTTGAATTCGTTGCGGACAATGACATCAGAACATCTCGCCGCCGCGCGAGCGGCGCAGGATGTCGAGCACGGTGACGAGATCGCCGATCGGAATCTGCCCCGGGGCCGAGGCCGCCTCGCCGACGGCGTAGCTCAGGCAGGAGCCGAACAGCCCACCGACCATCCGCGTGACCGAGCCCAGCGGCCCGACCGACATGCTGATCAAGGGGATATGGGCCTTCTCGTCGGCGCGTGCCGTTGCGGCCAGCAGCGTGAGCACATCGGCACGGTCGCGCGGCATCACCGACACCATCGCCACGTCCGCCCCCTGGCGCTCGGCCTCGAGGAAACGGTCGACCAGGAAGTCGATGCCCGGCGTGTAGCCGAAGTTGTGATACGACAGGATCAGCCGCGTCTCGTTCGCGTGGGCGCTCTCGCGCACGCGCTGCAGCAGCCGGGCCTCGTGCTCCAGTTCGTAGTCGACGAAGTCGACGAGCCGGCTGGCGCTCACCGCGGCGTAGAGCCCGACCACCTGTTCGTCGTCGATGGCTATGGGCTGCCCACCCTCCTTGCTCGAGCGGCAGGTGAAGACCAGCGGCCGCGTGCCGCAGGCGGCGCGCAGCGCCTTTGCCGTGTCGAGCACCGCGGCCGTGTCGGCAACGGCTTCGAAGTAGTCGGCCCGCCATTCGATGAGGTCGGGCTTCTTCGTCAGGATGCTCGCGAGTTCCGCCAGCAGACGCTTCTTCGACCGGCCTACCAGCGGCGTGCCGATCAGCGGCGTTTCGCCGCCCTTTTGCTTGCCGCGGCGGCCGACCACCAGCTTGTGTTTCATGTCATGCACCCCTGTGCTCCTGCATTGTTGAATTCTCCGGCGAAGCCAGGCGCGCGGCCCGGCGCCTCAGTACGCGACCCGCGACACCGCCCGCAGCTCCTCGGGCGTGGTCGAGCCGAAGCCGAAGAACTCGAGGTAGGCGGGGATCATCTCGAACAGCATCTCGGTGCCCACCTGGATGCGGCAGCCGCGGTCGAGTGCCGCCTGCAGCAGCGGCGTGACCTCCTGCTGCATCACGACCTCGCCGACCATGCTGCTCTTCGACAGTCGCGAGACGTCGAACGGCAGCGGGTCGCCCGCCTTCATGCCCAGCGGGGTGGCGTTCACCACCAGATCGTAGCCGGCCGGGTCATTGCTGCCGCTGCGCACGTCGATCTTCGGATAGTGCTGCCGCAGCCGCGCAGCCAGGCCCTCGGCCGCCTCGGCCCGGGTGTCGAACACGGCCATCCGCGCCGGCCGCTCGGCGGCCAGCGAGGCGGCGATCGCCGAGCCGACGCCGCCGGCGCCGACCACCAGGCACGACGCACCGTCGAGCCGCAAGCCCTTGCGCAGCACGCCGCGCACGAAGCCGGCGCCGTCGAACATGTCGCCCAGCAGGCGGCCGTCCGGCTGCAGCCGCAAGCGCGTTGCAGGAATCGGCGATCTGCACCGCCGTGCTCGCCTCGTCGAGCAACCTCACCGTCGTCACCTTGTGCGGCATCGTGATCAGGGCGCCGTGGAAGTTGGTGAAGCGGCGGATCGCGGCCAGCGCCGCGGGGTAGTCCTCGGCCTTCACGCCCATCGGCACGACCACCGCGTCGATGCCGCGGCTCTCGAACCAGGGGTTGTAGATCAGAGGCGCCTTGAACGCTTCGGTGGGGTAGCCGATGTGGGCGATGAGCCGCGTCTTGCCGCTGATCATGGAAGTCTCTTGCCGGGGATGGCCATCGCGCCGATTCGTGTCTCGCTCACGCAGCGCGAGGCCTGGGATGCGCCGCGAGGTAGGCCTTCAGCGTCTCGCAGGCAGCGCGTCGCGTGCTCGGCGTAGCCCATCTCCTCGTGGCAAACCTTGTTCGGCAACTCGATCGAGTAGACGCAGGGCGGGAGGTGCTCGAGGATGCTGGCGACGTCGATGCCGCCTTCGCCGACGTACAGGCGTGCCTCGCGCAGGATGCGGATCATCTCCTGCCGCTCGGTCGGGATCTCCGCCGGCGCGTCGCACAGGTGCGCGAAGTGGAACCACTCGCGCGGCAAGGCACGCAGCTTGGCGGGATCGTCGCCGGCACGGTGGAAGTGATGCATGTCGACCATCAGGCCGGCGTTGCTGCGCTCGATCGTCCTCAGCACGTCCACCGACTGCGCCAGGTTGCGCACCGCCGCGATCGGCACGTACTCCAGGTCCACCGTCAGGCCCAGCGGTTTGGCGAGGTCGCAGAGTTCGGCGAACTTCTCGATGTAGTAGTCGCGCTCGCCGCTCCAGATCGACGACAGCACGGCCTTCGCGCCAAGCTCCGCGGCCACCTCCATCGCCGGCAGGTAGCTCTTCGGGTCAACGCCCTCGAAGATGCGCGCCAGCTCGATGTCGTGCACGCGCACGCCGGTGGCGGCCAGCGCCCGTTTGGTCTGCTTCAGCATCTCGCGGTTCTCGGCGAGTGCGTAGTTCGGCTCGCCCGGCAGGCCCATGTAGATGGGCCGGATGCTGACGTAGTCGTAGCCGGCGCGCGCCGCGATGTAGGTCATCTCCGGCGGCGCGCAGCCCAGCACCGTCAGGTGGGCCAGCGAGAATTCCTGGGCCATGGCTGGTGATTCCCGTTCAGTTGCCGGTCGAAACGTGGTGGACCTTCTTGCCCGGTGAGTAGATGTCCATGATGTTCCAGTGGCCCGCCGTGGGCACCGGCTCGTTCTTCATGAAGACATCGATGACGACGGGGCGCTTGGACTTGATGGCCTTCTCCAGCGCAGGCTTGAGCGCCGCGGCGGAGGTGACCTTCACGCCGTCGACGCCGTAGGCGCGGGCGATCGCCGCGTAATCGGGCGACCAGGACTTGCCGTTCTTCTCGAACACCGTCGCGAAGGTCGTGCCGAAGTGCGCCAGCTCGAGGCCGGCGATGGTGCCGAACGCGTGGTTGTTCATGATGACCCAGATCACCGCGATGTCTTCTTCGAACGCGGTGGCCAGCGCCGCCGGGTTCTGGCCGAAGCCGCCGTCGCCGATCAAGGCCACGACGACCTTGTCCGGCCGGGCCACCTTCGCGCCCAGCGCGGCCGGCGCGCCGAAGCCCATCGTCGCGAAGCCGCCGGGAGTGAAGACGCTGCCGGGGGTGTAGATCGGGAACTGCTGGGCCATGCCGTTCTTGTTCCAGCCGACGTCGGTGCACAGCAGCGCGTCACGCGGCATGACGGCACGCAGGTCGGCCAGAATGCGCTCGGGCCGCATCGGCCAGGCGTCGCTCGCCATCGCCTTCTTGTTGCCGGCGACGAACTTCTTGCGGTTGGCCGCCATCTCGGCGACGAGCTTGGGCCGCTGCACGCCCTTCGGCGCGAGCTTGCGAGCGACCCGGTTCAGCACCCGCAGCGCACCCTTGAGGTCCGCCACCGCGCCGATCGCCACCGGGAAGTTGCGGCCGATCTCGGCCGGATCGATGTCGATGTGGATCAGCTTGGTCGGCGGCATGCGGAAGGTGTATTTCTCCTCCCACGAACTGCAGTCGGCCTCGGAGAAGCGCGTGCCGAGGCCGAGGATCCAGTCGGCACCCTTGCACTTGTCGTTGATGAACTTCGTGCCCCAGAACCCGGTCATGCCCAGGATCAGCGGATGGTCGTCGGGCAGCGCGCCCTTGCCCATCAATGTGTGCGCGACCGGCAGCGACAGATGCTCGGCCAGCTCACGCATCTCGGTCGCCGCGTCGGCCAGCAGGATGCCGCCGCCCACGTACATCAGCGGCGACTTCGCGGCCAGCAGCGCACGGACGATCTGCGCGGCCGTCTCGTCATCGAGCGCGGGCTTGTGCAGCGTCTTGCTGTTGGCCAGCGTGCGCTTCCACAGCGCCACGTCGATCTGCGCGGAGAAGATGTCCATCGGCACGTCGACCAGCACCGGCCCCGGGCGCCCGCTCTCGGCGAGGGTGAACGCCTTCTCCAGGATCTCGGGCAGCAGGTGCGCCGAATCGACGCGCCACGCGCGCTTCACGAACGGCCGGTAGATCTCGTACTGCGACGCGTCGGCGTGCAGGTTCACTTCCTGGTGCGGGTGCTTGCCGTAGTAGTGCGTCGGCACGTCGCCGGCGATCACCACCATCGGGATCGAGTCGAGCGCGGCGTTGGCCACGCCGGTCGCGGCGTTGGTGAGGCCGGGCGAGAGGTGCGACAGCACGACCGACGCCTTGTTCGTCGCCCGCGCGTAGCCGTCGGCCGCGTGCGCGGCGATCTGCTCGTGACGGGTGTTGATGAACTTGATCTTCTTGCTCTTCGACAGTGCCGCCAGCACGGCGATGTTGGTGTGCCCGCACAGGCCGAAGATGTGCTGGACGCCGCGGGCTTCCAGATACTTGACGAGCTGGTTGGCGATCAGATCTTTCTTCACGGATTACTCCTTCGAACTCTCACGATGACGGCCGTGCGGCCGCGACAGTTTGTCTTCAGGCGGGGCCGGCGGCGCCCCGGTCCGCCCTGAGCGGTGGGCTGCGGCGGGGTGGCCGCGTGTATCGGTGGTCGATGGAGCCGCCGCAGGAGACCGTCGATCCGGCCGCCCTCCGGCTCCTGCTGAACATCAGCCACACCATCACAAGAAGCCGAACGGTGCCGATCAGGTCGTGATCGTCTCGACTTCGGCTTCCAATGCCGGGTCGTAGAAGGGGCCGAACAGCTCCTCGTCGGTGGGCTTGTCCTCCTTGATCGGCACCGACACCCAGGTGGTGTTCAGGTAGTGCTTCAGGTTCACGTTCTCGGAAATGACGTTGCCGCCCCAGGTGCCACAGCCCAGGCTGGAGGTCATCGGCATGCCGTTGTTGAAGGCCCCGGCATTGGCCTTCGATTGCGGCTGGCGCACCATGATCCGCGACACCGGCGCTGCCAGGCCGAGGCGGTGGATGTGGTCGGCGTCGAAAGAGTAGATGCCGCAGGAGTGACCCTTGCCACCGACCTCGTAGATGGCACGCATCATGTCCAATGCCTGATCGAAGCCCTTGTACTTGTACAGCGCCAGCAGGGTGGTGAGCTTCTCGCCGGAGAAATGGTGCTCCTTGCCGATGCCGTCGCCGTGCACCATGATGAACTTGCGATCGGCCGGAATCTCGAAGCCGGCGATCTTCGCCAGTTGCTGCGGCGCGATGGCGACCGTGGATCGACGTGCGATGGCGTTCGCTGTCCCACATCGCCTTGCGCAGCAGCTCCTTCTCGGCCGGCGAGGCGAGGTGCCCGCCTTCCTTCTGCAACTGGGCCACCAGCTTGTCGAAGATCGATTCCTCGATGATCAGGTTGCCATCGGCCGAGCAACCCGAGCCGAAATCGGAGGTCTTCGACAGCCGCGTGTTGTGCGCCGCTTCCTGGATGTTGGCGGTCTCGTCGATGATCATCGTCGAGTTGCCGGCGCCCACGCCGTAGGCGGGCGTGCCCGAGCTGTAGGCCGCGCGCACCATCGGCTGGCCGCCGGTGGCGATGATCAGGTCGGCGCGCGCCATCAGCGCCTGCGACATCGGGATGTTGACCTTGGTCAGGCACTGCAGGATGTCGGGCGGCGCGCCTTCGCGCTCGAGCGCCTCGCGCATCAGGCGCACGGTCTCGAACGAGGTCTTCTTCGAGCGCGGGTGCGGCGAGAAGATGACCACGTCGCGCGCCTTGATGCCGTAGATCGCATTGCCGGCGGGCGTCAGGTCGGGGTTGGTCGTCGGCACGATGCAGGCGATGATGCCGGCGGGCTTGCCGTACTTGACGATGCCCTTCTCGGGGAGCTCCTCGATGATGCCCACGCTCTTCTGGCGCAGCGCGTCGCGCAGCACACCGCGGATCTTCATGCGCTTGCCCATGCGACTGACCGCGTCACCAAGCCCCGACTCCTGGATGCCCATGTCGACGAGCCGGGTAAAGGTCTGCTTGTTCGCAACCGCCCACGCCACCGCCTGGCACAGCCGGTCGACCCTGGCCTGGTCGTAGGTCTCGATGACGGCCAGCGCCTTGCGGGCGCGTTCGAAGGTCTCGTCGAGTTCCTGCCGCTGTTCCGGCGTGATGCTCTTCTTCTCTTCGGCTGTGGTGGTCATATTGGAAGTCTCCTGGCGTGGTTCGAAACGGGTGGAGTCTGAGAACTGCGCTGCGACATTCAACGAGCGTGATGCAGGTCCGCCGGGTTCTTTGCGGAATCACTGCGCTTCACGTCGTCTCGTCCGGCTGCCGGATTCGGCGTCCGTCCGTCGCAGACCTCAGACGTGACGATAGACCTCGCGAGACCTGGCGTCCACGCCGCAGCGCCAATCCGTCGAACTTGTCGGCGCAATGCCGGCACGACGAGTTCACCACGAATGAGCCTGCAGTCTGCCGCGCATGCCACCTGATCACAGCGAGCCATGCTGCAATGCACAAACTATCGGCCTTGCAGCAACTTGACGAGTATGTTAAATTTTTCTAACGACTTCGTCAATTCCAACGCGCCGATGGTCCTTCAGGCCTCAACGAACCGCACCACTGCCATGCGCAAGCCCAAGTCGCCGGAGGCGAATCGGGCGCGGATTCTGGCGTCCGCAACCGGCGCCTTCGCGGCGCTCGGCTACGGCGGCGCGCGCATGGACGCCATCGCCGCGCGCACGCACACCACGCGCGCGATGATCAACTACTACTTCGGCGGCAAGGAGCAGCTCTACCTGGCGGTCCTCGAGCAGGTCTACGCCGAGATCCGACAGGCCGAAGACGGGCTCGAACTCGACCACCTGGAGCCAGTCGAGGCGATGCGCCAGATCATCGAGTTCACCTACGACTACTACGTCGAGCACGAGTACTTCGTTCGCATCGTCGTGGCGGAGAACCAGGCCCGCGGCCGGCACATGAAGCGCTCTTCGACGCTGCGTTCGCTCAACCGTCCGATCGTCGAGCGGCTCGGCGCGGTCATCGCAAGAGGGCAGGCCGCTGGCGTGTTCCGCCGCGACATCGACACAGTCGATGTCCACATGGCGATCGCCGCCTTGGGCATGTTCAACGTCACGAATCAATTCACCTTCGGCGCGCTTTTCCAGCGGGAAATGGGCTCCAAAGGCGACGTCACCGGCCGCCGTGGAATCGTGGCCGATATCATCCTGAGCTGGCTCGTTCACGCGCGCGCGCCGGCTCGCTGAAGTCACACTTCGCTGAGGAGCTAACCATGAAGTCCTGGATCGACCGCCGTTCTCTGCTCAAGTCGGGCGCCGCGCTGGTCGCGACGCAAGCCGTCCCCGCCTGGGCGCAAGACAAGCCGACGCTTCGCTTCGCTGCCGTGTTCTCGGACAAGGACATCCGCGCCGACATGATGCGCATGCTCGCCAAGGACGTCGAGGGCGACTTCAAGATCGAGCCGTTCCTCGGCGGGAACGATGTTCAAGCAGGGCACCGAACTCGTGGCGCTGCAGCGCGACAACCTCGAGTTGGGCAATGTCGGCCCGCAGGACATCAGCAAGCAGATGGCGGCGTGGTCGGTGCTGACATCGGCCTACACCTTCCGCGACGCCCACCACGTGCTGGCGTTCTTCGCCAGCGACCTCGGCGCACAGATGAAGAAGCAGGCCGAGGACCAGCTCAAGATCAAGATCCTCGGGCCGACGTTCTACGGCACGCGCCAGGTCGGCCTCAAGGCCGAAGAAGAAGGTCACCACGCCGGCCGACCTGGCAGGCGTCAAGCTGCGCATGCCGCCTGGCGATGCATGGCAGTTGCTGGGACGCTCGCTCGGCGCGAACCCGACGCCGATGGCCTACGCCGAAACCTACACCGGTCTGCAGACCGGCGCGATCGACGGCCAGGACAACCCGCTGCCCAACGTGCAGAACATGAAGTTCTACGAGGTGATGTCGCAGATCGTGCTGACCTCGCACCTCGTCGCCTTCGACGTGCTGTGCATGAACACCAAGACCTGGAGACGCGATGGGTCCGGTCAAGCGGAACAACTTCCAGGCGGCGGTCGACAAGGCGCTTGGCTGGAGCGTCAAGGAGCATCTGAAGCGCGAGGCCGAACTCGTCGATGGCTTCAAGAAGCAGGGGCTCGAGATCAACACGCCGGACATCGCCGCGTTCCGCGCCAACGCGCAGAAGGTCTACCTGGCGTCGGACGAGGCGAAGTCCTGGGCGCCAGGCATCCTCGACAAGATCCTCGCGGTCAAGTAGAACCCGGCCAGGCGGCAGTGCCGTGCCGTGACGACGCGGCGCACTGCCCGCCAGCGCGTGGGCTGCAATGCGCCCACCGCCTTCGACGTTGCGTTGAATTGGCAGTAGCCTGCGGTCGCGGATCGTGGCGATACTGCGTCGCGCCGAGCCTGCCGCCGTGTGAGAAGGGGGAGTCATGCATCCGAGCGTAAGAGGCGCCGTCGAGTGGATTCGACGGCGTGCCGAGAACATCGTTTCCGTCCTGCTGGCGATCATGTTCGCCGCCTTCATCGTCCAGATCGTCTTCCGCTACTTCTTCAACTATCCCGTCGGCTGGTCCTCGGAGCTGTCGGTGATCACCTGGCTCTACATGGTGCTGCTGGGCTCGGCGTTCTGGCTGAAGGACAGTGAGGAGATCCGGTTCGACCTCGTCGCGGACTCGCTCGGCCCCGGTCCGCGGCGGGTCATCGGGATCCTGGTCGCGGCCGCGACGGTGGTCCTGTTCGCCATGTCGCTGCCGGCGACGGTCAAGTACGTCGCGTTCATGAAGGTCGAGAGCTCGTCGTACCTGAAGATCCGCCTCGACATCCTGTACTCGGTCTACGTCGTCTTCGTCGGTCGCCGTCATCGTCCGCTACGCGTGGGCGGTGTGGACGGCGCTTCGTGGCGAGGCCGCCGAGGAAGTCGACATCACGCAGAAGGGTTACGGCCTATGAACCTGACCAGCCCGTTCTCGCTGGCCATCGGCGTCATCGTCGGCCTGAGCCTGCTCGGGGTTCCGGTCGGGCACGCGATGATCGGCGGCTCGATCCTCTACCTGTACGCCGCGGGCCTCGACATGGGGACCGCCGCCGAGCAGCTGCTCAACGGCATGTACACCAGCTTCCTGCTGCTGGCGATCCCGCTGTTCGTGCTGGCGGCCGAGTTCATGAACGCCGGCAGCATCATGGACAGGCTGCTGCGCTTCTGCAACGCGATCGTCGGGCGCTTCCGCGGTGGCCTCGCGCACGTCAACGTCGTGCAGAGCATCATCTTCGCCAGCATGTCGGGCTCGGCGCTGGCGGACGCCGCCAGCTCGGGCAAGCTGATGCAGTCGCTGATGACGCGCGACGGCAAGTACCCGCCGGCCTACGCGGCCGCCCTGACCACGGTGTCGTCGGTCATCGGGCCGATCATGCCGCCGTCGATTCCGCTCGTGCTCTACGCGCTGGTCTCGGACACCTCGGTCGGCTACCTGTTCCTCGGCGGCGTCATTCCCGGCCTGCTGCTCGGCTCCGTGCAGATGCGGGCTGATCGCCTTCACCGCGAAGCGGCGCAACTTCCCGGTCGAGGCGCCGGTGCCGCTGCGCGAACTTCCGCGCGTCACCTGGGAGGCGTTCCCGGCGCTGATGATGCCGGTGATCCTGCTCGGCTGCCTGTACAGCGGCATCACGACGCCCACCGAGGCCGCCGCGGTCGCCGCCGCCTATGCGCTGCTGATCTCGGCCTTGCTCTACCGCAGCGTCAGTCCGAAGGACGTTTATGTCTCGCTGCGCACCAGCGCGCGCATCACCGTCTCCATCGGCATGCTGATCGCCGGCGCGCTCGTCTTCAACTACGTCATCACGGCCGAGAACATCCCGCAGCACGCTGAGCGGGATCCTGAAGCGCGTACGAGATGTCGCCGCTGCTGTTCCTGCTGGCGGTCAACGTCCTGCTGCTGATCCTCGGCTGCTTCCTCGAGGGCACGACGATCATCCTGATCATCCTGCCGGTGCTGCTGCCCACCGCGCAGGCGCTCGGGATCGACCCGGTGCACTTCGGCGTGATGGCGGTGATGAACATCATGCTCGGGCTGGTCACCCCGCCTTACGGCCTGCTGCTGTTCATGATGTCGAAGATCTCCGAAGTTCCGCTGCGCGACATCGTGCGCGAGGCGATGCCGTTCCTCTACGTCATGATCGGTGCGCTGGCGCTGATCACGCTGTTCCCCGACCTCGTTCTCTTCCTGCCGCGGCTGCTCGGGTACAAAGGCTGACGCGGCCATCGCGAAGCGGCGCGCCGCCACGGGATCCTGCGCAGTGACCGACCATGCACGAATTGCCGCGGGCCGCGATGCTGCTGTCGTTCGACATGGCGGACCGAGGCGCAAGCCGAACACGACGACTGGCACTCGCACGAGCATCTGCCCGAGCGGCTGGCGATTCCCGGCTTTCTGCGCGGCTCGCGCTGGCGGGCGCTGGCCGGCGGCCCGGCCTACTTCGTGATGTACGAGGTCGGCGAACTCGGCGTGCTGTCGTCGCCGGCCTACATGCAACGCCTGAACCACCCGAGCCCCTGGACCACGAAGATGATGGTGTCGTACCGCGGCATGCGGCGCGGCCTGTGCGAAATCGTGGCGCGGGCCGGGCACGGCCTGGGCGGCTTCGGCCTGCTGCTGCGCTTTGGTGTCGAGGCCCATCGCCAGACAGAGCTGTGCGATTGGCTGACCGGGCAGATGCTGCCCGCGCTGCCGGCGCAATCCGGGCTGGCCAGTGCCACGCTGTTCCGCGCCGGCCTGCAGGCCGAATCCACGGTTGAACAGCGCATCCGCGGCGATGACGCCAGCGTCGACTGGTCACTGCTGGTGACCGGCTTCGACCGGCCGAGCGTCGAGGCGCTGGCGTCCGGGGCGCTGTCGCCGTCGGATATGGAGCGGCGCGGCGCAAGCGGCGTCGTGTCGGCCACCTACCAGTTGGTGCACTGCGTCGGCCGTGGCGATCTCGCCGCCGCCTGAAACGCCCCCGACCAACTCGATCATCAGTGGCGTCGGCGCGATATGGAACAAGTGGCTCGTGAACATCTCCACCGTGAGGCCGGCCGTGAATCCGAGGGCCCCGGTTTGAGCAGCAACGACATTGACTGGGGCCGCACCGTGAGCGGAGCATGCTGCGCGAACACCGCCGGCGAAGGGGCGCGAAAGGGCAAGCGGCGGTGGATGTTCCGCAGGCGGAGGGTGCGGTGATGCAGAACCTTCCGCTGGACGGTATCCGCGTCGTCGACTACAGCCACTTCCTCGCCGGCCCCTACGTCGGCCGCTGCCTCGCAGCGCTGGGCGCCGACGTGATCAAGGTCGAACGTCCGAAGACCGGCGATGCCGGACGCCAGCACGCATACATCGTCGACGGCCAGAGCGGCTACTTCATGCAGCAGAACATGGGCAAGCGCGGCCTGTGCGTGGACATGAAGGATGCGCGCGGCAAGGCGCTCATCGACAAGCTGGTCGACAGCGCGGATGTGTTTGTCGAGAACTACCGCCCGGGCGCACTCACCAAGCTGGGCCTGGGCTATGCCACGCTGGCCGCACGCAATCCCGGCCTCGTCTACTGCTCGGTCTCGGCCTACGGCCACACCGGCCCGGACTCGCACCGCGCCGGATTCGGCCTCATCGCCGAGGCCAAGAGCGGCATCATGCAGATGGTGGGCTCGCCCGGCGAAGCACCACCCTTGCTGCGCATCGCGCTCGGCGACATGTACACCGCCATCCACGCCGTGGCCTCGATCTGTGCCGCCCTGCTCGGGCGCGTCAAGAGCGGCCGTGGTCAACACATCGACCTGGCGCTGTACGACTGCCTGGTGTCGATGCACGAGTACGCGGTGCAGTGCTACACGCTGTCGGGTGGCACCGAGGTGCCGGTACAGACCGGTCACGACCTGCCCACCTCGACGCTGTACGGCGTATTCAGCGCCAAGGACGGCCATCTGGTGATTGCGGCCCAGGTCGACGACGCCTGGAAGCGCTTTGCACTGCTCGCCGGCGGCGAAACCTTCGCGGCCGACACGCGCTTTCACACAGCGCCCGGCCGCAATGCGCACCGGCTCGAGATCCTGCCTGTGGCGCGCGCCTGGACGGCGCGGCACACCGTAGCCGAGTGCCTGGCCGCACTCGACGCCGTCGACGTACCCGCGGCGCGCGTGCAGCGCATCGACGAGGTGCTGGCCGACCCGCAGGTCGCCGTGCGTGGCATGGTGCTCGAGCAGCAGCACCCGGTCCTCGGGCCCGGTCAAGCTGCCCAACCTGCCCTTCCGTTTCTCCGACTGCGACACCACCTGCCGCATGCCGGCACCGCTACTGGGCCAGCACAACCGCGACATCGCCGCAACGCTCGGCTTCTCGGCCAGCGAGATCGACGCGATGGAACAAGACGGCGTGCTGTATGCCGAACCTGCAATGACAAGTCTGGCTGACTCGCGCTGAGATCGCGATGCGAATTCCCAGCGGCCGCGGCCCGCGCGAAGGCGTCGAATTCCGGGTCCAGGGCGACGATGAGCAATGGTTGGCGCGCGCGGTCGTGGCACGTGGCGGCCGGGCTGATGCATGCCGGGTCGCAGGGTGGGTGCGGCTAGAGCACGGCCAGCAGTGCGTCGACCGCGGCACGGCCGCGCTTCGCTCGCTCCAGCGCCGGCATGCCGAGCGCACGGTACTTCGTCGGACATTCCAGGCTGATCGCGACACCCTGCGGGGCCGCGCGCAGCATCGAGATCAGATCGATGCCGCCTTCGCCCGGAAACGCGCGCTCGCCGCGGGCCTGGGCAATCATCGTCTCGAAGTCGGTCGGGCGCGGCATCGTGCCGTCGCAGAGCTGTACGCAATCGATCAGATCCGACGGCACCGCGGCAATGTCGGCGGCCGTGGTCCCGGCACGGTCGACATGCAGCGTGTCGATCATCACCCGGCCATTGGGCTGTCCGGTCGCGCGCACGATGCGCACCGCCTGGGCCAGCGTCTTCAGGCCGGTCCAGGGCGTGGGTTCGAAATGGAAGGTGGTTTGATAGCGGCGTCCCAGTTCGCACAATTGGCCGAACAGGTCGGTCAGTCTCGCATCGTCCGGTTCGTCGCCATTGACCAGCGCGTCACGGGTGCCGAGCACGGCGGCGGTCTCGAGCCAGGGCTCGAAGTCCGCCACCACGGTCCCGGCCTTCAGTCGCAGCACGCCCCAGTCGAGTATCTCGATGCCGGTGTCGCGCAGCGCCGCCAGTGTTTCGCGTCGCATCGGGGTGTCGCCGACGATCGGGTGCTGTGCTTCACCGGTGGCGGCCGCGGGCTTCAGCCGCAGCCCGACGTGGTGGTAGCCGGCCGCTGCGGCGCAACGCACGACTTGCGGCGGTGTGAGCTCGAAGACGGTCAGATGGTCGAGTGAGACGATGCGCGGGACATTCATGCCGGAGGGCCTCGGTGGTTGGGCGCAAGCGCTATGACTTGTTGGCGGGCAGGCCGGGCACGGCGCCGAGCACGCGGTCGCACAGGCCACCGTCGAGCCGCACGTCGATGCCGGTGGCGTAGCCGAAGTCAGGGCCGGCGAGTTGGACGAGCACGCGCGCGACGTCGTCGACATTGCCGATACGGTGCAGCGGTACCACCGCTTCACGGCTGGCGAGAACTTCCGGGTCGGCGTACAGCGACTCGGTCAGCGGGGTACGGACGAGGCCCGGCGACACGGTGTTGACGCGGATCCCGTCGGCCGCCCATTCCTGCGCCATCTGCCGGCACAGCATCACCAATGCCGCCTTGGCGGGCGAGTAGGCCCCGAGCCCAGGGAAGGGGAAGTGCGCCGAGACCGAAGCCACCGCGACGACGGCGCCGCGGCTGCGCGCCAACGCCGGGCGGACGGCACGCGCCAGCAGCCAGGTGGCCCGCGCGTCGACATTGAAGACCCGGTCCCAGTCCGCAACGTCGAGGGTGGCCAGGGCGCCGGACCGTGTCATGCCGGCAATGGAGAACAGCATGTCCAGGCCGCCACATGCGGCGGTGGCCTCGTCGCCCAGGCGGGTGCAGGCGGCGGGGTCGGACAGGTCGGCCACGTGCGCACTGGCACTTGCGCCGGCGGCCCGCAGTTCGGCCACCAGGTCGTCGAGCGCTGCGGCCGGGCGCACGTCGGCGGCGGCGAGCCGCAGCGTCTGCCCGCGCCGGCGCGTGTCGCGCAGCAGTTCCAGACAGGTGGCGCGGCCCATGCCGCCGGCCGCGCCGGTGACCAGGGCGCGGATCTCTCGTCCTTGTTCCATCGCAATCTCCGGCTTCTCGCATTCCACTCGATCATGCTCTACTGAGGTATCAGCAACGAGGTTTCCCGTGAGATTCCCCCATCTCTTCCGTCCCGGGCAGATCGGCTCGATGGAGGTCCGCAACCGCCTCATCGCCTCGCCGATGGAGCGCAACTACTGCACGCTGGAAGGGCGCGCCACGCAGGTCTACATCGACTACCTCGAGGCACGTGCCCGCGGCGGCGTCGGCCTGATGTACACCGAGGCGACCTATGTCGACCCGCGCGGCAAGGGCCGTGGCCTGCAGATGGGTCTGTACGACGACGACCTCATCGCCCCAGTTGCGCAAGATCGTGCGCGCGGTGCGCAAGCATGGCGCGCGCATCGGGCCCGAGCTGAACTTCGGTGGCCGCGTGGTGCACCCCGAGGTCAGCGGTTTCGAGTCCTGGGCACCGTCGGTGGTGCCCTACGCGGGCGCTGCACCGTTCGTGCCGCACGCGATGACCATCGGCGACATCCACCACGTCGTGCAGTGCTTCGGCGACGCGGCGCGGCGCGCGGTCGAGGCGGGCTGCGACTTCGTCGGTATCCACGGCGCACACGGCTACCTGATCAGCCAGTTCTTCTCGCCGTTCGCCAACAAGCGCGATGACGAATACGGCGGCGACCTGCAGCGCCGCATGCGCTTCCCGCTGGAGATCGTCGCGGCGGTGCGCAAGGCGATCGGCCGCGACGTGCCCATCCTCTACCGCCTCAGCGGCGACGAACACCAACCCGCAGGTGGCATCACGCTGCAGGACGTCTGCGCGCTGGCGCCCCGGCTCGAGGCGGCCGGCGTCAACCTGATCGACGTCTCGGCCGGCATGTACGAGACGAACTGGTGGATCACGCAGCCGATGGAGATGCCGCAAGGCGTGTTGGCGAAGTCGGCCATGCCGGTGCGCGAGGCGGTCGGCATCCCGGTCAGCGTATCAGGTCGCATCACCGACCCCAGCGTGGCCGAACACGTCCTCGAGTCGGGTTGCTCCGACTTCGTGACCATGGGCCGCGCGATGCACGCCGACCCCGAGTTCGCCAACAAGGCGCGCGACGGCCGACTCAGAAGAGATCTGCACCTGCATCGCCTGCAACCAGGGCTGCAGCGACATGCACGCCAAAGGGCTGCCGATCGTCTGCGTCGTCAACACCGCGACCGGCAAGGAACGCGAGTACGCGATCCGTCCGGTGTCGGCGGTGAAGAAGGTGGTGGTCGTCGGCGGCGGGCCCGCCGGCATGGAGGCCGCGCGCATCCTGGCGCTGCGTGGCTGCACCGTCACGCTGTTCGAGAAGGAGCAAGAGGCCGGCGGACAGATGCTGCTCAACCGCTGGCTGCCCGGCCGCGAGGAGATGGCGGGTCATCTGGCCTGGTTGACCGCCGCGGCGACGCGCGCCGGCGTGGCCATTCACCTCGGCACCGAGGCCAGCGCCGCGATGGTGCTGGCGGAGAAGGCCGACGCGATCGTCATCGCCACCGGCTCGACCCCCGGCCTGCCGCCGATCCCCGGCATTCTGAACAGCGCGGTCGTCAGCCCCTACGACATCATTCGCCGCCCGATCGGTGGCATCCGGCGCGCGCTGGTGATCGGTGGCGGTATCCGCGGCCTGGGTGTGGCGCGCCTGCTTGCGCACAAGGGCACTGCCGTCGTGCTGACCGAGCCGGGCCGCGAACTGGCCACCGATATCGCCAGCCGCTCGCGCCGCTTCCAGGTCGCGGCATTGCAGGAACTGCCCACGGTGTCGGTGCACCTCGGCACCACGGTGGAGGCGCTCGGCGAGCGCAGCGCGGTACTCTGGAACAACCAGCGACGCTGGACCGTCGAGGACATCGACCTCGTGGTGCCGACGAACTTCCTGCTGCCGGCCACCGCGGTGTCCGACGCGCTCTACGCGCACGAGGACGCGCCGCCGATCTTCATGATCGGCGACGCGAGCCAGCCGCGTGGCGTGCTGGAGGCGACCCAGGAAGCCGCGGCGCTGGCGCACCGGCTCTGAGCGGACGGTTGCAGCGCCCATGGTGACCTCAGCCGTTCGACGCAAGCCGGCGCGCGCACGCAAGGGCCGGCCCGACGCGCCGGAAAATCTCACGACGCGGGTCACCGATGCGATCCGCCAGTCGATCGTCGATGCCGAGTTCGAACTCGGCGAGGCGCTGTCCGAAAGCAGCCTGGCCGCGCGGCTGGGCGTCAGCCGCACGCCGCTGCGCCGGCGCTCGAACGCCGCGCACCGGGCGATCGCCGCCGCCTTCGAGAAGGGGGACCTGCCCGAAGCCGAGCAATTGGTCGACGAGCACGTCTTGCAGATGGCCATCGGATTCCGGGCCTTGCGCCGGGCCGAGTCGCCGACCTGATCCCGAATCCGCTATGCGCCAGCCAGAGGAGAGAGCGCCGATGTCCACCAGTGCAGCCGACGACCGCCGCGTCGCCATCGTGACCGGTGGCGCCCGCGGTCTCGGCCTCGCGATCGGGCAGCGCATGTCGCGCGACGGGGTGCGCTGCGCGCTCTGGGATCTCGACCTCGAACGCGCCACGCACGCGGCCAGCGACCCTGCCGGGTGCGCGGGCCTACCGCGTCGACGTGACCGACTACGCCGCAGTCGAGGCGGCCACGCAAGAAGTCCTTCGCGACTTTGGCCGGATCGACATCCTGATCAATTCGGCCGGCGCCAACGGCCCCATCGCCCCGTTGGTCGATTACCCGCTGGATGCCTGGCGCCAGCTGATCTCGCTGAACCTGGACGGCGTCTTCCACTGCTGCCGCGCCGTCGGCAAGGTGATGATCGAACGCGACAGGGGTCGCATCGTCAACATGAGCTCGATCGGCGGCAAGGAAGGCAATGCAGGCGCGTCCTGCTATGCCGCGGCCAAGGCCGGCGTCATTGCGCTGACCAAGGCCTTCGGCAAGGAGCTCGCACTGACCGGGATTCGCGTCAACTGCGTGGCGCCCGCCGCCATCGACACCGAGATCCTCGACCAGGTGACGCCGGAGTTCAAGGCGGCCGTGATCGCGAAGATTCCGATGGGCCGGCTCGGCCGCCCCGAGGAGGTGGCCCACCTGGTGAACTGGCTGGCCTCGGAGGAATGCACCTTCTGCACCGGCGCGGTGTTCGATATCTCGGGCGGCCGCGCCACCTACTGAGCGAACTCGTCGCGGTTGAGGGCGCGACCCGTTGCGCGTCAGCCGTGCTTGACCAATTCGAACATCAGGCCGCCGAGGCAGCTCTTGGTCAATGCGCCGCGCGACTCGACGTGCAGATTCGCGGTCTCGACGAAGCCCACGCCGCGCGGCTGCAGGGCGTTGACGGCCGCCAGCACGTCGGGCACGCCGAAGGCCACGCGCTGCAGGCGCTCTTCGCTGTCGGCCACCATCGCCGGATCGGGTTCGATCAACTGCCAGTAGAAACTGCGGTCGGGGCTTTGCAGCACACGGCCGCGCGGCAGGATGCCGAAGCGCTCGTCGTCGCGCAGCACGCGAAAGCCGAACAGCGTGGTGTAGAAGTGCAACCAGTCGTCCATGCGCTCGTCGCCGATGTACTGCACCACGCCGAACCAGTGCATGCCGGCCAGCGCCGGCGGCTTGGCATCGGTGCCCGGGATCGGCACGAAGTCGACGTCGTAGATCGAGAACTCGCGGTGCCGGTCGACAAAGTAGAAGCGGCTGGCGCCGGCGCCGTGGATCGCCGGGATGTGCAGCTCCATCGGCGCCACCTGCACCGGCACGTCCCAGGCACCGAGCTCGAGCACGCGCGCATGCGCCGCGGCCGCGTCGCGCACGCGCAGCGCCACCGCCGCCAGCGCCGGCGCCTCGGGCGGCGCCACCACGCCGGCATGCGCGTTGATGATGACGTTCATGCTGCCCTGGCGGTACAGCAGCACTTCGCGCGAGCGGTGCCGGGCCACCGGCTTGAAGCCGAGTTGCTCGAGTACCTGCCCCAGTGCCTGCGGCTTGGCGCAGGCGTATTCGATGTACTCGATGCCCTCGATGGCCAGCGGATTCGTCGTATCGGCCAGGGCTTCACGGTCGGTTGCTGTGTTCATGCGGTCCCTCGAAGCGTCACTCTAACGTCCAGCGGTCACCGGATGGCGAAAGTGTGCCTCGATCCGCGCGGCATCGGGTGCCCTGCCGGTGAACAATTCAACGGCGCCGGCGGTCTCATGGCACCTCCAACGCCGTCTGCCCGCTCAGCCCGTATTGCGCAGACCCGCCGCGATGCCGTTGATCGAGATGTGGATGCCGCGCCGCACGCGCTCGCCGGCGGCGTCGCCAGGCGTCTCGCGGCGGTAGCGCCGCATCAGCTCGACCTGCAGGTGGTTGAGCGGATCGAGGTACGGAAAGCGGTGTTCGATCGAGCGCGCGAGCGCGGCATTCGAGGCCAGGCGGTGCCGCTCGCCGGTGATCAGCGACAACATCTCACCGGCGCTCGCCCACTCGGCCTGGATGGCGCCGAAGATGCGTTTGGCCAGCCGCTTGTCTTCGACCAGCTCGACGTAACGCGCCGCGATGCGCAGGTCGCTCTTGGCCAGCACCATGTCGAGGTTGGACAGCAGGGTGCGAAAGAACGGCCATTGCCGGTACATCTTCTTCAGCAGCGCGACACGGCTGCTGCGCTGGTGCGCGCTGCCGGCGTCCAGCCACTGCCCGACCGCGCTGCCGAAGCCGGCCCAGCCCGGCAACGCCACCCGGCACTGGCCCCAGCTGAAGCTCCACGGGATCGCGCGCAGGTCTTCGATGCGCCGCGTCGCCCGCCGCGACGCCGGGCGCGAGCCGATGTTGAGCTCGGCGATCTCGCGGATCGGCGTGGCGTCGAAGAAGTAGTCGGTGAAGCCCTGGCGTGTCGTAGACCAGCTTGCGATAGGCCGCGAAGCTCAGCGCGCTGATCTCGGCCGCGGCGTCGAGAAAGGCCTTGGGCGCGCTCTTGGTCGGGTGCAGCAGCGTGGCTTCGAGCGTGGCGGCGACCAGGGTTTCGAGGTTGCGCCGGCCGATTTCCGGGTGCGCGTACTTCGAGGCGATGACCTCGCCCTGCTCGGTCAGTCGGATCTGCCCGTTCACGGTGCCCGGGCGGTTGCGCCAGGATGGCCTGATAGCTCGGCCCACCACCGCGGCCGACGGTGCCGCCGCGGCCATGAAACAGCCGCAGCTGCAGGCCGTGCGCGCGGCGCAAGGGCTCGAACAGCGCCACCAGGGCGGTCTCGGCGCGGTAGAGCTCCCAGTTGCTGGTGAAGAAGCCGCCGTCCTTGTTGCTGTCGCTGTAGCCGAGCATGATGTCTTGCGCGGCGAACGCGCCGACCTTGCTGCGCAAAACCATGTCGAGCACGCCCGGCAGCGCCATGTAGGTGCGCATGATCGGTTCGGCCTGACGCAGGTCGGCGATCGTCTCGAACAGGGGCGAGACGATCAACGCCGCCCGCGCGCCATCGTCGAGCGTGCCGGTCAACAGGCCGCACTCCTTTTGCAGCAGCAGGACTTCGAGCAGATCGCTGACGTCTTCGGTGTGCGAAATCACGTAGTGGCGCAGCGCATGGCGCCCATAGCGCAGCAGTGCCTCGCGCGCGGCCTCGAACACTGCCAGCTCGCCCAGCGTGCGCTCGCTGTAGGCATGGCCGATCACGCGCAGCGGCCGCGCGTCGTTGAGCATCGCCAGCAGCAAGGCGCGCCGGGACGCCTCGTCGAGCGCCGCGTAATCGGCTTCGATGCGCGCCGCTTGCAGCAGCTCGGCGATGACCGCTTCATGCTGGTCCGAGCTCTGGCGCAGATCGACCGTGGCCAGGTGAAAGCCGAACACCTGCACCGCACGCATCAGCGGCGCCAGGCGCGGCGCGATCAGCGCCTGGGCGTGGTGGTGGATCAGCGAGGCCTCGATCGTGCGCAGGTCGGCCAGCAGTTCGTCGGCGTCGGCGTACGGTTCTTGCGGCGCCACCGCGTGGCGCAGCGCCTCGGTGCCGGTCAAGGCGTGCAGCGTGGCGGCCAGCCGCGCATAGACCCCGATCAAGGCGCGCCGGTAGGGTTCATCCTCGCGGTGCGGGTTGCGGTCGGGCGAGCGTTCGGCCAGCGCGTGCATGGCCGGTGTCACCGGCGCCAACATCTGCGAAATCGACAACTCGCTGCCCAGGGCGTGGACCTCGGTCAGGTAAAAGCGCAGCGCCACCTCGGCTTGCCGCGACAGCGCCAGCACCAGGGTCGGCGCGCCGACGTTGGGGTTGCCGTCGCGGTCGCCGCCGATCCAGTGGCCCATGCGCAGGAACGGCGCGACTTCGTGGCCATGCAGCGCACGTTCGACATCGCGGTACAGGCGCGGCAATTGGCGCAGGAAGGTGGCCTGGTAGTACGACAGCGCGTTCTCGATCTCGTCGGCCACCGTCAGCTTGGCCGTGCGCAGCATGCGCGTCTGCCACAGCTGGGTCACGCGTGCGCTGAGCAGCGCCTGGTTGTCGGTGCGGTCGGCCTCGGTGTGCAGGTCGTCGCGCTGGCCGATGAGCTCGGCGATCGCACGCTCGGCGTCGAGGATGCTCTTCCTCTGCACCTCGGTCGGGTGCGCGGTCAGCACCGGCGAGATGTAGGCCTGGGCCAGCACCTGGGCGATCTCGCCGGCGCGGATGTCGGCATCGGCCAGGCGCTCGAAGGTCATCGCCAGCGAACCTTCCTGCAGGTGTCCGTGCGCTTCGTGGTGTTCGCGCCGGCGCACGTGATGGCGATCCTCGGCGATGTTGGCCAGATGGCTGAAGTAGCTGAAGGCGCGGATCACGCTCACCGTCTGGTCGCCCGACAGGTTCTTCAGCAGCCGGTCGAGCACGCGTCCGGCCGACGCATCCTTCTTCAGCCGGTAGGCCACCGACAACTTGCGCACGCGCTCGATCAACTCGTAGGCCTCGGCGCCTTCCTGCTCGCGGATCACGTCGCCGAGGATGCGGCCGAGCAGGCGGATGTCGTCGACCAGCGGGCGATTCTTCGCCGCCGCGTCGTCGGTGCTGCGCTCGCTGGCGGCGGCGCGCGGGGCACGCGGGGGTCGGGCCATGTCGAACTCCTGCGGGGGTGTCGGTGTGTAATTCAGTTACGGAAATGGATGTTACCAATAACAGGGCCGGCGCGACGCATGTTCCCGCGACGGACGCGGCCAGGGCGCTGGCGATAATCGTTGCATGCCCGCACTCGCTCACCGCACATTGACCATCGCCACCCGCGAAAGCCGCCTGGCGTTGTGGCAGGCCGAACATGTCCGCGACCTGCTTGTCGCGCGCCTGGGCATCGAGGTCAAGCTGCTCGGCATGACCACCCGCGGCGACGAGATCCTCGACCGCACCTTGTCCAAGGTCGGCGGCAAGGGCCTGTTCGTCAAGGAACTGGAAGCCGCCCTCGAAGAGCGGCGCGCCGATCTGGCGGTGCATTCGCTGAAGGACGTGCCGATGGATCTGCCGGGCGGCTTCGTTCTGGCCGCGGTGCTCGAGCGCGAAGACCCGCGCGACGCGCTGGTCTCGCCGCGCTACGCGAGCCTGGCCGATCTGCCGCAGGGTGCATGCGTGGGCACTTCGAGCCTGCGTCGCGTCGCCTTGCTGCTGGCCCAGCGCCCCGACCTGCGCATCGAACCCTTGCGCGGCAACCTCGACACGCGCTTGCGCAAGCTCGACGAAGGCCACTACGACGCCATCGTGCTGGCGGCCGCGGGTCTGGTGCGTCTGGGTCTGGGCGAGCGCATCCGCGCGCGTTTTTCCGCGGCGCAGATGCTGCCCGCGGCCGGTCAGGGCGCGCTCGGCATCGAGGTGCGTGCCGACGACGCCGAACTGCGCGCCGCGCTGGGCGGCCTGACGCACCGCCCGACCTGGCTCGCAGTCCACGCCGAGCGCGCGGTTTCGCGCGGGCTGGGCGGCAGTTGCTCGATGCCGCTGGCCGCCCACGCGCAGTGGCAGGCCGACGGCAGGCTGCACTTGGCCGCCGCGCTGGGCCACGGCGGCGACCCGCGCCGACCGCTGCTGACGACGCAGGCCGTGGCTGCCGTCACCGACGAGGCTGGCGCTGAAGCCCTCGGGGCGCAAGCCGTCGCCGCACTGCACGCCGCTGGCGCGCGCGATTACCTGGCGGCGTGACCGCCACCGCATGGCACTGCACTTGCTCGTGACGCGGCCGCAACCACAGGCCGATGCCTGGGTCGAGCGGCTGCGCGTGCATGGCGTCGACGCCCTGGCGCTGCCGCTGCTGGTGATCGAGGCGGTGGTCGATCTGAGCGAACTGCACAGCGCCTGGCACGAACTGCCGCGTTATGCATTGGTGATGTTCGTCAGCCCGAACGCGGTCAGCCATTTCTTCGCCGCCAGGCCAGCCGAATTCGCGGCGCGACCCTGGCCCCCCGGCACGCGCGCAGGCGCCACCGGCCCGGGCACGTTGCAGGCACTCCATCTGGCAGGTGTCCCGGCCGCGCAGTGCGTGGCGCCGCCCGACGCCGCCAGCCAGTTCGATTCCGCAGCCCTGTGGGCGCAATTGCAGGCCGAACGCTGGAGCGGTCGCGAGGTGCTGGTGCTGCGCGGCAACGGCGGGCGCGACGAGTTCGCTGCGCACCTGCGCGCCGCCGGTGCCGCGGTGCACTTCACGCAGGCCTACCATCGCGGCCCCGCTCGGCCGACGGCCACCGAGCGCCTGCGGCTCGACCAGGCCATCGCCGCGCCGGAGCGACACCTGTGGTGGTTGTCCAGCGCCGAGGCCATCGGGTACCTGCCGCAATTGGCCCCGCAGGCCGACTGGCACGGCGCGCTGGCGCTGGCCACGCACCCGCGAATCGCGGCGCGCGCGCGCGAGCTCGGTTTTGGCCACGTCTTCGAGGCGCCGCCGACGGTGGCCGCGGTCTGCGCCAGCGTGGCGCAGATCGAGGCCTGCCTACAATCGTCCTCACCTTGAACACACCCGCCGTCGGCGACACCACGCCGCCTCAGCCCGTTCGGCAACGCCGACCCTTGCCGCCCTGGCTGCTGGCCGTGCTGATCGGCGGCGCGCTGCTGCTCGGCGTGGCAGCGCTGGGCCTGGCCTGGAACACGCAACAGCGCGTCAGGAGCCTGGAGCCGGAACTGGTGCGCCGCCAGGCCGACAGCCAGGGGCAGGCCGCCGAGGCCCGTGTGCTGGCGCGCGCGGCGCAAGACCTGGCGCGCGAAACAGCCGCCAAGGCCGCCCTGCTGGAGGCCCGTGTGGCCGAGGCGTCGATGCAACGCTCGCAAGTCGAGGAGTTGCTGCAATCGGTGTCGCGCTCGCGCGATGAGAACGTCGTCGCCGACGTCGAGGCGGCCATTCGCGTGGCCTTGCAGCAGAGCGCACTCACCGGCAGCGCCGAGCCGCTGATCGCCACGCTCAAGCAAGCCGACGAGCGCCTGGCGCGTTACAACCAGCCGCGGCTCGAACGCGTGCGCCGTGCGGTGAATCGCGATCTCGATCGCGTCAAGGCGCTCGGCGTGATCGACATCGCCAGCCTCACGCTGCGCCTGGACGAAGTCGTGCGCCTGGTCGACGAATTGCCGCTGCTGGCGCTGGCCGAGCAGCGCAACAAGACGGCCGCAGCAGCACGGCCGGCCAGTGCACCGGCCTCGCCTCGGCCTCAGCCTCGGCCGCTGCCGCTGCCGCCGCCGGCGACGGCAAAGACTGGCGTGCCCGCGCGCTGCAGTGGTGGCAAGACGGCAGCAGCCACGTCGGCAACGAGATCCGCTCGCTCGTGCGGATCACGCGCATCGACCACCCGGAGGCGATGCTGGCCGCACCCGAGCAGCAGTTCTTCGTCCGCGAGAACCTGAAGCTGCGCCTGCTCAACGCCCGGCTGGCGCTGCTGTCGCGCCAGTTCGAGATTGCGCTGTCGGACATCCGTGACGCTCAGGCCACGCTCGACCGCTACTTCGAACGCGGCTCCAAGCGTGTGGTCATGGTCGGCGACCTGTTGCGCCAGGTGTCTGCGCAGGCGCGCCAGACCAGCCTGCCGCGCCCTGACGAAACACTGGCCGCGCTGGCCGCCGCGGCCGCCGGCCGTTGACGGGTCCCGCCATGCGCAGCGTGATCTGGCTGGTGCTGCTGTTCGTGGCCGCGGTGGTCGCAGCCACCACACTCGGGGCGAACGACGGGTTGGTCAGCCTGTATTGGAGCGGCTGGCGGCTGGATCTGTCGCTCAACCTGTTCGTGATCGGGTTGGTGCTGGGCTGCCTGGTCCTGCTGCTGGCGATGCGCGCGCTGCAGTCGCTGGTCAGCCTGCCCGAACGCGCGCACGCGTGGCGCGTGCAGCGGCGTGAACGCGCGGCGCAGGCTGCCTTGCGCGAGGCGCTGGGCGAATACTTCGGCGCCCGCTACAGCCGTGCGCGCAAGGCCGCAAGCCGAGCAGTGGCGATCCACGACGCGACGCCCGAGCTGGTCAGTGACCTACAGACGCGCATATTGGCCCACCTGCTCTGGGCTGCCAGCCTGCACCGGCTGCAGGACCGGCCGGAACGCGACCGACAGCTCGCGCAGTTGCAGCGCCTGCGTCGACACGCCGGCCTGATGCAGCGCGGCAAGGACGATGGCGTGCCGCTGATGGCCGCGGAATGGGCCCTCGACGACCGCGACGCCGCGCGCGCGTTGTCGCTGCTGGCCGATCTGCCACCGGGTGTGGCCCGCCGCACGCAGGCCCTGCGCCTGAAGTTGCAGGCCCAGCGCCTGGCCGGCCAGACCGACCAGGCACTGCACACCGCGCGCCTGCTGGCCAAGCACCAGGCGTTTTCGAGCAGCGCGGCGCAAGTCCTGCTGCGTTCGCTGGCCGGCGAGACCTTGGCTGCGGCGCGCGACGGCGAGCAGCTCGACCGCGCCTGGCAGGCACTCGATGGCGCCGACCACGCCGACGCGTTGATTGCCGCCCGCGCCGCCACATGCGCTGCGCGCCTGGGCGTGCCCGCCCGCGGCCGGCAATGGTTGCTGCCCGCCTGGCAGCGCCTGGCCGAGCTTGGCCGCGACGAGCGCGATGCCGTCGCGCTGGCGCTGATCGACAACCTGCCGGGCCTGCCTGCCGATTGGCTGCCGCGCATCGAAGCGGCACAGCTCGCCCTGCCCAATGATGGCGCGGTGCAAGCCGCCGTCGGCAGCGCCTATGCCGAGCGCCAACTGTGGGGCAAGGCACGCGCGCCATTGGAGCGTGGCGCGATGTCGCTTGCTCTGGACAACCGGGCTCGCCGCGCCGCCTGGCGCCGGCTGGCCGGTCTGGCCCGTGCCGAGGGCGACGAAGTCCGCGCTGCGCGCTGCCACGAGGCCGCCGCCGCATTGGACTAGCGCGGCACGCACGCCTGCGGCCGGGGCCGCTGATATACTGCCCGGCTTCGCGGCTGTAGCTCAGTTGGATAGAGTACTTGGCTACGAACCAAGGGGTCGTGGGTTCGAATCCTGCCAGCCGCACCAATCGAATCAACGGGTCACGCGAGCCATCGCGTGGCCCGTTGTCCTTGGTGGGTCGACGACCGTGAACAAGGCCTTTACGCGGGAAACCGACGACAGCGACGACGACGACGAAGGCGGCGATGCCGGGTTGCCGCCATTGCCGGCCGGCGCCCGCAACTACCTCACGCCGCAGGGCTACGCGAGGCTGCGCGCCGAATTGCTGACGCTGCTCGACGACGAGCGGCCCAAGGTGGTCGAGACGGTGTCATGGGCGGCCAAGAACGGCGACCGGTCCGAAAACGGCGACTACCTGTACGGCAAGAAGCGGCTGCGCGAGATCGACCGGCGCATCCGCTTTCTGACCAAGCGACTGGACATTGCCGAGGTCGCCGATCCGGCGCTGCACCATGGCAGCGACCAGGTGTTCTTCGGCGCCAGCGTGACCTTCGTCAACGGCCTGGGTGAGACGCGAACCGTGACCATCAAGGGCATCGACGAAGTCGATCAACTGGCCGGCGAAGTCAGTTGGATCTCGCCGGTGGCGCGCGCGCTGCTCAAGGCGCGCGAGGGCGACGAGGTGACGCTGGTCACGCCGCGCGGGCCCGAACGCATCGAGATCATCGCCGTCCGCTATCCGGCGCCCCCGGCGTGACGGCCTGGCGTGTCGCTGGGGCGCCGCTCGCCCTGATTGCGATTGGCCGCGCAAAGGCGATGCGCACTTTCGCGCACGAGTGACGCGCCAGCCTGCGGCTATGGTGCAGGCTCGGCCCATACGGCATCATCGGCAACCCGCTGCCGGCTCACCCCACCACTGCCATGCCCACATCATCGACCCTGGATGCCAAGCGCGCGGAGCTTCGCCGCGCCGCCCTCGAGTACCACGAGTTTCCGACCCCGGGCAAGGTCGCCATCGCGGCGACCAAGCAGCTGGTCAATCAGCACGACCTGTCGCTGGCCTACTCACCCGGCGTGGCCGCGGCCTGCGAAGAGATCGTCGCCGACGAGCGCAATGCGCACCGCTACACCGCGCGCGGCAACCTGGTCGCCGTCGTCACCAACGGCACCGCGGTGCTGGGCCTGGGCGACATCGGCCCGCTGGCGGCCAAGCCGGTGATGGAAGGCAAGGCGGTCCTGTTCAAGAAGTTTGCCGGCATCGATGTCTTCGACCTCGAGGTCAACGAGAAGAACCTCGACAAGCTGGTCGACGTGATCGCCGCGCTCGAACCGACCTTCGGCGGCATCAACCTCGAAGACATCAAGGCGCCCGACTGCTTCTATGTCGAGCGCAAGTTGCGCGAGCGCATGAAGATCCCCGTCTTCCATGACGACCAGCACGGAACCGCCATCGTCGTCGGCGCGGCGCTGCTGAATGGGCTGAAGGTTGCGGGCAAGGACATCACGAAGATCAAGCTGGTGACCTCGGGTGCCGGCGCAGCGGCGCTGGCCTGCCTGAACCTGATGCTCAAGCTGGGCGTGCCACGCAAGAACATCGTCGCCACCGACCTGGCCGGTGTGGTCTGGAAAGGGCGCACCGAATTGATGGATCCCGACAAGGCCGAGTTCGCGCAGGACACGCCGCACCGCACGCTGGCCGAGGCGATTGCCGGCGCCGATGTGTTCCTCGGCCTGTCGGCAGCGGGGGTGCTGAAGCCGGCGATGGTCAAGACCATGGCGGCGCGGCCGATCATCTTCGCGCTGGCCAACCCGACGCCTGAAATTTCGCCCGAGGAAGTCAAGGCGGTTCGCGACGACGCGATCATGGCCACCGGCCGCACCGACTACCCGAACCAGGTCAACAACGTCCTGTGCTTCCCGTACATCTTCCGCGGCGCGCTCGACTGCGGCGCGACGACGATCACCGACGAGATGGAAATCGCCGCAGTGCGCGCGATCGCCGAACTGGCCCAGGCCGAGCAGAGCGAAGTGGTGGCCGCCGCCTACGCCGGCGTGACACTGTCGTTCGGGCCCGAATACCTGATTCCCAAACCGTTCGACCCTCGGCTGATGATGAAGATCGCACCGGCGGTGGCCCAGGCCGCGGCCGAGTCGGGCGTGGCGCAGCGCCCGATCGCCGACATGACCGCCTACCGCGAACGGCTGCAGACCTTCGTCTATGCCTCGGGCACGACGATGCGGCCGATCTTCGCGCAGGCGAAGCTCGCCAAAGCCAGGCGTGTGGCCTATGCCGAAGGGGAGGAAGAGCGTGTGCTGCGCGCGGTGCAGGTGGTGGTCGACGAAGGTCTCGCGCGGCCGACGCTGATCGGCCGCCCCGCGGTCATTGCGCAGCGCATCGAACGCTTCGGCCTGCGCCTGAGCGAGGGTGCCGACTACGACATCGTCAATGTCGAACAAGATCACCGCTACCGCGACTTCTGGCAGACCTACCACGCCATGACCGAGCGCCAGGGCGTGACAGCGCAGATGGCCAAGATCGAGATGCGGCGGCGCCTGACGCTGATCGGCGCCATGCTGCTGCACAAGGGCCAGGTCGACGGCATGCTGTGCGGCACCTGGGGCACCACCCACGACCACCTGCATTACGTCGACCAGGTGATCGGGCGCCGTGCGGGTGGCAATTCGCGCATGGCACAGGGCGGTCGCGTCTATGCCTGCATGAACGGCCTGATGCTGCCCGGACGGCAGCTGTTCCTGGTCGACACCCATGTCAACGCGGACCCGAGCGCCGAAGAACTGGCCGAAATCACCGTGATGGCCGCCGAAGAGATGCTGCGTTTTGGCGTCAAGCCCAAGGCCGCGCTGCTGTCGCACTCCAACTTCGGCTCCAGCGAACTGCCGAGCGCGCTGAAGATGCGGCGCACGCTGGTGCTGCTGCGCGAGCAGGCGCCGTGGCTCGAAGTCGACGGCGAAATGCACGGCGACGTGGCGCTCGACGGCGCCGCGCGGGTCGCCGTGATGCCGCGCACCACCTTGCATGGCGACGCCAACCTGCTGGTGCTGCCCAATATCGATGCCGCCAACATCGCCTACAACCTGCTCAAGACCGCTGCCGGCGGCGGCATTGCGATCGGACCGGTGCTGCTCGGTGCAGCCAAGCCGGTGCACATCCTGACGCCTTCGGCCACGGTGCGGCGCATCGTCAATATGAGCGCGCTGACGGTCGCCGATGCGAATGCCCAGCGCTGACCGGTAACGAACGCGCGCACCTTGTGCGCCCCTTTTTGGGTGACGCTCAATGAGCGCCTTGCCTTACCAGGCAACGCAAGGCGCAGAAGCGGTCACTCACAAAGCCTATTGTCTTCCGTGCCCCATTCTTGGGCAATGGCTTGAGCTTTTGCGGCCGATCCAGTAACATGCGCGTTTGATTTTTCAGGGTTAACCCGTGGCGTTCGCACGCGCAACCGCAGTTTTGGCAGGGCGGTCATCGACAGCAACATCTCTACAAAAGTTAGGGCTTGCTTTCTGCCTTGCCTTTTCGCTGTTTGCGCCGGTACACGCTCGTGATCTGGCTGGCGCCGACGCAGTGGTGGCGCTGTCGGCCCTGCCGGACGAAGCGCGCCAGACCGAGCAGTTGATTCGAAGCGGCGGCCCGCTGGCATTATGAAAAGGACGGCGCCGTGTTCGGCAACCGCGAGCGCTTGCTGCCGCGCCAGGCCCGCGGCTATTACCGCGAATACACCGTCCCGACGCCGGGTTCACGCGACCGCGGCGCCCGGCGCATCGTTTGTGGTGGGCGCGAAGCGCGTGCCCCCGACACCTGTTACTACAGCGCCGACCACTACGCGAGCTTCAAACGCATCGTGCATTGAACCGGCAAGATTTCAGCGGCTCTTAATTCTTACATTGACTCAGGAGGAACGCGACCATGCTCTTGCAGACCGTCCGTCCGAATATCGTGCAGTCCATTCGCGCTTACCGCGTCGAGGACCTGATGCAGGCCGCGCACGAGGCCGGGCAACACTTTCTTTACGCCAACCTGGCCACTGCGCAGTCCAAGCAGGAGGTGCTCGACGGTATCGCCGAGGCGTTCACCTTTCCGGCGCACTTCGGCAAGAACCTCGATGCGCTGTACGACTGCATGACCGACCTGGTGCAGAAGGCCGGCGCGCAGCCGGGCTTCGTCGTCGTGCTCGAACAATTGCCCGACAACCCGCGCTTTGACCGCGAAACGCGCGAGCAGTTGCTCGATGCGTTTCGCGATGCGGCTGATTTCTGGGCCGAGCGAAAAGTACCCTTCAGGTGCTTTTATTCTTTTCAGTAGCCCGCTCCCAGGAAATCGGGTCATGGGAGCGGGCGGCAGAGGTGGCCCCCACGAGCAACACCGGCAGCGTCGCCGGCAGCAAGGCGAAGAACGCTGCAGCGGCCAAGGCCGCGGCGGCGAACGCCAGTTTCGGCATGAACATGCCCTTGATGAGCAGCGCGTTCGACACCGCGATGTGGCTCAACGCCGCCTGAGCGTCTCGGGCACGGCAGAAGAAGGCGGCTGCGGCCGCCTTTTCTCTTCAGCCCAGGCTCGCCTTCAAGTAGTGCGCGCCGGCGATCGGGTTGAAGTAGTACGGCGGAATCTCCTCGAATCCGAGGCTCGCGTACAGCTCGCGCGCAGCCTCCATCTCGTCGAGCGTGTCGAGCAGCATGGCCGAGTAACCGGCCTGAACGCCACGGTCGAGCAGGGCCTGTGCCAGCAGCCGGCCAAGGCCGAAGTGGCGATACGCCGGCCGAACGTAGAGCCTCTTCATCTCACAGGCATTGGCATAGTCGGTGCCGTGCAGCGGACGCATCGCGCCGCAGCCGGCCACTTTGCCGTCCACCAGCGCCAGCAGCAACGCGCCCTGCGGCGACACGTACTCGCCCGGCAGTGCCGCCAGTTCGGCGTCGAAATCCTGAAAACACAGATCGACGCCGAGGCTGTTCGCGTACTCGCGAAAGATCTCGCGAGTGGACGCCAGCAAAGGCGGCGTGGCCGGTGTCAGCAGCTCGATGGCACGGCTCGTCATGGCGTATCCTGGCTGCCGACCCACCAGGCCAGCGCCAAGGCGACCGCAAAGACCGCCAAAGCATGCAGGCGCCGACGGCCGTCATCGGCCGACGCGGGCGTGCCGGCGGGCACCATCTTGTCGCCATGGATCATTGGCGCAATCAGGTTGCGCCGCCGGCGCCAAAGGTAGTACAGCAAAGCCGCGACGTGTAAGAACATCAACACGATCAGCAGTGGCTTGCCGACATGTTTGTGCCAGGCACTGCCCGCACCGGCAATGGCCGTAGACACGAAGCGATTGAGCGGGCCGTTGGTCGCGATTTCGTCGTCGGCCACCAGGCCCGTGGCCACCTGCGCGGCCAGCAAGCCCAGTAGCGCCCACACCGACAAGGCACCGAGGGGACTGTGGCCAATCTGATGGCGCCCGTCCGGACCGGATTGGCCACGCAACTGGGCCACGACGCTGCGCGGGCCGTATGTGAACGATGAGAATCGCGACCAATGGCCACCGATGAAGCCCCAGATCAGGCGAAAAGCAAGCAGCGCCAGCACCAGCAAGCCCAGGCGAAGGTGCCAGACCATGGCACTACCGCCGCATTGACCGGTCAGCACCGACGCGATCACCGTCAAGGCCAACACCCAATGAAAGAGTCGCGTCGGCAAATCCCAAACGCGAACGGCTTGCGCAGGGGGTTCATCGGTCATGGAACTCATCGGTCGAAGGTCGGTACTTTGCGGCGGGCGGTAACGATAACGCGGCGGCGCGATCCGTGCCTACGGCCAAACCCCGCGTTCGACGCGGCTCAGGCAAGGAATTGCAGGCCGCGCTCGTACACTGGCAATGCGTTGTCCTGCGCCCGTTGCGCTTTGTGGTGCGCAGCCCCTGTTCCACCCCACCCAAGGAGTTCGAATGTTGTCGACGAGTTTCCGTCCCAAGCTGATCGCCATTGCGCTCGCGATTGTCGCTACGCTGGTAGCACTGCCCGCGGCGGCGCAGTTTCGCAACGCCGACGCGGCGATCAAGTTCCGCCAAAGTGCGATGTACCTGCAAAACAATCACATGGCGCGCCTGTTCGCCATGATCAACGGCCAGGTGCCATTCGACGCCAAGGTGGCGGCAGAGAACATCGAGATCGTCGCGTTGCTCAACAGCCGCGTGCAGTTTGCCGCCTTCATCGAGGGCAGTGACAAAGGCAACACACGGGCCAAGCCGGAAATCTGGGCCGAGAAGGACAAGTTTGCCGCACGGGTCGCCAAGAGTCAGGAAGACGTGCTCAAGCTCGTTGCGGCGGGCAAGACCGGCAGTCTCGACCAGATCAAGGCCGCCGCCGGCGCCGTCGGCGAGAGCTGCAAGGCCTGCCACGACGCGTACCAGAAGCCACAATAGAGTGCCTTCGATTGCACGCACATTAAGTGGCAAAGCCGAGCACGACCCTTCGGGTCATTGCGGACTTCTTCTCGATCTTCGTGACCAGCACGGCGCCGATCTCGGCTGTATTCGCCACGTGGGTGCCGCCGCAAGGCTGCAGATCGACGCCCTCGATCTCGAGTACGCGCACGCGCCCTAGCCCGCGCGGCGGCTGCACGCTCATGCTGCGCACGAGTCCCGGGTTGGCATCGAGTTCAGCCTCGGTGATCCAGCGCTGAAGCACGGGGTGGGCCTCGGCCACCAGGCGGGCGATGCCGGCGCTGAGTGTCTCCTTGTCGAGAGGCTCGAGCATGTGGAAGTCGAGTCGCGCATAGTCGGCCGTGATCGAGCAGCCGTCGACCGGGTGCGGCACCAACGCGCACAGCAGGTGCGTCGCGCTGTGAAAGCGCATGTGGCGATGCCGACGGGCCCAGTCGATCTGCGCGGTCACCGGCGTACCCGGCAACAACAGCGACAGGTCGGCATCGGGTGCCAGCAGGTGCAGCACGGCGCCCGGTTGTTGCTTGCTCTTGCGCGTGTCCGTGACGGCCAGCCGCCGCCCATCGTCCAGCAACAACGCGCCGGCGTCGCCCGCCTGCCCGCCGCCCAGCGGGTAGAACACGGTTCGATCCAGGATCACGCCGCCCTCGGCCAAGGCCAGCACACTGGCCCGGCACTCGCGCAGCGTGGCGTCGTCGCGAAACAGCTCTTCGGTCATCGCCACCCTTTGCCTTCATCGCCTGCCAGCACGCGTGCAAACAGTTCGCGATCGACGTTGCCGCCGCACAGCGTGACGCCGACAGCCTTCGCGCGCCAGCGCTCGCGCTGCTGCATGGCCGCCGCCAGTGATGCTGCACCCGCGCCTTCGGCCGCATTGTGCGTGTCAGAAAACAGCGCCCGCATCGCCGCCGCAACCTCGTCGTCCGTCACGGCCACGATGTCGTCGACCTCTCGCCGTATCCAGGCCAAGGGTTCTTCGTCAGGCACGCGGCAGGCCATGCCGTCGGCCAATACGGTACTCACCGGGGCCTCGACGCTGCGGCCGAGGACAAACGATTCGAGATAGGCGCGGGCATGCGCCGAGACCACGCCGACGATGCGCGTCGTCGCGCCGGTGTATGCGCGTGCCGCGATGCAGGCACAAATGCCCGAGCCCTGACCCACCGGTACGAATACCACCGCCGGTTGCACGGCACGGAAGAATTCGACCCAGTAGCTGGCCACGCCACGCACCAGGTCACGGTGAAACGACGGCACGAAGTGCAGCCCGAGTTCGCCGGCGATCTTCGCCGCATGCTCGCGTGACTGCTGGAAGTCGCTGCCATGCTCGATCAGCTCGGCGCCCAGCGCGCGCATCGCAGCGTTCTTCTCCACCGAGTTGCCGTGCGGCACGACGATGGTCGCGCCCAGGCCGTGCCGCCGCGCTGCGAAGGCGATCGATTGCCCGTGGTTGCCGCGCGTGGCGCTGATCACACCGCGACAACCCGGTTCGCGCTGCACGAGGCCCTGCAGGTAGACCAGCCCGCCGCGCAGCTTGAACGCGCCGAGCGGCGTGTGGTTCTCGTGCTTGACCCAGACTTCGGCACCGAGCCGAGCGTGCAGCAAGGGCCAGGCGTACTGCGGCGTCGGCGGCATCGCCGCATAGACGATGCGTTGTGCGGCTTCGATTTCGTCGGCGCTGAAAGGCTGCATGGCGGGTCAATCCGAGCACAGTGTGACAGGGCCACGCGGCGTGTCGAAAACCGCGCTGAGTGCCGGACCCGGACCTGCAGCGACGTCGATGCCCGGCAGGCCCAGCACCTGCGAGATCGTTGGCGGCAGGCCGCGCAGCGCCAACGCCCGCAGCGTGACACCGCAGGTCGGCATCGTCGATGTCGGGTGTGGTGTGCGGCCCCAATCGATCAGCGTCGGCAGCGCCCCGCCGGCGAGCAGCTGACCATCGTCGCGCACGGTGAGTCGCCATTCCAGCCGGCCTTGCGGCGTGTCGCGCGACGCGGCGATGGCCGGGCCGAGGTCAAAGCCCGCCACACGCAAGGCCGCGGCCTGCGAGTCGACGGCCGTACTGCGGGCCACGAAGTGCCGCAGCCGCGGCCCGGCACCGGGATCGATCGTGTCCAGACCAAACCAGCGCGCCCGGCCTGGCGGCGGCGCTGCCGGATCGATCGCGAGGATTTCGAAGAAGACTTGCGGGAAGCGCTCGCTGCCGACGTTGAACAGCCGGTTGTGCGTGCCCATCAGTGCGTGCGCACCGCCCGGTCCCGGCGTGACGCCCAGCACAGCCTCGCACCATTGCACGCCCTGTGCCAGTGTCGGGGCGATGACGACCAGGTGGTCGAGCGCGGCCTGCATCGTGCGAGTGTCGCGCGCGCGCGCGTGCGGCGCGGTCAAAGCGCCACCGTTCCCTGCACCACGGCCACGCAGTCGCCGCCGATCCAGATCTCCTGCCCTTCCTTCGCCACGTGCACGCGGCCGGCGCGCCCGAGCGCGGCCCCCTGCGCGGCCACGTAACGCGGCGGCGCAAGGCCGTCGCCGATCAGCCACTGCGCCAGGGCCGCGTTCAGGCTGCCGGTGACCGGGTCCTCGGCCAGCACGCCGCCGGGCGCCGGAAAGAAGGCGCGCACTTCGAATGCGGGCTCGGCGCCCGCACCGTACGCCGCAACGACGCCGACCTTGCCGGGCGCTTCGCACGGGCCGACCACGCCGATCTCCAGCGCACTCTCGCTGGCAAACCGCGGCCGCAAGGCCAGCACCTCGCCGGCCGAGGCCAGCATCACCGCCTTCCAGCCGGGACCGTTGTCGCAGTGCTGGTGGGCCACGATGGCCGAGCGCGGTACCTGCAGGAAGCCTGCAATGCGCTCTACCGTGGCGTCGTCGAGCGGCCCGCTGCGCCGCCGTGGTGGTGCCGCAAACGCCAGCCGGGTACCTTCACGCCGGATGCGCACGAGGCCGACGCCGCATTGCTGCACCACCTCACCGGCCGAATGCGGCCGACCGCCGGCGGCCAGCCAAGAGTGGCAGCTGCCCAGCGTCGGATGGCCGGCGAACGGCAACTCGACCGTCGGCGTGAAGATGCGCACGCGATAGTCCGCACCCGGCTCGGTGGGTGCGAGCAGGAAGGTGGTCTCCGACAGATTGGTCCAGCGCGCGAAGGCCGCCATGCGCTCGTCGCTCAAACCGTCGGCGCCGTGGACGACGGCCAGCGCATTACCCAGCAGCGCGCGGTCGGTGAAGACGTCGACCTGGGTGAAGCGCCGCTCGCCGGCGGTCACTGCAGTGCCTCCGCGTGGCGCAGCACCGCCGCCAGTGCAACGATGCCGGCCTCAATCTTGTCTGCCGCCACGGTGACGAAGCTCAGGCGCAGCGTATTGCGCCGTGGCGCGGAAGCAAAGAATGGTTCGCCCGGGACGAAGGCCATGCCGGCCTCGACGGCCTGCGGCAGCAGTGCCATCGCGTCGAGCCCGGCGGGCAACTCGAGCCAGAAGAACATGCCACCAACCGGCCGCTGCCACGTCGCCATGCCCGAAAGATGGTTTTCGAGCGCCACCTGCATCGCGTCGCGCTGCGCCTTGTAGCGCTCGCGGATGGTCGGCACATGCGAGTCGAGCAGGCCGTTGCGGATCACCTCGTAGACGATGCGCTGGTTGAAGATCGAGGTGTGCAGATCGGCCGCCTGCTTGGCCTGCAGCAGTTTCGGATACAGCGCCGGAGGCGCCACCACGTAGCCCAGGCGCAAGCCCGGCGACAGCACCTTGGAAAACGAACCGAGGTAGAGCACACCCTCGGGCCAGCGCGCGGCCAGCGGCGGCGGTGGCGGCGCGTCGTACCAGAGGTCACCATAGGGGTTGTCCTCGAGCAGCGGCAGCCCGGCACTGCGTGCAGCAGCTACCAGCGCCGCGCGTCGCGCCTCGGTGTAGACATGGCCGGTCGGGTTCTGGAAGTTGGGCAGCAGGTAGGCGAAACGCGCCCCGGGCGCTGCCGCGGCCAGCGCGGCGGGCAATGGGCCCTCATGATCGGACGCCAGCGCCTGCACCTCGGGCTCGTAGGGCGCGAAAGCCTGCAGCGCGCCGAGGTAGGTCGGCGTCTCGACCAGCACCCGCGAACCCACATCGAGCAGCACCTTGGCCGCGAGGTCCAGCCCCTGTTGCGAGCCAGTGGTGATCAGTACCTGGTCGGCGTGCACGGGCATGCCGTGCTGCCGATCCAGATGCGAGGCGACCCACTCGCGCAGCGGCGCATAGCCTTCGCTGGCAGCGTACTGCAGCGCCTCGCGCGGCGCTTCGCGCAGCACCTTCTCGCTCGCGTCGCGAACGGCCTGCACCGGAAACGTGTCGGCCGATGGCAGGCCGCCGGCGAGCGAGACGATGCCCGGCCGCTCGGTGACCTTGAGGATCTCGCGGATGACCGACGGGTTCATGCGCTCGGCGCGACGGGCCAGCGTGAACGGTTGTGGGCGGATGTTCATGGTCTCTGACTCCTCGCGTTGCCAGGTCGGCCCTGGCGTGATTGTCGATCGGCTCGCGCGTGTCAAGCCGCCGGCCGCAGCGGCATGTGCTTGCCGACGAACACCACCGCCATGACCAGCAGCGCGAAGACCACGGTCATGGCGTCGAGCCGCTCGCCCAGCACCGGCACGGCGAACAAGAGCGCCAGGAAGGGTTGCAGCAACTGCACCTGGCTGACACGCAGCACGCCGCCCAGCGCCAGGCCGCGGTACCAGGCGAAGAAGCCGAGCCACATCGAAAACAGCGTGACATAGGCCAGGCCGACCCAGGCGGACAAGCGCACCGCGCCTGCCGCTGCCGGCCAGGTGGCCAGCATCGCCGGCAGCGTCAGCGGCAGCGACATTACCAGCACCCAGCAGATCACCTGCTCGGCGGGCAGCCTGGTCGAGACCTGCGCGCCGGCAACGTAGCCGATCGACGCACTGGCCACCGCCAGCAGCAGCAGGCCGTCGTCCGCGCTCATGCCACCCTGGCCGCGTTGAACCGCGAAGGCCAGCACCAGCGCACAGCCGGTCAGCGCACAGAGCCAGAAGCCGATCGATGCGCGCTGACGCAGCCACAGCGCCGCAGCCATCGCCGTGCCCAGCGGCAACACGCCGGTGATCACGGCCGCGTGCATGGCGTCGACATGGCGCAGCGCAAGCGCCAGGAACAGCGGAAAGCCCAGCACCGTGCCGAGTGCACAGATCGCCAGCAGGCGCCAGTGCTCGCGCGCCGGCCGCGCGGCGCCGACCCAGCGCAGGTAGGCCAGGCTCAGCAACCCGGCCAGGCCGGCGCGACCGGCGGTGACGAAAGCAGGGGGCAGTTGCGCGTCGGTGGCATCGCCGACCGCCAGCCGGGTCATCGGCAGCGTCATCGCGAAGATGACCACGCCGAGCAGGCCCAGTGCCAGCCCGCGCGAGCGATCGCGGGCGCCGTTCGCGGGCGCGGCAGCGAGCGTGTCCATGCGGCCATGGCGCGGCACGGCGGTGGATTCGGCGAGCGTCATGCGGCCAGTCTAGCGTCGGTACCGGTACATAAGCAGTACACTTTGCGCACTCGTGACATTGCCTGTACCGTTGTTACGACCGGCACAGATGACCCCACCTTCACCCGAACCGGCGCTGCAGCGCGGTGCCCTGGCCACCCTGGCCGAGCAACTTGCCGCCCTGTATGCCGAGCGCATCCGCAGCGGCTCGCTGGCCGCCGGCACGCGGCTGCCATCGGTACGTGGCGCGGCAAAGCACCATGCGCTCGCACCCAGCACGGTGGTCGCGGCCTACGATCTGCTGCAGGCACAGGGCCTGGCCGAAGCACGCCAGCAGCGTGGATTCTTCGTCCGCGCGGGGCGCGCTGCCGTCGAGCCGCTGCGACAGCACGACGCCACGCCACGCAGCGCGCCGCCGCACGATGTGACGACGCTGATGCGCGGCATGTTCGAGCACCAGGGCGGCAAGGCGTTGTCGCCGGGCACCGGCACGCTACCCCCCGATTGGCTCGACCTGCCGCTGCTGCACGGCGCGATGCGCCGCGCGCTGAGCGAGGACACGCGCGACCCGGCCAGCCTGCGCTATGGCGAGCCGGCCGGCGATGCGCGGCTGCGTGCGGCGCTGTCGCTGCGCCTGGGCCAGCTGGGCATCGGCGCAATGCCGGCGCAGATCGTGACCACCGCCGGCGCGACGCACGCGCTGGACATCGTCTCGCACCTGTTTCTCAGCCCCGGCGACACGGTCCTGGTCGACGAGCCGGGCTGGGCGGTCGAATTCGCGCGCCTGACGCAGATGGGCATCAAGCTCGCTGCGGTGCCGCGCGGCCCGGCCGGGCCGGACCTGGCGGTCTTGCGTCGCTGGCTCGAAGCCAGCCCCGCAGCCAGTAAGCCCCGCCTGTACATCACGGTCTCGGTGTTGCACAACCCGACCGGTGCGTCGCTGCCCTTGGCTGCGGCGCACGAGCTGCTCAAACTGGCCGCGGCGCACGACATGACGATCGTCGAAGACGACACCTATGCCTGGCTGGCACCCATGCAAGCGCCGCGACTGGCCGCGCTGGACCAGCTGCAACGCACGGTCTATGTCTCGGGATTCTCGAAGATACTGACGCCCAACTGGCGGGTTGGCTTTCTGGCCGCGTCGCCGGCCCTGGTCGAGCGCGTCATCGACCGCAAGCTGCTGACCGCGCTGTCCACACCGTCGCTGCCCGAGCGCGCACTGGCCATCATGCTCGAGCAAGGCTCGTTGCGTCGCCACGCCGAGCGCGTGGTCACGCGTTTGCATGCGGCGCGCCAGCGCTGCGTCCGGCTGGCCGAGGACGCCGGGTTCTCGTTCGCCGCGCCGCCGCAGGGCCTGTTCGGCTGGGTCGAGACCGGGGTCGATGTCGACCGCCTGGCCGCTCGCTTGCATGCCCAAGGCTGGCTGCTGGCGCCGGGCAGTCTGTTCCACGCCGAGCCGCGTCCGAGCACGTTGATGCGCATCAACTTCGCCACCGCACAAGAGCCGCGTCTGTGGCGCGCGCTGGGCGAAGCGCGCGACCGGCTGCGAGACACACGTGAGCACGGGGCTGCGCCAATCCCCTGGCCCGCGTACCATCGGAGCAGGACCAGTGGCCAACAGGCGCGATCGCCGGAGTTGCCGTAATTGACGTTTGAATCCACCCTGCCGCTGGGAGAGCCCGAACTGATGCGCGTCAGCGCATTCCAGCGCTACCTCGACGAGCTCAAGCGCGAAGGGGCCGACGAGTCGCTGACGCGGCTGTCGTCGCTGAACCCGTCGCTGCTGCAGGACCTGCTGCGCTTCGAGCAGGATGGCCGTCACACCGAGATGCTCGAAGTGATGGCCGCCTGCGTGCGTCATGCGCGCTCGCTGGCGATCTACCTGCAGTGCGGTCCACGCGTGGTGCCGCTGACGGTGTTCCCGACCGAGCGGCTGGCGCATTGTCCGCTGCCGATGCACGAGTTCCTGGCCCAGCGCCTGTCGGAGGTGCGCGTGCTGCGTGTCGAGCCCGCGGTGCTGCGCGCGCCGGGCGACCCGCAGGCCGCACTGGTCGGCGAGCCGCACCTGTACCAGCCGCTGGGCCCCGTCACCTGGGAGCTGGCGATGCGCGGCTCACGCGAACAATTGCTGCCCGAGATCGCCGGCCCCGCCGCCTACCGTGTCGCCATGGGCATGAACCTGCGCGACGTGGTGTTGACCGGCGTGGTCCAGGCCGCCGTGAATCGCCTGCACCGCGAAAGCGCCAACCTGCGCGAGATGTCCGAGTGGCCGGGCCTGAACCGCGGCCGCGCGATGCGATTGCTCAACGCCCTGTACCTGCAGGGCGGGTTGATCGTCAGCCGCACCCACCCGGTGGCGACCAACGACAGCTGGTTCGGCAGTTCTCGTAGCTGAACCGCGGATTCAGCTCAACGCTTCCCAGCGTTCGAGCGCGGCCAGCAACTCTTCGTCGATCTGCGCATAGCGCGAGTGCAACTCGGTCGCGCGTTGCGGCTGCTTGGCGTACAGCGCGGGGTCGGCAAGGGCCTCGGTGATGATCTTCTGCTCGGCCTCGAGCGCAGCGATGCGCGCCGGCAGCGCCTCGAGCTCGCGCCGCGCCTTGTAGCTGAGCTTGCTGCGCGGCGCTGACGATGCGGCGGGCGGCGGCGCTGGTGCGGCCGGTGCGGCGGGCGGCGCGGGCAGCACCACCCGGCTACGCGCGCGCTGCGTCTGCCAGTCTGTGATGCCGCCTTCGTACTCGCGCCACAGGCCCGGTCTGCCGCCGAATGCCGGATCGCCCTCCCAGGCCACCGTGCTCGTCACCACCGCATCGACGAAGCGCCGATCGTGGCTGACGATGAAGGCCGTGCCGGTATAGCCGAGCAGCAGCTCCTCGAGCAATTCCAAGGTGTCGATGTCGAGGTCGTTGGTCGGCTCGTCGAGCACGATCACGTTGGCCGGCAGCGCGAACAGCCGCGCCAGCAGCAGGCGGTTGCGCTCGCCGCCCGACAGCGTGCGCACTGGAGAGTTGGCGCGCTCGGGCGAGAACAGGAAGTCGTTCAGGTAGCTCATTACGTGTTTGCGTTGGCCGCCGAACTCGATCCACTCGCTGCCCGGGCTGATGGTGTCGGCCAGCGTGGCCTCGAGATCCAGCGCGTCGCGCATCTGGTCGAAATAGGCCACCTGCATCCTGCTGCCGCGACGCAGCTTGCCGCGTGTGGGCTCGAGCTGGCCGAGGATGAGTTTGAGCAGGGTCGTCTTGCCGACGCCGTTGGGCCCGATCAGACCGACCTTGTCGCCGCGCAGGAAGGTGGCGTTGAAGCGATCGATCAGCCATGGCCCCTGGTCGTCGAAGCGGAACGAGACGTCGTCGAGCACCGCCACCAGTTTGCCGCTGGGCACGCCGGCATCGATCTCCAGCCGCACCTGGCCGAGCGACTCGCGCCGTGCCGCACGCTGCTCGCGCAGCCGCTCGAGCCGCACCACGCGGCCGACGGCGCGCGTGCGTCGTGCCTCCACGCCCTTCCTGACCCAGACCTCCTCCTGTGCCAGCAGCTTGTCGGCGCGCGCGCTGGCCAGGGCCTCGGATTCCAGCTCGCGCGCCTTCGTCACTTCATAGCTGGCGTAATTGCCGGCGTACGAGCGCAGCACACCGCGGTCGAGCTCGATGATGCGCGTGGCCACGCCATCGATGAAGGCGCGGTCGTGCGAGACGAACAGCAACGCACCGCTCCACGACACGAGCAAGCCTTGCAGCCACTCGATCGCGTCGAGGTCGAGGTGGTTGGTCGGCTCGTCGAGCAGCAGCACATCGGGGTGCGCCACCAGCGCCTGCGCCAAGGCGACGCGCTTCTTGGTCCCGCCCGACAGCGTGTGTACATGGGCTTGCCCGTCCAGGTGCAGGCGCTGCAGCGTCTGCTCGACGCGCTGCTCCCACATCCAGCCGTCCAGGTGCTCGATGCGCGTCTGCAGCGCGTCGAGGTCGTCGCCCTCCCGGTGCTGCTCATAGCGTTCGCGCAATTCGCGCGCCTCGGCCGCGCCTTCGCTGGCGGCCTCGAACACGGTGGCGTCGGCCACGAACTGCGGTTCCTGCGGCACATAGGTGCGGCGCAGGCCCTGCTGCACCTGCAGCACGCCGTCGTCGGCGCGTTCCAGGCCGGCCAGGATCTTCAGCAGCGACGACTTGCCCGTGCCGTTGCGCCCGATCAGCGCGACGCGCTCGCCGGCCTCGAGCGAGAACGAGGTACCGTCGAGCAGCGCGACATGGCCGAAAGCGAGGTGGGCATTGGAAAGCGTGATCAGGGCCATCGCGGGATTGTCGGCGACGCTCGCGGCCGCAGCGCCTCGCGCATGTCGGGCCTCCTATATCCTTCGCGCGGCCCCTTTCCTCAGCCAGGCCCAGCCCATGTGCTTGCATCGACTCTTCGCCGCCGCATTCGCCGTCTGCCTCGGCGGCCTTGCGCCACGAGCCCAGGCCGAAGAAGTGCTCGTCGCGGTGGCCGCGAACTTCAGCACGCCGATGAAGCGTATTGCGGCGGACTTCGAGCACGACAGTGGCCACAAGGCGCGGCTGGCCTTCGGCGCCACCGGCGCTTTCTATGCCCAGATCAGGAACGGCGCCCCGTTCCAGCTCTTGCTCTCGGCCGACGAAGAAACGCCGGCCAGGCTGGTCCAGGACGGATTGGCCGACGCGTCCAGCCGCTTCACCTACGCCATCGGCAGCCTGGTACTGTGGTCGGCAAAGGCGGGCTTCGTCGATGCCCGCGGCGACATGCTCAAGGCGGCGCCGTTCGCCAAGCTGGCGCTGGCCAACCCCAGGACCGCGCCGTACGGCCGTGCCGCGGTCGAGACCCTGGCCAGCCTCGGTCTGCTCGGCGCGCTCGAACCGCGCTTCGTGCAGGGCGAGAACATCGCACAGACCTTCCAGTTCGTGAGCACCGGCAATGCCGAGCTCGGCTTCGTCGCCCTGTCGCAGGTCTGGAAGGACGGCGCGTTGAGCGAGGGTTCGGCGTGGTTGGTCCCTGCCGAATTGCACCAGCCGATACGGCAAGACGCCGTGCTGCTCACCGCCGCGCGCAACAACGCCGCCGCGGTCGCCCTGTTGCAGTACCTGAAGTCCGACAAGGCCAAGGCGATCATTCGCGCCTACGGCTACCGGATCTGACGCGCAGGCCCGCCGTTGGCACTGACCGATACGGACCTCGGCGCCATCGCGCTGACCCTGCGCCTGGCCACGGTGGTGACGGCGTTGCTGCTGCTGATCGGCACGCCGATCGCCTGGTGGCTGGCACGCACACGCTCGCGGCTGAAAGCGCCGATCGGCGCGCTGGTGGCGCTGCCGCTGGTGCTGCCGCCCACGGTGCTGGGTTTTTATCTGCTGCTGGCGCTGGGGCCGAACGGCGCGGTCGGCCAGCTCACGCAGGCGCTCGGCCTCGGCCGCCTGCCGTTCACCTTCTGGGGCCTCGTGGTCGGCTCGGTGTTCTATTCGCTGCCCTTCGTCGTGCAGCCGATCCAGAACGCCTTCGAAGCCATCGGCGAACGCCCGCTGGAAGCGGCGGCCACGTTGCGCGCCAGCCCCTGGGATCGGTTCTTCACCGTCGCATTGCCGCTGGCCCGGCCTGGCTTCGTCACCGCCGCCATCCTCGGCTTCGCGCACACCGTCGGCGAATTCGGCGTCGTGCTGATGATCGGCGGCAATATTCCCGGCCAGACGCGCGTGGTCTCGGTGCAGATCTTCAACCATGTCGAAGCGCTCGAGTACGGCCGTGCGCATTGGCTCTCGGCCGGCATGGTGTTGTTCTGCTTCTTCGTGCTGCTGGCGCTTTACGCCTTCAATCCGGCCCGGCGCAGGCCATGACCGCGCCCTGCACGCCCGCCATCCAAGCCCGCTTCGCGCTGGCATTTGCCGGCTTTGCGCTGGATGTCGATCTGGCGCTGCCCGGCCGCGGCGTGACGGCGCTGTTCGGCGCCTCCGGCTCGGGCAAGACGACGCTGCTGCGCTGCATTGCCGGCCTCGAGCGCTCGCCAGTGGGGCGGCTCACGGTGAACGGCACGGTGTGGCAAGACCAGACCATCTTCGTACCCACGCACCGCCGGGCCGTCGGCTACGTGTTCCAGGAAGCGAGCCTGTTCGCGCACCTCTCGGTACGCGGCAATCTGGATTACGGCCTGAAGCGCGTGCCGCCCGCATTGCGCGCGAACGGTCAAGCGGCGGCGATCGAGTTGCTCGGCATCGGCGCTCTGCTCGACCGAGCGACGACCGGCTTGTCGGGTGGTGAACGTCAGCGCGTGGCGATCGCCCGCGCGCTGGCGGTCAGCCCGCAGTTGCTGCTGATGGACGAGCCGCTGGCTTCGCTCGACCTGGCGCGCAAGCAGGAGATCCTGCCCTATCTCAAGCGTCTGCACGACGAACTCGACATCCCCGTGCTCTACGTCAGCCACGCCGCCGACGAAGTCGCGCGCCTGGCCGACCACCTGGTGCTGCTCGACGCTGGACGCGTGCAGGCGCAAGGTGGCCTGCACGAGATGCTGAGCCGGCTGGACCTGGCCGCCGCTTTCGCCGATGACGCCGGCGCGGTGATCGACGCCACCGTCGCCGCGCACGACGACGCCGACCACCTCAGCCGGCTCGACTTTCGCGGCGGCAGCCTGCTGGTCGGCCGCTGCAGCCAGGCCCCCGGCCAGCGTGTGCGGGTGCGCGTGCGCGCCAGCGATGTCAGCCTGTCGGACCGCCCGCCGGAAGGCAGCAGCATCCTCAACGCGCTGACGGCGCGTGTGGTCGAGGTCAGCGCCGGTAATACGCCCGGGCAGTGGCTGGTGCAACTCGATGCGGGCGGCACGCTGCTGATGGCGCGCATCACCGCGCGCTCGGGCAGGGCGCTGCAGATCGAACCCGGCCGCAGCGTCTGGGCCCAGGTCAAGAGCGTGGCCGTGCTGCGCTGACGGCTCAGGCGACTTACGGGCTTGTAGGCGACGACGTCGATCTCGACCTTGGCATCGACCATCAGCCTCGCCTCGGTGGTCGAGCGCGCCGGCCGGCCATTGGGGAAGTAGCTCATGTAGACGCGATTGAAGGCGCCGAAGTCACGCGCGTCCTGCAGCCAGCAGGTGCACTTGCAGACGTCGTCGAAGCCCGCGCCCGCGAGCGCGAGGGCACGCTGCAGGTTGTCCATCACCTGGCGCGTCTGCGCCTCGATGCCGCCGGCGACGATCTCGCCTTCGGCGTTGGCCGGCACCTGGCCCGACACGAAGATGAAGTCACCCGCTCGCACGGCCGGCGAGAAGGGGCGCGGCTGGCGGTCCGAAGCCTGCGGTGGAATGCCCAGATATTGCAGCGTCATGAAGATCCCTTCCAAGGGTGCCGGGTCGGCAGAGTATGAAATATATTTTCATAATCCAGCTCTTTCAGTTCGGGTTTATCCTGAAAAGCGGCTGATCCAATGAGATTTAGGCTCCTGCTCTGAAATTTAACTTCATTGAGGAGCCTCCCATGACGCGTGGAGTTCGCATGCAGCGCCGCACCGCACTGTCCTCGCTGCTGGCACTGGGCGCGGCCGGCGCCGGCTTCGGTCCGGCGGCCGCACAGACCGGCAAATCGGCGCTGAACCTGGCGATGGTGGCCGAGCCTCCGACGCTGGACATCCAGTCGACCCCGGCCGACCTGGTCTGCATCATCATGCAGCACGTCTACGAGCCGCTGTACACCTTCGACGCCAAGGCCGCGCTGGTGCCGATGCTGGCCGAGTCGATGCCCAAGATCTCCGCCGACGGCAAGGTCTATGCCATCACCCTGCGCAAGGGCGTCATGCTGCACAGCGGCCGCGAGCTCAACGCCGACGATGTGGTGGCCAGCCTGAAGCGCTGGATGGAGGTCTCGCCGCGCGGCAAGTCGGTCGCGGCACAGGTGGCCGACCTTGCCGCCAAAGGCCCACTCAATGTGGAGATCAGCCTGAAGAACGCCTACGCGCCGCTGCTGTCGCAGCTGGCCATGGCGTCGGGCATGGCCGCCATCATGGCCAAGGAAACGCTGGCGCAGCCGCTGCGCGAGTACGTCGGCACGGGACCCTACAAGTTCAAGGAGCGCAAGCCCGACCAGTACGTGCTGCTGACCCGTTTCGACGGCTACGTGGCGCGCAAGGAAGCCGCCAGCGGCTACGGCGGCAAGCGCGTGGCGACGGTGGAAGAGTTGCGCTTCGTGCCGGTGCCCAACGCCAACACCCGTGTCGAGGGCGCACTGGCCGGCCAGTTCCATTACGCCGACCTGCTGCCCATCGAGGCGCTCGAGTCGCCTGGAGAAAGCCGGGCGGCAAGGCGGTGCCGATGCTGACACCGTCGTTCGGCTTCCCCTACCTCGTGTTCAACACCAAGGAAGGCCCGCTGACTCAGCAGCCGCTGCGCAAGGCAGTACAGACGGCGCTGGGCGAAGGCGAGATGCTGGCGGCCGGCTTCGGCGACACGCGCTTCTTCATCGTCGAGGGCAACCACTTCCCGAAGGGCACGCCGTTCTATTCCGACGCCGGTACCGGCGCCTACAACGAGCGCGACGCCAAGAAGTCGAAGAGCCAGGCCGAGCAGGCCGGCTACAAGGGCGAGCCGGTGCGCATCCTCACCAGCCGCCAGTACGACTTCCACTACAACATGGCGCTGATCATGGCCGAGCAGTTGAAGCGCGCCGGCTTCAAGGCCGAGCTGAACGTGGTCGAGTGGGCGACGCTGCTGCAGCGCCGCGCCGACCCGAAACTGTGGGACATCTACATCACGCACTCGGGCCTGTTCCCCGAGCCGATGCTGTCGCCGCCGCAACTGGGCGACGGCGCGCCGGGCTGGTGGAGTTCGCCGGCCAAGACCGCCGCACTCGCCGCGCTGAACCAGGAACCCAACCCGGCCAAGCGCGGCCCGCTCTGGGGCAAGGTGCAGCAGGTGGTGTACGACGAGGTGCCCTACATCCAGGTCGGCAAGTTCGCGAGCCTGTCGGCGCGCTCGCCGTCGCTGCAGGGCTACACGCCGTACACCTACCCGTTCTTCTGGAACACCAGCCTGAAGAGCTGACCGCCAAGAGCCCCGGCGGATGGCGCGCTTCCTGCTCACCCGCCTGGGCGGCGTGCTCGTCGTCATGGCCATCGTGGCCGTGCTGGTGTTCGTGCTCACGCGCGCCGCGCCGGGCGACCCGATCGCCGTGCTGCTCGGCGACCAGGCCACCGCCGAGGACATCGCGCGCGTGCAGAAGGTCTACGGCCTCGACCGGCCGCTGCCGGTCCAGTTCGGCCTCTGGCTGCGCGAACTCGCGCACGGCAACCTCGGCGAGTCGATCTTCCTGCAGCGGCCGGTGACGCAGGCGCTGTGGGAGCGCGCCGAGCCGACCGCGCTGCTGTCGCTGATGGCGATTGCCATTGCCGCGCTGATCGGCGTGCCCTGCGGCATCGTCTCGGCGGTGTTCCGCGGCAAGGCCATCGATCAGGTCTTCACCGGCTTCGCGATGCTCGGCGCCAGCGTGCCCAGTTTCTGGTTCGGACTGGTCCTGATGCAGATCTTCGCGGTGTCGCTGGGCTGGTTCCCGGTCTCGGGTTACGGCGAGCCGGGCGCGTCGCTCGCCGCGCGCATCCATTGCCTGGTGCTGCCGGCCACCGTGCTGGGCGTGCTCAATTCGGCGCTGATCATCCGCTTCACCCGCGCCTCGATGCTCGATGTGCTGGGCGAGGATTACGTGCGCACGGCGCGGGCCAAGGGCCTTTCCGAGAACATGGTGGTGCTCAAGCATGCGTTGCGCAACGCGCTGGTGCCCATCGTCACCGTCATCGGCCTGACGGTGGCGCTGATGATCGGCGGCGCGGTGGTCACCGAAACGGTGTTCGGCCTGCCCGGCGTCGGCAACCTGGTGGTGAGTGCGGTGATCCGGCGCGACTACCCGGTGATCCAGGGCGCGCTGCTGGTGGTGGCGGTCATCTACGTGGTCATCAACTTCGCCATCGATCTGCTGTACACGGTGGTCGATCCACGGGTGAGAACGTGACCCCCCCCGAAGCGACCTGCGGTCGCCTCCCCCCCAGGGGGGCGCCGCCAGCGGCCCGGCAAAGCCGGTTCCGCGGCGTCCGCTCGGCTGTTCCGCTGGTGCTGCGCAAGCTGTTCCGGCGTCGCATCGTGCTCGGCGCCGCGATCGTGCTCGCGCTCGTGGTGGCGCTGGCGGTGCTCGCGGGTCTGAGCGGCTTCGATCCGAACGAGACCGCGGTCAGCCAGCGCCTGTCGCAGCCTTCGTCGGCCCACCTGCTCGGCACCGACGAACTGGGCCGCGACCTGTTCGCGCGCATCGCCTTCGGCGGCCGCTACTCGCTGACGATCGCGCTGTTGACCGCGCTCGGCTCCGTGCTCGCGGGCACCTTGCTGGGCCTCGTGGCGGGCTTCTTCCGCCGCCTCGATGCCCCGGTCATGCGGGTGGTCGACGCGATGATGTCGTTCCCCGACATCCTGCTGGCGATCGCGCTGGTCGGCATCCTCGGGCCGTCGATGCTCAACGTCGTGCTCGCGCTGGTGCTGGTCTACACGCCGCGCGTCGCGCGCGTCGTGCGCGCCTCGACGCTGGTGGTGCGCGAGCTGCTGTTCGTCGAAGCGGCGCGCGCGCGTCGGTGTCTCGACCGTGCGCATCCTCTGGCGCCACGTGCTGCCCAACCTGATGTCGCCGATCCTGGTGCAGGCCTCGTTCATCTTCGCCTACGCCATCCTGGCCGAGGCGGCGCTGTCCTTCCTCGGCGTCGGCGTGCCGCCGGAGATCCCGACCTGGGGCACGATGGTCGCCGGCAGCCAGCAGTACGCGCACCAGGCGCTGTGGATCGTGCTGTTCCCGGGCCTGGCCATCATCGTCACCGCGCTGTCGCTGCAACTGCTGGGCGACGGCATCCGCGACCTGCTGGACCCGCGCCTGCGGAAATCGATGTGAACCGCCTCGAGGTCCGCCACCTCAGCACGTCGTTCGACACCGACGACGGCCGGGTCCATGCGGTCGCCGACGTCAGCTTCGCGATCCGCGCCGGCAAGACCACGGCCATCGTCGGCGAGTCGGGCTCGGGCAAGTCGGTGACGAGCCTGACGCTGATGCGCCTGCTGCCGCGCACCGCCGCCACGCAGGTCAGCGGTGAAGCCCTGTTCGTCGACCGCGCCGGCGCCACGCTCGACCTGCTTTCGTTGCCCGAGCCGCGCATGCGCGCGCTGCGCGGCAACGAGGTGGCGATGATCTTCCAGGAGCCGATGACGAGCCTGAACCCGGTGTTCAGCGTCGGCGAGCAGATCGCCGAGTCGCTGCGCCTGCACAAGCACCTCGACCGCGCCGCAGCCCGCGCCGAGGCGCTGCGCATGCTCGAGCTGGTGGAAATCCCCGCCGCCGCGCAGCGTCTGGACGAGTACCCGCACCAGCTTTCCGGCGGCATGCGCCAGCGCGTGATGATCGCGCTGGCGATGGCCTGCGACCCGACGCTGCTGATTGCCGACGAGCCCACCACCGCGCTCGACGTGACGATCCAGGCGCAGATCCTGGCGCTGATGCGCCGCCTGCAAACCGAAACCGGCATGAGCATCCTGTTCATCACGCACAACCTCGGCGTCGTGGCGCACCATGCCGACGACGTCGCCGTGATGTACGCCGGCCGCATCGTCGAGGCGGCCCCCGTGCGCCCGCTGTTCGCCGCGCCGCGGCATCCGTACACGCAGGGCCTGCTCGCCTGCCTGCCGGGCAAGGCGCACGCGGCCGGGCTGCCGCGGCCCAAGCGCCTGTTCGCGATCCGCGGCCAGGTGTCGAGCCCGCTCGCGCCGCCGCCCGGCTGCGCCTTCGAACCGCGCTGCGACCAGGCCGAGGCGCGCTGCGCGCAGGCGATGCCGCCGCTGGTGGAGACCGGAGACGCACGGCAGGCGCGCTGCGTCCACGTGCCGGCCGCTGGCCCGGCGACGAAGGCAGCTTGAGCATGGACACCACGCTGGCCGCGAGCGCCGATCCGCCGCTGATCGAAGTGCGCGGCCTCAAGCGCTACTTCGGCAGCAAGGACCAGCCGGTGCGCGCGGTGGACGACGTGTCGTTCGCGATCCGCCGCGGCGAGACGCTCGGCCTGGTCGGCGAGTCGGGCTCGGGCAAGAGCACCATCGGCCGCACCGTGCTGCGCCTGCTGGACTGCACCGCCGGCCAGGTGCTCTACCGCGGCGAAGACATCGGCAAGCTGTCCAGCGAGCGCATGCGCAAGCTGCGCAGCAAGCTGCAGATCATCTTCCAGGATCCGTATGCCAGCCTGAACCCGAAGATGCGCATCAGCGCGATCCTCGGCGAGGCCCTGTCGACGCACGGCCTGCACCAGGGCAAGGGCGCGCAGGACAAGCGCATCGCCGAGTTGCTCGACACCGTCGGCCTGCGACCCGAACACGCCAGCCGCTTCCCGCACGAGTTCTCCGGCGGGCAGCGCCAGCGCATCGGCGTGGCGCGCGCGCTGGCCGTCGAGCCCGAGTTCATCGTCGCCGACGAGCCGCTGTCGGCGCTCGACGTGTCGATCCAGTCGCAGGTCATCAACCTGCTGGCCGACCTGCGCGAGCGCCTGTCGCTGACGATGCTCTTCATCTCGCACGACCTCGACGTGGTCGAGTACCTGTGCGACCGCGTCGTCGTGCTCTACCTCGGCCATGTGATGGAGGTCGCGCCGACCGCTGAGCTGTTCGAGCGCCCGCTGCACCCCTACACGCAGGCCCTGCTGGCCGCCAGCCCCAAGCCCGACCCGCTGATCGAGAGCGTGGGCGTGCCGCTGCAGGGCGACATCCCGAGCCCGATGAGCCCGCCCTCGGGCTGCGTCTTCCGCACCCGCTGCCCGCATGCGATCGCCGCCTGTGCGCAGACGATGCCCACGCTGGACGAAGTGCGCCCGGCCGCTTCTCGGCCTGCATGCGCAAGGACTTGCTGATCACCGCCACGCCATGAACACCAACGACCTGCTCGACCCGCTCATCGGCCCCGGCTTCAAGGGCTTCCCGCACGACCATGCCCGCGCTGCGCCGCAGCGCAGATCGGCCAGGCCGGCTGGAACGTGCTGGCCGGCGACCTGCCGCTGCCGACTGGCGGTGCTCAAGCGCGACGCGCTCGCACACAACCTGGCCTGGATGCAGCGCGCAGGCGCGGCAATGGGGCATCGACCTGGCGCCGCATGGCAAGACCACGATGTCGCCGCAGCTCTTCACGCGCCAGCTCGACGCCGGCGCCTGGGGCCTGACGTTCGCCACCGTGAACCAGCTCGCGCGTCGGCGTGGCGGCCGGCGCGCGCCGCACGCTGATCGCCAACCAGGTGCTTGGCCGACGCCGACCTCGGCAATCATCCAGATGCTGCGCCGCGAGCACGCCGACCTGCGCGTCGCCTTCCTCGTCGATTCGCCGGCGCAGCTCGCACTGATCGAAACCTGGGCCGAACGGCATCCGGGCAGCGTGCCGTTCGAGGTCATGCTGGAGATCGGCATCGCCGGCGGGCGCACCGGCTGCCGCACGCAGGACGAGGCCCTCGCGCTGGCGCGCGCGCCTGCACGCCAGCACGGCGGTCAGCCTGGTCGGCATCGAGTGCTACGAAGGCCTCGGCGCCAAGGGCAGCAGCGAAGCCGACGCGCCCTACGCGCAGGCCCTGATGGACCGCGTCGAAGCCGATCGCCCGGCATTGCGACACGCACGGCCTGTTCGACACCGACGAGGTGCTGCTGTCGGCCGGCGGCTCGGCGATCTTCGACCTGGTGGCCACGCGCCTGAAGCCCACGCTCGGCCGGCCGGTGCGCGGCCTGCTGCGCTCGGGCTGCTACGTGACCCACGATCACGGCAACTACAAGCGCTTCGTCAACGTCGTCGAGTCGCGCCTGGGTTGCGCGCGCGGCGAGAGCCTGCGCCCGGCGCTGGAGGTGTGGGCCCTGGTGCAGTCCTGCCCCGAGCCGGGGCTGGCGATCCTCGCGGCCGGCCGGCGCGATCTGTCGTTCGACATCGAGATGCCGATCCCGTTCGCCCGCGCCGCGCGCGGTGCGACGGCGACGCGCGCGGTGCCCGCGAGCTGGAAGGTCACCGGCCTGAACGACCAGCATGCCTACCTGCGCTGGGATGCGGCCGATGCCGGCCAGGCGCCGGCCGTCGGCGAGCGCGTCGTGCTGGGCATCTCGCACCCCTGCACCACCTTCGACAAGTGGCACTGGATGCCGATGGTCGACGACGACTACCGCGTCGTCGACGCGGCGTCGATGCACTTCTGATCGCACCGCATGGGCAGCAATGGCCTGCTTGCAACGCGTCGCGCAAGTCCGCGACAAGGCGCCCGCCGCGCGGCGCGCCATCCTCGACGCTGATTCTCGAGGACCCCGATCGCGTGCTCAGCCGAAAGCTTCGATCTGCTCGCCGAGCGTGCCGGCAGCAGGTGCCGACGGTGATGCGCACCTGCCGCGACCTCGGCTTCGCCGGCCTGCGCGAGTTCAAGCTCGCGCTGGCGCACGAGCTCGCGCTCGGCGGCTCGCCGCTGCACCGCCGCGTCAACATCGGTGACCGCGTCGACGAAGTGGTCGCCAAGGTCACCCGCAGCGCGGCGGCCTCGGTGGCCGGCGTGCGCACGCAGCTCGACATCGCCGCCCTCGAAGCCGCCGTGACCGCGATCGCCGGCGCGCGCCACGTCGATCTCTTCGCTACCGGTACCACGTCCTGGTTCATGGCGCAGGACCTGCAGGCCCGCCTGTTCCGGCTCGGCCTGTCGGCCAATGCCTGGTTCGACTACCACTTTCAGCGCGTCGCAGCGGCCGCGCAGGACGCCGCGCGGCGTGGTGATCTGCGATCTCGCACGTCGGCGGTCTGCCGTCGTTGCTCGACGCCGTCGACATCGCGCGCCGGCAGGGCGCGAAGGTCGTATCGCTGACGCAACCCGGCACCCCGCTGGCCGATCGCACGGACATCCTGCTTGCTCTGCAACGTGCCCGACGATGCCGTGATGCACGTCGGCATCGACGCCTACCTGGCGCACCTGACGGCGATCGAGATCCTTACCGTGCTGGTCGCGCAACGCCGCGGCGATCCCGCGGTGCAACGCCTTCAGGTCGTGCACGCCGCGCTGCAGCGGCACGGGATCGACGTGCGCGCGCACCCGCTGCAGAGCTGGGACAGTGGCAACACCGGCACGCCACAAGCCGACGCGATGCGCGACGAATGAACCACCCACCCATCCTCCTCGAAAGCGGCCTCGTCGTCGACGGCAGCGGCGGCCCGTCGTGGCCGGGCGACGTGCTGCTGGTCGGCGACCGCATCGCCCGCCTCGGCGAAGGGCTGCGCCAGCGCCTGCCCGAGGGCCTGGCGCTGGCCGAGGTCGAGGTGATCGACTGCCGCGGCCGCGTCATCGCACCGGGCTTCATCGACGCCCACACCCACGACGACGCGATCGTGCTGCGCGACCCGGCCTACCTGCCCAAGATCTCGCAGGGCATCACCACGCTGGTCACCGGCAACTGCGGCATCTCGCTCGCGCCCTATGTCACCGCAGCGGCGCTGCCGCCGCTCAACCTGCTCGGCGTGCAGTCGTTCCGTTACCCGACGCTGGCTGCCTACCGCGATGCGGTCGCGGCCGCGCAACCGGCGCTCAACGTGGCCGCGCTGATCGGCCACACCACGTTGCGCTTTGCCACCGTGCACGACCTGACGCGGGCGGCCAGCGCCGACGAGCGCGCGCGCATGGCCGCGCTGCTCGAAGCCTGCATGGCCGACGGCGCGTTCGGCCTGTCGTCGGGCCTGTTCTACGAAGAGGCGTACGCGGCGCCGGCCGACGAGGTGACCGACCTGGCGCGCATCGTCGCGCGCCACGGCGGCGTCTACGCCACGCACCTGCGCAGCGAGATGGCGCAGATCATCGAGGCCCTGCACGAAGCCGGCGACAGCGCCTTCGCGGCCGGCCTGCCGCTGGTGATCTCGCACCACAAGTGCGCCGGCCCGGCCAACTGGGGCCGCACGCGCGAGACACTGCCGCTGATCGAGGCGCTCGGCCGCGCGGCAGGCGATCGCGATGGACGTCTACCCGTACGTCGCCGGCTCGACGGTGCTGCGCGAAGACCTGGTCGACGGCGTGATCGACGTCATGCTGACCTGGAGCGACACCCACCCCGAGGTCACCGGTCGCATGCTGGCCGACGTGGCCGCCGAATGGGGCGTCGACCAGAAGACGGCCTGCCGCCGCCTGATGCCCGGCGGCGCCTGCTACTTCCAGATGAACGAGGAGGACGTCGAGCGCGTCATCGCCCACCCGCTGACGATGATCGGCTCCGACGGCCTGCCGCACGACCGCCACCCGCACCCGCGGCTGTGGGGCGCGTTCCCGCGCGTCTTCGCGCGCTACTGGCGCGAGCGCAAGCTGTTCTCGCTGGAGCAGGCGGTGCACAAGATGACAGGCATGACCGCGCGCAACTTCCGCATCGCCGACCGCGGCCTGCTCAAGGCCGGCGCGATGGCCGACGTGGTGGTGTTCGACCCGGCGTTGATCGCCGACACCGCCACCTACGACCGGCCGATCAGCGCCAGCCTGGGCATCACTGCCGTCTTCGTCAACGGCCGCCTGGCCTACCGCGGCGGCGGCGAAGGCGCGGTGCTGGCCCGCGCCGGCCGCATGCTCGAACGCGGGGCGCGCTAGCACCGAGGTTTCATCGGCGCCCCGCGGTGGCGGCCATGCCGGGCGCCGTCCTTCAGCGCCGCGCCCTTGAAACCGCCGCGACGGCTCCCATCTGTCGGTTTGAGCCGGTCGGTGCGTGGATCCGGCCGGTGCTCTAACTGAATGGAGGACATGCCATGTACGCATCGATGCTCAATTACCCGAGTAGCCTGTTCGGCCATTTCGATCGCCTGCGCCGCGAGTTCGACGACGTGTTCGGCGGCCCGGCCCTGGCCAGCAGCATCCGCTCGGTCGCGGCCGGTACCTTGCCGGCCATCAATGTCGGGCGCACGCCCAACAGCGTGGAGGTGTATGCCTTCGCGCCGGGCCTGGACGCTTCGAAGATCGAGGTCACGCTCGACCGCGGCGTGCTGCGCATCGCCGGCGAACGCGCTTCGGCGATCCCGCAGAACGACGACAAGGTCACCGTCTATACGCAGGAGCGTGACAGCGGGCCGTTCCTGCGCGCCGTCTCGCTGCCCGACGACGTCGACCCGGCGAGCGTGCGCGCCAGCTACAAGGATGGCGTGCTGCAGGTGAGCATTGCACGCCGCGAAGCCGCCCAACCCAAGCGCATCACGGTGCAGTGAGGCGCATGCAAGGAGATCGATGATGAGCAATGCACTGAGCAAGGACCAACGCGAGCAGGATCAGCGCGCCGCGCTGCCGGCCGTCGACGTGTTCGAGGACGCCGCGGGCATCACGCTGCTGGCCGACATGCCGGGCGTTTCGAAGGAGCGCCTGGAATTGCGCGTCGAAGGCGACGCGCTGTCGATCGAAGGCCGCGTGGAGCCGCAGACACCCGAAGGGCTGGAGCCCGTGTATGCGGAAGTCCGCGTGCCGCGTTTCCGGCGCAGCTTCACGCTGAGCCGCGAACTCGACTCGCAGAAGATCGAGGCCAACCTGAAGGACGGCGTGCTGACGCTGCGGATCCCGAAACAGGCCTACGCGCAACCGCGGCGCATCGAGGTGCGGGCCGGCTGACTGAGCGCGGGGCGGCACAATCGGCGGCCCCGCCGCGCCGCCGCCCCATGCATCCCCCCGGTCCGCCGCCCGTCCGCTACAGCACACCTGGCCGGGGGCCGTGGGTGCGGCCGCACCCGTGATCCCGGCCGTCCTGCGCCCGCAGCGCGACTTCCTGCGCTTCTGGTGGGCGCGGCTGGCCAACACCTGCGCCAGCCAGATGCTGATGGTGGCCGTGGGCTGGCAGATGTACGACCTGACCGGCTCGGCCTGGGACCTCGGCCTCGTCGGTCTGCTGCAGTTCCTGCCCGCGCTGGCACTGGTGCTGGTGACGGGCGACGTGGTCGACCGCCATCACCGCGCGCGCGTGGCGGCAGCCTGCGTCGGCGTGCAGGCCACGGTGGCGCTGGTGCTCGCGCTGGCGCCCCTGGCCGGCGGGCCGCAGCGCGAGCTGTTGCTGGCGCTGGCCGTCGTGCTGGGCACGGCCAAGGCCTTCCAGATGCCGGCGCAGCAGGCGCTGACGCCGCTGCTGGTGCCGACGGCGCTGCTGCCGCGCGCGCTGGCCTTCAGCGCGGCCGGCATGCAGCTGGCCATCATCGCCGGGCCGGCGATCGGCGGCCTGCTCTACGTGGCCGGCGCCACCACCGTCTACGCCACCTGCACGCTGCTGTTCGCCGTCGCGGCCGTCTTGCTGTTGCGCGTGAATCACGCCCGCCCGCCGCCGCGCGAGCGCGCCACCTGGCAGACGCTGCTGGCCGGCGTGAGCTACGTGCGCAGCAACCCGGTCGTGCTGGGCGCGATCTCGCTCGACCTGTTCGCGGTGCTGCTGGGCGGCGCGACGGCGCTGCTGCCGATGTTCGCCAAGGACTTGCTGCACGTCGGCCCCTGGGGCCTGGGCCTGCTGCGCGGCGCGCCCGCGATCGGCGCGCTGGCGATGTCGCTGGCGCTGACGCGCTGGCCGATCACGCGCCGCGCCGGGCCGCGCATGCTGTGGGCGGTGGCGGTGTACGGCGCGGCCACCGCGGTGTTCGGCGTCTCGACCTCGTTCGCGCTGGCCATGCTGGCGCTGGCCGTCACCGGCGCCGCCGACATGGTCAGCATCGTCGTGCGCCAGTCGCTGGTGCAGCTGGAGACGCCCGACGCCATGCGCGGCCGCGTCAGCGCGGTCAACTCGGTGTTCGTCGGCGCGTCGAACCAGCTCGGCGAGTTCGAGTCCGGCGCCACCGCCGCGCTGCTCGGGCCGGTGGGTTCGGTGGTGCTCGGCGGCGCCGGCTCGATCGCCATCGCGCTGCTGTGGTGGCGATGGTTTCCGGCGCTGGCGCGGCGCGACCAGCTGGTGCGCCCGAGCTGAGCGCGGCTCGGCGCCGCGGCGCGGGCACGGCGCAGCGTGCGGGCAAGTTGCGCCGGCGGCATGCAGGCGTTCCCGTTTCAGGCGGCGGGCGGTACATCGGCCTCCACGGCGGCGCGCCAAAACGCCTCGGCCGCGGGCGGCGCGGCGCTGCGCTGACGGAACAGCCGAATCTCGACCGCGACCGACCAGGCCGCATCGCCGGCCCCGACCAGCCGGCCCGAGGCCAACTCGTCGACGACCAGGCTGCGCGGCAACCAGGCCACGCCGCGGCCGTCGAGCACCATCGTGCGCAACACAGTGGCCAGGTGCGCCGTCACGACAGGCTGGGCATGCAGGCCGTCGAGAGCGCCACCGCGCAGCGCACGAACCAGGCGTCCGATGCCCGACTCCGCGCTGTAGGCCAGGATCGGCACCGGGCTCTTCGTGCCTGGCCGCAAGGCATGGCGCGGCTGCCCGGCCTTGTCGGGCGCCGACAGCGGGATCAATTCGTCGTGGCCGACCACCGTCGACGCGTAGGCGGCGGGATCGAGCCGGCTCGGCACCTCGGAATGGGCATGGGCGAGCATGAACTGCGCGCGGCCCTGCTGCATCAGCGCCTCGCATTGCTGCATCACGTCGGACATCAGCTGGATCGGCCCGACGACCAGGTGCGACTCGAGGCTGCGCAGCCAGCCCGGCAGGAAGGTGAACGACAGGGCGTGGGTCGACGCGATGCGCAGCGTGGCGGCGCTGGCGTCGACGACGGCGCGCGCCTGGTCCGGCAGGCGGGCCACATGGGCCAGCGTGTCCTGCGCCACGCTGCGAAACCACAGCCCCGCCTCGGTGAGCGTCACCGGATGCGTCGTGCGGTCGAACAGCACCACGCCGAGCCACTCTTCCAGCGCGCGGACGCGGCGGCTGAAGGCCGGCTGCGTCATGTGGCGTTCTTCGGCCGCGCGGGAGAAGTTGCCCGTTGCGGCCAGGGCCAGAAAGTCGTCCAACCAGATCAGGTTCATGTCAGGCCTCCTGCCGGGCCGTCCCATGGGCGGCCTGCGTCACCCTGGGGGAGCGCGAGCGAGGTGAGCTTAGGGGCAAACATTCGGTGCTTTGAGGGCATGGAAGAAGGCTCAAGCAGCATTGGCCATTCGCAAGCACGTCGACGAACATTTCGCCATCGAGCATCCCGACCGCCAAGCGCGCTGCGGGCCGATTGTCAAACAAGGAGACCCCATGCCCACGATCCAGAACTACCGCGGCATCATCCCCGCGATCGCCTGCCCCTTCACCAGCGATTACCGCATCGACGAACCCGCGCTGCGCAAGCACGCCTCCTGGCTCGCCACCCAGCCGGGCGTCGTCGCGGTGATGACCAACGGCCACACCGGTGAGGTGTTCTCGCTGCTGCCGCGCGAGCGCGCCGAGGTCACCCGCATCGTCGCCGACGAGCTGAAGGGCCGCCTGCCCGTGATCTCGTCGATCGTCTGCGAAGGCATCCGCGACGCCAAGGAGCATGCGTCGATGGCGCGCGAGGCCGGCGCGAAGGCGCTGGACGTGATGCCGCCGCACCACTGGCTGCGCTTCGGCTTCCGGCCCGACCACGTGACCGACTACTTCGAGGCCATCGCCACGGCCGGCCTCGACCTGGTGGCACATGTCTACCCGGCCTGGACACGCGCCTCGTATTCGTCGGCGACGCTGGCCCAGCTGGCCAAGCTGCCCTACGTGGCCGCCTTCAAGGTCGGCCAGCGCGACATGAACAAGTACGCCGCCGACATCAAGGCGATCCGTGCCGCCGATCCGTCCAAGGTGATCCTGACCTGCCACGACGAGTACCTGCTGGCCTCGATGGTGCAGGGCGTCGACGGCGCGCTGGTCGGCTTCGCCACCTTCATCCCGAGCCTGATCAACGACCTGTGGGAGGCGGTGAAGGCCGGCGACCTGAAGCGCGCGATGGCGGTACAGGACGTGATCACGCCGCTGAAGGACGCCGTCTACGGCGGCGGCGAGCCGACCGGCGAGGCCCATGCACGGATGAAGATGGGCATGTACCTGGCGGGCGTGCTCGATTCGCCGACCGTGCGCCCGCCCACCGAAGCGCCGAACGATGCCGAGATGGCTGCGCTGCGCGCTGCCGTCGCCAACGCCGGCCTGCTCAAGCGCTGAGTCACGACACCCCAAGGAGACAACGACCATGCAACGCAAGACCTTCCTCCGCTCGACCCTCGCAGCCGCCCTGCTCGCCCTTGGCGCAGGCGCCTGGGCCCAGGCCTACCCATCGAAGCCGGTCACGGTGATCATCCCGTTCCCGCCCGGCGGCACGCTCGACGTGGTCGGCCGCATGCTGGCGCAGCGCCTGGGCGAGCAGATGGGCCAGACCTTCGTCATCGAGAACCGGCCCGGTGGCCAAGGCACGATCGGCGGCATCGCCGTGGCCAAGGCCCCGGCCGACGGCTACACCCTGCTCTTCAACGCCTCGGCCTTCACGACCACGCCGGCGACGATGAAGAACCCGCCTTATGACGTGGCCAAGGACTTCACCGCCGTGGCCCTGGTGGCCAAGGCGCCGTTGGCCATCGCCGTCAACAACAAGCTGCCGTTCTCCGACGTCAAGGGCATGCTGGCTTACGCCAAGGCGAATCCGGGCAAGATGACCTTCGCGATCGGCTCGGCGGCTTCGGCCGGGCATTTGTCGACCGAACTGCTCAAGCGCGCCGGTGGCCTCGACTACGTCATCGTGCCGTACAAGGGCTCGGCGCCGGCCTACCAGGACCTGGTCGGCGGCCAGATCGATGCCTTCATCGACCCGATCCTCGGCTCGGCGGGCTTCGCCAAGGCCGGCCAGCTGAAGGTCATCGGCGTCACCTCCAAGGCCCGTGTGCCGAACCAGCCCGACATGCCGACCGTCGGCGAAACCGTGCCCGGCTTCGAGTTCTACAGCTGGTACGGGCTGTGGGGCCCGGCCAACCTGCCAAAGGACATCGCCACCAGGTTGAACGCCGAGGTCAACAAGGCCCTGGCCGGCGACATGCGCGAGAAGCTGACCCAGCAGGGCCTGCTGCTGACGCCCGGCTCGATCGACGACTTCGTCAAGTTCCAGCACGACGACATGGCCCTCACCGGCAAGATCATTGCCGACGGGAAGATCCGTGCCGAGTGACACGCAACTTGCCGTCGTCACCGGCAGCAGCTCAGGCATCGGCCAGGCGATCGCGCTGGCCTTGCTCGATCAAGGCTGGCGCGTGTGCGGCTTCGATGTCTCGCCGCCGACCATCGAGCGCGCCGGCTTCGAGGCGGTGCAGGTGGATCTGTGCGACGGCGCCGCCACGACGGCGGCGGCAAGGAAGGTCACCGACGCCGGCGCGCTGGTGCACGCCGCCGGCGTGCTGCGCGTCGGCCCGCTCGGCCAGTTGAACGCCGAGGCCGGCGCGCTGATGTGGCGCCTGCATGTCGAGGCCGTCACGCGCCTCGCCGACGTGCTGCTGCCGGCAATGGCCGCCAGCGGCCACGGCCGCGTCGTGCTCGTCGGCAGCCGCGTCGCACAGGGCAAGGCCGGGCGCAGCCAGTACGCCGCGACGAAGGCCGCCTTGCTCGGCCTGGCGCGCAGCTGGGCCGCGGAATTGATCGCCTCGGGCGTCACCGTCAACGTGATCTCGCCCGCAGCGACGCAGACCGCGATGACCGACGACCCGGCACGCCAGGCCGCCGCACCGGTGTTGCCGCCGATCGGCCGCCTGATCCGCCCCGACGAAATCGCCTCGCTCGTCGCCTACCTGCTCTCGCCTGCCGCCGCCGCGATCACCGGCCAGGACATCGCCATCTGCGGCGGCGCCTCGCTGCCGCGCTGAAACGGACACGGAACACCACATGAAGATCATCGACATCCGCGAATCGACCCGCCCCATCAAGTCGAACATCCGCAATGCCTACATCGACTTCTCGAAGATGACGCTGAGCCTGGTGGCCGTCGTCACCGACGTCGTGCGTGATGGCAAGCGCGTCGTCGGCTACGGTTTCAACTCCAACGGCCGCTACGGTCAGGGTGCGCTGATGCGCGAGCGCTTCATTGCGCGCGTGCTCGAAGCCGAGGCCGCCAGCCTGCAGGACAGCGAGCGCGACAACCTCGACCCGCACAAGGTCTGGGCCACGCTGATGAACAACGAAAAGCCCGGCGGCCACGGCGAGCGTTCGGTCGCGGTGGGCACGATCGACATGGCGGTATGGGACGCGGTGGCCAAGATCGAGAACAAGCCGCTGTTCCAGCTGCTGGCCGAGCGCTACGGCTCGCGCTACGGCGTGAAGCAGGCGAATCGCAAGGTCTTCGTCTACGCCGCCGGCGGCTACTACTGGCCGGGCCAGGGCCTCGAGGGCCTGGAGCGCGAAATGCGCAGCTACCTCGACCGCGGCTACGCAGTGGTCAAGAAGAAGATCGGCGGCGCGTCGCTGGCCGATGATTGCAAGCGCATCGAGGCGGTGCTGAGACTGCTCGGCCCCGGCCAGCGGCTGGCGGTCGATGCCAACGGCCGTTTCGACATGAAGACTGCGATCGAATACGCCAAGGCCCTGTCGCAGTACGACCTGTTCTGGTACGAGGAAGCCGGCGACCCGCTCGACTACGCGCTGCAGGCCGAGCTGGCGAACCACTACGCCAAGCCGATGGCCACCGGCGAGAACCTGTTCTCGATGCAGGACGCACGCAACCTGATCCGCTACGGCGGCATGCGCCCCGACCGCGACTGGCTGCAGTTCGACTGCGCCTTGAGCTACGGCCTGGTCGAGTACCTGCGCACGCTCGACATGCTGAAGGAAAACGGCTGGTCGCCTTCACGCTGTGTGCCGCACGGCGGACACCAGATGTCGCTGGCCATCGCCGCCGGACTCGGCCTGGGCGGCAACGAGAGCTACCCGGATCTGTTCCAGCCTTACGGCGGCTTTCCCGACGGCGTGAAGGTCGACAACAGCTATGTCACGCTGCCCGAGCTGCCCGGCATCGGCTTCGAGGGCAAGGCCGACTTGTACGCCGAGATGAAGGCGCTGGCCGCTTGAGGGCTGGCGCGGCGCGACCAGCTGGTGCGCGCGACCTGACGGCCTCAGGCCTTCAACTCCAACACCACGTTGCCCGAGACCGCATCGGTGACGCCCAGACCGTTGCCCAGGTCCTCGAGTTCGGCGCGCAAGGTATCGAGCACGCCGACCATCTGCGGCCGCGCGGCGACGAGGCTGTCGAACGAATCCCACTCGCCGACGAGGCAGTAGCTGCGGTCGCCGGTCTTGACCAGCGAGCCGCGCAGCATGCCCTTGAAGGCACGGTTGGCGCGGCGGTGGGCCTCGATGAAAGCCTCGTCGCGGCCCGGCTTGACGCGAAAGCGAACGACATTGAATGCGGTCATGGCATCTCCTTGTCTGCGACGGACGAAAGTGCCGTCGGCAAGCAGTCGGCGGCACGGGCCTGCTTCTTACGCCCGCCCCCGCCCGGGGTCAATCCCGTGCCGAATCGCCCTCGAGCAAGCGCACCTTCACGCTGCGGCCCTTGACCTTGGCGCTCGCCAGCTTGCGCAGCACCTCGTCGGCGATGCCGCGCTCCACGGCGACGTAGGTCGAGAACTCGTTGACGTTGATCTTGCCGATCTGCGTGCCGGCAAAGCCCAGGTCCTTGGTCAGCGCGCCCAGCACGTCGCCGGGGCGGATCTTTTCCTTGCGCCCGCCGAGGATCTGGATCGTGCACATCGGCGCACGCAAGGGCTCGGCACTCGCGGGCGTCAGCTCCGAGAGCTTCTTCCACTCCGACGAGAAGCCGCCGGCCTGCTCGATCTTGCCCACGCTGCCCATCTCCTCCATGCTGACCAGGCTGAAGGCCCAGCCCTCTTCGTCGACGCGGCCGGTGCGGCCGATGCGGTGGGTGTGGGTGGCGGCGTCGGGCGTGATGTCGACGTTGATCACCGCCTCGAGCTGCG